>JBAZOQ010000025.1:0-2523 GCA_041648595.1 Minisyncoccota bacterium | reverse complement strand
AATGGGGTCAGGTAGTTAATGGGGTCAGGAGCCTTTGTTTGGCCTACCGGGGTTTCTCAAGGTCGCTTTTAAATTAAATTTATCTACCATTTTATTTGTCCAATTATCAGATCCATAAGGTTTTCCTTTATTTACTGAATATCTTAAAGACTCTATCTCTTTATTAGTTTGTGCTTCATTAACCAATTTAATATAATTGTTAGGCATATCAATAGGCCATTTTGATAATAACTTCTTTTGATTAATATTTCCCTTCTCCCTTCTATATAAACTTGACCATTTCCAATCTTCTGCTTTTTTAACTAATTTAGCTCTTAATGCATTTCTTTCTACATATCTAAATAGTTGTAATAAATATCGATTTGTTTCTATTGGAAATGATTTATATCTTCCCTGGTAGAGATGTCCAGAACCTATAGTTTTATGTCGAGAATGCCATCTTTGTGTATGAGTCATAGATACCCATCCCATAAATTTTTGTAAATCACCATCTTTTTTGGGATATAATATTAAATGCCAATGATTTGGCATCATCTCATAAGAAAGTATTCTCATATCAAATTTTTCTTTTGCTTCTTCTATTACCTTTTCAAAAAGTATATAATCTTCATCTTTATTAAATATCTGCATCCGTGCATTAGCACGATTTATGACATGATAAATTACATCTCCAACATCAATTCTATTTATTCTCGGCATAAAATAATCATATCATGGTATCTTCTCAAAACAAAGGCTCCTGACCCCATTTCCCCTCAGTGTCTGCCAAAGGCAGATAAACTGACTTCCCCTTAAATACATTGTTCCGGCGCCTACCTACTTTCCCCCGTGAGGAGTATCATCGGCACTAGCGGGCTTAATTGCTCTGTTCGGAATGGGAAGAGATGTATCTCCGCCGTCAAAGCACCAGAACATTATATTCAAGTTTTTTTATTTTAATTGTGGTTTGCAAATTTCTTAACAGGAATCGAAACATTAGTACTTCTCAGCTCAACGCATTACTGCGCTTACACTTAAAGCCTATCAACGTGATCATCTCTCACGGTTCTTAACGATTCCTAATCTTGAAGCTGGCTTCCCTCTTAGATGCTTTCAGAGGTTATCCAATCCCGACATAGCTACCGAGCAATCCACTTGGCAGTAGAGCTCGTACACCAGAGGTCAGTTCATTTCGGTCCTCTCGTACTAGAAACAAATCTTCTCAAGAATCAACGAGTGCAGTAGATAGGAGACCAACCTGTCTCACGCATGATTTCACATATTGCTATGTGCATTGGACTATACCTTTCCAGCTGGTGCACCAACTGGAGCCGGTTTGTAGTCTCTACGAAGAAAATAATTTTCTTCTCGGTATCGTCCATAAGGATTTTACCGAAAACCCCGACTTCTTTCTCATAAAAATTTACGAGAACCGCCGTGATTTGATTGGTTCTATCTTTTTTTCATAAACAAAAAATATTTTAATAACAGAAATTCCATAAATTCAATTTCCTCTGAGGATTCAGACTGTTCAAAAGTTTTCAAGAAACTCCTGAACGGTCTGACATACTTTCCATTATTACTAATGGTACTGACTATACCTTTTCCAAAATTTTCCTATTTGGAACTGACGTGTTAGCAAACATTTTAGTTCACTCTGCCTATTTTCACAGACAAGTCGATACGGGGATTATCAATCTTATATGCCATTGCTTTGGGAATAAATGGGGTAACAATTGAAAGAAAATGGTTATAATCTTTTTTACCAATTGAAATTTTCCACTGGTTCCTATCTTTCACAATTGTTGGATTGATGTAATATTTCTTTTTTAAAAAATCAATAATTATTTTTTGATCTTCTAAAGAAAATGAATGTGTGCTCAAAGTCACGTTCCCATGATTATTTGAACCATCGTCCATATACCACACTGCCAACATTCTGTCAGAAAAAATCGGGAGTATTTCTGTTGGAAATTTTTTCACTCTATTTTTATAAAAAATTTCGTGAATAATTCCAAAGTTTTTTAAACTTTTTGTGTGAAAATACCAAGAAATTTCTTTTAAATTTCGTTTCTTATTAATGCAAGTAATTTCTCTTGGTTTAGAAGAAACAATATTTTTAAGAATCTCATATTTCCACCAAACATACTCTTTTTGTTTTTCTCCGTGATGAACTCGAAAGCGAGCAGTATATTTTACTCGTATTCCTTTCGACCGGCATTCAAGCCGAGCATCACCAAGCAATGACCCTATAATCACATCTAATTGATGTGATGGAAATGCAGATTGTAATCTTCCCACGATATCATCCATTGTATATATTTTACCATATACAACCGGACTTCACCGTTATGAGTCAGTTTATTATTCTTTTTTATTTTATTCTCGATGAGAATATGCTGGGCTCATGAATCCTTACCCAGCTCGCGTACCTTTTTAATTGGCGAACAGCCAAACGCTTGGCAGCTTCTCCACCGCCGCGCTAAGGTGAGCCGACATCGAGGTGCCGAACTCCGCCGTCGATATGAACTCTTAGGCGGAACT
>JBAZOQ010000024.1:0-2525 GCA_041648595.1 Minisyncoccota bacterium | reverse complement strand
GATGAAATAAGTAACAGAAAATCCCACTTAAAATAATGAAAATTATATTAAAATAAATTTTCAGGCATACTACTATTTAAACTGGTAAACGGATAGCTTGGTTTTAGTTTTGACGAAGGACGTGGCAAGCTGCGATAAGCCTAGGGGAGCCGCATGCAGGCTTTGAACCTAGGATTTCCGAATAGCTCGAGAGAGCAAAATACGCTGGGAATTGAAACATCTTAGTACCGGCAGGAAGAGAAAACAAATACGTGATTCCCCCATTAGCAGAGAGCGAAAAGGGAAAAGGGCAAACTGAATCTACCGTCGAAAGATGGCAAGAGATGTGGTGAGGATAAATGGCTAAATTGTCGAATCAAAGTCGTCTGGAAAGACGCACCTTAGAAGGTGACAGTCCTGTAGATGTAGACAACATGTTGTTCCTCAACGAGTAGGGCTTCTTGGATTAGAAGTCTGAATATGGCAGGATTAACTGCTAACCCTAAATAAAACTAAAGTCCGATAGCGCACTAGTACCGCGAGGGAAAGCTGAAAAGCACTCTTAACAGAGCGTGAAAAGATTTGAAATTTGCCAGTTACAGTTTGTTACTGACTTTAACCCGTAAGGGAAAGGTTTGTAACGTACGTTTTGAAAAACGGGCCAGGGAGTTTTTCTGTGTGGCGAGACTAACTGATTTTATCAGGTAATCAAAGCGAAAGCAAGTATGAAAATGCGTTAGTCACATGGATAAGACCTGAAGCCGGGTGATCTATTCATGGGTAGGTTGAAGTCTTTCGAAAGGAGGATGGAGGACCGAACCAGTGTTATATACATGTACTTGGATAACCTGTGGATAGGGGTGAAAAGCCTATCTAACTCGGCGATGGCTGGTTCCTGCTGAAATATGCCTACGTATAGTCTTGTTATGTTTGTTAGCGGTGTAAAGTACGGATGGAGTTCGCAGGGTCTAATGATTACGGAACTCTTTCCAACTCAGAAACTGTTAACTGCTTAAGACAAGAAACAGGGGCAGTATGTAAGATATTGTTCCGAGACCTAAACAAAGGAGACTAAAGTTAAGGTCCATAAATTTATGCTAAGTGTATCAAAAGGTGTCTTGAACCTGAGACACTAGGGATGTAAGCTCAGAAGCAGCTATCATTTAAAGAAAGCGTAACAGCTCACCTATTGAGGTTCAGGGCCCTGAAAATGGACAGGGCTAAGCATAATACCGATACTTTAGAGGCATTCGTTTTAAAATTGTGTTGGGAGAAGATTGATTTATTATCAAAAGTTTTATAAAATTGGGAAAACTAACAAACTAATGGAAACACTAATTAATCCCCAAGAGATTATGAAGAAGTTAATTAAACTTCAAGCTGATGTTGATTTTATTAAGAATAATATGGTTGACATAGATTATATCTTGGATGAGGATGATAGAGAAGCTTTGAGATTAGCTGAAGAAGAATACAGAAATGGAGAAACAATTTCTCACGAAGAATTAAAGAAAGAACTTGAGCTATAATGTTTGAATTAGAATATTCAAAAAGTTCAAAGAAATTTCTTAAAAGTTCAGAAAAAGAATTATTGTCGAGGATTTTTAGCAAATTAGAAATGTTAAAGAATAATCCTGTTCCTTCAGATGCTAAATTTATTGGAAGAGAAGACAATGATAAAATTTTTAGAATAAGAATTGGAAAATACAGAATTCTTTATAGAATTAAAGAAACTGAAAAGATAATTCTTGTTTCAAAGATTGACAAGCGTGAAAGAGTTTACGATTAGTTTTTAATTTTATAAAACAATCAATTATATTGACTACAAAATCGCTAAAGCAGATTTTTCCGTCGTGAATTAAGTTAAGTTGAACAATAATTTTAAAGTTGTTGTTGAGCTAATTTTATTTTACGGAGAATTTAGGCGAAGCGAAATTAGAAATTTCATTAGACATCAAAGAAAAATCTTTACTGTAAGCAAAATTCGAAGTTGATATTAATCAGATGAAATCAATTATCACATATCACAATTTGTTACTTTTATTAAGAGGTAACAAAATAGAAAGATTTAAATAGTTTGAAAGAGTGGGAGAATTATGGAAAATAAATTAGTTAAGAAGTTGGGAAAGAAAATAATTATTCCTTTAGCTTTTGCTGTTAGTTTTGGAAGTTGCAGTGGTCCAGAACAAGACCCTATGAAACCAATAAAAAACCTACATTATCAATCAGCATTAGGAGAAGTGAACAAGAAATATATAGAGACTAAGGAACATATTAAAAAGGAAATATCTAATTTAAAAAAACTAAATGCAATGACAGATAGCATTTATTTTGCAAAAAGAGATTCACTCGAAAAAGTTTATTTTGAATAAACTTAATTTCACAAATCATATTCAATAATTCTTCTGCTGTTGATTTATCAATGGCAGAACGGAAATTTATTTCCGTCCCAACACAATATAGAATGTTCTGGTAAGCAGGCGTGGTTTTTGTGTAGAAGGTTTTTCGAGAGAAAGGCTGGAACGAAAACTAATGAGAATCCTGGT
>JBAZOQ010000023.1:0-2999 GCA_041648595.1 Minisyncoccota bacterium | reverse complement strand
AATGGCTAATACAATTACATTCAAACCAAAACAAGTTACTAAACGTATGCTCTCAGGTTTATCACCACGTGCTCATGATGTGGTGGTTAATCGATTCGGTCTTACTGATGATACAGAACGTAAAACACTAGAAGCAATAGGTAAGAGATATGGCATTACTCGCGAACGTGTTCGTCAGATAGAAAATACAGCTCTGTCTCTTATTCGTAAATCAGAATTCTTCAAAAACGAGAAGGAGGTTTTCGAAGAATTAAAGAAACTAGTTCACACTTTAGGTGCTATTGTCTCTGAGAAAGATCTGCTCAATCATTTATCTAAAGATAAATTAACTCAGAATCATATAAACTTATTTCTAACTTTAGGAAATGAGTTTACTAAACACAAAGAAGATGAGCATTTTAAGACACGATGGAGTGTTGACCATGACATAGCAGAACAAATTCATAAATCTTTAAAGAATATTTATGAAGGTCTTTCAGATGATGAGTTAATTTCTGAAGGAGAACTTATCTCTCGATTCCTTGAAGAAGTTAAAGATTTATCTGAACAATATAAAAATGAAGAAATAGCTAGACGATGGCTTTCAATGTCAAAGAAAATTAGCAAGAATCCATTAGGAGAATGGGGAAAGTCCACATCTTCTAATATCAAAACTCGTGGAGTAAAGGATTATGCTTTTTTGATGATGCGCAAACATGGGTCACCAATGCATTTTAGAGAAGTAGCAAAAGCTGTAACAAATACTTTTAATAAAAAATGTCATGTAGCAACTTGTCACAACGAACTTATCAAAGACCCTAGATTTGTATTGGTGGGTAGAGGCATTTATGCTTTGTCTGAGTGGGGATATAAAACTGGAGTTGTCAGAGATGTTATCAAGGAACTTATAAAGAAGAATGGTCCCATGACTAAAGAAGAGATAGTTGATCAAGTAATGAAAGAACGATATTTAAAGAAAAATACCATCCTAGTTAATCTACAAAATTCTAAATATTTTAAAAAGAATAATAACGGGCAATATATAATAGCTTAAAACTTTTCTTGCATATATCATTGTTTTTAGAAAAGAATGATGTAATATTATATATATGAATTCAGAAATTAAAATATGTCAGAACTGCAAGGGCAATTTTACGATTGAACC
This sequence comes from Minisyncoccota bacterium, assembly GCA_041648595.1. Taxonomy (GTDB): domain Bacteria; phylum Patescibacteriota; class Minisyncoccia; order Phycocordibacterales; family UBA9973; genus UBA9973. The sequence goes on along the minus strand of JBAZOQ010000023.1, from coordinate 1,855 downwards.
GGAGGATTTTGATTTTTATGAAAAAATTAAAGTTCCTCCGCCTACTTGGTGTCCAGAATGTCGTTTAATTAGACGTCTTGCTTCTCGTGAAGATAGGCCACTTTATAAAGATAAGTGTGATAAATGTAAAAAAGAAACAATAAGTATTTATTCTCATGATATTCCTGTAGTGGTATACTGTTCTTTTTGTTGGTGGAGTGATGGTTGGGATGCGATAGATTATGGACGTGATTATGATTTTTCTAAGCCATTTTTTCAACAATTTTATGATTTGTTAAAAACTGTTCCTCGTGAAGCAACTAGCGGAAAAAATTCAACAAATTGTGAATTTTCAAACGGGAATATACGTTGTAAAAATTGCATGCTTACTTTTGATGGTTTTGAATCCATTAATTGTTATAATTGTGAATCTCCGGGTTTTTCTCGTGACTCTTTAGATTCGGATGTGATAGTTAATGCTGATCATGTTTATGAAACCATAAATTCTAATGGTGTCTACAATACAAAATTTACATATTTTTCCGACGAATGTTTAGATTGCTCGTTTATATTTAATTGTATTGGATGTACAAGTTGTTTTGGTTGTGTAAATTTAAGAAACCAAAAATATTATATTTTTAATAAAAAATATTCTAAGGAAGAATACCAAAATGAAATAAAAAAATGGGACTTAGGAAGTTATGAAGTAAGGAAAAAAGCAGAAAAACTATTTTGGGAACTTTATTATAAAATACCACTAAAATTTGCTATTATAAAAAATTCTTCAAATGTTACTGGTGACAATTTACAGAGCACAAAAAATAGTTTTATGTGTTTTGAAACACTCCTTGGGGTTGAAAACTGTAAATATATAGCCATGGGAGGTTTATTATTAAAGGATAGCTATGATGTTGTTTTTGGAGGAGACCATTCGGAGCTTTTTTATGAAAATAACGGAGGTGTTCAGTCTAGTAGATGCTTCTTTGGGCGCGCCTCAAATGAGTCTACAAATTTAGAATATTCTGTTAGAATTTTTAATTCATCATTTTTGTTTGGCTGTACTATGTTGAAAAATAAAAAGTATTGTATTTTAAATAAACAATATTCAAAGGAAGAATACGAGAAATTAATTCCCAAAATTAAACAACAGATGATGGACATGCCCTTTATTGATAAAAAAGGAAGAATATATAAATACGGTGAATATTTTCCTATAGAACATTCTTTGTGGGCTTATAATGAAACTTGGGCAAATAAGTATTTCCCTCTTTCTAAAAAAGAGGCTCAATCACAGGGGTTTAGGTGGTATGAAGAAAAAGAAAGGGAATATAAAATAACCAAAGAATTAAAAGATCTTCCAGACCATATTAATAATGTATCAGAATCCATTTTAGAAGAAGTGATTTCTTGTGATCATATAAACGAAGACTGCAATCAACATTGCACAAAGGCATTTCGAATTTTACCAAATGAGCTCCAATTTTATAAGCAAATAAAAGTTGCTTTGCCTCGTCTGTGTCCAAGCTGTAGATATGGGGAGCGTACAAAAAAGAAAAATCCATTCAAACTCTGGCATAGAAAATGCATGTGCAATGGTATAGAATCAGAGAACAAAGAATATCAGAATACAGTTAAACATTTTCATGGAGATAATCCATGCCAGAACGAATTTGAAACCGCGATTTCGCCAGACAGAAAGGAAATAGTATATTGTGAAAAGTGTTATCAAGCAGAATTTATATAATATGAAAAAAATTAAAACAAAATTAGAATCTTTTAGATATATAGCTTTGATAATTTGGGATACAATTAAATTCCGAGTTAAAGTCTGGTGGCATAAAATATAGTTTATGATATAATGAATATGTATGATACA
>JBAZOQ010000022.1:0-3119 GCA_041648595.1 Minisyncoccota bacterium | reverse complement strand
CGACTGATAGTACGGTAGGAATAAGAGGTTGCAAACTTCGTGCCAGCAGCAGCGGTAATACGGAGACCTCAAGCGTTATCCGGATTTATTGGGCGTAAAGCGCACGCAGGAGACCTAGCGTGTCTTTCGGTTAAATCTTAGGGCTCAACCCTAAGGCCGCCGGAGAAACTACTAGGCTAGAGGACGTTAGAGGAGAGCGGAACACATGGTGTAGGGGTGAAATCCGTTGATATCATGTGGAACACCAAAGGCGAAGGCAGCTCTCTAGGGCGTTCCTGACTCTCAAGTGCGAAAGCGTGGGGCGAGAATGGGATTAGATACCCCAGTATTCCACGCCGTAAACGATGCAGACTAGCTGTTTCGAGTATCGACCCTCGGAGTGGCGAAGCTAACGCGTTAAGTCTGCCGCCTGGGAAGTACGAGCGCAAGCTTAAAACTCAAAGGAATAGACGGGGACTCGCACAAGTGGTGGAGCATGTGGTTTAATTCGATGGTAAACGAGACACCTCACCAGGGCTTGAAATGTACATGAAAATTTTCCGAAAGGAGAACCCTCCTCTTACGAGGACATGTGCACAGGTGCTGCATGGTTGCCGTCAGCTCGTGCCGTGAGGCGTTCCCTTAAGTGGGGTAACGAGCGCAACCCCTGTTCTCTGTTATAAGTGTCAGGGAAGACTGCCGTCGCATAGACGGAGGAAGGTGGGGATGACGTCAAATCAGCATGGCCCTCTGATGCCCTGGGCTACACACATGCTACAATGGTCAATACAATGGGTTGCCAAGCCGTAAGGCGGAGCTAATCCCATCAAAATTGGCCCCAGTTCAGATTGAGGGCTGCAACTCGCCCTCATGAAGTCGGAATCACTAGTAATCGCGGATCAGCATGCCGCGGTGAATACGTTCTCGAGTCCTGTACTCACCGCCCGTCAAGTCAGCGGAGCTGGGAATAGGTAAAAACTCCAACCGGGGTTCAGCCTAAGCTCGGTGATGAGGACTAAGTCGTAACAAGGCACGGGTAGCGGAAGCTGCTCGTGGATCAATTAAATTATGTCGATTGCAAGTCGTAAAAAGTGAGACGCATAAATAGTAATATTGGCGGATCGCTGTTTACGATTTGTGATACTTTTTTACAAATCAAGAAGGTCTGAGCCGAACCTTCTTCTCGAAGAATTTCGAGAGACAAAATTCGGCCGCAAAAGTTAGGGCAACTAAAAATGTTTACTATAAATCCCGCACCTTTTCTTAATCGGATAAGGGCTGGTTTTAAGTAGGAATTCTAAATATAATTTACAAGGATTGATTATAATTTAAAAAAGTTTTCAAAACCGTCTATGCGGTTTTGTAATTAAGAAAAAGTGCGGGATAAAAAATCTATCCATCAACTGGTGTATGGATTTTTTTGTTATTTCTTAATGTAGGGGTATAATAGAGAGAGAAATAGAAAATGGATATACGAACATCATTACCAATAAAAAATATTCTTCTTGTTGAAGATGAACCCCTCTTGGGAACGCTGTTAAAACAGCGTCTTGAAAAAGAGGGATTTAAAGTATTACTCGCGCGCGATGGGAGTGAGGGATTTGAATTGTTAAAAAATAATCAACTTGATTTAGTGTTACTTGATATTATTCTTCCAAAAATATCTGGATTTGAATTTTTAGAAAAAGTACAAGCCGATCCATTACTACAAAAAGTGCCGATTGTGATTATTTCAAATCTTGGACAAGAAACCGATTTAGAAAAAGGGCAGGCACTCGGTGCGGTTGGGTATTTTGTGAAAGCACGTATTTCAATGGAAGAACTTGTTGAACGTGTGAAAGAATTTCTACTTTCAAGCCAGTAAATCCCGCACATTTCCTGGGTATGCTGATTTTTGGAAAGGTATGGGATAAAAGTGTATAATAATAGAAAATGAAAGGTCGGTTTTTTGACACTGCAATGGAAACAAAAACAAAAAAAGGTTTCACCCTCATTGAGCTCCTTGTCGTTATCGCTATCCTGGCGGTGCTTGCGACCGCGGTCGTTATCATCTTGAATCCTGCCCAACTCGTGAAACAGGGGAGAGACTCGACACGTATTTCTGATATGGCAGCAACTCACAGTGCAATTGCATTGTATCTTTCTGAGGTTGCAGGACTCACTTCGTGGACGCCATACACATACTGTACAAATTCAAGTGGTTCATCAAAGCCAGCGGGGTTTGATTCGTGTACGTATTCAAGTTCAACGGCAGTGAATGGAAATGGGTGGGTACCGGTAAATTTCAGTGCAATTTCATCTGGCTCGCCGCTCTCGCGTCTTCCAATGGATCCGGTGAATGACACGACATATTATTATGGATTCAAAAGTTCCTCTACACTCCTTTATGAATTGGATGCAAAAATGGAAAGCAATAAATATGGGTCGGGAGGAGCGGGAGATATTGTCTCGAATACGAAAGATGGAGGAAATGATAATAATTGGTACGAGGTGGGAAACGCCCCGGCATTAAATCTGTAAAATGCCAGATTTTTACTCATTTTTTCTTATCCATATTCAAAATTGATTTTGTGGTATAATTTATTGGTCAAATAAAAAAGTCGTTTATATATAATTATGAATATAAAAACAAAAAAGGGTTTTACCCTTATCGAACTCCTTGTCGTTATCGCTATCTTAGCGGTGCTTGCGACCGCGGTCGTTATCATCTTGAATCCTGCCCAACTCGTGAAACAGGGGAGAGACTCGACACGTGTGTCTGATTTATCGGCCCTTCACAATGCACTTGCGCTCTATCTTGCTGAAGTAGCAAACCTTACTTCATGGACTGCGACCGGTACGTGTACATATGGTATAACAGCACCGGGGTTTTCAACAGGAACATGTGTCACCAATGCGTCAACTGTTGTAACTGGGGCTGGATGGGTGAATGTGAACTTCGGCGCTATCTCGTCAGGATCCCCGCTTTCCCGTCTCCCAATCGATCCAGTGAATGATGGGACAAATTATTATTACTATAAATCGTCTTCGACACTTCTCTATGAAATTGATGCAAATATGGAAAGTAATAAGTATGCAACGAGTGGTGCGGGAGATGTGGAATCGAAAGATCAGGGAGATCAGTCAACGTGGTATGAAAT
>JBAZOQ010000021.1:0-3532 GCA_041648595.1 Minisyncoccota bacterium | reverse complement strand
TAGTTTTTATTTCTACTTTAGACATATATATTAGATATATATCTAATATTTAAACTTTTTGGAGTAACTTAATAATATAGTCAGTCATGCGGAGATACTGTCTTATTGTTATTCATTTCTTCCCCCCATCCCCCCTTTCATAGGATGTTTCATATCTCTCCAGCTCAACATAAGAATGTGCTTCTTGGATTGTGTTTTCATCTTTTTTCTTTATTTTATAGTTTTTTAATTTTTATTTTGTTTTTTTAATGATATCTAAAAATTTCATAAATCTGAAAATTCCATTTTATTTAAAAATTCTTTTAACTCCTTAAAAAATGCTCTATATTCTTTAGAGTCATAATCCTTAAGACTCATTGTTTTTATCTCTTCTTCTATTTCATTTTCTAACTGCTTAAATTTCTCTTCTATCTTTTGAATTTTTTGTATTTCTTTTTTCTTATCTTGCTTAAATCCTATTCCTCCCCTTATTTTATTCTTAATTTTGTCTAGATTTAATTCTAAAGAGTTATGTCCTCTGGTTTTTAATAAGAACAAATCAAAGATGTCTCTTTCATGAATCTTTGCTTCTCTTGTTAAAATTGCTCTTATTTTCTCAATCAATATTTCTTCAATATTATAAGAATTAAATTCTGTTTCTCCTAAAGGAAAGATTAAACTTTGAGATCCTGGATTTAAATGAATTAGCTTAATTTTTTTAGGCTCTTCAAATAATTCATCTAAAAAATTTATTTCTATTTTTATAGGTGTTTGATCTTTTTTGTCTAAATAGGCATAAAATTTAGCTAGATGAACAGGTGCTTTTATTGGACAGTACTTTTTAGTTTCTTTATTCATTTCACTAGCATCAAAATCAAAAGAGTATTTTTGGATTATATTTTCAAATTTTGGTAAAAATTCTTTCTTTAAATAATGCTTGATTATGTGCTTTTTTTGATTTTTTGACAGGTTATTTAATTCTTTATTTTCAGAGAAAGTAAAGTCCAAATCTTCTGAAAATCTATGATAATCTAAATGAGATTTTGAAAGTAATGTTCCACCCTTAAAAATTAGTTTGTTAAAAGGAGAATTTTTATCATTTTTAATATCTTCTGACATTTCATATAAGATATAACTTAAAGCAAGATCCTTTTTTATCATTTCATCGGATACTTTTTTCTTTCTGGTTTCTTGCAAATATCTATCCGGGACTATCATAATGTTTTAATTTGCTCTTTATTTAGTTTATTCATAACCTCTTTCTTAATAAACTTATATTTTGAATAAAAAGCAAGGTAAGCTTTAATTTTTTCAATATTTAGTTCATTAAAATTATAGTCTGCTATTTGTAATTTCCCTTTTTTATGCAATAGATAATAGATTTCATCCAAAAGAGTTTTTTCAACATCAGAATAGGGAACTCCTTTATTTGTTTTGTTTAAGGCCATATTTACAATTAAATCTTTTGGAAATTTAATAAGTTCAATCTCAACATTTCCTACCTTTCTCTTCAACTTAAACTCGCTGTTGATTACATAAATAACTTTTAAGCTTTGCCAAGTTAATTTATTTAGATATTTTGCACTTGATAGCCCCAGATAATAAAAAATTTTCTGGTCTTCCAAGAATTTAAATATCAATTCATACTCTTCAAATTTATTATTTTTTAAATCCTCAAATTCTTCTTTGCTTAGAATATACCATTTTTTATAAAATATATATCTTATTCTAGTTTTCCTTAAGCTATCAAATACTTTTGCAAAATCTCTTTCTTTGTCTTTCCACATTCTTTGAAATTCATTATAGTTTTCTCTAACTTTTTCTTTTACAAGGACTTTTTTTCTTTTCTCTAAAAGATACAACCAAAACCTATTAGCTTTATTTTCCATATTTTATATAGCGAGGTATCCTTTTTAAACTTTTAGTAAAATATGGAACTATTTCTTCCATATTTTATAATTCTATGGTATTCTATGCATAATGTCAATGAAAGTGGAAGAAGCCCTTAATGGATACGTTTTTTAGGTAATTATCAATCTAACTTTAATAGAGGATAAATATTTGATAAAAATCTTTTTACAAGTTATATGTTTTATCAATAGTTTCTAAGTGATACGAAGGGTCATTTCATGCCTATGGTTACAACATTTACTTCATGCCCGAGTTTTACATAGCCCTTTGCTATTTCATAACTAACTGGGGAGGCCCCACTAAAACAGTTTTCACTTCCAAATATAAAAGTAGATAGTAAAGTGGAAACTGTTTCCCCCAACGGCGGGAACTCATAATTCAACATTAGAATGCGCTTGCTCATTTCTTCTCCTCCCCGATCCCGAATTTATTCTTCCAAAACTCCTTCTGGTAATAACGCAAGATTGAATATCTATATCTAATTGCTAAAACATCCGCAAACATGCTTCTTATAGCCTTATTTGTTATTGTCGTGCTTCCAAACTTTTGATTTATATAAACAGGAGCTTCAACCATTCTAAATCCATGTTTTTGTGCAAGAAAACATAATTCCAAGTCAAAAGCATATTTTTTCACTAAAACTAATGGCATTATTATATCTAAAACCTCTCTCTTTATTAATTTGAGACCTGATTGAGTATCTCTTAAATGAACCCCCAATATTAACCAAGAATAAATTTGGAAGCCTTTGCTCATAATTCTTCTTTTTAATGAATAATAAATTTTTGAAAAGGGATGACGCTTGCTTCCTATTACTAAATCTGCAGTTGCCATATAAGGAATAAAATTCTTTAATTGTGATGGGTCAAAATCCATATCACAATCAATAAAAGTTATGAAATCTCCTGTTGAATGTTGAAATCCATATTTTAATGCATTGCCCTTGCCTTGATTAACGAGGTAACCCACAACTTTAATCCCCTTAACTTTTTTTGCTTCTTCATAACTATTATCAACAAAACCATCAATAACAGCTATAACTTCACTATTTGGGAAAACCTTTAAAGTTGCTTTTTTTATTTGCTCTAAGTTTTTTCTTATAAATTTTTCCGCTTTATAAACTGGAACAATTATAGATATTTTTTTATTTGCCATAGTCTTTAATTATATTCTTTATAATATCTGTACCACCAATTATTTCTTTCCTATTATATATTAATATGCCTATTAATATGAATAATTGCGTTAATAGGTTAATTTTTACTATGTCTGTTAATGAAGAATGAAATATGAAAATGCCCACAATTTCAAGTAAAACTCCTGCAAAAATAATCCATAAAAACTTATATTTTTCTAATGCTAAATTAAAAATTATTAATATTTGATTAATTGAAAATAAACCTAAAGTAAGACCAAATATGCCTACAAATGGAGAAATACTCAAATATGCTGAACCATACATTATTAGTATAATTGACCTTGGAGCAGCCATTAAAATTCCACTTCCAATCAATGCAAAAAAAGAAGTATAAGCTAATCCTCTGATTAATAGTTTAGAAACTTCTTTTTTTTGGGCTCTTAATTGAACTATTTTAGGAAAAATCATAAAACCTAAGAACCCAGAGCCAAACCATATTATTTT
>JBAZOQ010000020.1:0-3783 GCA_041648595.1 Minisyncoccota bacterium | reverse complement strand
CCTCGACACCCACGGGTATCGCCGCAACCCGGCATCGACGTCGAACCCCGAACCCTTCACCCGCCACCACCACTTCGCCGTGCAGCTCGACGAGCAGCCCGAAGACAGCATAGTCCTGCCAGAACACCGCGAAAGCGCCCCCAGGCTCGCCCATCTGTTGACCGTGGTTCCGGGAACTTCTCGCGAGCCGACTTGACGTGAAGCATACTTCTCCTGTTTGATGGGGCAAGAAGGGGAGTAATCCTCGCTCCGCATCGTCAATACGTTCCCGCCTCGGGATCCGGTGCGCAGGGCCGTCAGGCCGATGAGACCTTCACGAGTATTCGTGGAGGTCTTTGATATGTCAGTGCCGTTGTGGGCGTGGTTCGCCGTCCTGGGCGTGATCCTGGTGATGCTCGCCGTCGATCTGGTCGCACACCGCAAAGCCCATGTGATCGGTGTGCGGGAAGCCGCCGCGTGGTCGATCGTGTGGGTCGTGCTGGGCGTGAGTTTCGGTGTGCTCGTGTGGTCGCTGTGGGGGGCGGAATTCGGGCAGCAGTACTTCGCCGGCTACCTGATCGAGAAATCCCTCGCCGTGGACAACGTGTTCGTCTGGGCGATCATCTTCGCCGCATTCGCCGTCCCCCGCGAGTACCAGCACCGGGTGCTCTTCCTCGGCGTCCTGGGCGCCCTGATCTTCCGCGGGATCTTCATCGCCGCCGGCGCCGCACTGATCGAGAACTTCGCCTGGATCCTGTACGTGTTTGCCGCGTTCCTGATCTACACCGGATGGCGGATGTTCCGCTCCCGCAACGACCACATTCACCCCGAGAAGTCCAAGATCCTCAAGGCCTTCCGCCGGTTCGTGCCGATGACCGACGCCTACCACGGGCAGAAGTTCCTGATCCGCAAAGCCGGAATCGTGGTGGCGACGCCGCTCTTGGCGGTGCTGGTCCTGGTGGAGATCACCGACATCATCTTCGCCGTCGACTCCATCCCCGCGATCTTCGCCGTCACCTCCGAACCGTTCCTGGTGTTCACCGCCAACGCGTTCGCCATCCTGGGGCTGCGTGCGATGTACTTCCTCCTCGCCGACCTCATCCACCGGTTCATCTACCTCAAGGTCGGGCTCGCGTTCGTCCTGATCTGGGTGGGCATCAAGATGCTCCTCCTGGACGTCCTCTACATCCCGACCACCATCAGCCTCGCCGTGGTGGCCACCATCATCACCGTCTCGATCGTCGCCAGCCTCCGTGCCACCCGAGGCCAAGGACGACGTGAGGTGCAAACCGAAGCCGCCGGGGCGTTCCGCCTCGCCAGTGACGAGGAGCTCGCCGCCGCGGAGCCGGTCTTCCGCCGCCGCGGCAGAGTGCCCGCAGAACGGAAGGTGAGTTCCGATGACTGACCGTGACCCCTCGGCGGCCCTGGCCCCCGATTCCCAGCCGGTGAGGAGGGGTCGCCGAGGTTCGACGGTGGCGGTAGTTGTGTTGCCGCTGCTCGCTGTGACCGGGATTCTCGCAGTCGCGTGGACTGTCGGTGTCGGTGACCGCTGCGGCGGACCTCTGCCGGGGTGCGGGAGTCTGCGCAACGCGGGAGACAATCCGGTCACCGTGCGTGAGGTCACGGATCAATCCGTGACGGACGTTGTCGTCGCGGCGGGGCAGCGGGTCTTGCTCGGCGGCTCGAGCAACGAGCTGCACGTGGATGCGGGGCAGTGCCTCATCGTCGAGGGAGGTCCGTCCTGGGACGCCCGGACGGTGATCGACCGGACTGCTGCGGCCACCGGTGTGTTGCATCCGATTGATGACTGGGGCGCGCGTGTGCAGCTACACGACGATGCCTGCCCGGATCGGAGCTGATCGTGATCACGAAAGAACACGATCTGTGCTTGCTGCATTACGGTCAGCTCACCACCCCGATCGACCGCGTCAGCCTCGAAGCGCCCGTATGGCCCAACGATCTCCGCTCGTTCGTCGGGGACGGTGATCTGTGCGTGCACATCGCCCTGCCGCGCCAAAGAGTCCGGTGGAACGGACTGTTCACCGCGGTTCGGCTCCTCGCAGAGCGCACCGCACATGTGGGAGTACACGTGCAGCCGGAGCGGGCAGGGTTCAGCCTCGACCCGGCGGTCTTGCTGCATTCTCGCACTCGACGGCACCGCGAGATTCTCACCGCGGTGCTCGCGGATGCCGCCGCCGCGAGGGTTGAGCTGACCCCCGAGCAGGTGCGCGTCGAATCCTACTCAGCCACACGTTCTTCCCTCCGCCTCCCACCCTCCGCAGGTCGGGCACAGGCGTGGGGAGTGATGTCCGTGGCATGGCTCCCGCTCGCCTGACCTGCCACGTGATCGACCAACGTTCGCGAAGCAGGAGGGACGTCCACTCGCCCGGAAGAGGCGCACTCACGTTCCACAGAACCCCAGCACCTACCCAGAAGGAAGACGCTCATGACCCTGTTTGACCGCCTCACCGGCCTGGCCCAACGGGCACTCAACAAGACCCCCGCGCCTTCGCAGACCCCTGGCAGCGAACCGCGCGACTGGAAAAGCACACTGCGTGGTGCGGTGGGCGCGATCACCGGCGCCGCGCCCACCCCGCCTGCCCCGGGCAGCGCGCCGGCGACACCCGTCCCGCCAGCGGGACCCGGGCATCCGCTCAGCCCACCTGCCGGCGCACCCGCCGGCACTGCACCCTCGAAGACCGTCGGGCTGACCTCACCCCCGGCAAACGATCACGCGTCCGAGCGTGCCGCAGTGGCCCGCTACGAATACCTCCTACATACCGCCGAGCCTGCCCAGTTGGAGCGGATCCACGCCGATGCGTTCAGCCGACTCACTCCTGCAGAACGCAACCAAATCCAGGCGCGACTGCGGACCGAACTCCCCCTCGCAGAACAGCCCCGCACATCCCAACCGGCTGATCTTGCCCGCACCGCCACCCGCGCCGAGGCAGCTCGGCCTGGTGCTCTGGCTGGGATCCTCGCTCGTACCCCTCGAACCGGTAACGCCACCACCGGGCAGAGGGCCGGCGTGGCCGCCGCCGGTGCTGCCGGTGGGCTCTTGGTTGTCGTCGCTGCCGGCGCGATCGGAAGTACCATTGCCGCGCCTCTTCTTGCCGAAGCGCTCACCGCGGGCGTCGATTTCGATGCTCTTGCCGGCGCGATCGACCTTTCCGCGCTTGCCACGGGACTGGAGGACGTCACCGCCACAGCCACCGACTTTGCCGGCGGGGCGAGTGATCTAGCTGGCGGGGCGAGCGACCTCGCTGCCGGAGCCACAGCGGGCTTGGGCGAGAACATCAGTGGCTTCGGGGAACAGCTCTCCAACATTGACATCCCTGGCTGGGGAAACCTCTTCGGCAGATGACTGAGGCCATCACGTCATTTGACCTCGGGCTGCGACTGGGGTGGCCATCGGAGTGAATTAGTCGGCTGCGAGAGGTCGACGCTCCGCGCAACCGACCAATACTGCACCCCTCAGTATTGACTCTCCGCCAGTCGCACACATGGGCTGACTGATGACCGACGTGGTGCCCGTCGTGCTGGAACGGTTCGAAAGGAATGGCCTCCAGGTCTGGCCCATGCTGGCCGAAAACCCAGACCGGTACATATGGGATGGACTAGCCTTCGGTGCTGGAGTCCGAGGTCCTCGTCAGGCTCAAGGTAAAGACCTAGCTGATTGGCAACATCGCGGAACCGTATGTTGTAGGGCGTCGCCGTGAGCAGAAGCACCTTTGAGTTGTAGTTGCGGATGTACTCCAGGAGCGCCTTGTAGTCCTGGCGACTGTCGCTGCGCATCGTGTGCGA
>JBAZOQ010000019.1:0-4061 GCA_041648595.1 Minisyncoccota bacterium | reverse complement strand
CTGGCTACGCAAATAAAGATATCGCCAGCCTTCAGTTTCTGACTTTCTTTTAGTTTTAAATCTTTGGAAATTAGTTTAATGTCATCTAATACTAAATTCCCATCTAAGGAGATATTATTTGCCCGCAATATTTTAAAACCGTCATTTGAAACTTCGTCCTTTTTTGAATATACTACTCCACGATTCAATTCAACATATTCGCCCAATTCCTCCATTGGCCATTTTTGATTTATTGGGGCAACAGTTCCTTTATATCTATCACCCGAAAGATTATAATCTCCTGTTGCAATTATTTTTTCTTTGGCCACAAGATGAGCAATTTTCTTTTCGCTTTCGCTAAATTCAAAAACTTTTTCATCGCTTAATGCTGTTTTATATTTTTTGATAACCTCCGAAGCCAAAGGCAAGTCGTTTTTACTATGCTCGCGTCTTTGCGCGCCAAGGTCAAAGCCGTCATTTTGGATTTTTAAAAATAAAAAGCTTTTTGTTTTTTTGGAAATCTCATTATCAAAAAGTAAGACGCTCGTTTTCACTCCCGCGTACGGATTGAAAACACCAGCGGGAAGCGAAACAACCGCAAAAAGCCCATCCTCAACTAATTTTTTACGCAATTGCGTATAAGCATTGTTTGATTGAAAAATCACGCCCTCTGGCACGATGATTCCAGCTCGTCCTTTGATCGTTAAATGCTCAACAATATAATCAACAAATAATACTTCCGCACGATTAGCTTGGATTGAAAATCTTTTGTGGGGAACAATTCCACCTTTCGGCGTCATAAAAGGAGGATTCGCCATTATTACATCAAATGTTTCATCCCAACGCTTTTCGCTTGAAAGAGTGTCGTATTCGTGGATTTTTGGTTCTGGGAATCCGTGCAGATACATATTCACAAGCGCCAATTTCACCATATCGGGCGAAATATCATAACCCGCAAGATTATTCATCAACTTTAATTTTTCATCAGGCGTGAGCGCTTTTTCTTTATTCTGCCTTAAAATATGTTTATAGGCGGAAATCAAAAATCCAGCTGTTCCGCAAGCAGGGTCAAGAATTGTTTCATTTTTCTTTGGATCAACAACTTCAACAATAAAATCAATGATATGGCGTGGCGTACGGAATTGCCCAGCGTCGCCTTGGCTTCCGAGAATAGAAAGCAAATATTCAAAAGCATTTCCTAAATTTTCGCTGTGTTCATAATTAAATTCATTGATCTCTTTCAAAAAAAGCGAGAGCGTTCGCGGATCGTTGTATGGCAAAAATGCGCCTTTGAAAATATCTCTAAACAATTGCGGAATATGTGGATTTTTTGGCATATTCGTAATTGCCTGAACATAAAGATCAAGGCGTTCTTGCCCCGAAAGTTTGTTGTCTAAAATTTTCGTCCACGAAAACTTTTTCCAGTCATCAACGAAAAATTGAGTTTTTAATCCAACTTCTTCGTTCTCCTTATCCATATCATCCATAAACTTATAAATAAGGGCGGTTGTGATTTGTTCAACCTGCGCTTTTGGATCAGGAACTTTACCGACAAGAATTTGTCGGGCAGAGTCTAGTTTTCGTTTTGTAGTTTGATCAAGCATAATAATTTTTTGGTTACCTCATGTAAACATTAACGGGAACATAATCTTTCACATATTCAGGAACGGTTTCGCGAAAACCATTTAATTCTTTGTATTCCGCCATAGTGAAGCCAGCATATTCTCGCGGAAATCGCTTATTATTTATCTCGTTGCGAAAATGTTCATTGGAAACATACGCTTTCAGATAGTTTTTGATATGCGGAACATACTTGCTTTCGGGTTTGTAGATTGAGATAAACTTTTCGCATTCTTCTTCCAGTTTCTCATCTTTAGATTTGAAAACATCAATCAAGCCGAAAGCTCGTTCCAAAAATTCACGCCAAGAAATACGGCGATCAAGATTTTCGCTCTTGCGGATTTTTTCAAGATTCAAGAATAATTGCGGTTTGTCTTCGTATTTGTCCCGCATTATCTGCACCGCCTTTTCCCATTGCTCGTTTTCAACCGCAGTTTTTACTTCGGGATCGTTTTGTAATTCCTCGCGGGCTTTTTCAAAAAGTTTTCGATCAACTTTCATTCCTTCAATCCCGACAGGGGTTTCCGTGAGTGTTTTGACCTTATCGGGATTGAAAACCTCTATTTCATCAATATCAACGCCGACAGGTCCTTCTCCGCCCGTTCCTTTTTGTTTGATAGGCAATTGCAAAACTTCGTCATAATCAAACTTTTCTTCAAAGTATTCGCAGTTCGCAAAGAAATCGAAAAGCTTGAAATTATCTTTTTCGTGCTTGTGAGTTTCGCCGTATTCATCTTTGTATTCAAAAACAAATTTTCGTGTTCCTCGTCCTTTGATCTGAATAAAATCAGTCGGTGAGAATATCGGACGCATGAGCGCAAGGTTTAGAATATCTTGGCAATCATAACCCGTTGTCATCATGCCAACAGTTACGCAAACTCTCGTTTTACTTGATTTGTAGTTCTCTAAAAACTTTGTGTGTCCGCTCAAATTGTTATTGGCGAAATTGATTGTGAATTGTTGGCTATCAGAAATATTTGAAGTGATTTGTACCGCAAAATCAGAATTGTATTTGTCGGGCCAAAGCTGGCTCGCCATTTGATTGAGTGTTTGCGTAATTTTTGAAGCGTGTTTTTGGCTTATGCAAAATATAATACTTTTGCCAACTTCACCGCTTATCGGGTCTTTCAAAACATTTTCCAAAAATGTCTGGCAAAAGACACGATTTGTCTTTTCGGAAAAGAATTTCTTTTCAAAATCCTTATGGAAAAATGTTTCTTCACTTTCAACGCCTTCTTCATTTTCTACCATTACGGCATAACCTTTTTCGGAAAGTAATTCTGCCGTGATGTCTGTGCGTGCGTCTGAAACAATGGGATTGACCAAAAATCCTCCGCGAACACCGTCAAGCAAACTAAATTTATAAGTTGGCTCGCCGTTTTTGCAACCAAAGGTCGTATAAGTATCCAGCAATTGCCGTTTTTCCCAAGCTCGCGGGTCTTTCTGCGATAGTTTTTGAGGATCAACATTTTTCAAATAGTCTTTCGGTGTCGCTGTTAAGCCCAATTTGTAGCCGATAAAATACTCAAAAACTGCCCGTGAATTTCCACCGATTGCTCGGTGTGATTCATCGGCAATAATTAAATCAAAATCGGTAGGCGAAAATAGTTTTTTATACTTGTCTTGCGATGAAAGACTTTGAACGGTTGTAATAACCACTTCTGCCTTTTTCCAGTCATCACGATTTTGCTTGTAAATAACAGAGGAAAAATCGTTGCTCAAATATCGGACAAAGTTTTTATGTGCTTGATCTTCCAATTCCAAACGATCAACCAAAAACAAAATTCTTTTTGCGTTTCCTGTTCTCAAAAAGAGCTTAATGACTGCGGCGGAAATAAGAGTTTTTCCTGTTCCTGTCGCCATTTCAAAAAGAAACCGATCATTTCCAGCCTCGGCGGATTTCTGCAAAGCATGGATTGCTTTGAGCTGATACGGGCGTAAAATCCGCAAGTTTTCGTCCCAAAGATATTGTTCTCGTGTTTCTTTGTTGAGATAGCGAGGATCATCTTTGAAATTTGGATTTTGAGTAAACGCAATATAATCTTCTTTGACTTCCTCATCTGCTAAACGCTGATTGTCGGGTTTAAAATCTTGTCTGTGCTTCAAAGATTCTTGTGTTGGAAATTCCGTGATAATTTCAGGATCACCCCGTTCCAAATCCCAAAAATAATGAAGATTGCCGTTTGAGAGAATAACGAAACGAGCATTTTCAGTGTGAGCGTATTTTCTCGCTTGTTCTTTTCCGTCTAGTGGATTTTTATCTTCTTTTTTGGCTTCCAAAATAACAAGTGGGAAACCTTTTTCATCAAGCAATAAAAAATCAATAAAACCGTTTTTTGTGGATTCAAAATCTTCACCAAAAGCGTCAATGTCCTTTTGCGTAAGTTTTACATTTGGTTCAAGCGAAATGTTTGCTTGTCCTTTTTCATTATCAAAAAATCTCCAGCCAGTCTGTTCAAGCA
>JBAZOQ010000018.1:0-5496 GCA_041648595.1 Minisyncoccota bacterium | reverse complement strand
CGTAAAATTGCAAAAAAACTTATTACATGGAAAAATTCTGCTCAACGAAAACCGCTGATTTTACGTGGTGCGCGGCAGGTTGGTAAGACGTTTTCGCTCAGAGAATTCGGGCAAAAAGAATTCAGGAATTGTCATTATTTTAATTTCGAAGAAGATGAGCGGATTGCTCAGATATTTGAAAAAGACCTTAAGCCGCAGCGCATCATCGATGAACTGCGGTTTTACCGAAACAGCAATATCGATCATAGGCAGGACATCGTCATTTTCGACGAGATCCAACGCTGCGGCCGCGCCCTGACAAGCTTAAAATATTTTTACGAAGAAATGCCCCATTGTGCAATGTGCGCTGCAGGGTCGCTTCTTGGGGTCGCATTGAATGTCGAGCCGTTTCCTGTCGGCAAAATCGAATTCCTCGATCTGCATCCGCTGGATTTCGAGGAATTTCTGGAAGGAACCGGAGAGGAGGAGCTTTGCGGGCTCCTGCAGAATCGGAATCTTCATGCGCCCTATCCGGCGCTTGCGCATGACCGGTTGTGGGAACAGTGGAAGCGGTATCTTGTCACAGGAGGATTGCCGTCCGTTGTGCTTACCTATGCGAATGATCGGACCAACCTGTTTGAAACAATGATCCGGGTACGGAAAATCCAACGCGATCTTTTCAGCGCATACCTTGCGGATATTGCAAAACACAGCGGAAAAACCAATGCGATCCACATCGAACGGCTGTGGCGCAATGTCCCTGCGCAGCTTGCCCGGAACATAGACGGTTCGGCCCCGAAGTTCAGGTTTAAAGATGCGGTCCCGGGTATGCGCGGTTTTGAAAGGCTAAGCGGCCCGATCGACTGGCTTGCAAATGCCGGGCTTATTCTTAAAACCTTTACAATAGATACGGCGGCAATACCGCTTTCCGCATATGCTTCCGAAAACAAATTTAAGCTCTATATGTTTGATGTTGGAATGCTGGGCGCAATCAGCGACATTCAACCGGCGACGATATTGCAGTACGGTTTCGGAAGTTATCAGGGATATGTTGCCGAAAACTTTGTGGCCCAGGAATTGAAAGCGTCAGGGGCGGCAAATCTGTATTGCTGGACGGGAAAAACAGCTGAAGTTGAATTTCTGCTTTCAACCGACCTCGGTATCGTTCCCCTGGAAGTCAAATCGGGAAGAGTGACGCACTCGAAAAGCCTTGGTGTTTTTGAAGCGCGGTATCATCCGGAACGGTCGTACGTATTGTCTGCGCGTAATAGCGAATGCAAAGGAAAACGCTGCTTGGCGCCGATTTATGCGGTGGGAACGGTTGAACGGGATTTAGCAAACCGCGCCAAATGATGGCCCCGCACGGGGAGTATCGAGTTGAGGGCTGTTAATTACTCTCGAAAATCAATATGGACAAATTTCCGGTAGTGTCTCAGTTTAAGATAAGTTGTGGAAAAATTATAATCTTCCTTCGCTATGGTATACTATATATAAGAGAGAATGGGAATCTCTCCCTTGTCTCTTATGCGGTATTTGTGCTTTTGATAGATAAAACATTTTGACATATGTTATTATTTCCCGGCAGTTGATAAAATTAATAACGGAACGGATATAGGGATTAACCTATGGAAACTATTTTAAAACAACTTATCGATCAATTAAATAGTAGCGTCTTCGTTCTGCTTGCCATTTTATGGGCAACTGGTTGGACAATTTACAAAATTGGGCTATGGACAGCAATATTCAAACATCACGATGAGAAGATAGCGAAAATAGAGGGCCTTGCTGATAAAGTATTAGTAATGCGAACAAAGGTAGACTTGATTTATGAGAACACATTAGGCTCAAAGAGAACCGTAGCCGCATTGAGTCCCATTACTTTAACAGAAGTTGGTAAGGAGATAAAAGAGAAGATAAAAGCAGATGCCATTTTGGAAAAGCATTTTCTCAAGTTGACAAAAGAAATTGAACAGGAAAAGACGGAAAATGCTTACGATATACAAATGGCATCCATGAAGATTGCCAAAGAGAAAATGCTGACCTTGCTCAATGAGGAAGAACTGCTGGCAGTAAAGCAGGAAGCTTATAATCGTGGACTTATCGTTGAGGATATTATGTCAGTATTGGGAGTTTTATTACGAGACCGCATATTGAAGCTGAAAGGATACCCTATTTCTGATGTTGATAAACATGCGCCATCCAAGCAAACTTAAGTTCGCTTCCTCTTTTTTAGTTTAGAAGGGCAAGAATGTCCTCAACATCCCATAACCGATCTGTAACCCCGGCTTCCATTGCAGGTGAGACCTTCAGCGTTTTATGTATACGTACAAAATTATAGAACATGAAATAAAGCGCGAGTGCATGACTATGGTTTTCGACTTTCTTTGAAAAACCGTTTGTCAGTCTGGTAAATCTTCTCATGCTCATTCTCATTGTAAGGTTCTGTCTTTCAACGTAACTGGTAGAAACATGCTTCATGTCAGGATTGCCTTGTATCCTCTCCTTAATCGCTCCTGTGCATTCTGCCGGGCTGTATCGCTTCTCTGCTTCAACCTCATTACCGTAAAGCTTTATAAGCTGTGCATAATCAATCTCACTTCCGAAAGAATCTTCAACGGCTTGCAAATATGCCTTATGGCCGTCAGTCGTCAATTGAACCCTATGAGCAAGGCGACCAGCTAAATCACTAATAAAATGATTTGCGGATTGATAGTCACGTCTTCCGACATACCATGAAGGAACGAGTTTGCTGTCAGCGCATATCGCTGTCCATGTGTAAACATCTCCGTATCCGAACTTGCCTTCTTTATCTTCGGGTACGTTCTTTTCTTTTGAATAACAAAAGCTCCAAATTTCATCACACTGAATCCGGTTGCAAGTAAGGTTCTGGAATGCTTTATCCTGATAATTAGAACATGCGATCCCCGCGTCTACCAGTAATTTTGTTACGGTATTGATGGAGACATCAACGATTCTGGATATAGACCGCATAGAAGAACCTTCACAAAGCATCTGCAAGATTTGAACCCGCTTTGATGTTGTTAATTTGTTCATGATTTTATTGTATAGAACTTGAAATTAAATGTCAAGCATTAATTTCAGTTTGATATAAATATTCCATTTATGTATTATTTACATATACGTTTGTATATGTAAATAATTTTATAAACAGGAGGGCATGAATGATACAGCATACTTTACCAACAGGAACAATAATCACCATTAAAGGATTACCGTTTGAATTGGCACAGGATTGTAATGTTTTAACAAATGAAAATAATTACAAGTTATTTGTAAGCCAATCAGAACATTCGGTAGAAAGTCCTTTCCAAGCTGCTTCTCCCGATAAATGTGCAACTAATAATGCATCATTTGAATCCATATGAGGTGTAAGTAAATCTCTTATTTGAGCAGCACTTGAATTAGATTTAACAATCCAGTTTGAATCGAGGCAATGCCACCAAGTTCCTATTTTTTTGATAGCTTCATAAAGTTCATTATATTTTTGTCCAGGTCTATTGAGATCATAAGTAATAAGATATGTTTTCATTTTTTTATCTCCCTTTTAATGGTTAGTAGTTTAAGGGGGGAGCATTCTCCCCCCTCGCTTTCATCTTAGCTTATTAACGTATAGTCTTACATCTAAGCCAGATGGGAAGCTTCCGCCGCTTCTTGCGAATGGTCTTATGTTTTTTAGACATGGAACCTCCTTGTTTCAGGAAGCCCTTGACTTTATTCAGGGGGATTTTGTTATAATTGAAGTGCCAGCAACAATTACCACAGTCCTACTGATTAAAGACAGTCGGGCTACCGATTTAGACTATAAGGCGATCATGACGGATCGCCTTTAGTTTTCTGTAGTTTCCAATGGACTTTCTTCTTTTTCCTCCTTTTCTATTAAGTGCCATTTTTCATCTTTAGAGACAAACATAGTCCTGTCATTTACTACGGCTGAAATCGTACCTGTCGGAACCCCAGTTTTTTCGTGAATCTCTTTTCTCCCTAATGGCCCATATTGTCGGATAGCCGTAATTACTTTGTCTTTCTGAGTTACCTTGCCTTTCGTTTTGTTTTTGGTTGTGGAACTCACAGGGACACTACTAACCGTCATATTTGCGTTCCCATTTCCAAATTCCGATCTCAAAGTTTGCTTGGCTTGATTTAAGGCATTAATCTTTCTGTCGATCATTGCTATGATATTCTCAACATCTTGTGTCATTCATTCCCTCCTTTCTTGGATATACTCATTATATAGTAAAAGTCTTTGGCTTTGTTCTATTAATAATATATGCAAGCCAACCAAAAAGTCAAGCCATAGATAAGCGTTCAATATTAAACATAAGCGGCTATGCTTATAGAGAGGTAATTATCTGATGATTACTGAGATAGTGAACATATGTTCGTTTGTTAAGTAAACAATTGTTGTAATGAGGATTCAGGCTTTGAATACCAATTGCAAGGATTTCTTAAGATGTTTTAGGAATGTAAGATATTATTTTTTAGACCAGCGGGCTTGTGCGGCCTTTATAGCTATTTCTTTACGCCTTTTAGGAGACAAATTAGCAGCTCGAACATTACCCCCTATTACTCCGGCTTTTCGAGTATATTCTTTTTCGGTGCGCTTTTCTTCTACTTCTCCCGTAGCTATCCTTGCTACCATAACAGCGGCTCCAATAACATCGGCTGGTCTCTTCTGTCCTTGTGGTCCTTTAGGCATAATTTTATTATGCCACGTTGCTTTCTTAATATCTACATAATAAAGGACATGAATTCAAAGTGAGACACCACCAAATTTCCTATATACCAACTTGGCATATCATGGTGATAAGCAGGTATTAGTCGCACCAGTATAAAAAATTATCGTTCTTGCGGAGTAGATGATTATGAGAGATTAAAGGTCCCCTTGACTAAAGTCAAAGACTCTTCTATTTGTTCGGCATATACTTAAGACAAGAACACCAAGAGGAGGGATGACATGAAAAGGAAGATAATAACTATTGATGAAGCGCTCTGCGACGGGTGCGGCAATTGCGTGAGCGGCTGTTCCGAAGGCGCATTGCAGCTTATTGACGGCAAGGCGAAGCTTGTGAAGGAGGATTTCTGCGACGGTTTCGGCGACTGCATAGGTGAGTGTCCTACAGGGGCGCTGAAGATTGAAGAGAAGGAATCGAAGCCGTTTGACGTCGAGGCCACAAAGGAGTATCTGTTAAAAACCGGGGGCAAGGAAGCGGTCCGGAGGATGGAAGAGGCGCAGAAAAAGCATGAGCCACATGAGCATAAGGCCCTCCCATGCGGATGTCCGGGGAGTATGGCAAGGACAATAGATAGAGTTGCTCCGGCTGCTACCTTATGCAGCATAGAGAAAGAAAATCCCCGGCTTGGGAACTGGCCTGTGCAGATTCATCTCCTGCCGCTCAAGGCGCCGTATTATCAGGGAGCGGACCTGCTGGTGGCTGCCGACTGCTGCGCTTATGCATATGACGGGTTTCACAATAAATTTATCAAAGGGCGCACGGT
>JBAZOQ010000017.1:0-5849 GCA_041648595.1 Minisyncoccota bacterium | reverse complement strand
CCCGGGGAAAACCGGGCCCGCCGGCACCGACGGCAAGGACGGCAAGGACGGAACGGACGGCGAGGCCGGCCAGCCAGGCGCCACCGTGACCGGCCCGCCCGGGCCCGCCGGTCCGGCCGGACCACCAGGCGATACAGTCACCGGGCCCCCGGGCCGGGACGGCAAGGACGGCACCGACGGGCGGGACGGCCGCGACGGGCAGACCTGCCCCGCCGGCTACCGCCTCCAGCCCGCCCCCGACGACCCGGACGCCCTGGTCTGCCGCCGCATCCCCTCCGCACCCGACCCGGCGCCCAGTCCGACCCCGACCGGGGCCCTCGACCCGCAGCGCCGCCAGTACCCGTAGGAGCAGCCCATGCCCGACCCTCGCCCGGCCGAGCGCCGCATCGACCCGGCCGCCGGAGACGGCGCCGCAATGGCCGCCCTCGGCCTCGCCGACCCCGTGCCTGTCCCGTCAACCGACCCGTTCCGTGAACCGGCCTACGCCGACGGCCAGCCCTGGCCCGACGACATGGACTGACAACGCCCCCGCCCCCTGCTGATGCAGGGGGCGGGGGCGCTTCGTCGTGCGTCAGCTGCCGCCCGTCTCCGGGTGCCGCGCGGCCTGCTTCACAGCTGCCTCAACCTTCGCCCGGTTCTGCTCGTGCTCGCGCGCCCACTCGGTGACGGCAGCCTGCGCCCGGGCGCCAGCGTCGTACCACGCGCGTCGCTGCTGCTCGCGCTGGTCGTTGTCGGTCAGCTCGGCGAGGCGCGCCCACTCGGCATCGGCGGCGCGCTGGAGGGCGATCAGTTCATCAGGCAGGTCCACGGCCGGATACTACGCCGCAGGTCGGACAGCATCGCGGACCCCTCGCGGGTGATCGGCCTCACACGAAAGCGGCCTTGCCCAATACCCTGTGAGTGTCGAGCTGCACAGAGGAAGGGCAAGGCCATGTCGTCTGATGCTACCCCGGACCCGTTCGTCGACCCCCTGGCATTCGGCCAGAGGATGGAGGTACAGCGGACCCGGCGCGGCATGAGCCGCCCCGTTCTGGCTGGCCTGCTCGGCATGTCGCCGTCATGGGTGAAGCAGGTAGAGAAGGGCCAGATCCAGATGCCGCGACTCCCCGTCGTACTACGGATCGCCGAGGTGCTCCGCGTCCGCGACCTCTCCGACCTGACCGGCGACCAGACACCGTCGGTCGACCTGTTCATCGGCCCGGGCCACCCCCGGCTGCCCGCCGTCCGGAACGCCGTCAACGCCCTGACGCTCAACGGCGACCGCCCCGCACCCCGGCCCGCGCACCTCGCCGCCCGACTGGCGACCGCCTGGTCGGCCCGGCACAAGGCCGCCAACCACCGCGACGTCCTCGGCTCCCTGCTGCCCGACCTGATCCGGGACGCACAGCTGGCGGTACGCCAATCCGACTCGGCGGCCGAGCGGCGCGCAACGCAAGCAGTCCTCTCCGAGACGTACAGTCTCGCGCAGTTCTTTCTGGCCTACCAGCCAGACAGCGCGCTGCTGTGGCGGGTCGCCGAGCGGGGCATGGTCGCAGCCCAGGAGAGCGAGGATCCGCACGCGATCGGTGTCGCTGCCTGGCTGGCGTGCGAAGCACACCGCGACGCAGCGCACTTCGACGCCGCCGAGACCGTCGCTCAGGAGGCGCTGGAGTTCCTCGCCGGCCGTCGCGCGGACGGGGAGCCGAAGGTGCTGGCCATCGCCGGGGCGCTGGAGGCCGGGGCCGGGTTCACCGCCGCCCGGCGCGGCGACTCCGGTACCGCGTGGGGCTGGTGGGACCGGGCCAAGGCGGCGGCT
Source organism: Minisyncoccota bacterium (assembly GCA_041648595.1). Taxonomy (GTDB): domain Bacteria; phylum Patescibacteriota; class Minisyncoccia; order Phycocordibacterales; family UBA9973; genus UBA9973. The sequence goes on along the minus strand of JBAZOQ010000017.1, from coordinate 4,054 downwards.
GAGGCACTGCCCGCCGACTACTACCACCCGATCACCAGCTTCTCGGTGCCCATCATGGGGGCCCACGCGGTCACCCTCGCCGTCGAGCTGCACGCCGGCGGGGAGTCCGTGCGGCAGGCCGTTGCCGCGGACGTGGCGGCGATCCCGTCCCGGCCCAGGCTCGCACGGCACCGCATCGAGGAGGCCCGCGCGTACCAGCTCGACGGCCAGGCGGAGACCGCGCTGGCCACTCTGGAGCGCGCGCACCACGCAGCGCCGGAGACCATCCGCTACAACGGGTACGCGAGGAGGATCGTGCTGGAGGAGACGGAGTCCCGCAGCCCGGCCCGGCGCCGCCGCGCGGCCGCGCTCGCCGACCAACTCGGGTTGCTCGCAGCCTGATCGAGCACGTGTGCGAGGGGCAGGAATCCTGCCCCTCGCTTCGTTTCCCGGGTCCTACCGTGCGGTGACTGACAGCCGGACGAAGGACCCCCATGGCCACGACGACGCAGTTACCCGCGCCGACTTCCCTCACTGACATGCAGCGTCGCGGGACCGCGTGCGTCTGGTGCGCCGGACGGCTCGCCACTGAGACCGCCGTGGACCTCGGTATCCGGCCGGACCCGGACTGTCCGTGGGCCAGCTGGTTCCCGCGGGCCTGCCCCTCCTGCGTTGAGGCGCGGTCATGAGCGGCCTGTGTGCGCCGTGCCGTATCGCTGAGCACGGCTTCTGCACCGGCAACTATGACCTGTACGTGGGCGGCGAGCCGCTGCCCGCACTCCGCGGCCGCTGCGGCTGCACGTGCTGCCCGCAGGAGCCGCGCGGGATCTGCGACCGGTGCGGCCGCGCCTGCGCCCCCGCGACCGCCAGCCAGCACCGCGCCTGCCGGCCGCGCCGCGACCCTGCCGACCACGCCACGACGGAGGCCACCCGATGATCTGCGCCCGCTGCCAACAGCCCATCGAGTCCGGCCAGCAGTACGACCGGCTCACCCCCGACGGCGGATCCGTCGGCAAGCCGGACGTGTACCGGCACCTGGCCTGCCCCGGGCGCCGCGCCTCCTGAGACTCCCCGCCGGGCGCCGGCGGGGCCACGCCCCAGCCCTGGGGCAGCAGCAGAGAAGAGGACACCGTGACCATCACGTTAGACCTCACCGCAGCCACCGGCACGCGCGACCCGCAGCAGCTTCTCAACGCGGTCGCCCCGCACATCACGGAACTCACCACCAACATCTTCGACTCCGGCATGCCCCTGTGGGACCGCGAAGTCGCCCTGCTCCTGCGTGACCACACCATGGTCCGCGACATGGCCGAGCGCATCCTCGGCAACGCCGTCATGTACGTCATGGGCTCGATCGAGAACCCCGACGAGCACCTGGGCGTCGGCAAGCTCGTAGACATCGGCGTCCACCAGCTCATCCTCGACACGCCCGTGTGGTGGGGCATCTGCCGCCTGTACAACGGCGGCCGGTTCAAGCACCACGCCCCGTTCATCGAGCGCCGCAGCGACGGCCTGTGCCTGCGCACCGGCGACTTCCTCAAGTCCCAAGGCTGGGGCATCGACAAGGAGCTGTGGGCCATCGACGGCGCGAACTGCTCACCGTGCGACGACAAGGTCCCCGACAGCCACTGACCCCCGCTACAGTCAGCCCCCGCCCCCGCCGCCACGCGAGGGCGGGGGCCCCGCCTCCCGACGATCAGAGGACCAGCAGTGCCCGTACCGCACGACATCCCCGCCGAGACCGAACTCTGGGACGCCTACGCCAAGAGCGCGTTCGACGCCGAGGCGGATCCCTCGTTCTGCTGGACTCAGTACGCCGGCCATGGCCCCGGGCCGGAACTGCTCAGCTCGCCCGAGTCGGTGCTGGAGATCGGCTGCGGCACCGGGCGCGCCCTGGCCCACCTCGCACAGCACGGCGTGAAGGGCACCGGGGTGGACCTGTCCCCGCGCATGGTCGAACTGGCCGGCGAGCGGTGGGCGCCGCTCGGCGTCCGCATCGAGCAGGCCGAAGTCCTCGACTGGCTCGCCACCGACACCAGCCAGTACGACGCCGTGTACTCCATCTTCGGCGCGGCTTGGTTCACCGACCCGTCCCGCCTCTTCCCCCTCGTGCGCGAGCGCCTGGCCCCCGGCGGCGTGTTCGTGTTCTCCCAGCCGCCAGCCATCCCCGGTGCCTACGGCCCTCAGGGCATGTACAAGGGCGGATTCGCGGGGAAAGCCATGTTTACCTACCGCTACAGCTACAAGCCCACCGTCTGGGAACGCCACCTGCTGCGAGCCGGGTTCACCACAGCTGAGGCGCGGACGGTGGACGCTCCGAAGGCCGGGCACATCGGCACGCTCCTCGTCACCGCAGGCTCCTCCTGACCGCGCGCGGGATGGGCTCGACGGTGAGCGCCACCAGACGGAGCGCTTGCCTTCCCCGGCCGGACGCCGACCCGGCCGGGGGTCAGCCGACCAGCTTGGCGAGCGGGGTGTCGAGGGCGCGGGCGATGCGGGCGAGGTCGCTGTACCGCGGGTCGTTGGTGCCGCGCTCGATCCTCTGGACGGTGTCGCGGGAGATGCCGGCCTTCTCGGCGAGCTTCTCCTGCGTCAGGTTTCGCCGCATCCGCCGCTCGCGTATCCGGTCGCCGAGGGCGCGGCGCTCGTCGAGAAGCCAGGTCGGATGATCTTGGGATGGCACTCGACAAACGCTCTGCGCTGCATAAGCTGCTGTCAGCAGCTACCTAGCTGCATTCTTTGATCTTGTGCGGCGCAGAGGTCCGTCGTCGAGATCGAGAGACAGGGGGGCAGGTGCTACGGGAGATCCCGGTCCGGGCTGGTCGCCCACCAGACCATCACCTGATACAGCGTCCGCATCCCCAGCGCGGAGCGGAGTGCGGAGAGTTCGCCAGTGACGGTGCGCTCGCTGAGCTCGAGCCGCCGCGCTGCCTGCTGCTTGGTCCAGCCGATCTCCAGCTCGCCGAGGATCTGACGCTGCCTGCCGGAGGTGACCGTCGCGGCACGCGGCCGGGCGTCGCTCCAGCGGACCGCCCGGTCCCACAGCGCGCCGAAGACGCGCTCGGCCCAGGCGACGGCGCCGCGGTCGGTGACGTGCCAGCCGGCGTCGTTGTCGGCGCCACCGACGACGTGGTTCTCGATGAAGAGGTGTCGGCTGTCCACGATCATCATGCGCGGGAAGGTGCCGGACAGGGTCCGCACTTCGGCCCCGGCGTCGATGATCTGGCCGACGTAGGCGGAGGTCTGGGTGTGGCTGACGGCGGTGCTGGTGTAGAGGCTGCGCACTTCGGCGCCAGCCTCCAGGGTGTCGACGGTGCGCTGGGCGCCGAGGGCGACGACGCGCGGGTCACGGTCGGCCGGGGCGCCCGGCTGGGCGGTAAGGACGGAGGAACTGGCCGCGGCGGCCACGTCGCCTATGCGGGAGTTCATCGCGTCGCGGGTCGGCAGGAACTCCGACGCGGGTCCGCCGTACATGCGGTGCGGGTCGTAGGCGGCTGCGAGCGATTCGAGGGTGGGGATCTCGTGTATGCGGGTGACCAGGTCGCGCAGTTCTGTGAGCGCTTCGCCCATGAGTCCGTGGGCGACGGCGCGCGGGTCGGAGGCGATCCACGACCCGTCGTGCGTGCGGCGTTCGACCAGGCCAAGGGCGGCGAGTCGGTCGGTGGCGGGACCCTGGTCGGGGGGCTCCCCGGCGGCGATCTGCTGGTAGGTGGTGACCTCGTCGGCGTTCAGAATTTTACTCAACGTTCGTACAACCCCCCGGAGTTGAACGTGCCTGTTCACGCACATGCCGATTCTGGCACGTCTCATACCTTGGTTCACCCCTCAACCACATGCAACCATGCCCTTACCGCACGTCACTCGGACACTTGTTCGAGTCATATTCGCGTGGAGGGTACCCATGAAGATCCGACTCCTGGCCACCGGCGCCGCCCTGGCCGCCGCGCTCGCCATCCCCGCCATCCCGGCCTCCGCCGACGAGACGCCGGCTCCCACCCCCGCCTCCGCCGACGACCTCGGCTGGGGCAGCCCCGGCTCCGGCGCCACCCCCACCCCGTCGCCGTCCCCCACCGCC
>JBAZOQ010000016.1:0-15246 GCA_041648595.1 Minisyncoccota bacterium | reverse complement strand
GTAGGGGAAGGAGGAATCTCTTTCGGACGTCCAACGTCCGACAAACATTGGGAATAGGGGAGATTCTTTATATAAAAACCACCTTATTGGGTGGTTTTTTGTTGTTTGAAGAAGAAAAAATAAAGGGCATTCCTTCGTAGCAACGAAGAAATGCCCTTTTGAAGTATTTTCTTCATATAAATATAATTATTGATAATTTATTATGTAGTGTGATATACTTCAAATATGGTTAAACATAATTTTACAGCTGTATATAAAAAAAGTGGAAAATGGTTTTTGGGTTGGGTAGAAGAAATTCCTGGTGCTAATACTCAAGGGAAAACTTTAAAGGAAACAAAGGTAAATTTAATTGAAGCAACCAAATTAATCATTGAAACAAATCGTTCCCTAAATACTAATCAAAAAAATCTTATAAAAGAACCTTTGGTTTTTGCTTTTTAAGGGTATGAAAAGAATTGATTTTTTAAAATTTATAACCAAACAAGGTTGTATTTTTCTTCGCGAAGGAGCTAAACACAGTGTTTATTTTAATCCTACAATAAATAGATCTTCAACAATACCAAGGCATAATGAAATTGATAATTTTCTTGTTAAAAAAATCAGCAACGATTTAGGAATACCTAAACCATAAAAAACCAGAGAAGTATTTTCGAACTTTTCGGACGTTGGACGTCCGAAAAGATAAAATTATCCACAGAAATGTGGGTATTTTTTATTTCTTTATGAGATAATAACTAAATTACATTTATAATTTAGTTATTTAGTTTTAAAATTTTCGGATGTTCAACGTCTGGAAATAATTTTTTATTTTAATTTTATGAGAAAAGACCCACTTGTGATTAATCAGTATTATCATATCTATAATAGGGGAGTTGATAAAAGAGATATTTTTATGAATAAAGCTGATCTTAGTAGATTTGCTTTAAGTGTTAAGGAATTTAATGTAGTTGAACCTATAGGTAGTATAAAAGATTTAATGCTTAGAAAACAAGAGGATTCGGACGTCCAACGTCCGAATCCTCTTGTTTCGATAGTTTGTTATTGTTTTAATCCAAATCATTTTCATATTATTTTAAAACAAGAAGTAGATGGTGGTATTTCGGAATTTTTGAAACGTTTACTTGGCGGATATACAAAATATTTTAATTTAACCCATAAAAGAAATGGTGCATTATTTCAGAGTCGATTTAAGTCTAAATTAATAGATGATGATGCGTATTTTTTAAAGATTCGTCCTTATGTGCATTTAAATTATTTAGTACACGATATTCCAAAAGAAAAAATACATTTAGTTTTATCAAGTGAAAAAGAATATAACACTGGTAATTTTGTCCTTGTCACAGAAAAAGAAGCGCAAGAACTTTTAGATTTTTATGGTGGTAATGAAAATTATAAAAAAGAATGCTTAAATGTAATTTCTTTTCTTCGAGAAGAAAGAGGATTGGTTTCTTTATTAGAAGAAGATTTACTTCCAAAATTTTCGGACGTTGGACGTCCGAATGAAAAGTTATCCACAGATTTTATTTAAATTAATTTGTTTTAAATTTTTTTTAAGAATATAATTTATAAATGGAAAAAATAAAAAATTTCATAAAAATATTTTTTGCTCACAAAATTTTTAAGATAATAATGTGGGTCTTTTTTATTTTATGTGGTTTATTTTTAATTTTAGTAATTTATCGTTTTTTTTATTTAAATAATCAAGAAAAAATTGATGCGCAGGTTATAAAAATTCATAATACTAAACTTACAGTGGATGATGTATTGGGAAAAAATCTTCCATCAGACCCAGGAGCACAAGCAGATGCGACAGTGCAGGGGATTGATGCAAATAATAATGGAATTCGTGATGATGTTGAGCTTGCTGTGTTTAAAGAATATCCAGATTCTGCAAAAACTCGTGCCGTACTTTTGCAGTATGCATTGGCTTTGCAGATGGAAGTGATACAACCGATGATAAATACCATCACAGCGACGGAGGTTGTACGAGAACAAAGCAAAGGATTTCAGTGTATCGGAAGCACTATTATCAATTCAGAATCACAACAAGCTTTTGAAAAACTAAATAATCTCGTTGATTTTGTAAAAAATAAGCAATTCAATACTAAGGAAAGAAAAAATTCTAGGATTAATTTTCTAGAGAAAGTTAGAAGTTACTCTGATTTGGAATCAGTTTGTGATATTGATTACTCCAATTTACCCAATTAAATTTTTAATATAATGAAGGAAAAGTTGTTATTTATATTCATAATCTTTGTTTTCTTTTCCTTTTCTTCCAGAGTTTTTGCTGTAGAATTGTGTTCTCCTAAAGGATATACAATACTTACAATCAATGGCGTCTTCACTGATTTAGAAGGAGCAATTCGTAACAAGGATTCACTCAGTTTTAAATTTAGTAAACCTTACAACAACCAATCCATCAAAGTGGATTACCTTTATAACCCCACTCATCTTGGAGGACTTGGTGATGCAATTGATGCAGTGCAACAAGGACTTTTTGATCAAAAATCTGATTATGATTTGACTGAGATGTTAAATGATGCGAGTCAAAAAGTTACAACTTAAAAACTTTTACTCGTTGCTCATTCTCAGGGGAATTTTTATGCAAATAATTTTTATAATAAAGTTGCGTCGAAAGAAGGTGGAGTTCCAAGTCAATCTATCGGTGTGTATGGTGTAGCTACTCCTGCAAATTATGTTGCTGGAGGAGGAAAATATTTAACTTCTGACACAGACAAAGTTATTGTTGCTACTGTGGCTCGTTTTATAAAAATTCTGACACCAAATATTCATATACCATTACAAAATAGTGATGGGAATGGACATAGTTTTTCTGATGTATATTTAAAATATAAAGGTGATAGAATTATTTCTGATATTAAATCCTCGCTTAATCAATTAAAAGAAAATGATGAACAAGAATCACAAGAATCTTGTATCTCTCCACCAGAACTTACTACACTTCATAAGATAACAGGTGTGGCACTTGCATCTGCTGATTTTCTTGTAAATAATACGAAAAATGCTGTAGTTTATGCTGGAAATGGTATTTATAATACTGGTCTAGCGACAAAAAATATTTTTAAAGGATTATTAGCTAATGTGGTAGATAGTTTACCTAGTGCAAGTAGTGTGACGACGATACTTCCGAGTATTTCAGAATCTTCCAATACGGATACGGAGACAACATCTCCTAATACAGATGAACAAACACAAACAACAACAGAAGATATAACAACAAATGAAACAAAAACTGATGAAACGGCAACGACTGTGACTGAAACTCCACCAGATATAAATGCGGAGCCTGTGGAGGTGTTGCCTCCGCAGGCTCCACAAGTGCCTGAAATTATTCCTGATGTTTCTCATAGTGGTGGTGGGGGAGATTCAATAACCGAAGATAAAACTGCGCCAGTTATTACTATTACTGGAACTAATCCTGTGAATGTTACAAAAAATACACTATATACAGATGCTGGAGCAACAGCGCTTGATGATATAGATGGCGTACGAGATGTTGTCACGACTGGAACTATTGATATTTCTGTTGTTGGTGCTTATACAATCACTTATACGGCTACAGATCTTTCAAATAATACAGCGACTGCTACACGTACTGTAAATGTTACTGAAATAATAATTCCAGATACAACTGCACCAGTTATTTCTGTTGTAGGAACTAATCCAATAAATGTTACACAAAATAATAATTATACAGACGAAGGTGCAACTGCATTAGATGATATTGATGGAGTGCGAGATGTTGTCGTTTCCGGTGCTGTCGATACTTCTGTCGTTGGTATTTATACAATCACTTATACGGCTACAGATCTTTCAAATAATACAGCGACTGCTACACGTACTGTAAATGTTGTCGCTCCTCCACTACCTCCAGAAATTGATACTATTATTGATAAAGACACCACATTGACTTCTGGTGAATATAATTATGACAATTTAATAATAAACAATAATGCAATTTTGACATTAGAAGGTAATCCGGAATCTGCTAACACTTTTAAGGGGGTAAAAATTACTGCAAAAAATATTACCATCAATAATGGTTCTCGTATTTCTGCAGATTTAAAAGGATATAAGAATACTGGACCTGGCGCACCTGATGTGTCGCATGCTGGTGCAGGAGCATCTTATGGTGGAGTTGGTTATGGAAATACATCAACATCAGTATATGGTTCAGCTACGATGCCATTAGAATTAGGTAGTGCTGGAGGTGGTCCAAATGCTTTTGCTGGTGGAGCTATCAGATTAATAATAACCAAGACTTTTACAAACAATGGTATGATTTCTGCAAATGGTGATATCTCTTCAAGTGGAGGTAGTATTTATGTAACAGCAAAAGAAATAACTGGAAGTGGAACTTTTAGCGCGAACGGGGGGAATCTTTACGCTGGTGGTTTTTTTGCTGGCCCTGGTGGTGGCGGACGTATTGCTTTTTACTATGAAACTTTTTCATTTACTGGAAAAACAGAAGCACTTGGTGGATGTGGTCGATATGACGGCATGACCTTATCTTGTGCAAAAAATGGTACGATTGGACTTTTTGATACTATAAATAATGATCTTTATTTAAATAGTTCATGGCAATTTAGAGAAAGTGACGGTCCATTTTCTTTTAATAATATTTTTGTTTCAAATGGTGCTAATGTAACTTCAGAAAAAAGTGTCAGTATAAATGCTGATGAAATTCTTATTGATAAAGCATCACAATTTACTTTAGCGGAAGATCAAACTATAAATATTCCAATAATTTCTCTTGATAATTCAACATTAACTCTTTCAGGAAGTGAAACGATAACATCTGATGTGTTAACAATGTCAGGAAGTTCAAATGTGACTATAGGTGAAGAGAAAATACTTTCTTTGGAAATTCCAAACATTACGGTTGGTTCAGGTTCTTTAATTTCTGTAAATACAAAAGGATATGTTGATGGTTTAGGAGCTCCTTTGGCACCAAATTATTATGCGGGAGCATCTTATGGTGGAGTTGGTGGAGGGAATATTCCAACGTCTGTGTATGGATCGGATATAGAACCGATAGATTTTGGAAGTGGGGGAACTGGTATTTATCGTGGTGGAGGAGCTATCAGATTAATTGTATCTAATACACTTACAAACAATGGTACTATTTCTGCAAATGGTGATGTCACGTCAAGTGGAGGTAGTTTATATATAAACACAAAAAATATTTTAGGAAATGGAAATTTTTATGCAAATGGAGGTGGGGCATACTGTGGGGGTAGTTGTTATCAGCCAGGAGGTGGAGGACGAGTTGCTTTATATTATGAAACATATTCATTTACTGGAAAAGTTTTGGCTGATGGTTGGAGTGGATCAATAGGAACCTCTAGTGCTGGTACAGTAAAAAAGATTGATACGACTCTTAGTATTTTAAAAGCAATTACTGTATTTAATTTTGCAGGATTAACACCTTCAGTTATTGGTGTTGTTAATGAAACTGAAAAAACCATTTCCTTGACTGTTCCTTTTGGTACTGTAGTGTCAGCTCTTGTGCCGACTATTACAATTTCAGAAAAAGCAACGATTAGTCCAGATACAAACATAGCTCAAGATTTTACTAATCCTGTCACTTATATAGTTACAGCAGAGAATGGTTTTACTCAAAATTATATTGTGACGGTGACAGTTGATTCTGATCCAAACAAAGATATTACTCCACCTGTAATTTCTGCTCTTGCACTTTCTCCTTCTCCAATATTTGGTTATGCAAAAATTGGCGATACCATCACTCTTTCTATCACGGCTGATTCGGCAGGTTATACGGCTCAGACTATTAATATTAATAATGTTGCGGCAACTAATTTTACTGATAAAGGAAATGGAGCATACACGGCTATTTATATTGTTTCCTCTCTTAATAATGATGTTACTTCTGGTACTATTCCGGTCATTGTTGTTTTGACTGACGCCGCGGGAAATTCAAATGAAGCATACACTACGGTAACTGCAAATGCTTTGCAGATTGATGCGCATGCCCCGACTCTTGTTTCTGCGAAAGTTATGACAGCCACTTCTATAGATGTTACATTTAGTGAAGATATTGATGGCAACACGCTTAATACGAGTGGTAATGAATTCACGGTTTCAGGACATACGGTGACTGAAGCTTCTGAATTAAAAGGTGTTATAACATTAACTCTCTCCACAAATATAGGAGCGGGAGAGACTCCTAGTGTCACATTTGAGAGTGTTAATTTTAAAGATTTGGCTGGCAATCAGGTTGTAAATCCAATCACAGTAACTGCAACGAACAGTATATAAAAAAAGGAGGACTGGCCTCCTAGATGAGGCCAGTCCTCCTCTAGTTCACCAGATGAACAGAAGATGATATAATAAAATTATGACAAAACATTCTTTGAAGACGATAATTCTTTTTACTATTATGATAATAATAGGTCTTATTGGAGTCTTTTTTGTAAGTAATTCTGGGGAAGAAGGAAATTCTTTTAATCTATTAAAAGATAAAACAGAAGTTGCAAAATAAAAGGTTTGTGCTATTATATATGTACCGCAAAGAAAATAGGTTTACCCTGAGCGTAGTCGAAGGGCACATAAATCCTATTTAGTGGGTCGATACTTGGCGGCCTAAAAGCCGTTTTTTTTATTCTCCTCTTGAGGAGTACCCAAATTTATTTGGGGGAGGTGGACAAATACATCCACCCCGGCGTAAGCGCCACCCCTCAAAGAGGGGAATAACACAAAATTATGTTACAAAAATCAAAAAAGGAAGAAATGATAAAAGGTCTTGATAAAGCAATTAAAGGATCTTCATCTGTCGTTTTTGTAAACTTTCATGGATTAAAAGTTGGAGATGAAACTATTCTTCGTCGTGGACTTCGAGATGGAGGAGTAGATTACAAAGTATCTAGGAAAACTTTATTAAAACGAGCATTACTAAAAAAAGCAGAAGGGGAAATTCCAGAACTTTCTGGTGAAGTTGCTATTGCATATTCAAAAGATGAAATTGCTTCTTCTCGTGAAATTTACAATTTTCAAAAAACTCACAAAGGTATATTGGATATTTTGGGAGGAATTTTTGAAGGGAAATTTGTAGGCAAAGAAAAAATGATGGAAATAGCGACTATTCCTTCTAGGGAAGTCTTACTTTCAAAAATTGCATTTTTACTCAAATCTCCAATACAGCGTTTAGCTATAGCAGTGAATGAAGTAGCCAAAGGAAAAGTTTAAAATCCTCACCCCTAATCCCTCTCCGGAATACCAGAGAGGGGGATGAAATTTCTCCCTTCGCCAGTAATCTGGAGAAGGGTTGGGGATGAGGTGGATTATTAAAAATTAATTAAAAAAAACGTTATGTCAAAATTTGATACATTTATGAAAGACCTTGAGAGTGCATCAGTTTTAGAATTGAATGAACTTGTAAAGGCAATAGAAGAAAAATTTGGAGTTTCTGCAGCTGCTGTCGCAGCAGTAGGACCAGCAGCAGGGGCTGCTGCAGAGGTAGAAGAAAAAGATTCATTTACTGTTGTTCTTGCAGCAGCTGGTGAACAAAAGATAGCTGTTATGAAAGTTGTGAAAGAAGTCTTAGGTCTTGGTCTTAAGGAAGCAAAAGATTTAGTTGATGCTGCTCCTTCTACTCTAAAAGAGGGGATGAAGAAAGCGGAAGCTGACGAGCTTAAGAAGAAGATTGAAACAGCAGGTGGAAAAGTGGAATTAAAATAAAAAAGTGGTATAATACACCTATATGGAAATTCTAGGGAAAATACTTGGCAATCCTGCAAGGGTTAAAATAATGAGGCTTTTTTTGTTGAATTCTAAGAATGGATTTAATAAAAAAGATGTTGTTAAGAGAAGTCGTGTGAATTCTATTGTTGCTGGTAAAGAAATAAGGCTTTTAGATTCTGTTGGTTTTATAAAAAGACATATCGCAGTTTGGTATTTTAATCCATTTTTTAAATATGCAAAAGAGTTTGATAGACTTTTGGTGGGTGCTGATACTTTAGATAAAAAAACAATAGCAGATAATTTTAAAAAAGTTGGTAGGATAAAACTTCTATTGGTTTCTGGCATTTTTATCAAAAATAAAGATACAAAAGTAGATTTATTGATTGTTGGAGATAAAATTAAAAAAGGCAAGATTGAAGAAGAAATACATAAACTTGAAGCTGAAATAGGCACAGAGCTCGTGTACGCTGTCTTTGATACTAAAGAATTTGTATATAGATTAGATATGTACGATAAACTTGTTAGGGATATACTTGATTATCCTCATGAAGTGATTTTGCAGGCTAAAGAGTTATCCACACAAGCTTTAAAAAAATCTTAGATATTGCTATAATATAATGTAGAACTTTATGAGGTCGAAACTTTAAAAGTTTTTATTTCAGCCAGTAGGCTGATCCGCCTTCTGGCGGAAATTATCATTAACGTATTTTAATTTATTATGAGTAATATTTGGATGACATGGGGAGATGTTTTTAATTTGTCCTTACAAAATTTGTGGTGGGGTTTTGTTCAATTTACTCCAAAACTTATTTTAGCGATTATCTTTTTTGTAGTTGGTTGGGTTTTGGGTTCTCTTATCGCTAAGGCTTTTGAGCAAGTTTTTACTTCCTTGAAAATTGATAGTCTTTTTCGTTCAATTGGTGCAGATAATTTTTTTAGAAAAGCTGGGATGAATCTTAACTCTGGTTATTTTATTGGACAAGTTGTAAAATGGTTTGTTATTATCATTTTTCTTCTTCCATCACTTAACTTAATTGGTTTGGATTATATTGCATATTTCTTGAAAGATGACGTTCTTGGATTTTTGCCTAGAATTATAGTTGCTGCATTTGTATTAATAATTGCAACAATGGTAGCTGAATTTCTTTCAAAAACAGTTATGGCTGGATCTCGTGCAATGAATCTTAAATCAACAAATATGCTTGGCTCTTTAGTAAAATATACAGTTTGGATATTTGCTTTCATTATTGCATTAGGCCAACTAGGAGTTGCTGAAGGGTATATGAGTACCTTATTTGCTGGAATAATCGGAATGTTGGCAGTAGGTGGAGCTCTTGCTTTTGGCTTAGGTGGCAAAGATGCAGCAGCACGATTGATTGCAAAATTGGGTGAAGAGATGTCGCATAAAGAATACTAAAATAGCTTATAGGTATTAGCTAATAGTTTTTAGAAATAGCAAAAAACGGACGCCAGGCGTCCGTTTTTTTATTACTTTTTAAGTAATTCTTTTATGGATTATTTTCTTCTTCTAGTTGCAATCCTCTTTCGAGAAAAATATTTGCTTCCTTGGCTCTACTTTCAGAATCAAGAAGGGAAGAATATGCGTCTTCTTCATTTCCTTTTTCATTTTGTTCATTTGCATTATTTAAAAATTGATTTGATGTCTCAAGAGTTTCGCGTGTATTATCAATGATTTTTTGTTTTATTGTAGATGTACTACTACTAGTGGCTGTAGATTGATTTAAAGTAGAAGCTGTTGAACTAATCATTGTTTCGACTGATTGTTTCTTTTTTACATATTCATTTTGTGTTTCTTTTACTACATTTTTATTATTCTCTTTTGAAAAAACCTTTATCTTGTTTGCGTTGATTCGCGCAGTTGCTGAAATTTGTGTATCTTCAGTTTGTTGTTTTTCTAAATTAATACTAGTGCTAACACCAACGTTAGTATTATTTTGTTCATTGATAATATCTAAAATTTGCGCATGAGCGGACATTTCAGCTTTAAAATTGGTAGCTATTTCATAGGCTTTTTCACTTGATTGGTCTTCTTTATGAAGTTTATTTATGGCTTCATCTAGGGCTGTCGTATGAATAGCAAGAAGATCATTAATTTGTTTTTCTTTAGATGTGTCTAATTTTCCTCGGGAAGCTAGAGTCTCAGCTTCTATGAGGCGTTCTGTTGCTAGGCTGCTTTCATATTTTGCCTTAGCTTCAGTAGAGAATTTTAGAGCAGAATTTATAGGTTCAATGATACTGACTTTTATTGGATACAAAATATTACCCGGTAAACTTTCTTGTGAAGCAAGAGCTATTCCTCCACTACTTAAAACAATGATAAGGAAAGTTGCCATGCTGTAATAAGCAAAATGATTTCTTTGTAAAATAGACACAAATGATTGAAATGAATAAGGACTAGGGATTGATTTTTTAATAGCAATAGGAGAAGTCAAAATGTTTTCAAGTACAAGCTTTTTTTCTTCAGTAGTCATTTTTATATTTTGGATTTTGTTTATCCCAATTTGTATTTCTTCGTTTTTCATATTATTTTTCATTTATCCGCCTAAATTTTAATGATTATTTTCTTTTAATGTATTGTCTTGTTTTTTTGTGAAAAATTTTGGCGGATTAATTATAACCTGTTTTTTCTCGTAATTCTTCAAGTCCACGATTGATTCTTACAGAAGCTGCGTTTGCTGATATATTTAAAATGTCTGCTATTTCTTGTGGTGTTAGATCTTCTACAAAACGTAAATAAACTGGGTCTTTATATGTGATTGATAAATCATTGATTTTGTTTAAAAGATATCTACCTTCTGCGCTCACTTCGATATTATTTATTGTTTTTTCATCTAATAAATCGAAAGAATTTTTTTCGTTGTCTATCATTTTATCTAAAGAAATACTTTTCTTCTTGCGATACCAATCAATAACAAGATGATGAGCGATAGTGAAGAGAAATGCTCGATTGTTTAATATATCTTTTTCTTCAAGCATATTTTTCCATAAACGTAGAAAAGTGTCTTGTGTTATGTCTAATGCTTGTTCTCTATTAGATACACGAATTAAGCAAAATCGAAATATTGCATCTGATTGGTTTTCATATATTTTTTTAAATTCATCTGCAATATTCTCTTTCATATTAGTATGACGTACAAGATGCCACTTTCTTACTTTTATATATAAAATTATTATATAATAAAACAATACATATAACCATTCAATGTAAGAAAGTTTGTTTTGAGTCGTCTACTATAATATAAGGTCAAATAAAAAGTACTTGTCCCGTTATAAATTTACAAGACGGGGTAAGATTATTAAATAATAAATTATCTGTTTTTATATATAATATAATTATATGTACTGGTGGCATAATTTTTAATGGGATGAAAAAAAATATATTAGCATTGTTTTTAGTCGGTTTTCTTTTAGCTCCAGTTTTTTCTTTTGCTCAAACAGGAGATATTGATCCTAATCCTATAGCATCAAATTGTGTAGCATTACAAAATAATCTTAGATATAAGGATAGAGATGTAAATAAAAATGGAGAAATTTCGACACTCCAGGATTTTTTACAGTCTAAGGGTTATCTAAATAATGAACCAACTGGATATTTTGGATTATTAACTTTTAAAGCGGTTAAAGATTTTCAAAAGTCTAATGACATCAGTCCTACTGGATATGTCGGAGCAATTACTCGAGCAAAAATAAAAGCTTTAAGTTGCGATGAAATAACTCCACAACCAAATGAACAAAAGTTTATAGGTTTATTAAGTCCTGTAGTTTCTACTACTTATATGTGGGGAACGCATACACTCACCGATGTAGTTGTTGAGTGTTATAGGGCTCCGTGTCCTTCAAAATCATATCCTGTAAAGGCAAAGGATTCAGAAGTTCTATCTAATTTAAAGAGTTATGAAAATAGCAGAGTCACAATTGTTGGTCAGCTTGTTTTGAATAATTTTGAAGGTGGTTTTTATGGTATTGTCGCAAGTAAAGTAATTCCATTATCTCCTCCAACCTCAATCAACCCAGTTATTTCTGGCGTATCTGGTCCTCAAAAATTAGATATAAATCAAACAGGAACATGGACAGTTTCAGCTTCTAGTTCTACAGGTGGAAATCTTTCATATTCTGTAGATTGGGGTGAAGTTGGAGAAAGCATTTGTCTTAATGGAGTTTGTGCAACATCTTCAGCTACAGCACCTCAGCAGACAGCTACATTTACCCATAGTTATTTAAAAGCAGGAATTTATACACCAAAATTTAAAGTATCTACTCGAGTAAATCCATGTCAAATTCCACCATGTTCGGGTGGATTAAGTGCAGAAGCAAGCTTGAGTGTAAATGTAGGAAACACAGTATCAATAAATCATAATCCAGTTATTAATCCAATTGTAGTTCCTACTTTTATTCAAGTAGGTAAATCAGTTGATTTTAATTTCAGTGCTACCGATGCAGATAATGATAATTTAGGTTGCTGGACTGTATATTGGGGAGAAGAATCGCCATATATTGTAGGTGGTGGAGTATGTTCAATAATAGATTCTCAACAAAAACAAGGTTGGACATATAACACAAGTCATACTTGGAACACAGCAGGGACTTATAATGTAAAAGTTACAGTTTCAGATTCTAAAGGTGGTTCTGCTTCAAGTAGTTTTAGTGTGAATGTTGATCATCTTTATGTACTAAATTCGACTGATGATAAAAACGATAATCAAGAATCAAATTGTAAAAAAATTACAATTACTCTTAAAAGAGGGATAGAAGATTATCAAGTCAAATGTCTTCAAAAAATGCTTCTTGCAAAAGGTTTTAAAATTGATGGAATAGAGAAGGGTATGGAGACGACTTTCTTTGGTTCTAAGACATTATCTGCACTTAAAGAATTTCAGGTAAAAAATCAACTTAAGGCTGATGGAATCTTTGGGCCTAGTTCTCGTGAAGCTTTAGAAAAAATGGAACAAGAATAAAAATAGCTTATAGGTGTTAGCTTATAGCTTATAAAAATCATAAAAAAAACGGACGCCAGGCGTCCGTTTTTTTTGTGGACTTTTTTATTATGTTTGGTATGATATAGTAGTAATGATTTATTATACAGTACATGCTAAAGCTAGGATGATTTTTAGAGGTATTACGGAAGAAATGGTTAAAAGTACCTTATTAAAACCAGACAAAATTGATATAGGTTATGAGGGTAAAAATTTGGTATTTAAAAAGTTTAATAAGGGGATAGTAAAAATTGTTTTTATAAATAAGAAAAGTTCTCAAGTAATTGTTTCGGTTATCTGGGAATTAATAAAAAAGAATTAAAAAATATGAAAATTACTTATGACAAAGAAGCAGATGCATTATATCTTTACTTTCAAGAAGGGGTTTTTTCTCGCACCAAAGAGGTTGAGGAAGGGATAGTTTTAGATATGGGAAAAGGAAATAAGATTTTAGGAATTGAAATACTTGATGCAAGTAAGAGAATCAAACCTAAGAACATGAATTACTTGAATTTTCAGATTCCTGTTGGAATGCCTGTGTAATTAAAAAAAATTTATAATTAATTTAAAAAATTTATGAATAAAAATAAAGGTTTTAGTTCTATAGCTATATTAGTATTGGTTGTCGCTGTGTTAGCCATCGGTGGTGGAGCATATTATGTGGGGAAGAATTCTGATACACCTATTCCTATTCCAACTCCAACTCCTAATCCGATACCAGATCAAAATGAAAAAATAAATCCAACACCTGTTCCAAAACCGAATAGTCAGGCTCAGAAATCTTTTCTCTATAATAAATTAACAGATGTTATTCCTGAAAGATTCTATACTAATTTTAGTTCATTTTTGACGAATGATTATTATGGAAAAAGTTTATGTGTTTCTACCGGCGAACTTGCTGAAATAGTTTTATTAGATCAACAAATTTCAAATTGTCCTGCTAATTCTCCACCAGGAGGATGTTCTGGGAACACAACGATGTCTGCAGTTATATGTGGTAATCAGTATGTTATTGAAAAGTTTAATCTTAGCGGGGGACAATTTTATGGTCCATTTAATTTAAAACAATAATTCCTATCCCCAGGTTATAAACATTACTCTGTGTCGTTAAATTTGACTTAATTTTGGCTTTAATATATACTCTTTTAATCAGTATGATTACATTAAGAAACAAGTTTAAAAGGCGGTTTTAAGCAGGCTTTCTTTTGTCTGTAGAGCCGCTTGAAAAGCGGTTTTTTATTTACCCTGAGCATAGTCAAAGGGTTTGCAGTATGGCTTGAATCTTGACAACTAAAATCCTGTTCTCCGTCTTACTAGCATGCAGCCTGTATGCGTAGGGTCTTTTTGTAGGGGAAACAGGGCAAGTAAAAAAAGTTTTTTAGTACCGAGCGGTCGGGAAAAATTATATATTTTTACTTTCTTTGTTCAAGTTGAATAAAGTAAATGTGGTTTGTAAATTTCTTAACAGGAAATTAAGGGCGTATGGTGGATGCCTTGACTTTAAGAGGCGATGAAGGACGTGGCGTTGCTGCGATAAGCTTCGGGGAGGTGCTTAGCTACCTTTGATCCGGAGATTTCCGAATGGGGAAACCCTATGTGGTAAACCCACATAATTTTTATTTTTATAATAAAAAAGCATACCCTGGGAAGTGAAACATCTCAGTACCAGGAGGAATAGAGACAAATATGTATTTTCTTAGTAGCGGCGAGCGAAAAGGAAGAAGCCCAAACCCTTCGATTCGACACTCTGTGTCTCACTCAGGGTAAACCTCTTATTACTAAAATTATAAGGGGCTTGCCCCGAGCGAGGTGCGAAGCGCCGAGTCGAGGGGGGTTGTAAGATGACAATGTTTATTTAATTAAAGAAGAGTCAAAAAATAAATTATTAGTTGAAGTTGCTGGAAAGCGACACCGTAGGGGGTGATAGTCCCGTAAACGAAAATAATTTATCTCTTTTATTGTTATTCTTGAGTACCCCAGGACATGAATGGCCGGGGGGAATCCAGCGGAACTAACCGCTAAGGCTAAATACTCTTAAAGATCGATAGTGAACAAGTACCGTGAGGGAAAGGTGAAAAGCAGCCCGATTAGGGCGGTGAAATAGACCTGAAACCATATGTCTACAAGGAGTCGGAGCAGGTATTTATATCTGCAACGGCGTGCCTATTGAAGAATGAGCCAACGAGTTTATTCATACTGCAAGGCTAAGCTGGCTAAAACAGCAGAGCCGAAGGGAAACCGAGTGTTAATAGCGCGAATGAGTAGTATGCATAAGACCCGAAGCCAGGTGAGCTTGCCATGAGCAGGATGAAGTTTGTCGAAAGACAAATGGAGGTCCGAACCGGTAGATCGTACAACGTCTTCGGATGACTTGTGGTAAGGAGTGAAAAGCTAATCGAACCTGGTAATAGCTGGTTCTCTCCGAAATAGCTTTAGGGCTAGCGTCAAGTGTTTTTTCTGGGGGTAGAGCACTGGAAGGTTTCGACAGGGAGCAATCTCGCGAAACCTATCAAACTCCGAATACCAGAAA
>JBAZOQ010000015.1:0-15658 GCA_041648595.1 Minisyncoccota bacterium | reverse complement strand
TAAATTACAGAACACCAGAAGAAGCATTCCAAAAAGAGATTTTAAAACAAAAAAAACCACTGAATTGTGGTATTATTAGAGAAAGATTATTAACTAGTTAGTGTTCGGATTCGGGGGTGTGGGTAGCTGACAAATATTTTTTAAATGATACCACAAAACTTATAAAAAGTAAAGAAGACTAAGATTTTATTTTTTCATTTTTATCTTTTTTATTTTCTCAAAAAGAGGTTGATATAAATCTTCTCGCGGATCAATATAAAGTTCTTTTCTATTAATCTTGTCAGTAAACTCTACTGGTGCATTATTTATTAAAGCTAGTGGTTTTTGTTCTCTCCCTTCTCCCATACAAAGCACAGCAGAAGTTGCCAAACTATCTGCAACATCTGTACGAGAAAATTTTAAAGTACGTCCAAAAATATCTTTCTTGCCAACATAATTTCTAATTCCTTTAAATCCAGCATAACCAAGAGCAACACCTACAACTCCAGCACGTAAAGGAAATAATCGACTATCTGTAATTAAAATGCCAAGATTTTTTATTTTAAATTTTTTACAAAGTTCTTTACGAACAAAATCAGCTAATTTGAAACTGTCTTTCGGTAATAAAACCATTTTCCCATCTGCGTTTGATTCATCAATTCCAGCTGAAGCCATTACCATACCATCTTTAATGGTAAGCCAAGTATATTTTGTGCGAAGCATAAAATCACTTTCAGACTTAATAATTTTCTCACGCATTTTGTCGTGCGAGATTGTTTTATCAATTAAAACAATCCTTCCCTCTGAAAGAGCCACTATTTTAGAAGTAATAACAATAACAGAATTTTCTGGAACCTTTTTAATATATCTTAAAACAAACTGAAGTAAATCTTCATTCTCACTAAATATTTTGGTTTTGATTGGAATAATTTTCATTATTGTTTTTCCCTCTCAACAAACGAATACCGAGATACGAAAGTGGAGTAAATAAAAATCCCATAAAAACTTTATAAATCCACCACGGAATTATAATTAATAAAATAGTCTTTACGGGCATTATACCAAAATAAGCGATAAACATGAAAATAGTAGAATCAAGTAATTGAGACCAAAAATTAGAGAGATTTGACCGTAACCAAAAATATTTATTACCTGTATATTTTTTAAAAAAGAAAAAAGAAATAACATCTTGATACTCACCTATAGCATAAGCCACAAGAGAAGCTATAGAAAAACGAACAGAAATACCAAAAATTAGATCATATCCATCTTTTGCCCACACACCACTCTCTGCCCAAGGAGTAATCATTGAAATAAAAGAATAAAGTAAGAATAATAAAATACTTATTATTCCTGCCCAAACAAAATTCTTTGCCATTTTTCTACCATAAACCTCACCAATTACATCTGTCATCATAAATACAATAGGAAAAGAAAAAACAGCCACCGAAAGATGAGTGCCAAAAAGAAATGGCATTAATTTTATTCCTAATGTATTTGCAGCAAAAAGAGAACTTATGTAAAGCGTCAAACAAATAAGAATTTTTTTGTAATCATTTTCTGTAAGTTGTTGCATTGTCAATAAATTATATCCTATAGATATCAAAAAAACCAAGATTTTTAATCTTTTACTTCAATACCCATACTTCGAGCAGAACCAGCAACTATATTTATTGCACCTTCATCATCTTTTGCATTTAAATCAGTCATTTTTTTCTTTGCTATTTCAAGTGCTTGAGCACGAGTAATCTTTCCAGCTTTAGTAGCAGTATTTTTACCAGAACCTTTTTCTACTCCAGCTGCTTTCAAAATAAGCCCTGTGACTGGAGGAGTCTTCACAACGAAATCATAACTTCTATCTTCATAAACTGTAATATTCACAGAAACTTTATCTCCTGCCATCTTAGAAGTTGCAGCATTAAATTTGGTAACGAAGTCCCCTATGTTTATACCTGCTTGTCCTAGTGCAGGTCCTAGTGGTGGTGCAGGAGTAGCTTTAGCAGCTTGTATTTGTAATTTTATTTTTTTTGTTATCTTTTTAGCCATATATATTTTGTGACGTTAAGTACGTAGTTTAGATTACATTAAGTCTTCTTAACTTGCAAGAAATCAAGTTCTACTGGAGTCTCACGACCAAACATTGAGACAAGTACTTTTACTTTTCCGCGTTCATTATCAACAGAATTTACCTTACCTTCAAGATCTTTAAATGGACCATCAACTATCATAACCGTCTCATCTATTGCAATATCTATATTATGTTTAGCTACTCCAGTATTCATCTTTTTGAAAAGATACTCTACTTCTTCATTTTTCAATGGCACTGGATTAACCCCAGCTCCAACGAAACCTGTAACACGAGGAGTATTACGAACAACATACCAAGAATCATCCGTAACAATCATATCTACAAGAACATATCCCGGATATATTTTTTCTTCTATTTCTACACGCTTACCTGCTTTTATTTTTATTTTTTTCTCAATTGGAACAACAACATTAAAAATTTTATCATTCATCGCGAGAGAATCTATACGCTGTTTTAAATTACGAAGGACAACATTCTCATACCCAGCATAGGTGTGAATAGCGTACCAATTTCTTGAACCTTCATTTTCCTGTTTTGACATAATTTAAAAAGCTATTATTTTTTGTAACCCTTGTAAGAAAATAAAATCAAAAATACCCAAAAAATAAGCAACGAGAATAGATAATACAACCACAATTAAAGTATAATAAATGGTCTGACGTCTATTTGGCCAAATTACGTGCTTTAACTCTACTTTTGTTTCATTAAAATATTCAATAATCTTTGACATTTTTATATTTTTTTCTAAATCTTTTAAAAAAGCCCCCTTTCAAGGGCTTTTTTAATAATACTCTTTTCTTCAAAAATAGTCAATAAAAATATTTTTATCTTATTTCATAAGTGATTGATACATCTGAACTTATTATATTCTCTCCTTTTGGAATTACAGCTGGAGCAGATTCACTAGATACACTATCCAACATCATTCCTTTTGCATACATTGGTACAGGATAATTTCCAGACTCATTAAAAGATGTAATCTTACCAAGACGAACACCTAAATCTTTTGCTAAAGCTTTTGCTTTTACTTTAGCGTCTAGAATAGCTGCCTTTCTAGCTTCTGCTTTCAACCCATCTTCATTATCTATCGCAAAGTTTGGTCCACTTAAATCAGACACACCTAAGGTTCCTAATCCTTGCATAATTTTACCTACATCATCTGTATTTCTAACTTTTACAGTAATACTCTCTGTCGCTGTATAACCAACAATCACACTATTACCACCGGGTGGACAACTATATTGATTACAAATTGAACTTTTATATTCATATTTAGGACTAAAGGAAGCATTGGCTGTTTTGATATCTTTCTCAAGAACATTAGCACCTTTCAAAAAATCTAAGGAGTTTTTTTCAACTATGGCAACAAGTGCTTGTGCTTCTTTTACTGTTTTGGCTTCTTTATTAACAGTAAAATAAACATTTGCAATATCAGGTACAGCTGTCACTTCTCCATGTCCAGAAAAGCTTATTGTGTTTTCTGGTCTATTGCTTTGATCGCGAATAGTCTCAGTCAAATAACTGACTCCGACAGCAATTAAAAAAGCTAACAAAACAAATTTAATAATTCTATAAAATCTCATTTTTCGTTCTAATGACATTTCCATATATTTTATTTATTTTTTAATTTCTAATAATTCGACTTCAAAAGTAATTGTTGCATTCGGTGGTATTGCTTCTCCAGCACCAATTGCGCCATAAGCATATTCTGGAGCAATTTCAAGAATTCTTTTTTCACCAACCTTCATTCCAGCAACTCCAATATCCCAACCTTTTATAGTTTCACCAGATCCTATTGCAAAAACAAAAGGTTGTACGTGATTAAATTTTGGATCAACATTAGAATCAAAAGCCGTACCATCTGCAAGTTTTCCAGTATAATTTACAGAAACCAAATCACCTGTCTTTGCAATATCTCCATTTCCTTCTTGAAAAATTGTAACTTTAACACCATCAACTTGTTGTGTATTTTGTACATTATTTTGATCTGATACTGTAGCAGGCCCTTTTTTGCTGTTAATAGTAATAAAAATCAAAACTCCAATAACAATTACAAAAATTATAACTGAGATAATCAAACTTTTCTTTTTATCCATATATTTTTAAAAAAATATTAACTTACGACTTTATAATAACTTAATTATACACAAGGATTTTATTAAATCAAATTCACCTCTCTTTCAAGAATTAGACCAAATTTAAGTAAAACAGAAGAGATTATTTGTTCAGAAAAATCCTTTATTTCTTTACCAGTAGCACCACCATAATTCACTAAAACTAATGCTTGTTTTTCATGGACACCTACATTTCCTATCCTTTTGCCTTTCCATCCACATTTTTCAATAAGCCAACCAGCGGGAATTTTTATTTCCCCATTCTCCTCAAAAAATTTTACATCTTTATGTTTTAATTTTATTTCTTCTATTTTTTTAATATCAACAAAAATATTTTTAAAAAAACTACCAGCATTACCAATCAATATTGGATCTGGTAATTTACTCTTACGAATAGCTATAATAGCATTACTTATGTCGCGAGAATTTTTTACCTCAATACCATTTTCATCTAAATATTCTTTTAAAGCTCTATAAGATATATTTGGGTTTGTTTTTTTATTTAATTTTAATATAATAGCAGAAATAAAATATTTATTTTTTAATTTATTCTTAAATATACTATCACGATAACCAAATTCACATTCTTCTTTTTTAAAAACTTTCTTATAACCTTTTTCTATATCATAAGCTTCAACATTTTCTAAAATATCTTTTATTTCTACGCCGTATGCTCCAATATTTTGTATAGGAGCAGCGCCAACTGTCCCTGGTATTAATGACAAATTTTCAATACCCCAATATCCACAATCAACAGCAAAACTAACTAAATCATGCCATTTTTCTCCACCCATAGCACGAATGAAAACAAAATCTTTCTCGACTTCTGTCGGGACCCCGATTCTGGTCGGGGCTTTTATTATTTCAATTCCTTTCAATTTATTTAAAATAACAATACCATCAAAATCTTTTGTAAATAAAATATTACTACCTCCACCTAAAAATAATTTTTTATTATTTTTAAATTCTGAAGATAAAAAAATTTCTTCTAAATCAGTTTCATCGTTTACCTCAACAAAAAAATTTGAATACGCAGATACTCCAAATGTATTTAATTTAGTTAAATCATAGTTTTCAAGAATTTTTATCATAAAAAATTACACAAATAGAAAAATTATAGTACCAATACTCACAACACATAAAAGTCCTACAGTAAACCAACCAACAATGTTAGTTAATCTTTTATTTTTAAAATTTCCCATTATGTCTTCATTCGCGCTTATCCGTACAATAAAAAATAAAATAACTGGTGAAATAATCCCATTAAAAACAGCTGAGTAGATAAGGGTTTTTATAGGATCAAGCCCAATAAAATTCAAAATTACTCCTAAAATCATTGCTACTATTATTACTCCATAAAAAGAAGTGGCTTGTTTTAATTTTCTATAAAGACCCGACTTCCAATTAAATGCTTCCGACATTGCATAAGAAGCTGAGCCAGCCAATATCGGAATGGCCAGTAATCCAACGCCAACAATTCCAATTGCAAATAACATAAAAGCAAAATCTCCAGCAAATGGCTTAAGTGCGAGTGCTGCATCAGCAGCTGTACTTATGTTGGTAACACCACTTCCAAACAATGTCGCTGCAGAAGTTGCAATTATAAAAAACATAATAATATTAGAAAAAAACATACCAGACCAAACATCAATTCTCATTTTATGAATATCATCACCTGCATTGAAAATACGTCGTGATTCTTCTGTTTTTCCCCCTTTTAATATTTGTTCTTCAACTTCTTGAGAAGTTTGCCAAAAAAACAAATATGGAGAAATTGTTGTCCCAAACGCAGCACAAATTAAAATAATTTCATCTCTTGAAAAAGAAATCGTAGGTATTATAAGATTTTTAAATACATCTCCCCAATTAATTGAAACTGAAAAGGCTGAAAACACATAAGCAAAAAGAACTAATGCTAAATATTTTAGATATTTAGAATATTTTTTATAAGGAACAAATATTTGAAGAAGAAGAGATATGGTTGCAAAAAGAAAAATTAAAAATGTAAATGGCACCTTGGGAAAAATAAGCTGAGTCCCTTTCGCCATCGCACCTAAATCTGCTCCTATATTAAATACATTTGCAAAAAGAAGAAGTATTGTAGAAAAATATAATAATTTTTTTGAAAAATGTCTTTTTATATTAGTTGCAAGTCCGACACCAGTCGTGAGTCCAATACGAGCACACATTTCCTGTATAGCACCCATCAAAGGAAAAGAAAACAAAGAAAGCCAAATCAAATTAAAACCACGAGATGCTCCCATTTGTGAATAAGTAGCAATACCAGATGGATCATCATCAGCTGCCCCAGTCGTTAACCCAGGACCTAATGTCCTCCAATATTCTCTAGCTTCTTTAACTGGCTTTTGTCTTTCAATATCATCTTTTATTTCTTTTTCCAATTCAACACTCTTTTCCAATACTTCCGCTGGTGCACTAAAAATTTTCTCTAAAATACTCTTTTTCATTTTGTAATTATGACATATTTTTACTCTCTAAGCACAATGACAGAACCATCACTATTTAATTTTATTAGTTTCGAAGCTTTACTTTTCAATTCTCCACCATCTACATATAAATCCACCCCGTTAAAAGCCGCCCTCGTCAGAAAACGAGTGCTACGGTCACCTTGGGGCGACCTGCTTCTAACGGGGTCTACAGAATCTCCAAAATACTTTTTTGCCTCTTTAATATTTTTAGACGGAAGCCTTGCTTCCGTATTAGCGGATGGGGCAATAAGCGGACCAACTTTCAAAAGCAAATCTCGAAGCGTTTGTGGCGCAGGTAAACGAAAGGCTAAAGTTTTGGTACCACGATGTAAATATTCAAATTCATCATTAGGGCAGTCTAAAATAATACTCGTAGGCCTAAACCCCTCGACTTCTCTCGACAAAGCTCGGAACAAGCCGCTCGGAGTAAACCAGTATTTTTCTAAAATTTTCTTTTGTTCTTCCAACAAAACAATAGAAAATTTTTTAAGTTCATTAATATTTCCAATCAAAATAATACATGGTTTTTCTGGATTTCGTTTTTTAATATTATAAATTCTTTCTACTGTATGTTTCTTAAGCGCCTTCCCAACTATGCCATAGATAGTATCAGTAGGCATAACAACTATACCATTTCGCGAAAGTACTTTTATTAAATTTTCGTCATTCCAAATATTTTCATTCATATACTTTACTTAAACTTAAAATTTCTATGACCATTATCCTTACTAGAAATATAAACAAATTTAGAATGTTTTGGCATAGCTTTCGAAATATTTTCTGGCCATTCAATAAAAACCAAATGCTCATCATTGTTTATAATTTCTTTCCAATTTAAATTAAACAATTCTCTCTCGTCTTCTATTCGATATGCATCCATATGAAAAAAATGTTTATATTTATTCAACTTAACAGGATATTTTTTAAAAATCACATAAGTAGGACTAAAAACTCTATCTTTTATACCAAGATGTTTTGTAACTAATTTTGTAAAAGCTGTTTTACCAGAACCTAAATGACCAGATAAACCGACAACAGCAGCACCTTTGTGTGTTTTTTTATTCTTTAATAATTTATCCACAAAAATTTTAGCTATTTTTTCAGTTTCTTTTATATTTTTTGAAAGCATTGGGAGACGTATGAGATTTGCACTCATGATAATTCCTCCACAGGGAACTGTGTTACTACTACACTAACGTCTCCATGTATGCTATTTATATCAAAAAAGGTAGATAAAAGCCACTTTTTACTTATAGTCTGGACTTTCTTCCGTTATGCCTTCTCTATAATTTGCCAACCTAGCGAAAGCATATAGAACACTTGAGAGACGGTTAAGATAAGCCTTAGTGGAAGCTTTTATTTCTATTTTATCTTCCTTGTCCTTCAAAGCCTCGGCGGAGTAGGAATCGGAAACTGCAATTACTCTCCTTTCTGCTCTGCGAGAAATGGTGCGGGCTATATCAAAAACCGAAGCAAGTTCCGTGCCACCGGAAATGAAAAAAGTTTTTATGGGTGGCAATTCTTTTTCTATAGAATCAATAATTTTTTCCAATTCTTTCACTTTTTCCTCATCAATAGACATCGAGGCTCCGGCTAATTCTGCTTGAATAATAAATAAATTTTTCTGAATATCATGAACAATTTGATCTGCTGCAACATTTTTATAAATAAGAAGTTTTTTTTCTTTAGCTTTTACTTTACAGATACCAAGAAAAGAATTCGTCTCGTCCAATGCCCCCAAGGCTTCAGCTATGGTTGAACTTTTAGAAATACGTTGGTCACATCCAAAAGTTTTTGTTGTTCCATTGTCGCCTTTTCTTGTATAAAGCATAATTTAAAATTAACGTTTTATGATTAATTCTTCTAATGGAATATCTTTTTTAAGATTTTCTATAATTTTATTTGCTACATCATTTGGGTCCATAAAACTATCAAAATTTTCAGGTTTATTTTCTCTAAAAAGATCAGTCTTTGTCGCTCCTGGATATATAGAAAAAATAGAAATGTTCTTATTTTCTCCACGCACAGCACTAGTAAATCCATTAACAGCATATTTGCTTGCCATGTATGCTGAAGAAGAAAGACGTGGTTGTTTTATTAAGGCAGCATCAGAAATAATATTAATAATTGTTCCACTCCCTACCTTTTTCATATATCGAATTGCTATTTGAGTTCCATTCATTAAGCCAAAAACATTTACATCAAACATTTCTCGAACTTTTTTCATATCAAGATTTTCAACAAAATCACGAACCATCCAAACACCAGCATTATTTATCCAAATATTTAATTTCCCAAATTTTTCAACAACTTTTTCTGCCAAATCTTTTAATTCACCTTCTTTGGTCACGTCAGCTTTTATCCAAAATATTTCTTCATTTAAATCTTTTGGTTTATTCTCCTCACAAGAACAAACAATGACTTTCGAATTATTCTCTAAAAAAGACAAAGCCATAGCCTTTCCTAAGCCTTTTGTTCCTCCTGTAATAACTACAACTTTATCTTTTAGTTCCATGGTTTAATTTTAGCACAAAAAAAATACAACCCCCTAATCCCACTTGTCAGGGCAAAAACTATGGGAGAATTAATATAAAATATGGTAAAATCTTTCTATGAAAGATTTTCACGATTGGAATAAAAAGAAAATAAAAATTGATGAAAACGAAATTTATAACCACCCAAAAGAAAAAGAAATATGGTGGTGCAGTATTGGTGTAAATATCGGTAGTGAAGTTTATGGAAAAGGTGCGGATTATACAAGACCTGTGCTTGTGATAAATTCCGAAGGTAGTGAAAGTTTTATTGGTATTCCACTTACTTCAAATATTAAGAGTAGAAAGTATGCTTGTATTATTAAAACAGATGACGGAGTATTACATACTGCTTTAATTTATCAGATACGAAGTTTTGACAAGAGACGATTAACAGAAAGAAAGTATATTTTATCTAATGATGAATATGTAAAAATAGAAGAGTATTTCAAAAAGCTCTATAAACTATAATAGCCCCTTGCGGGGCTATCGGCTCTTACGAGCTAGAGAGGCAACCTCTCAATATTTGTATTATATCGCAAGCGAATCCAATATGCAAGGAAAATCGAAACCCCGATTTCGCAGGGTTTCTCGAAGCCTTTCGGCACTTTGTATACTGAGTATAACAAGCTATCACTATAAGTCAGCAAAAAAATTAGTAAATACCAAGAAATATTAGTACTAGTTTTGGTATAAAATCAAGCCAACCATTTCACCTTCTTTACTGATTTTATCTTTTTATCATATGCTATTTGATATTTCTTTCCATCCCATGGAGCACATTTATCACCATACAACCAAAATTTATTTTCATCGCCAGTATGTTTAAGTAATTTGATATCATTTATACCAAGAACTATACCAATTTCCTTATTTGCATTTTCAAGAAGATTCTTATAAGTTGAGTCATCAAGCCACCCTCCAACATCGTTTCTAGAACGATCAAGTGGTAAATGGTCACGATTTAACCCCAAATAACGACCATTAGGCATTTTTATAAAACAATAAGGACTACAACGACGATAATAATCTTTTTCGATTTTTTTCATAAATTTATAAAATTAATTAGGAATACAACCACTTGTAATTTGTCTAAAATCTTCTTCAAGATGATATCCATACGGACATTCAGGCTGTCCTTTTAAACCTTGAACTTGTATATATATCCACCAAATTAAAAAAATTAAAAAGAGTACACCAAGAATTGCCTTTATTGTATCCCAAACATTATTTGTTGATTCATGTTTACCCTCTAATTGTTCACGAGAGCCAAAGAAACAGAAATCACATAAACCATTGGGTTGTAAACCTTTATCATTTTTTTTACAGTTAGCACATGGCTTACCTATAGAATTACAAAAATTACAAAGACCATTAGCTTCTAAAAACATATTTTTTAGATAAGGTTTTCTACCACATTTACTACATAATTTACTCTTTTTTTGATTTAAATTTTCCATAAAATTTATTTCTTTTACTATTTTTAGTATATTACAACTCTGCTTGTGCTCGGGGGGAGACTTGAACTCCCACGGCTTACGCCATACGAACCTCAATCGTACGTGGTTACCAGTTACACCACCCGAGCATAATAGAATATTAACACATCTATCAAAAATAAAAAAAACGCCTTTCTAGACGTTTTTTTTATTTTTATTCTTCTTTTTTAACTTCCCCTACTTCATCATCAGCCATAGAAGTTATAGAGCGTAATTTTCTTCTAACATCTTTTACTGCTTTCGTACGAATATAATAAAGTTTTGATTTACGAGCTCGTGATTTTTTAGTTATTTCAACTTTATCAATGTTTGGAGAGTAAAGTGGAAAAATTCTTTCAACACCAACACCTGAAGCAGTTTTTCTAACTGTAAAAGTCGCACCAATTTCTGTTCCATGCTTACGAGCCAAAACTATCCCCTCAAAAGCCTGCAAGCGTGTCTTACCCTTTTCATCTAAAATCTTAGATGAAACACGAACTGTATCTCCAGCCGTGAAACTAAGCTTTTTTCTTTCTTCAATATTAACTGGACTAAGTTTTATTTTATCTATTTTATTTCCTGACATAATGGTCTTAATCTAACATAAACACTATATTTTTGCAATTTTGACAAACTTTAGTTTCTGCTTGCATAAGTTTATTCTATGCTTTATTTATTATACTTTCAAATTCTTTAGGTAATGGTGATTGCACTTTTACAATTTTACCTTTTAAATCTTTAAATTCTATAGATTTAGCATGCAAACCCAACCTTTCAAAATCTTTTGGATGTGGTTGGTTGGGATTATATAATGAATCATTAACCACAGGATGATTTATGAATTTCATATGCACACGAATTTGGTGTGTCCGACCTGTTTTTGGACGAACTTCTAAATAACTAAAAGGATGAGTGTGTACAAAATTTTTATCTCTGAGAGTCCCACTTTGTTCCCCTTTCTGCGCGGAAAGTTGGGCGCAAGAGGAAAAATTTTGTACACACTCATCCTTAAATTTCTTCAATACCGTATATTCTGTAATTGCTTCACGAAGTTCCCCCCTAGCACCACGACCCGCTAATCTTTTACGAAAATCATTTCCACTTCGGCCAATTGATTTCCTGATAGTTCCTCTATCATTTTTTACAGAACCTAAAACAATAGCATTGTAAACTTTTTTAATTTCTCTATTCTTAAATTGATTTTTCAAAAATTCATAAGCTTTTTGATTTTTTGCCAAAAGCAAAACTCCCGAAGTTTCTTTATCTAGTCTGTGAACTATACCCGGTTTTTTTATTTCTTTACCCTCCACAAAAATAGACTCCCCAACATTTTTCGCTTTTGGATATTTTTTTACAAACCAATCAGAAATTGTCTTTTCCTTACTTCTTCCATCAGGGTGTACAGAAATACCAGATGGTTTATCTATGGCTAAAATATTTTTATCTTCGTATAGAATTTTAATTTTCATTACTATTTGAAGAATATCATATTTTTTTACTAATAGTTAGTTCTTCAACTTTTTCAATCCATCCCATAATTGTGAGAAATAATTTTGTGTCACAAACATTTATGGAAAAAGTCCCATATGGTAATGTATATCTCTTTTGTAAACTTGCAGAACTTGGTTTTATATAAGTTTTCTGAAATTGACCTGTAGATATACCTGTAATTTTAGACCAATATTTTTCAGTTTTTTTAACATTAGCATGAGCAAAAGTATGAACATTACCACGAAATTTTTCTTCTGGAACTTTACATATTTCTCTAAAAAATCTCATCATCATCTTAATCACTAAAGGGTCACTGTTTGATAGCCTAGCTGTTCCTCTTTCTGTTTTTCCACCTTCTCCTAAATATAAAATAATTCCAATTAACTTCAGTTGTTCTAAAGAAATAAAATTAAAATCTCTTTTTGCATCGTCTATTATAATTTGTCTTTTTATTTGCTCATTAAAAAGACGAACTAATCGTCTTTTTTCTATTGATTCCATACTTCTACCTCTTTCTGATATTTTTTCTTTTTGTGTCTTTGTAAGAATAATATCTCTAACCCATAAACTCACACTAGATTTTGTTAACCCAGTCTCTTTTACAATTTGATTAATTGATTTTCCTTGTTTTCGTAATATTCTAGCTTTCTCCTTTTCAATAAGTTTCATAAGTAGAGTATATCATTTCTAATATATTGTTTACTAGTCTATTTATCCACGTCTTGAATTTTATTACTTATTGGTGTATAAATAACAAGTAAAGAGAAGTGCGCGGTTAGCTCAGTTGGTAGAGCAATCGCTTTACACGCGAAAGGTCGGGGGTTCGAGCCCCTCACCGCGCACAAACAAAAAAACTTAAAGATTTTTGGTAAAATAAAATTTTTATAGTATATTTAACGAGTATGCCCTCGTAGTTCAATGGATAGAACAAGGCTCTTCTAAGGCCTTGATGTAGGTTCGATTCCTACCGAGGGCACAAAATACACTTCGTTTATTTTGTGTGTTTATTAAACCATATTAGAACCTGTTTTCAAAATCGGTAATCACTAGCGTTCCCCGCGTGCTACGCACCACCACGCAAGGTGTGGTGCTTCTGCTGAAGCAGAAGTGCGGGAAAACGCTCTGCACTCCGCCACAATGTTTTGTGGGCAAAGGGGGCGGAGTGCAGAAATGTGGAACGCGAGCGAAGTTTTGCGAAATGCTGGGGGTTGGGGGGAAAGTATTTCGCAAAATTCGCTTCGCGTGCTTCCTGATTTTTTGGCGGGCATAAAAAAGAAAAATACATAACATTAAAATCTCGGCAAAGCCGAGATACAAAATTTATATCAACCATTTTTTTCTATTCTTTGGTCAACTAATCCTCCGGCATATCTTGCACTATAAACTTTTTTACCCTTTATTTTAATAATTTCCTCTCCATAAAAACTTTCTATTTTCCCATTAAAGTTATTTGTGTATACAAAATCACCACTTACATATTTTTTAGGTCCTCTCCTCTGTAATGAATTTTTAGATTTTTGGGAAAGAGCTTCCTGTAAAAATTTATAAACTTTTTTAAAATCAGAAACTGATTTATTTACAAAACCGTAATAAACTATCATGTAAACTGGTTTGTTTTTGAAAAACACTACTTCTCTCCCACCATAAGGTTCACCTCCAAAATAATTGTCGTGAAATTTCCAATCACCCTTTTTAAATATGATTGTTTTTGACTTATCTTTTTCCTTAATTTTTTTAGCTTTAATACCGCTAGAATAACCAACTTTGTTGGCATTACTTAAAAAATCAGAAAGTTTTTTAATGTTAATCATAATATTATTTTTTCAAAAACTTTTCTACATGAACACCCATAACCAATATGACAGATAGCAATAGTATTTACCATTGTTTCAATAGGTAAATTAGGATTTAAGGAACTAGCATCTCCAAGACCAAGAGTTACATGGAGATTAAATTTTCCTTCACCGAGATTATTTTCTTTAAATTTATTTATCCAATCCACACCTTGATCTGAAATGTCAGGGTCAAGAAACATGGCTTTATTCGCGTCATAATCAAGTTGTATATTTTCCGCAATTTCATTTTGTAAAGCAACCAATGCCTCAGTTTTTTCTATTGCTAGATAAGAAAATGTTCCTTGTTTAATATCTGTAAAAGTTATTTTAATTGGTAAATATTTTTTTACAATAGGTTCAATTTCGTTTTTAATTGATTCAATATTGTTTACAAATATTGTTCCCATTAACAAAGATATATGCGGTAAATAATCATTTTCCCCAAGTTTATATTGTCGCATATTCTCTGGGGAAATAATTTTACTACTCAAATCACGAGCAAGTTTGTTCATCTCGTCGGGCAAAAGCAAAACTATATCTATGGCAATTTTATTTTCTGTGTTCATAATGTTGCTGGTTTGTAAATCTCAATTTGATTTCCGTCAGGGTCAGAAAGAAAAAAATATATTCCACCACTTGCCCCCGTTTTTAACTCACCACATTTTATCCCTTTGTCCGTAAATAATTTATGGATTGACTCTGGATTTTCTTCAGTGAATGCAATATGTTTTATTCCAGTAAAAGATAAATCTTCTCTCGTCCCATTTTTAAAATTATCAAATTGCCAAAGTTCAATAATAAAGTTTTCATTTTGGAAAAAACATCCTGTTGCACCCATGTCATCTCGTCTAAATCTTTTTATTTCTTTTAATCCAAAAAGTTCCTCATAAAATGGAATTGAAATTAATAAATCTTTAACTGTTATTGCTACATGATGAAATTTCATATTTTTATTGTCCCCAATCTACTAATTCTGTAAAACGAACATAAAAACCAAATGGGTCGACTACTCTAAAATCCCACTTGTTCCAACGCTTCAAAGTAAGCGGTTGAGCAATTTGCTTTTCTGTGAGTTTACTCTTTACTTCTTCCCATAAACCTTTTACATCTGATACGAGAATGGTAATCTCTACCGCATATCCTCTTGGTGTATCAGATGGAAAATCCCTAAAATGCGAATGTTGTGAAACTTTTTCTTTGTCTCCATAAAAATTTAAATATGTTTCTCCAATTTTATCATTTCTACATAAAACTAAATAACCTAAATCGCTGTTGCCACCAGATTCTGGGTCATATCTATATTCGCTAAAACCAAACATTTTATAGAAATCTCGAGCTTGTTGAAAATTTGGAATATGTAATTCCAGCACTAGATTGTTTATAACTTTTCCTGGGTTCTGGTTTGTCATAAAATGATTTTATCATTTTATGAGTATTTTTTCTAGTGTTGCCCGCCAAAATCCCCGCCAAAAAATCAGGAAGCACGCGAAGCGAATTTTGCGAAATACTTTCCCCCCAACCCCCATGTAAGGTACCCCATTCTTAAGACAACTATTCCCGGCAATTATTTAAACTTTAACTTAAACAATTTTTCTTAGCAAATTCTCGTGGCGACATCTTTAATGCAGTGTGAATTCTGGTGGTATTGTAAA
>JBAZOQ010000014.1:0-16685 GCA_041648595.1 Minisyncoccota bacterium | reverse complement strand
TTAGGCAACATTGATGCTAAGCGTGATTGGGGTTATGCTCCTGAATATATGGAAGCAGCTTGGAAAATGCTTCAACAGAAAACTCCACAAGATTTTGTTATAGCTACAGGAGAGACTCATTCAGTTCGTGAGTTTATTGAAGAATCCTGTAAAGTCTTGGATATTGATATTAAATGGATTGGGAAAGATTTAGATGAAAAGGGTATAGATAGGAAAACTGGTAAAATTATAATTGAAATTAATCCAAAATATTTTAGACCAAATGAAGTGAATTATCTTTGTGGTGATAGTAGAAAAGCTAGAAAAATTCTTAATTGGAAACCGAAATGTAATTTTAGGGAATTAGTGAAAATTATGGTGGAAGCGGATTTAGAAAAAGAATAAAATAAAGCCATAGATGTGGTTTTATTTTTTATAACACAAAAGATTAGCAAATTCTCTTCCTTTATAATTACTTACAAAATTTTTAATATCAGTTATTTCTTCTATACACTTTTTCTTATCATTTATATTATGTAAAATAAATCCCAAGTCTATTAATTTTTGTAAAAAACCTTCAGGAGATTTACCTGTTTCTATGATTGCTTTTGGCCAAAATTCAGTAAAAATAGTCAAATGGCTTGATCTTTTAATGGTTTGTTCCATTCCTGAAAGAATAAGAGACTCAGCTCCTTGAACATCCATTTTAATTAAATCTATTTTTGTATCTTTTGGTAAATAATCATCAAGGGAAACCATCTCAACTTTTATTGATTCTCTTCCATCTTTTGTATCATAGATTCTATTATCTCCACGATTTTCTATGGATACATATAATTTAATAAACCCAGTATGATCTGATAAAGCTTTTTCGACGAATGATACATTGTGAAATTCATTTGCTAAAATATTCTTTTTTAAGACTACCCCACTCTGTGGATCTGGTTCAAAAGCTATAACCTTACCGCTTGAACCAACTAAATGTGCGAACATAACTGTATAATACCCAAGATTAGCCCCTATATCTAAAACTGTCATACCTTGTTGTATCTCTTTTTGAAAAAGGACAGCTTCAAAATTCTCATAAACACCAAGTGCAAGAGCTCCAGAAACTACAGGATCTTTCTTATTTAAGAAAAGAATTCTCCCAAATGGCAATATTATCTTATCTGGAATTATTGACAACAATATATGATTTACTATTTTTTTTATTAGTTTTGGTTTGAAAACTGTAGTGTATAAATACTCTGGAACTTTTTCTGGCAAAAATTCAAATATTTTTTTAATTAAATGTAGCATATTTTTGAATTTATCTTATGATAATTAAATTATATCATATAATTTAGGATAATTGTGTTATAATTTATTGAAATGATATATAAAAATGTAATTGTAATTCCGACATATAATGAAAAAGAAAATATAAAGATTTTAATACCTATGATTTTTAAACTTTTGCCGGATATTTCGGTAATAGTGGCAGACGATAATTCACCAGATGGTACTGCATTTATTGTGGATGAATTTAGAAAGGAATATTCAAATCTTTCCATTATTTTTAGAAAAGAAAAAAAAGGATTAGCAAAGGCATATATTAATGTCTTTTTACAAGTATTGGAGGATAAAGATATTAAATCTATAATTATGTTGGATGCTGATTTTGCTTCTCAATTACAATACCTTCCAGAAATGATCAAAAAAAGTGAGCATTATGGAGTGGTAATCGGATCTCGTCATACTCGTGGAAGCAAGATGATTGGCTCTAAGTTGTCACGAAGGATATTGAGTTTTTTTGGGAATCTTTATTATAAAATGATTCTCCGTATACCTATTCATGATTATTCTTGTGATTTTATGGTTATATCTATGGATTTAATAAGAAAAATCGATTTATTAAAAATAAACGCAAAAGGTTACGCTTTTGTTCCAGAGCTTAAGTATCTTTTATATAAAGCTGGAGCTACTTTTTTTGAAGTGCCGATTATTTTTATTGAACGCACAAAGGGAGAATCAAAAATTTCAAGCTATATCATTCTTGAGAATATATTTAATCCATGGAAAATAATTTTTAGGAAATAGAAAATATAGTTTTTATTCTTTTATATATAGATATAACTTTTCACTATCATTATTTGCAAATGTGGTCTTATAAAGATGTGGAATGTTGAAATTTAGTTCAGGGATATTATTAAAAGGGTAGTCAAAAATAGGAAAACTAATTTCTTTATATTTATTTTTTTTCATAAAATTATCAAATATATATCCATATCCTTGGCTGGGGCCAAAAAATTTACGGAAAACTATAATATCTGGTTCTAATTTTTTATCTTCCTCTAAATTATTACCAACATATCCAATAATTGTTTTACTATCTAAATAATACATATAAGAATTTTCTTCATAATTAGTAGCGATAATTATTTTAGATGGGTCTTCATATTTTTTTTGAATATATGGAATAGCAAAATCAAGTGGGCCTTTATATTGATGTGTTAACTCATATAAATGACCCTTAAGTGGCTCCATTAATGGAGTAAGATTTATCCAGATGGCTATAGAAATAATTGTGATTAAAACACTAGAAGAGGTTTTCTTTTTATTTGTTTCTTGTGAAGTAGTTTTATTAAAAATATACCAACATGTCATTATATCTAATAATATAATGAATATTAAAATTGGTTGTAGCACTATTACATAACGTTCAAATACAAAAACAGTTCGTGCGATTACTAGTATATAAACACAAAAAAATAATGACAAAAAGTTAGAAGTTTCTATTAATAATTTATTTTCTTGAGTAATGATTTTTCTTTTAAAATATAAAAATAGAAGCATCAATATTTTTATAAAGATAGCCAAATATAAAAATTCAAATTTTGCAAAAAAAGAAAATGCCACAAATATATTATTGATATAATTTTCGATACTCCAAGCAGATTGTTCCGTTATGGTACTTATCATCGTAAATGTTTTAAAATATATAAGGGATGGAATAATAAAAAAAAGAGATATAAATAATGGTAAACTTGATTTGAAAAAATTATGTATAAAAATTGATAATTTTTTTTCACACGTTTTGTATGATAAGAATAAATTATGTAAACCAAATGTAAGTATAAAAATAGCGGCAATAGGATAGTGAGTATGGAAAAGTAACACAATAAACAGAGAAGTTATCCAAACATAATATTTATAATTTAAAGTTTTTAGAATTGTATATCTTAAGTAAACATTAATAAGAATTGCTGAAAATAATATTATTAGAGAATAATAACGGACTTCTCTTAAATGTAAAATTAAAGAAATTGAAACTAATTCAAACAAAAAAAAGGCAATAAAGGCTTTTTTCTTATTATCTTTAAAGAATAAACTAATAGTTATTCCAAAAATAATTATTGCTAAAAAACCAGCCAAAGCGAAAGGTATACGCAAAATTGCTGTTTTGGTGTATAAATTGTCAGTTTTATTAGCAAAATAATCACCAAATGCTGCTAGATAATGTTGTGTCCAACCTTCTGCTATGTGAACATCACCATTACTTCTAACTCCTATGTTATGGTCTTTATCATTAAAATAATATAAATAGTTTTTTTCATCATGAGCTTTTGGGTATCCATATTCTAATACTCTTTTGCCAAACATTGCCGTTGAAGCTTCATCATTCCAGAGTAGGGGATAAGCAATATTTTTAAACAAACTAAAAGCAAAAAGAAGAATTACAAATACAACTCCTGTATATAATAATATTTTTTTACTTTTATCTTTCATTTTATTATAAATTTTTATTTAATTTATAGTATTTAATCATGATAGTTTTTTAAACTAAAATTTATTTTTTAGTGAGGAATTGTTTAAAGAAAAATTTAAAAGCAGTATATAGAGTGAGTATTCCATATTCTAAACTTCTTTTAAAATTTATAGAAGAAGATTCTGAATAATATCTTACAGGAACTGGTATATCACCAATACGATATTCTTTTTCTATAATTTGAAATAAAACCTGAGTATCAAAAACAAAATCATCAGAATTATTTTCAAAATCAATATTTTCTAATACTTCTCTTTTATATGCTCTCATGCCAGTATGCCATTCAGATAAATTATATCCACTCAATATATTTTCACAAAAAGTGAGAAAACGATTAGAGAAATATTTATAAGCTGGCATACCACCTTTAGCTGCTTCTCTCCTTGATCGTATTCGTGAGCCCAACATTACATCTACATAATCTTCTTCAATAAGACCTACTAAATATTTTATTACCCTAGCGTCATATTGATAATCGGGATGAATCATTACGATGATATCAGCCCTTTTTTCTAGTGCAAGCTTGTAGCATGTTTTTTGGTTGGCTCCATATCCTTTATTTTTATCATGACAATATACACTTAAGTTAAGTTTTCTTGCTATAGCGACTGTTTCATCATTACTACCATCGTCAACCAATATTATTTCACTAACGATATCTTTTGGTATATCTGCTACTGTTTTTTCAAGAGTTTTTTCTGCATTAAAAGCAGGTAATATAACGATAATTTTTGATTTTTTATTTTTTATATTAGACATTTTTAAATATAATTTTGTTAAAATATATATAATTTACAAAAGCACAAATTGCAGAAGATAAGGTTTGAGCTAAAAGATACCAAAATCCCATGATCTCGACAAAAGTATACATTAATATAGTATTTACACCAAGCATAAATATATTAAAAATTAAAAAGATTAAGAACTGCTTGTGTATTTTTTCTTTTGAATAATTATTGAATACGAAGAATTTTTGAAGTACATAGCTCATAATTACTGCAAAGCAAAATGAAATAATAGCAGATGTCAGATACCATAATTTGAAATATTGAACACATATAAAAAAAATTACTAAATTAGTTGCTGTTACTGTACCACCTGCAAAAATGTATCTTATTATTTGTGCATATTTAGATGAAAGTATTTTTTTTATTAAATTCATTTTATTCTTTTACTTCGTTTATAAGAATCGGTTCTATTTCTACTGGTATTATATTAAATCGGATACGTCCTATCATTTGTCCAGATAGAGTTTTAACATTTACTCTCCATTTCCCATATTCTAAATTTGAACGCATAGAATATGTGCGGAAGCCTCCATCTCGTCCTCCTATGACTGATAGATTTATTGTGGTTCCAATTACCCATTTATTTTGATTTTCATTATAATGTTCCCATTCGTGTATGATGTTTAAGTTAAGATTTTTTGGAGAAAAAATAGCACTATACACATATATAGGTGATTCAGGTGTTTTTTTGAAATCTTGATATAATTTGAAATAATTTTGCCAACCATAATCTTCATAAGTAACAAGATAGTTGCCATTTTGATTTTTCTGTATAAAATGATAAACGCCAGCATCTTTAAGTGAAAGTGGAATTGGTGGAATTAAATTTGTGAAATATAAAAAGTTAATTAATATTGTGATGCCAACTATTAAAGACAATATCATTTTTTTACTTTCTTTAAATTCACTTTTTTTGAAATAAAATAAAATTAAAACAAAGAGGCTAATGACAATAAGGCTTATAAGTCCTGATAATAGAAAAATGGAAGGACCTATTTTATGTAAAATTATAGGTATGAGAAAAATTACAAACGAATAAACAGAAAGAAAAAATAAACTTATTTGGAAACTAAATCGAACATAGTGACGTTTGAGAGATTCATTTGCTATAAAAGCAATTACAAGAATAAGAATAAATGGCCAAGTAACAAAAATATCTGCACTTCTAAAATAAAATACTAAATAAGCAGAAAGTAGTCCACCAAAGAAAAATTGCAATATGTTAACATACCAAAAATGTTTTTTTTCAGGATTTTCTTCATCACCAGCTTCTTTCTCTTCCATATGAATAAGTGCTATGAATAACCCTACAATTATAATATGTCCAAAAATCCAAGAATTTTCCCAAAAAGTATCTAATCTTTTTAATGTGACTATATCAAAAATAAATCCAGAAATAAGAGATAAAGATGAGATGGGTCGCTCAAAACGGCCATACCAATTTCGAGTTTTTTCTATAAGAAAATGCATTAAGTGATTATAACATTTTAAACTAACCTTGTTTTTTAAGCCAGTTGATCATCTTATTAAATGTTGTAGGACCAGCTTCTCCATCTGCACTCAATCCTTGATCTTTTTGGAAAGCAGCAACTCTGGTTTTAGTAGTTTCTCCATAGTCATTATCAATTTTATTTGAAGTTTTGTTGTAAATATTTAAGAAATTTTGTACAGTGCCGACTCTCGTACCTATAGATTTTAATTTCATATAAACATTATCATTTACCAATTTTTGTAATTCATTTATAAAACTTTGATTTTTATATGTTGTTTTTGTCGCTGCTGGTTTAGGTGTTTCTATTTTTTGTTCTGGTGTTGGTTCTTGTATTACAGGCACTATGGAATCTGCTAATTTAGATTTATAAGTATCAAGTTCTTCTGTTATGTTTATAACTTGTTTTTTGAGGTCTTCATTTTCTTTTGTGAGGTTTTCTATTTTTTGATTTGTTTTAAATTCACTACCTGATTGTAGTGTTACGACAGACCAGTATCCTATAAGTCCCACAAGAGCTAAAACAACAATTGAAAACAATATAAATTTTAATTTATCTATCATCTATAT
This sequence comes from Minisyncoccota bacterium, assembly GCA_041648595.1. Taxonomy (GTDB): domain Bacteria; phylum Patescibacteriota; class Minisyncoccia; order Phycocordibacterales; family UBA9973; genus UBA9973. Next base: position 10,051 of record JBAZOQ010000014.1, on the reverse strand, counting down.
ATTGTACTAAACTTTTTTTATATTACAAAGTGTATTATGAAATAACATTTATTGTTTTTAAATTATATTTCTGCTCAAGGCTACGGGACTTGGACTCCTTTCGGCAAGCTCAAGGTAAACATCTCATCTCAATTCTACTACAGCACTTCGGTAAGCTCAATGCAGTTTATTCCAACTTTGCCATCAATTAACATTTGCTTCTTTTTGCGACTCCATTCTTTTATTTGCCGTTCTCTTTTTGCAGCCTCGTTTTTATTTTTATATTTCTCACAATATACAAGTTTTATCGCAGAAAACTTTTTAGTAAAAAATGATTCTTTGTCTTTATGTTCTCTTAATCTTTTTTTGTATATCAAAAGTTATACCAACATAAAAAGTTTTCTGGTCGCAGAGAAGCATATATACGTAATGTTTTTCCATATAAATATTTTAGTTTACACTGAGCTTGCCGAAGTGCTACGGGACTTGGACTCGAACCAAGATACACGCCTCCAGAGGGCGCGGTCCTACCATTAGACGATCCCGTAATGTAATTTAATTACTTCTTTACAATAATACAAAAATAGCTTTTTATCAATGATTTTTTTGGTATAATATGAATATGAAAACTATTATACTTTATGGAGCGCCAGCAGTTGGAAAACTTACAGTTGCAAAAGAACTTTCTAAAATAACTGGTTTTGAGTTATTACATAATCATTTAATTAACGATTTAATAAATGTGGCTGCAGATTTTGGTACTACAGAATTTTGGAAAATGGCACATAAATATCGTCTAGATATAATTGAACAAGCAATGGTGAACAAAAGAAAAGGAATAATTTTAACTTTTTTTTATGCAAAAGAAGCTGATGATTTATATTTAAAAAAAGTTATAGATAAAGCCAAGAAACATAATGGAAAAATTTTCTTTATACATTTATTGTGTGAACACAAAGAATTGTTTAAACGCCTTAAACATCCTTCTAGAAAATTTTTTAAAAAACTAAAAGATGTAAAAAAATTAAATGAGGTTATAAAAAAACATGAAATATTTTCAGATGTACCCTTTAAACCAAATCTAAGTATTGATAACACAAAAATTTCTCCTAAAAAAGTAGCAAAATTGATAGTAGAATTTATTGGTTAAATATGTTTATTAGTTTTTAGTTTAAGATAATAAATTTATGGATACATATAATTGGTACTCACAACTTATCAAACCGACATGGGCTCCGCCTAGTTTTGTTTTTGGGCCTGTGTGGACTTTTTTGTATGTTTTAATTGTCATATCATTCGGTAAAGTATTTTTAATGGCATGGAAGAAACAAATTACATTTCTTGTAGCTTTACCTTTTTTATTAAATCTTATTTTTAACTTTATTTTTACTCCAATTCAGTTTGGGTTGCAAAATAATTTTTTGGCAGCTATCGATATTCTTTTAGTTTTAGGGACTCTTATTTGGGCTATGGTTGCTATTTTTCCATATGCAAAATGGATTACCTATATTCAGATTCCATATTTACTTTGGGTGTCATTTGCAACTGTTTTGCAACTAACTATTACATTTTTGAATAAATAAATAACTTACAAGAATGGTTTTTGTAAGTTATTGAACCATTACGTTTGAGTTGACAGGAAGAATTTTATATGATAATATATAACTGAAATAATAAATTTTCAATTAACAGTACATTTAAAAAAAGGATGGACACTATGATTAGCAAAAAACAAATTGCTGCTCTGAAGTACTTGATTTTTAAAGTCGAAAATGTTAGTAATCTTACAAAACAGATTTTAGCTTTTCTTCTTAACCAGTCTTGTGGTTTAACTAAGGAAGTTTATCTAACCATTACAGCTAACGATAATTACACCGCAAGTGAAATTCGTAGCACTGCCATTAAGATGGATCTCTTGTTTAGTAGTAGTTCAACTACTCATCTTAATGAGATAATGGTCACCACTGGTACTGATTTCCTTTTCAGTCTCCATTATGGGAATTTTGACAGAAATGGAAAATTTAATACAAGTGGTCAATTCGGTACTACCTTGGTACCACTCCGGTACACGTTTTGGTGTAGTAGGGGCCATTTTTCAAAGACGGCTAAAGCAACTTCAGTCTCTCGTACTAAGCTCGAATCCATTAATTTGGAGAAGCCTGGTCTCTATCCAAATTTAGAGAAGTTATAAATAAAATAGGTGTAGGTAACTTTATACCCCGTTTTAAACAAAGCCCAGTGCTTGTTTAAGCGGGGTTTTGTTTATTTTAATTAACTTTCTCTCTATCTCCACTTTTTTATTACTTACCATTTTATATAGTTAACTGTACAGAAACTTGACTTTTGTTGGATATTTGTAATACAATATATATATCACTATGGAAAAGACCCTTATGTAGATTCGTCTACATCGGGGGCTTTTTCTTTTTAAATTAAATTCTGTCTGAGAATTTATGATAAAGATCGTTTAAGAATGTAATTTCTATGTTTTTATTTCTTAATAAAATTGAGCATTTATTTTCATCCGGGGATAGCACTGTATCTATTGAATTATTTTCTTTTAAAAATTCTACCAAACATCCAAAATCACCATCTCCTGTAATTAAAATACATTTCGAAAAAGATTTAGTATAAAAATCCGACACTGTTTTTAATACAAGCTCTGCATCACAATTTCCTTTTATTTTTTCACCAACAGAAACTGTCTGTTTAAAAACTAAAATATAACCACAACTTTGTAGGTATTCATAAAATTTAACTCTTTCTGGAACAAGACCAATGAATAGATAAATATTGTTAGCATTATATTTCTGCCTGAGCCATCCTCTAAATTTTTTATAATTGATGTCAAATCCTAATTCTTTGGCTGATCTATATAAATTATTTCCATCTATATAGATATTTATTTTACTCATATAAATTTAGTATATCACAGAAGTGAGAGTTTTTATTTTAATTAATTTTCTTTATCTCTACTCTTTTACCACTTGTCATTTTATATTAAGTACTGTGCTGAGAATTTTTAATTTTGGTATAATATATAAATGAGTTTTACTATAAAAACAACAACAGAAATGGATGATGCTGCAAATTTTATTGTTGCTTCTATCTTAAGTCAATTAAAAATAGGGAAACATGTTTTGTTTTTTGTTTCAGGTGGTTCTTCCATTTTTGTAGCTGTAAAAGTTGCAGAGTTTATAAAAAATCAGTCACTTGAAAATTTAACTATTACATTAACAGATGAACGATATGGTCAAATTGATCATTTTAATTCTAATTATTTTCAGCTTAAAGAAAAAGGTTTTAATTTACCACAAGCAAAAATTATTCCAATTTTAACTGATAACGATCGCAATATTACGACCATTAAATTTAATAAAATTCTTAATGAAGAATTCACTACAGCAGATTATAGTATTGGTTTATTTGGTATTGGTGTAGATGGACACACGGCTGGTATATTGCCAGGAAGTGAAGCGATACAATCTAAAGATTTAGTATATAGTTATAATACTCCAATATTTTCTCGTATCACAATCACACCTAAAGCAATAGAGAAATTAAATGAAGCAGTCGTTTGGGCTCAAGGTAAAGAAAAATGGATAGTATTAAAAAATTTAGAAAAAGAGATAGATATTAATTTAGAACCAGCACAAATATTAAAAAAGGTCCCATTATTAACAATATTTAGCGATTATAAAAACATATGAAAATAGCAATATCAGGTTTAGGAAAAATGGGAGGACAAATTGCCAAAAAACTTCACGAAGGTGGGCATGAGGTTATTGCTCATAACAGAAGTAGTAATTCTGTTGATGAAATGAAAACTTTAGGGATGATTCCTGCATATACTAAGCAAGAAGTTGTTGATTTATTTAAAGAGGAGCAGGTAATTATTTGGATGATGGTGCCGAGTGAAGTAGTAGACAAAGAATTGGATGATTGGCTTTCTTTAATTCCAAAAGGAAGTATTTTGATTGATGGAGGCAATTCTGATTTTCGTCTCACAAAAAAAAGAGCGGAAAAAGTTTTTAAAAATGGTTCAATATTAATGGATGTCGGAACAAGTGGAGGTGTTTGGGGTTATAAAAATGGATTTTCTATGATGGCAGGCGGTGATAAAGAATCGTTTAAAATAATTGAACCGATTTTGCAGACATTAGCCAAGCCGGAGGGAGCTTATTATCACTTTGGAGAAAGTGGTTCTGGTCATTTTGTTAAAATGACGCATAATGCTATTGAATACGGTATGATGGAATCTTTAGCAGAAGGGTATAGGCTTCTAAAGGAAGGGCCCTATAAAAATCTTGATTTAGCTTCTGCTGGGGAAGTTTGGCAGCATCATAGTGTAATCACATCATGGCTCAATGAACTTTCCCGTGATGCTATAAAAGAAAATCCGGAGCTCTCTGGGATAGAAGGGTTTGTATCTGAATCGGGAGAGGCACGTTGGGCACTGGAGGCGGCAAAAAATTCAAATATAGAAACACCGAGCATACAAGCAGCCTTTGATGTGCGTTTGGCTTCACAGAAGGGAAATGTTAATTTTGCCACGAAACTTTTAGCTGCAATGCGTAATGCTTTTGGTGGACATAAAATAAACCCCTACACTTAGTTTTTAATAGTTTTTTAAACGCGCTTCAGCGCAATTAAAAACTAAGTGTGGGGGTAAATGGAAAAAATCATGAACAAGAACAAACCTACTTATATAATTTTTGGCGCTTCTGGAGATCTATCAAGGCGTTATTTATTGCCTGCGCTTAAAAATATGCAAAACAGGAATTATATTGGTGCAGTTGTGCATATTTCTCGGAAAGATTATGGAAATTTAAGAGATTTAATTCCAAACGATGGAGACCTGCCTACCGGACAGGCAGGCCTGCCTGCCGGCAAGGCAGAGAAAATTTTTCATTTAGCGATTCCACCTGAAGCTGTGCCAGATGTTCTAAAAATAATTAGTGATAATTTTAGTAAAGACAATGTAAAAATAATACTTGAAAAACCTTTTGGTAAAGATTTACAATCTGCACAAAGCTTGGTGGAACACATTGATCAATATTTTAGAGAGTATCAAATTTATAGAGTGGATCATTATCTAGCAAAACAGTCAATGCAAAACGTGGTAGTAGAAAAGTTAGATAAAGATAAAATTGTTGGAATAGAAATTATTGCTAGTGAAAAAATAGATATAGAAGGTCGGGTTAATTTTTATGAACAGACTGGAGCATTAAAAGATTTTGTGCAAAGCCATCTTCTTGAAATGGCGGCTGTGGTTTTATCTCAATCTTTTGAAACAGATAGACGTTATGAAGCATTAAAGAATTTGGAAATTGTTTGTGATGTTAATGAGTACAAATGTGTAAAAAGGGGACAATATTTAGGATATCGCGAAGAAGTAAATAATCCTAAAAGTATGACGGAAACATTTGTCTCGATTAATATGGTATCGAATGATAAAGCTTGGCACGGTATACCGATAGTACTATCTACTGGTAAAGCTCTTTCTCAAAAGTTGACACAAATAATAATCAAATATAAAGATGGTAATAAAAAAATTTTTAATATTGAGCACGAATCTGATGCTTATGAGCGAGTTATTAGAGCTACCATAGAAGGTAAACATGATTTATTTATCTCTAGTGAAGAAATATTAGAAACTTGGAGAATATTAGATATAGTGCAAAAAGGTTGGGAAAAATCAGAAGAAAATTTAATAATCTATAAAAAGGGGAGCACTATTGAGGAAGTTATAAAACAATAAGTGCTGAAGGATCGAAATTCTGTTATAATGTTTTTAATGAAAAATAAGTTTGTTTCTAAGATAAAAAGTATATTTACAGATACCCATTTTGGGTTTTTTTTGGTTTTGATACTTTTGACTATAGGTTTATTTTTTTTAATTCCAGAATTTTTTAGTAGCAATATATCAAATGGAGAGAAAGTTAAAATAAACGAAACAGAAAAGTTTGAGGAAAAGAAAATAATATCTGAAATATTACCATTAAATAAAGAAGCTTATGATAAGAAATTAAATGAATTGGCTAATAACCCGCCAGATCCTATAGTTTATAAAACTATTAAAACGGTAGAAGTTGATAAGAATGGTAAATCTATAACCAAAACTAGTAAAGTTCCAGTAGATCCACAACCAATCAAAACACATCTTTGGCCAGTGAAAACAGTTTATCCAAACGGAGGAGCTATATTACCTTTTAATCGTGTTATTGCTTATTATGGAAATTTATATTCAAAGAATATGGGAGTTCTTGGAAAATATGAAGAAAGTGAAATGTTGCAAAGACTAGATGTAGAAGTAAAAAAATGGGAAATTGCAGATCCTAAAACTCCCGTTGTTCCGGCGCTTCACTATATTGCAGTCGTGGCACAAGGCAGTGCAGGGAAAGATGGTAAATATAGAGCCAGAATGCCTGACTCGGAAATAGATAAAGTTATTGAAATTGCAAAAAAAATAAATGCTATTGTTTTTTTAGATATTCAAGTTGGTTTTAGTAATTTACAAACTGAAGTACCAAGACTTGAAAAATATTTAAAGATGCCACAAGTACATTTAGGTGTTGATCCAGAATTTTCTATGAAGACTGGTATTCGTCCTGGTAAAATAGTAGGTACATTAGATGCTAGTGATATAAATTTTACTGCAAATTATTTAGCAAAAATTGTAAAAGAAAATAATCTTACACCTAAGATATTAATTGTTCATCGTTACACTCAAAAAATGCTTACGAATTATAAAGAAATAAAACCATTACCAGAAGTACAAATAGTGATGCATATGGATGGTTGGGGAGAGAAAGCAAAAAAGATAGGTACATATCAACAATTTGTTTACAAAGAACCTGTTCAATTTACTGGTTTTAAATTATTTTATAAAAATGATTTATTAACACCTGGAACAGTATTGTTTTCTCCATCAGAATTATTGAAATTAAATCCTCAGCCTATTTATATACAGTATCAGTAAAAATATTCTTATTTTACTTCTAGGTGTTGCTAAGCTTTTGAACCATTACGGTACCCTTGACTTTTTGATATAAATATGATATTTTATGGGAAATAGTAAAAAACGAAAATTAAAGAAAAAGGAGACTCTTAATGATTACTTTATTTTTTGAGACTGTTATAAGAACATTGTTAACAATCACGCAAGCTTCCTGGCGTAGAATACCAGAGAAAACGCGATTTAATAAATTGAAGTGGGTATGGTTCTACCTTAAATGGTTATTTCTCGTATTCATCATTATGTTACTAATACCTCGTCGAGGTGTTATCTTCTGTGCACTCTACAGCTGGTTCAGACCAGTTGATGACATAATTGATGGTGAGGATCCTAACCCACCAACTTGCATGTCAGATTATATTACTCAAAAAGATGATATGATTAAGCTCTTCGTTGATGGCACACTTCGACTAGAAAACGTAAGTGGCATTGACCGATTACTCGTAGTTATACAGCATTTTGCTAGAAGCATTGGCATAGCAGAAGAGATACGAAAGTATGTTTCTATTGTTTGGAAACATATGGTAGATGAATATCAATGGCGAGTGAATAAAAAGATACCTACAAGTCTCGAACTTAATGAGTTCGCCTGTTCACAAGATGAAGCAATCTTCCGTTCTGCCGCACTTGTCCTTGGAGTTGATGGTAGGATGCTCAACCAAATAGGTATTGATCGTTTAGGTGTCTTTACAAAAACTGACTGGATTAGCGATTTAGTTGCTGATCTTAAAATAGGTTTGGTTCATTTGCCCAGAGAGGTATGTGTAGCTGCAAGCATTACGTATCCTAATATAACCTTTAGGAACGCAACCTATGCGGGGAAACATTCTCAGATACGAGTAATAATCGTTGAAGAAATTCAACGACTCGATGTACTTTGGCAGAAAGTTTATTCAAAAAAGGAAGCTTTATACTTAGCCTTTACGAATAAAATTTCAAGAATAATTTATGTAAAGATAATGAACGACTTTGAACTTAGTTTTCGAAAAATCCAAACTAAGTATCGGTAGAAGTTAATAGCCGTACATTTTCCTTTTAGGGAATGCACGGCTATTTTAATGACACCGAGAGAATTGTTAAAATTAAACCCTCAACCTATTTATATACAGTATCAGTAAAATAAATTTAATAAAAAATGTTATAATTATATCTGTGAATATAAAAATAATAGACAAAAAAATATCAGAATCAGAACTTCGTGAAATTGCTAGAGATTTTTATGGTGAAATGATAAAAGGTGTGGTAGATATTGAGCGTGAAATTCTTTCTCTAGGTGGAGAATATCATATGGATGCAAATAATAAGCTTATTGAAAATGGTTCTAAACAACAAAATGTTTGGGGTTTTAATTGGTATTTTGATAAAAAAGGAAATAAAAAAATTGAATATGTTTCACTCATAAATATTCGTCCCAAACAAGGTAATAGAACAATGGAAGTGCAAAATGTTTCTTTGCGTGATAGAATGAAAACTATAATATTAAAATATTTGTCATGAATACTAGTAGAACACCACTTTTTTATATGGCTAATTTGGGAGGTGAGATATCTCGTGCTCTTTTAGAATACGAAAAAAAAGATTTTGAAAAAATGCGAAGTTCAATACTTCGGGCAGAAGACATAATTAAAAAAATAAAAGAATTTCCAGAAATGAAAGGACGTACAGGAGAACTTGAAATTTTGAAATCAATTATTGAAGATTTAAATCAAAAAAAATTTAAACTTAAAAAAGAACAACTTCTTGATTATTTTTCTCCATTTGCTATTCGTTTGATGTCTTTGTAATAAATACAGAGAAGTTTTGTATGTAATTAAACTCTAGACCTATTTATATACAGTATCAATAAATCTTGACTTTTGTCTCTAAAAGTGCTATACTTATAAGGTTAAATGAGAAAGTCTTATTTAATAAAGAGTAATAGCTCTTTGACATTTTGAAATAATATTTCAGGAGAAAAAATGGAAAAAATAATCATCCAGGTTGATCGATCAGTTCGCCCAGTCTATAATATTAGGGTAAGAGAGATATTGCACCCTGAGCTTGAATGTATAGGTCCTGCTGAGTATGACCTTCTTAAAATAGAACCCTGGTTTCATAGCGAGCAAAAAGAAGGTAAAATAGTAGATGGAAATACTATTTACAATTACTTAAAGTATACGAAGAATCTTTCTTTGTGTCTTAATCTGCAAGATGGTTTTGCTATTAAAAAAAAAGGTATTGCAATTTTTTCAAAGGTATTAAAAGGAAAGGATTTACCTTTATGGCCATCAATTATAGTGAAACAGTCTGGATATCTGTATGTTCCTTTTTTGTATATTCTCGACGGAGAAATTTTAATAGATTGGAGATATATTGGTTTTCGTTTGAATTCAGATAATCCCACATTTCTTCATTCACACTAAAAATTACAAACTAATCCCTGCATGAAATGTAGGGATTTTTTTTGAGTATTAATATAAAATATGCTATCATATTTAAATGTTTTCAAGTTTTTTGGCTACAAATGGGCAGGGATTTTTTTTGCCAGTTATTATGCTTTCAGCATTGATAGATAGTATCAATCCTTGCGCTATATCTGTCTTATTTTTAACTATTACTTTTCTATTTAGCTTAGGTAAAAACAGGAGATTTGTTTTAATATCTGGAGGTGTATATATTTTAGCTATTGCTATCGTTTACACATTGATAGGGCTAGGAGCTCTTCAAGCTCTTAGTTTTTTTAATGTTCCAAACATAATGGCGAAAGTTGGTGCATCTATATTATTACTTTATAGTGCAATTGGTTTAATAAATGAATTTTATCCAAGTTTTCCAATTAAATTAAAAATACCTGAAAGTTCTCACGCTACTCTTGCGAAAGTAATAGAAAAAGGTTCTATACCAGCATTTTTTGTTTTAGGGGCACTTGTGGCTATGTTTGAATTCCCATGTACCGGTGGGCCATATCTTTTTGTTTTGACATTACTTCATGATTATACGGCTTTTTGGAAAGGTTTTTGGTATTTGATTATGTATAACATTGTTTTTGTATTACCACTTATTCTTATACTTCTT
>JBAZOQ010000013.1:0-16896 GCA_041648595.1 Minisyncoccota bacterium | reverse complement strand
CCGAGTCCGCATTTTTAGATTAATACATTGGTAGAGCGGTGTAGAGAGATTAAAGAAAAGGCAAAAGTGAAGCGTAAGATTAGCTTGGTAGATATTTTCATTGATTCTTGCTAAAATGGGTTCTAGCCGAGTTTAAAAGGTACTCCATCATCAAACCCAAATCATTTTTGGCGAATTTTTGGCGGGCGGAGCGAAGCTCCGCCCAAGGATTTAAAGGATTTCCAGATGCTTTTCGTTTTTAGAGAGTGAGGTTCAAAAATTCAAAAGCCAAAGATTTTTGGAGGGGGGATTTTTTTGGAGGGGAGGTCGTACGAAATATATAACACTTGCCCCACCCACCCGTTCGCGTGTTAAAACTTTTGCCGATTATTAAATCGTCAAACTCCCAAATAAATTTTTTATGTTTTCGTGCTATAATTGATCTTGTGAGAAACTTAATACTTTCCAACAAATCATTAATAGATAAGCTATCTGTAGTAATGTTGTCGTTGACTTTGCTGATGTTTTTTGGTAAGATAGCAAGTATCAAAGCCATCTTACCAAAAAACATCTAGAAATTAGAGTGATTTTGTGTCCTGTGGATAACTTTGACTTTTATCTAACGTTTGGTATATAATGTAACTGATCGAAAGATCACGAATTCTAATGCTTAAGGGCTCCGCAAGGAGTCCTTTTGGCTTTCTGGTGGATCTATTTTATCTTTAATTGATTGAGGTATTTCTTTTGGAAAGCAGATAAACTCTTTAATTTTCTTAACTTCAAATATAAAAACTCCTGTTTCATCAAGTTCAGGTGCAACTTTACCAGAAACCGCAAAAAGGGTTGCTTGTTTGCCAGTATTTTTTATTTGTATTATGGGACTAGCAAAATCACTGTCTCCGCTCCATAATACAAAAGACTTAGTATTGTTTCTCTCACAATCCAAAAGCATATCAACGCCCATTTCTACATCAAAATTACACTTGAGTTCTTCTATATAGGTAACTCCTTGTTTATTAAGTAAAGATAGTTTTTTGTTTAAAATTTTAACAGTATCAATATCTAATTTTGAAAGAAACTTCTTTTTTATAAAACTCTTTAAAATAGCAGGAGAATCCTCTGGAATACTAGAAACATCAATCGATATTTTCATTAGTTTAACTGGTTTTGTAGATAAAATATACCCACAATCTTCTATTTCTTTGATTTGTTCACTAGAGCGTTGATCACCTTCAAGGGTTCCTGTATATATTGTTACAGACTGCACTGTATCAAAAGAATAGAAAAGTTGTTTTAATCTTTTTAAATTAAAATGCCAGCCCAATTTTTCCTGCCAATGAATGACATTTTGCCAATCAATGTAAACCCTTGTTGGATGTTCAAAAATAACCTTAAGCTCTTCAATTGCCTTAGGAAATAAGTTTGCTAACTTTTCTATTCTATCTGTCTTAGGTTTAAACATAGATTATTTTGTTTTCTGATACCGATAATTATATCTAATGTTATCATTTAGGAATTGACCGTGTGATGAGGAATTTAAAAATTGTTGATGTAAATATGCTGGAATATCAAAATATTGGTAGATGTCACCAGAAGTGAACTCCACTTCCAAAATAGCTGATTGTGGATCATAACCAATTGATTGAATATTTGACGAATTTACTTGTGTTCTATTCATAGAATTATTTTAACAATTTATCAACCGAAACTCCTAATGCCTTTGCTATTTTTGCAATCGTCGAAAGAGTAGGGTTTGTTTTGCCATTTTCAATACTGCTTACAAAACTTTTTGGCATATCTAATATTTTAACTATATCACCCTGTGAGATGCCTTTTTTTGTCCTGATACGTTTTAAGTTTTTACCGAGTTTCTTTGCTTCTTCGCTCATACTTGTATTATAACTTTCTATTGTGTTTTTTACTATGGGTTATGGTATAATAGAACCATGCTTAAATACTTTTTATATGCTCGCAAATCAACCGATGTAGAGGACAAACAAATCCTTTCTATTGAATCACAACTTGCCGAATTGCGAGAACTCGCGAAGCGAGAAAATATTTATATTCTTGATGAGTTTATAGAAAAGCGGTCAGCAAAAATCCCCGGTCGCCCTATTTTCAATAGTATGCTTTCACGAATTCAAAATGGCGAAGCACAAGGAATTGTTTGCTGGAAAATTGACCGCTTATCTCGCAACCCTGTAGATAGTGGAAAAATCCAATGGATGCTCCAGCAAAACATAGTCCAGCATATCCAAACACACGGACAAAGTCATTATCCAAATGACAATGTATTAATGATGTCTGTGGAGTTAGGAATGGCAAATGAATATGTTCGCCAACTAAGTGAAAACACTGCTCGAGGTTTGCGACAAAAAGCACGAAATGGAGATTTTCCGGGCTTTGCTCCAATAGGGTATATAAACAATCCAAGTATTAAAAAAATTGCTCTTCATAATAAAAATGCAAAAATTGTAAAGAAATTATTTGAACTTTACGCCACAGGTAAAGTTAATCTTAAATATCTTGCCGAGTTTATGGAAAAATCTGGCATCAAATCAAGAAAAAATAATCGATGCAACATTTCACGAATATCAGCAATTCTTACAAATCCAATTTATTACGGACACTTTCGCCACGCAGGCGAAATATATGAAGGCAAACATGAGCCAATCATTTCAAAAGAACTTTTTGATAAAGCGAACGCTGTTTTGCGAGGCAAATCACAAAGACTTGATATTAAAACTGACCCACGACCATTTTGTGGAATACTTAAATGTGGTTCTTGTGGTATGAGTATTACTGGCGAGAATCGTATAAAAACGCAAAAGAACGGCACAAAACATTTTTATACTTATTATCACTGCTCAAAGAAATCTAAAACACAAAAATGTTCCGAGCCGTGCATTAGAGGAGAAGAATTAGAGCGACAACTTTCGGCAACATTAAGCGAATATATTATGCCAAAAGAATTGGCAACAAAGTTTTTTGAAATGTTAGATATAGAAGAAGAGATGAATAAACACACTGCAAATGAAATAGTGTTGGAATTAAAAGAAGAAGAACAAAACATTTCAAAAAATCTCGCCAGACTTACAGATGTATATGTCGCACAAGATATTGAACGAGAAGATTATTTAAAAAGACGCCATATATTTATGTCCGACAAAAAGTCTATCGAGGAGAAAATCGGACGGCTTTTGCGAAAGCCATCTGCGTGGATTGAACCGACGAGAGAATGGATAAAAGATGCTTTAATACTAGACGAAATCGCCAAAACGAACGACCTCCCCTCCAAAAAAATTTCCCTCCAAAAAATCTTCGGCTCGAACCTCACCCTCCAAAAACGAAAAGCATCTGGAAATCCTTTAAATCCTTGGGCGGAGCTTCGCTCCGCCCGCCAAAAATTCGCCAAAAATGATTTGGGTTTGATGATGGAGCCGGCACGAGGGATCGAACCCCGGACGTCTTCTTTACAAAAGAAGTGCTCTACCAACTGAGCTATGCCGGCAATATTTACTTTTTACTAAAACAACTTTTCTATTCTAACACACTTATTCTATTCCTTCTTCTTCTTTAATTCTATGTTTCATTTGCTTAATTTTTTGTCGGTATTCTGAAATTGTTTTTAAATATTTGGAAACTTCTTTTTTTTCTACTGTATCGTTTGAAGAATTGCTGTCACTTTTTTTAAATTTATTTTTTAATTCTTTTATAAGAATAATACTTTTTGTTTTTATAAAATTTGAAGATTTGATAAAGAATCTTAGTGTTACAAAAATCACTGCATAGCTGATTTTTTTTGTACCTTTGAAAGTTACATGTTTTATTTTTTGTAAATCTGGAACGAAAGGATGTGAATGTTGTACTGTTGCTACTTGACCATTTTTAACAAGTATAAGCTCACGCCATATCATTATGATGATACCAGCGAGGGATAAAAAGAAAAAAATTAAAGGTAAATACATAATATTTTATATTGAACAACGTTTCACTTCTTTTATTTTTGCTTTATTTTTTTCAAGAAGTTGGCCAATTGTCTCATCTCCGTTTTTTATAAATGCCTGATCCAGTAAGGTTTTCTCTTTGAAATAAGTATTTATTTTGCCTTCTAACATTTTTTTCTTGATATCTTCTGATTTTTTTATATCAGCGATTTCCTTTTGGAAAATTTCATTCATTGTTTTTTTAACATTTTCAGTTATTTCATCTCTGGAAAGATATTCTGGTTTCATGGCGGTGATGTGCATAGCAATATCTTTAGCTAGTTCTTCATTTCCACCTTCTAAAGAAACAATCACCCCAATTTTGTTATTGTGTACATAATTTCCCAAAACATTTCCTTTTACTTCATATATCTCTCCTAATTCTATTTTTTCTCCAGTTTTTTGAATGATAGGGTTAATCATGTCATTTGCTTCTTTCTTCATTTTTTCTATACCATCTTTTAAGGCCAAGTCTCCTAATTTAGAAAGTAAATTTACAAAATCTTCATTTTTAGAAACAAAGTCAGTTTCACAATGAAGGGCAACTAACACAGATTTTTTACCATCAGTTTTTATACAAACTCTTCCGTCTTTAGCATCACGGCCTGCTTTTTTTAATGCAATATCGGAACTTGTTTTTTTTAAGATAGCTAAAGCTTTTCCCATATCGCCCTCAGCTTCTTCTAATGCATTTTTGCATTGCATTACAGAGATACCTGTCGCATCCCTTAGTTCTTTTATTAGTTCAGTTGTTATTTTTATAGACATATTTATCCACCTAAATTTTTTAATTTTAATGTTTTGCCTAGTTTTGTGAAAAATTTTGGCGGATTAATTTATTTCTCTTTTGTTGGGAGAGACATTAGGCCACTATTATAGGCATTAGTAATTGAAGAGGTAAAAAGTTTAATGGATGGTATTCCAGAATCATTACCCACAATAGGATAATCAATACCTTTTATGTTTGAATCAGAATTTACTAATGCTATTACAGTTACATTTGATTTGCGAGCTTCTGTCGCTGCTATGTGTTCTGCTTTTGAGTCAATGATAAATAAAGCATCAGGAGTTTTTTTTAAACCAATTAAACCACTATAATATTTTGAAAGTTTTTCCATTTTTTTAGCCATAACGACTCGTTCTTTTTTTGTATATTTATCGAGTCCACCATCCACACTCTCTTTATTATATTTTTCAAGTTCAGCAATCCTCTTTTTTATTTCTGTAAAATTAGAAAGTGTACCTCCTATCCAACGAACATCAACATAAGGCATATTTAAAGAAAGGGCAGCATTTTTTATTACATCTCTAGCTTCAGGTTTAGTACCAACAAAAAGAACAATTTTGTTTTGAGCACCTAGATTTTTTATAAATTCTGTTGCTTGTTCAAGTTGAATTGTTGTTTTTTCAAGATCTATAATATCACCATTATTTTTTGTGGCATAGATATATGAGGAAACACTTGGATGACGTCTACTTTTACTATAGCCGTAATGTGCACCTGCTTCAAACATTTTTTCTATACTTGTGGGTAGACCCACATTTCTATTTTCTTTTTCTTGTGACTTCAAGTTCGTAGTTTGCATAAGGCTTATTCTAGCAGAAGAAAGACAATTTTGCAAATAATATAAAATTTTGCCAAAAAGACTTTTTTCGGGTAAGATGAATAAATGAGACAATCTAAACTTTTTACCAAAACCAAGAAAGAGGCTCCAACAGATGAAGTGTCAAAGAATGCTGAGCTTCTTATTCGAGGGGGTTTTATTAATAAGGAAATGGCTGGAGTGTATTCTTATTTACCTCTTGGTCTGCGTGTTTTGAAAAATATAGAGAATATTATTCGTGAAGAAATGAATGCTATTGGTGGGCAGGAAATTACGATGACAGCTCTTCAAAATCCTGAACTTTGGAAAAAAACAGATCGTTGGGAAGATGAAAAAGTAGATATTTGGTTTAAAACAAAATTAAAAAATGACACAGAGCTGGGATTAAGTTTTACACATGAAGAACCATTAACTAATATAATGAAAAATTATATTAGTTCTTATCGTGATTTACCATGTTTTGTTTATCAATTTCAAACAAAATTTCGCAATGAAACACGAGCAAAAAGTGGAATAATGCGTACTCGAGAATTTATAATGAAAGATCTTTATTCTTTTTGCAAAGATGAGACTGAGCATAATGAATTTTACGAAAAAGCAAAAACTGCATATCAAAATATTTTTAAAAGAGTAGGAATAGGACATTTAACTTATTTAACTTTTGCTTCAGGTGGGTCTTTTTCAAAATTTTCTCATGAATTTCAGACGATTTCTTCTACAGGAGAAGATACTATTTATATTGATGGGTCTAAAGGTATTGCTATAAATAAAGAAGTTTATAATGATGAAGTAATTGAAAGTCTTGGTTTATTAAAAGAAAGCTTAGTTGAAAATAGAGCAGTGGAAGTTGGTAATATATTTACACTTGGCACTCGTTTTTCAGACGCACTTGATTTAAAATATCAGACGGAAACAGGTGAATTTAAGCCTGTCTTTATGGGTTCTTATGGTATTGGACCAGCAAGACTCATGGGTACTGTTGTAGAGGCTCTAGCAGACGATAAGGGTATAATATGGCCTGAAAGTATTGCTCCGTTTAAGGTTCATTTACTTTCTTTGGGTGACAATGAAGATGTAAAAAAAGAAGCAAATCTTGTTTATGATACTTTAATAAAAGAAAACATAGAAGTACTTTTTGATGATAGAGATGATTTATCTCCTGGAGAAAAATTTGCTGATGCTGATCTTTTAGGTATGCCGTATCGTTTAGTTATTTCTTCTAGAAGTATGAAAGAGCAAGGGATAGAAATAAAAAAGAGAAATGAAGAAAAAGGAAAAATTATTTCTTTAGAAGAACTTTTAAAAATTTTTAAGCTAGAGCCTAGAGCCTAGAGCCTGTGTTGTATTATTATGTTTGATAAAATTTACAAATTAATTTCAAATGACATTGGTATAGACCTAGGTACATCAAATACATTAGTATATTTGAAAGGTCATGGCATTGTAATTAATGAACCTTCAGTTGTAGCTGTGAATGTTAAAACTAATCAAATTTTGGCTGTTGGAGAAAAAGCTAAAGAGATGTTGGGAAGAACACCTGGTCACATTAAAGCAGTTCGTCCTCTTGTAGATGGTGTGATTTCAGATTTTGAAGTTACTGAAGAAATGCTTTCTTATTTAATAAATAAAGCAGATAAAATTTCAAAGAAATTTGCTAGGCCTAGAGTTATAGTAGGAGTTCCTTCTGGTATAACAAATGTTGAAACACGTGCTGTCTATGATGCAGCTCGTTCCGCAGGTGCGCGTGAAGTATTTTTAGTAGAAGAACCAATGGCAGCAGCTATAGGAATAAGACTTCCGATTAAAGATCCTGTTGGTTCTATGATTATAGATATTGGAGGTGGAACTACAGATATAGCTGTTATTTCTTTAGGAGGAATTGTTAAATCAAAAAATTTAAAAGTTGCGGGTGATAGATTTAACAATGATATTATCACATACATGCGAGACGAATTTAAGATTTTGATAGGTGAGACTACAGCTGAAATGGTAAAAATAGTTATTGGATCTGTCATCCCCGGAGAATATATGGAAACAGAGGTTCGTGGCAGAGATTTATTAACAGGATTACCTCGTGAAGTTGTAGTAACAGATTCTGATATTCGTGAAGCATTTTCTCAATCAATAAAAGAACTCATAGAAGGGGTAAAAGATGTATTAGAAACAACACCTCCAGAAATTTTATCTGACATAATGCATAAAGGGATAACTTTGTCTGGTGGTGGGGCATTATTGGGAGGACTTGCAGAATTATTACAAAATGTTTTAAGAATTCCTGTTTATGTCGTTGATGATCCACTTTCTGCTGTTGCTCGTGGAACGGGTATTATTTTAGATGATATTACAGCTTATAATGATGTTTTAATTGGGAATCAAGATGAGTTACCTCCTAGATAAAAAAATAAGAAAAAATAAATATTTAAAAATTATTTTTTTTGTCATATTTTTATTTATCTTTATTTATTTTAGAGCTAGTATCTTTAATGGACTTTCTTATATTTCAAGTTTTATTTTTCGTCCTGTTTTGATTTTAGGAAATAATATAGGTGAAAAACTATTAAATACTGGTTCTTATTTTTATTCTAAAAATTTTCTTTTAAAAGAAAATAATATTTTGAAAGAAAAAATAAATGAACAAGAAGCTAGAATATTAAATTATAATTCTGTTTTAGATGAAAATTTAAAGATTAAAGAAATTTTGGGACGGAAGCTTGAAAAAACTAATATGGTTTTATCTAGTATTTTGGCTAAACCAAATCAATCACCATATGATACTTTGATTATTGATGTCGGAGAAAAAGATGGTATTTTATTGGGTCAGAGAGTTTTTGCATTAGGTAATATTCCTATAGGACGAATTGCCGAAGTTTTTGCTAATTCTTCAAAAGTTATTTTATTTTCAAATGGTGGAGAAAAAACTGAAGTGATTGTTTCTAACAATACTATAGAATCTTTAATTTTACCAAGTCCAAATAAAAATCAAAATGGACTTGCCCGCAATGCTTTTAGCATAGCTGATGCAGGCGGGGATACTTTTATGCAAGTAATTGGACGTGGCGGTGGAAATTTTGATATGATTTTGCCTCGAGATTTTGTTTTAGAAAAAGGAGTAAAAGTAGTTTTACCTGGGATAACTCCCTATGTCGTTGGCATAGTTCAAACAATAGTTTCAGATCCACGAGATGCATATCAAAAAGCAATACTTACAAGCCCTGTAAATATCCAAGGATTGAAATTTGTAGAGGTTGAATTGTAGAGTTTAAATAATTTATGATAAAAGAAACACAGGTTGAAAAAAATTTAAGAAGATATCTTGCAAAAAAGGGTTGGTCTGAAACCAATACAACAAGAGGTGTTGGACAGCACGATTGGGATATTAGAGCTTTTCATAGTAAATGGAGAAAAAACTTACTTATAGAATGTAAGGGTGACAGTAATTCAAAAAATAATACCCAAAAAATTCACAATGCTTTTTGGACATCTATAGGACAAGTTATGGCAAGGATGGAAATACAAGGAAACGATAAAAAGAAAGGAAGAATTTATGCTATTGGAATTCCATTAAGCTGGGAAAATGTATTCAAAAAGAAAGCTAAGAAAATGGAATATGGTTGGAATTTTTTAAAGTTGAGGATATTTTTAGTTAATAATAAAGGAGAAGTAAAAGAAAAAACATATAAGCAGTTTGTAAAATAATTTTATGAAAATAGAATCAAAAGAACAAATTTTAGAACGACGGAAAGAAATTGAACAGGAGCTTGTTGAAATGCTTCAAGAAACTGAAAGTGATTTTAGTTTGGAACACATAAAGGATATTATTTATAACGAGGAAGATAGTGATGATTATCAGAAAATTGTTGTAATATTTGACCGTGGAGGAGATATTTCAGAATTGCAAAATATTTTAGACCTTGTAAGTGATGCCTGGAATTATTTTCCACATAAATCTCTTAATGGCTTATCACCAACTGAAAAGTTGTTAGAATATCAAGATAAACAAAATAGAAAATAATTTTATGGATTTAGAAAATTTTAAAAAACAATTTACAAAAGGAGAATTAGAAATAACTGAAGATTTTGGGCGAGTTTTTTCTTTTATTGATTTTTCTAATGTAAATAAGTGGTTTGAAAATGATAATCAAGATTGGAATAATAAATTACTTTCCGAAAATGAAAAACTCTCAATAGATCTTGGAAAATTAAAACTATTTGCGGATATTTTTAGTGAAAGGGCTAGGATGTATTATGGCGAAGATCCAAAAAATATAAAATCTCTTTCTTTTACTGATGTTATTAGAATAATTTTTGGAAAACGGGATGTAATAACTAAAGATTTACAAAAGATAAAACATTATTTTAAATTAGACGAAGCAATAAATTCAAAACGTATTTGTGTAGATGAGAATAATAAAAATTATATAGAAATTAGAAAATGTAATTTTGATGTAGAAATTTCAGTTGATGCAATTAAAATGCTTGAACATTATGATACTTTTTGTATTTTTTCAGGGGATGCAGATTTTGTATATTTAAATAATTTTTTGAGAAAAAAAGGAAAGAAAATTATTATAATAAAAGCTGGTTATATTACTTCTAAATTAAGAAAATCAGCGGATTTAGTTATTAATGCACAAAATATAAAGAAAAATATAGTAAAAATAACAAAACAAAAACCTGACTAGGTCAGGTTTTTGTGGATAGTATTCCCGAATTAACCTCGGGCAGGTATATACTATGTTAGCAAAATATCAGACAAAAATCAAGAGTTATCCACAGGTGTAAAAAACACATAAAATGCAATTTAAAATTGAAAAAAAATTAAAAAATAGTTTAGGGAGAGTAGGAGTACTTACGACCCCGCACGGGGAAATTAAAACTCCGGCTTTTGTGGCGGTGGGGACGAAAGCGACGGTAAAATCTTTGAATCCAGAACAAGTGAAAGATGCTGGAGTGCAAGTGGTGCTCGGTAATACTTATCATTTATATTTGCAACCGGGGGATGAGATAGTGCGTGATGCAGGAGGAATTGGTAAATTTATGAATTGGTCTGGTCCGACTATGACAGATTCGGGAGGTTTTCAAGTTTTTTCTTTGGGGGTGGCATATGGCAAAGACATATCAAAAATTGCAAAAATTACCGATTCGTCTTTATTAATTCCAGAAAGATTTGATGATAGTGATGCGCCCAGATTAGCAAAAATTGGACAAGATGGAGTCTCTTTCAAATCTCATTTAGATGGCAGTATCTATTACATAACTCCGGAAAAATCAATTCAAATTCAACATAATCTTGGGGCAGATATAATTTTTGCTTTTGATGAATGTACGAGTCCGGTGGAAGATTTGAAATATCAAGAAGAAGCATTAGAACGCACACATCGTTGGGCGGAGAGGAGTTTGAAAGAGCATCAGAAATTGCTTGATTCTCCTCTTGAGGAGTACCCGAAGGGGGAGGTGGATGAATTTTCCACCCCGTCTCGCAAGCGAGCCACCCCTCAAGAGGGGAATTTTAAACCTGCGCTTTTCGGCATCGTGCAAGGCGGACGGGAAAAATCTTTACGAAAACAATCTGCAAAAATTATTGCAGAAATAAATGTGGATGGAAAATATTTTGATGGTTTTGGTATTGGTGGGTCATTTGCCAAAGAAGATATGTCTTCTGCTGTGAAATGGGTAAATGAAATACTGCCTGAAGAAAAACCTCGTCATCTTTTAGGAATAGGGGAGCCAGAAGATTTTTTTATGGGAATAGAAAATGGAGTAGATCTTTTTGATTGTGTTTTACCGACACGACTTGGAAGAAATGGAACAATTTATACAAAATTTGGAAAAATAATAATTACTAATACAAAATTTAGAAATGATTTTTTACCAATTGAAAAAGATTGTGAGTGCTATACCTGTAAGAACTATACAAAAAGTTATATTGCACATCTTTTTCATGGAAAAGAAATGCTGGCTGGTACTTTAGCATCTATCCATAATTTATATTTTATTACACATCTTGTAGACAACATTCGAGAGTCTATTATTAACGACACCTTCTATGAATATAAAAAAGAGTTTTTGCAAAACTATAAATCCCGTTAGAAGTAGAAAATACTTTTTCGTGATTTCTAATCGGGATGAGTTTAAAAAAGAATTTTTGAATAATTATCAGAAAAACTAAAAGTGCTTTGCATTTTTTTCACAAGTTGTTATACTATCAATTAATTAAATGTCAAAAATTAAAACAAAGAAAACAAAAAAACAAGGGAAGAATTGGAAGAAATTTTGGAAGCTTGGCATGGAGGAATTTAATACGCAGTATTTTGATGTGAGCTCGAATGGTGATTTGGTAGTTAAAGAAGGACATTATCAATATAACATCATGGACATAGTCAAGAAATACGGCACTGTAACTCGGGTATTTTTCCCGTTTATACTGGAGAATAGGGTTCGTGATTTGATAGAGCTTTTTAATGCTTACATTAAGATTTTGAACTATAGGGGGAAATTTTATTTTCATTATGTCATGAAGTCCAACCAGAATCGCGACTTTGTTTTAACAGCGATTGCGGAAGGAGCTCATATTGAGGTTTCTTCGGCTAATGAACTTTTTTTAGTAAAAAGAATGTTAGAGCAAGATAAATTTAATCATAAAATTAGGGTTACTTGTAATGGGCCTAAAACAGAACAATATATTGGCTTAATTGAAGAACTTCGGGAAAAAGGCTTGATAATTATACCCATCATAGAGAATGGGGAAGAATTGAATAGGTTTAAAAAATTTAAAGGAGAGGTTGGTGTGAGGGTGAATCTTGATCTTAAGGTTGATGCTCATTGGGATAAAAAATATAACCATTTCGGTTTTGCTGAAGAAGAATTGGTTAAAATCAGTAAAATTAGGAATCTCTCTATGTTGCATTATCATATTTCCACACAAAATGAAAAAATTGAAGGATTTATAAAACCCTTAAAACGTGCCATTGCGCTTTATGCTAGATTAAAAGAGCATAACCCAAGTTTGGATACCATAAACTTCGGTGGTGGAATGGCTGTACCTTACGAAAAAAGAAAAAAATTATTTTCCACCAAAAATCTGGTTCATCAAATGATTAAAACTGCAAAGAGAGAAAGTGATAAATTAGGGATTCGGCATCCGAATTTAGTTTGCGAGTGGGGTAGTTATTTTACTGCTCCTTCTCAAATTACAATCTTTAAGATTTTGGCTGAGAAAAATATTTTTAAAAAACCTGATACTAAGTGGTATTTTATTGATGGATCTTTTATTTCTCATTTAACTGATACTTGGTCTCCAGTTCATCATAAATGGCACTTTACGACAGCTAATCATTTAAATACTCGTCGGTTACAAAAAGTTTGGTTTGCCGGATCTACTTGTGATTCTGACGATCGTTATACTGCTTCCGGAAATTATGTTTTATTGCCAAAGTTTACGGAAGACGTTCCTGATTTATATTTAGTAGTTTTTGATACTGGTTCTTACCAAGATACCTTCGAGAATAATCACTGTTTGCTTTCAAAGCCAGCGATGGTGATTTGTCAAAATGGAGAAGTGAAACTTTCTAGAAAGAGACAAACACCTGAAGAAATTGGAAAACTTTTTGGATGGAATGGAGAATATAAATAATTTTTTTAAAAATAATTATAAAAAAATCATTATTATTATGTTGGTGGTTGTTTTTGTGTTTCTTTTTAATAATTCACTTGGACATCCGATGTCCAAGTGGACATCCGATGTCCAAGTGGATACTTTTGATACTCAAAAAAATAGTATAAATATAAACAATATTAAATATATAAAAATTGCAGGAAAAATTTTAAAAGTTGAATTGGCTTTGACTCCAGAAGAGCGAGAACAAGGGCTTTCAGGAAGAGATAAATTAAATGAAGACGAGGGAATGCTTTTTGTTTTTGACCATGTAGATAAATACTCTTTTTGGATGAAGGATATGAATTTTCCTATAGATATTATTTGGATCTCTAGTGATTTAAAAGTAGTTTATATTAAAAAAAATGCTACACCTGAGTCATACCTGCCTGCCGGCAAGGCAGGTCCCGAGACCTTTATCCCCACCAAAGAAGCAAAGTATGTTTTAGAGGTTTTTAGTCTATTTTCTGAAAAAAATAATTTGAAGGAAGGAGATAAGATAGAATTTTTATCCTCTTAGGGCTTGCTATTTCAGCTTTTTAAAGAGTAGCTATTTACAGTTATTTTAAACTGTTTTCTTTATCGTTTTTTCTTGTTTTTCCACTAGTTTTTTCTAGCATAAATTATTTTTAAGAAGTATAATCACTCCATGGAAAAAGATTTTATTTTAGGCAAGAAAGAATTGAATAAGATTAAGAATGTCAGAAACCGTGAAGGAGAAATAATTCTTTTTAATATAAATAAAATTGCTGATGCTGTATATAAGGCATTCATGATAACTAAAGAAGGAGAAAAAAAGGAAGCAAGGGATGTATCAGAAAAAGTTTTCCATAAATTGATTTTTTTAAAAGAAAAAAGTATCGACCCCGAAGGAAAGAGTACTTCCTACGGGGCAGGAAAAAAGTTTATTCCAACAGTAGAAATGGTGCAGGATTTAGTAGAAGCTCAACTTATGGATTTGGGGTATCATTCTACCGCAAAATCTTATATTTTATATAGGTCAAAGAGAGCTGAATTGCGACGTGAAGTTGGTACCGTACCACCTGAAAGTAAAAAAGTTTTTGATGAGTCTAGTTCTTACTTTGTAAGTTCTTATGAAGAATTTATTTTTTATAGAACATATTCTAAATGGCAAGATGGTTTGGGCAGACGTGAGACATGGATAGAAACCACTGATCGTTTTATGGCTTACATGAAAAAAAATCTTGGAGATAAATTATCTTCAAAAGATTTTTCTGATGTGAGAGAAGGAATTTTAAAACAAGAAATTTGTCCGTCGATGAGATTACTTTGGTCTTCTGGACAAGCTTGTGAAAAGACAAATGTTTGGGCCTACAATTGTTCTTATGTAGCACCTTCTGCTTGGCAAGACTTAGGAGAGATAATGTACATATTAATGTGTGGTGCTGGATTAGGATTTTCTGTAGAATCAGAAACTGTACAAAAATTTCCACAGATTAGAAGACAAACAGGAAAAAAACTTGCCACTCATTTTGTAGAAGATGATAAAGAAGGTTGGGCTGATGCATATGTATTAGGTTGCAGAACTTGGGCTGATGGTTATGATATAGATTTTGATTTTTCTAAAGTTCGTCCATCGGGTTCTCGTTTAAAGGTAGCTGGTGGTCGTGCTTCAGGGCCTCAACCACTTATTGATCTTATTAATTTTACAAAAAAGAAAATATTAGCAAGACAAGCAAAACGTCTTACCAATTTAGATCTTCATGACATAATTTGCCAAATTGGTTTGATTGTAGTCGCTGGTGGAGTTCGTCGTAGTGCTTTGATTTCACTTTCAGATATTGATGATGAATCAATGCGTAAATCAAAACAAGGACAATTTTGGGTTGATAATGGACAGCGCTCGATGGCAAATAATTCAGCTGTATATAGTCAAAAGCCATCAGCTTCAGAATTTTTAAATGAATGGATAGAATTAATAAAATCAGGCACAGGAGAGAGAGGAATATTCAATAGAGGTGGTCTTATGACACAGCTTCCAAAACGTCGAATCGACAATTGGAAAAAAGCTGGAATTATTGATGATCAAAATGTTATTGTTGGTTTACCAGGATCAAACCCTTGTGGAGAAATTACGCTTCGTTCTAAACAATTTTGTAATCTCACTTCAATTGTAGTTCGTCCTCGTGACAGCGTGGAAGACCTAAAAAGAAAAGTTAGACTTTCTACAATATTAGGTACATATCAAGCTACATTAACCAAGTTTGGTTATTTATCAAGAGAATGGAAAGAAAATTGTGAAGAAGAAGCTTTACTTGGTGTTTCTATTACCGGATATTATGATAATAAAATAATTAGAAATGATGAAGTTTTATCAAATCTTCGCGAGGAAGCTATAAAAGTAAATAAAGAATATGCAAAAAAATTTGGTATTAATCATTCTACGTGCATTACAACCATAAAACCTCACGGAAATTCTGGGCAGCTTCTTTACGTTGGTTCCGGTATGCATCCGTGGTTTGCCAAGTATTACATTAGACGTGTTCGTATTTCTACCAATGATCCTCTTTATGAATTAATAAAAGATCAAGGCGTTCCGTTTAAAGCAGAAGTTGGATATTCTACTGCGAATTCTACTGTGGCTGTAGTTGAATTTCCAATGAAAGCGCCAGAAGGAGCTATTACAAAAGATCAAGTTTCCGCTATTGATTTATTAAATGAATGGAAAAGGTTAAAAATAAATTATATTGAACACAATCCTTCGGTAACTATTTATGTAGGTAATGATGAATGGATTAAAGTGGCAAACTTTATTTATGAAAATTGGGATATTGTTGGTGGACTTTCTTTCTTGCCTCGCTCCGAACATGTTTATCAACTTGCACCGTACGAAGAAATTTCTAAAGAAGAATATGAAAAGAGAATGAAGGAAATAAAACATATTGATTTTTCTAAACTTATTTATTACGAACAAGAAGATAATACTGTCGGGGCCAAAGAATTTGCTTGTGTTTCTGGAGTTTGTTCTATTGATGATATTTTAGCGGAAGAAGCTCAAAAAGAAAAAATTGATGGCCATCCGGAAAATTAGTTTACTTTTTCTATTTTTTGTTTTATAATCTTGGATAGTCCTGTATTGGATAGTTGCTTTGGCTTAGGTCGAAGAGGAAAGTCCGAACACATAGCTCTAGCTTCGGCTAGGACAAGCGTAGCGGGTAATACCCGTCAGGAGTTCATCCGCCTTTGGCGGACAAGCTCCTAGAGTTGCGAACAGTGACGATGTCGATTTCGTTTGGTGCTTGCACTGAGCGAAGTCGAAGTGAAACGGCAAAATACTTACGTGTGTGCAAGATCGTGTCCAGCTCCTCACGAGGGGCTGGAAGAATCGCTTGAGCTCTAGAGTAATTTAGGGCCTAGATAAATAACTATCACTTAATTGAACAGAATTCGGCTTATAGATACAGAACAAAACATGAAAAATCCTCTCGCAAGAGAGGATTTTTCCGTTGTCCTTGCTTTTTTATTTCAAGTATGATATACTTACTTTGTGAGTGTAAGGCAAGAGACTTTTTGACTTACATTAATCGTAGTCGTAGACAAACAACATAAGTGCCGCAAAAAGCTCGCCGTAAGGTGGGTTTTTTGTTTGACTTTTAAATTAATATATGATACTATTTGGATAGAAAAAAATATGGAGAAAAAATGGGATCGA
>JBAZOQ010000012.1:0-21666 GCA_041648595.1 Minisyncoccota bacterium | reverse complement strand
ACCTGAAAGTTCTCATGCTACTCTTGCTAAAGTAATAGAGAAAGGTTCTATACCAGCATTTTTTGTTTTAGGGGCACTTGTGGCTATGTTTGAATTCCCATGTACCGGTGGGCCATATCTTTTTGTTTTGACATTACTTCATGATTACACAGCTTTTTGGAAAGGTTTTTGGTATTTGATTATGTATAACATTGTTTTTGTATTACCACTTATTCTTATACTTCTTTTTGCTACGAATAGTGTTATGGTAGAAAAGATAGATAAATTGCGTAGATTGGAAACAAAAAAGGCCCGTGTTATACTACTTCTTGTATTGATAGCATTCGGTATTTTTATATTTTTATTATAAATAATATAGGTTAAAAAGATTACTGAGATTTATTTTTTATAAGGTCCTCGGATCCCCGGGGCCCCGAACCCCGGCCAGACCATTCTAAAAAACAAATCTCAGTAATCTTTTAAATAAATTTATGTCACAAGATTTAAAATTAATGAGTTTTGAAGAACTTCAAAAAAAGATATCTGCTCTAAAAGAAAATAGGGGAGTTGATTTATCAACTGAAGAAGATTTGAGTGTCGCTGTTATGAACTTAATAAGTCTGGAAGAGCATTTCTTTTTTTCAGGAGCAAAGACTGGCAAGGGTGAATATTATGACATGTTAAATGAAGTACGAGAAATGAGAAAAGTTCTTCTTGCTCGCATGATAGATAAGACAGAAGCTGAGAGTTGGTGTATATCAAAGCATTTATTAGGAACAACGATGCGACTTATGGAAGTTGGTACTAAATT
This sequence comes from Minisyncoccota bacterium, assembly GCA_041648595.1. Classification (GTDB taxonomy): domain Bacteria; phylum Patescibacteriota; class Minisyncoccia; order Phycocordibacterales; family UBA9973; genus UBA9973. The sequence continues at coordinate 20,876 of JBAZOQ010000012.1, read as the reverse complement.
GCAAGGAGATGGTAAGACAGAAGATGCAAAACTAATGTTTACTTATGCATATAAGATTTTTAATTTATTTTTTGGACTTAGGTTAAAAATAATTAATACATCTGATGTGAAGGGAAGTTTAGAAAAAGAGAAACCAATGACATATGATGATATTATGAGTAAATTAGTTGATTGTTGCAAAGAGTAATGGGATTAATCCACCAAAATTTTTTACAAAAGATATATTACAAATTAATTTATTTATATCAATCATATAATCTTTAAAAGATAGGTAGATTAGATATAAAATTTAGGCGGATGAATCAAAAAAATATTTTTATATTAATAATTGGTCTTTTAGTTTTAGGAACGATTGCGACAGTATTGATCCGGTCTAAAGGTCCAGTTGTTGTTTCAACGAAATATGATACTTTTGTTCAATGTATCGCATCAAAAAATTTAACCATGTATGGAGCTGTTTGGTGTTCGCATTGTAAAGTGCAAAAAGAACTTTTTGGAGATTCTTTTAAATATGTACCATATGTAGAATGTACTGAAAATCCTAATGAATGTGTAGCAAAAGGTGTAGAAAGTTACCCAACTTGGATAGGGATAGACGGAACGAAATATATTGGAGTGCAAAGTTTAGAAAAACTAGCAGAGATAACTAGTTGTGAATTACCAATTTAATAGTATATAATGTGGATATGAATCCCGTTAGAAATTTATAAAACGGGAAAGTATTATTAAGTAACGATTATTTTCTATCTTTATATATGTAATATATGTACGGATGGTATGATTTCTAAACGGGATGAAACAAGCACGATTAGATCAATTAGCAGATAGTATATTTGCTATAGTTATGACTATTTTGGTATTTGAAATACGTATACCTGATTTTATTGGTGTTGTTAATGAGCAGACTCTTTTAGATGCTTTAATTAATCTTTCACCGATATTTTTGAGTTATCTTTTGAGTTTCTCCCTTCTTTTTACTTATTGGAGGTCTCATCATTTTATAGAATCAGTCTTGGCAAAAAATATTGATACTAAATTTTCCAACATTAATGCTGTTTTCTTTTTCTTTATTGCTTTAGTACCATTCTCTTCTCACTTTCTCGGCAATTATGCTTATTCTAAAACTGCTATAATCTTTTTTGCTTTGAATATTATCTTTATAGGGTTAACTATATTTAAAATGCGTCAATATGTCATTAATTCTAAAACTATTGAAAATGCAGAATTTACAAAATCAGAAAATGAACATGCAAATATGCGTATATTATTTCCAGTAGGAGCTGCATTTATTGCTATATTTGTATCATTCTTTAGTAGTAGCCTTGCGATTTTATTATTTACGGTAGCGATATTATTTAATTTATTGGAAAAAAGTACGAAACGCACTTTTATGGTTATTGATATTTTTCGTAAAGGGTATTAGATAAACTATGGATTCTAAAAAAGAAATAAAAGCTTGGCATAAAGTTAAAATTAGTGATAGATTTTTGAATGCATTTAGAGGTATGTATGTTTTTTGTAAAACTTCAAGACATTTATACATACTTGTATTTAGTGTAATAATAGTAGTATTTTTAGGTTTTTATTTGAAAGTTTCTAATTTTGAATGGATAATGCTTGTTTTTTCTATTGGTTTCGTTATTGTATCAGAAGTATTTAATACAGCTATAGAGATAGATATAGATCTAACATCTCCAGAATATCATCCTTTTGCTCGTGATACTAAAGATGTCGCTGCTGCAGCAGTAGTATTGTCTATCTTTACTGTAGCAATTGTTGGAATTATTATTTTTTTACCTAAAATTTTTTAATATGGTAATATAAAACTATGAATAATAAAAAAATTCTTTCAGAAAAAATAATTATAGAATTTTATACGGGATGTATATAAGAGTTAAAGTTTTTTCTTCTGCCAAAAAAGAAGTATTAAAGAAAATAAATAATGATCATTTTGAAATTTCTGTAAAAGAAAAAGCAGAACGAAACCTTGCTAATGATCGTATAATAGAATTATTATCTATTTATTATAATATATCAAAAAACAAAATTCGTATTGTTAATGGACACCATAGTCCTACTAAACTTTTATTTATTGATATGATATAATTTAAATATGGATCAAGAGTTAAATAAAAAAATAGAAGAACAGGGAGTTAAAATTGATGCGATTTATAAATCAGTAGAAAAAACAAGGAAATATTTTCTTATGATAATATGGATTACAGTTTTGGCTGTCGTTATACCGATGGTGGGATTAATTTTTGTAATACCTTCATTTTTAAGTAATTATACAAGTACTTTGGGTGGTCTTGGTATTTAAATTAAGTTTAATTAAGAGAAGTGTAATATTATTAGTTTAACAATATATTTTATGGCAAAAGGAATGACACATAAAAAAGAGGCCAAAAAGGCAAAAAAAGCAAAGAAGAAATAAAGTAAAAATCCTCAACTTTTAGTTGGGGATTTTTCATATATAATGTAAAGATGATTAATAAAGTTTTAAAAGAGATAATGTCTAAAAGAGATAAGAATAAAGCAAAAATACTTTCAAGATTTTTTAAAACAGGAAAAAGACAATACGGGGAAGGAGATATATTTTTAGGATTAACTGTGCCTATCTCTAGAAAAATAGCCCAAAAATATAAAGATATCTCAAAAGTTGAAATAGCATTGTTATTAAAAAATAAAATTCATGAAGTTCGGTTGATAGCTATTCTTGTACTAGTATATAAATATAAAATAGGGTCAGAAGAAGAAAAAAAAGAAATAGTAGATTTTTATTTGAAAAATATTAAGTATATAAATAATTGGGATTTAGTAGATTTATCTGCACATTATATTATTGGAGATTATTTATTAAAAAAGAATAAAAAGGATATTTTATTAAAACTTGTTCATTCGAAAAATTTATGGGAACAAAGAATAGCTATTATTTCTACTTTTGCATTTATAAAAAAGGGAGATATAAAATGGACTTTTAAAATTGCTAAGATGTATTTAGACAATAAACATGATCTTATTCATAAAGCTACAGGATGGATGTTGCGTGAAGCAGGGAAGAAAAACTATATAGAATTATGTAAGTTTTTAGATATTAATTTACACAAAATACCTCGTACAATGCTTCGTTATTCGATAGAAAAATTTCCAGAACATATTAGAAAAGAATATCTTAAAAGGTAGTTTAATATATTTAACGTTTATGATTATAATTTGGTATTATTAATATATGTTAGCTTTCACAGAAAAAGAAAAAGTTTTAATGCAAAAATTAAATACACCAGCAAAAGTGCAAGATTTTTTGAATGGATTAAAGTTTAATTTTGAAAAGAATGGTAAGCAAACCTTAAAATCACCTTTAAATGTTCTACGAAACAAAAATGCACATTGCATAGAGGGAGCTATTTTAGGTGCTTATATGCTCTCTTTGCATGGTTTTAAGCCTTATATACTACATTTAAAGACAATAAAGGGAGATTTTGATCATGTGATTGCTCCATTTAAACAGTATGGTCTTTGGGGTGCATTATCAAAGACTAATCATGCTGTTTTGCGATATCGTGAACCAATTTATAAAAATATACGTGAACTTGTATTGTCTTATTTTCATGAATATTTTTTAGATAGTGGTTTAAAAACTTTACGAAGTTATTCTAAGCCTCTTAATTTAAATATATTTGAGAAAGGTTGGGAAACAGAAGAAGGTGATCTTTGGGGTATAGACGAAGAATTAGATAAAATAAAACATTATGATATTGCACCTAACATTATTTTAAAAAATCTTAGACGTGCAGAAAAAATAGAAATAGAAGCTGGAAAAATTGTAGAACAAAAAAGATAATTTTTTTATGCCCAATTTTTGTTTATTATTTTCTCTACAAGTACCTTAGGAGAACCGTAATATAATTTATTAAATGTTTCTATCTTGTCTTTTGTGGCAAGTGGAAATTTTGAAGTTTCTGGCGAAATACCCATACCAGAAAATGCATTACTTGTTTTACCATCTATCATCAGCTTTATATAAAAATTAAATTTAGGTAAGTTGATAAAATCTTCAACTTCAAATGGGATAAACTCTTTTGTTAATATTTCAGCATCTTCTGCGCCAACTTCAAAAGAAAGAATCGTACCAACATTTCCCAAAACTGCATCTTTTATATTCTCTGGTAGTTGAGCTAAATATTGATTGGTTATGTGTACACCTAACCCATATTTTCGTGATTCGGAGAGCATGCTGATAAATGTATCTGTTGTGAAGTTCTGAAACTCGTCTACATACAGATAAAATGGCTGGCGATCACCGGACTCTTTGTGCGCTCTCTTTAATATTCCAGCTTGAAGCTTTGATAGGATTATCAATCCAAGCATGTGAGCATTTATATCACCAATTTTGCCTTTTGAAAGATTAACAAGTAATATCTTTTTGTTATCCATTAAGTTTTCAAAATCAAAACTGCTTTTATGCTGTCCTATTATATTACGCATAAGAGTATTGTTCATAAATTGCCCAAATTTTGACATAAAATAATTAAGCATTTCGCTTTTATGAAAATCTGATGTTTTAGACATTTGTTTTGTCCAGAATTCTATTACTAGAGGATCTGTTAAGTATTTTCTCTTCTCCATCTCAAAATTATGATCAATAAAAAGTTTTGGTATTTCTACAAGACTTCCACCGTCTGGACCCGCCATGATAGTAAGAGCCGCATTTCTAAGCCAGTGTTCAAACTGGGGACCGATAATACCCGTCCTTTGTGGGTCAAACAGTTTATAGAATATTTGGATGCATTCATTAACTAGGAAATCTTTTTCTATTTCAGAATGAGTCTCAAGTATATTAAGCCCGAAAGGAAAATTAATATCACTTGGGTCAAACAAGATCACATCCTCAAGTCTGTCTTTTGGTATATTTTTAAGCAACCAATCTATGGATTCTCCGTGTGGATCAATAAAGCAAACACCATTCTTATTTTCAATATCCTGTAAGCACATATTTTGATAGATAGTTGATTTACCCACACCCGTTTTACCGACCATATACATATGACGCAATCTATCTTTTTCAGCATATTTAATAATGGTCGTCTTACCGTGATATTTATTTATTCCAATAGTTATGTTATTCATAAATTTATATATTATTAATGTTTAAAGGCTTTTTATTAAAGTAGTTATCGTCTATTACGGGTTTTGTTTCATTATTGATTCTTTCTTGAATTCGGAATTCCTTATTAGCAATTCCAGTGAGAATTTCATTCTCCTTGCTTATCTTATCTGTAATAATATCTTTTGTTTCTGGACTTATATAATCAGCTATAGACAAGAGCATTTCATTTTCTTGTAGAAATATACTATTAACCTGTTCAAGTGAGAGAGAATTACTTATGCCATTTTGTTCTTCTCCACCACTGAAAGAGATTTCTGTATTTTTTAGTTTTTCATCATCATTCATAAAATTTTATTATTTATTTAATAATGTATTCACTAATAAAGATTCACACGTTTCTTCAATAAATCTTTTCACGGGGCGTGCTCCGAATCTTTCATCAAGTAATGGTTTAATTTTCTCTTCAAGTTCTTCTTCATTTATGTCAAAAGAAACATTGTGTTTAGTTAACCTCTTTTCAACTTTCTTTATTTCAAGTTTAGCTATATCTATTAGATTTGGCAGAGTAAGTGGATTAAAAACTAGAATACTATCAAAACGATTTATAAATTCTAGCCTGAATATTTTTGCTAATTCAGGAATCATCTTTTCTTGTATAAACTTTGTATCCATAATATCTTCTCCCTTATTAAATGCTTCCAAGATTACACTTACTCCTATGTTGGAAGTTGCCATGATTATAGAATTGCAAGCATCCACTGTTTCGTTTTGCCCTGATGTTAATCTTCCATCATCTAGAACTTGTAAAAATATATCAAAAATCTTTGGATGAGCTTTCTCTATTTCATCTAATAATATTAAACAGTGCGGTTCTTTCTGTAATGCGTTTGTAAGAGCTCCACCAGCCTCATAGCCACTATATCCCGCTGGGGCTCCTATGAGTCTCTGTACAGTATGATCTTGCCCAAACTCCGACATATCAAATCTCATAAAGCTTTCCTGTCTTCCGAACATTATTTCAGAAATTAATTTAGCTGTTTCAGTCTTTCCAACTCCAGACGGTCCCAATATTAAGAATGATCCCAACGGCTTGCTCGGATTTCTTACTCCCAACTTTGCTCTTTGTAATGTTTGGATTATTTTATTAACTGGCTTAGTCTGATTAATGATTTTAGAGTTTAATGTTTGATTTAGATTCTTTAATATTTCTATTTCGTTTCCACTAAGTTGCATTTTAGGTATACCTATTTTACTCGAAATGATATTGGAGATTATCTCATCTGTTAACATCTTTTTATTCATAGATTTGGTAAGTACAATTCCTTCATCCATAAGACTAATGGCTGCTTGAGGTAGTTGCCCCAAACTTGGGAATTTTTCTACATAAGAAATAATATCTTGCATCACGATTGAAGAAACAACAATTTTATGATCTTTATTGAGTTGTGCTAATTTACTTTCCAATATTTGAATTTGTTCAAAATTGTTCTGCTTTTTTAACCTAACTGTTTCAAAAACTTTTATGAACGCTGGATATTCACGTTCTATAAAGTTATATTCTTTTGGTTCCATCGTAAGAATTACCTTAACTTCTGGATTTTTAAGAACGTCATAATATAACCTAGCTATATTTTGTAGCAGGCTTGGATTTCCATATACGCTTCTGCCAAAGTTATCGATAAATAAAACGCAAGAAGGTAATTCGTTCATTACATTTTTAAAATAAATTCCTTCTTCACTACCACTATCAAACCTAAATAAATGTTCATTGCCCAACTGAACAAAGCCCAATTGTTTATATCTATCTTGCTTAATCATCTTTTCAACCCATCCATATATAAGACTTGTTTTACCTGTGCCACTTAAACCAACTACAATGACATTGTTATTAATGCTTCGATTCACAATTCTAGTTAGTCGATCCATTTCATCGATTCTTCCCATAAATTTTGAGAATTTACCTAAAGCAATTTCTTCTCGCAGGTCGTGATATTCGGTTTTTTTGAAAGTTTTCATTTATTTTAGGCTGCTATTTTTAATGTTATTCCGTTTAAATTCCTTTGTTGGTATATACTTGAAATCGATTTCGTTGATTTAGTTTCTTGTTCTTCTTGGTTTGTATTTGAAATTGATCGAGAATTTGATGGTTTAAAACTTCTTAACTCCGCCCTATTTTGAGATATTCCGAGAATTTGTAATAAAATATCATGACCATCAAGAGGTTTAGCTTTAAAGCTTTCCTCTGTAGTTCGTTTTTCCTCTCTTGGTTTTTCTGAAAATATCTGGGCATCACTTCTTATAGTGCGATCAACTTTATCTCTTTTGAAATTCAATACTATAGCCTCTCTGTTGCTTTTTTGTGTTTTTTCTCCTTGATTTTTTACCGCAATTTCTTCTTTGTTTATGTTTGATATTTTATTTACTTCTTTTTTGGGATTAGTTTTCTCTGCAACAGGCTTGGTTGCCTCAACCTCAACATTCCTTAAATTAGGTTTATTTTCTGTAGTTTTGAAAGGTAAGACATTATTTCTAACTTCCTTTTCTGTTTTAATATTAGGAAATTGTGCCTTCTCAATTGTCGCTTCTTTCGTGACTACCTTGTTTTCCCTTGTACTAGCTACTTTAATATCTTTATCATTATTTAAAACAATTTTTTCGGGTTTTTCTTCTTTGTCTTGAATCTTTCTTTCAGTTATTATTCTTTCTGTAGTTATATTTTTGAGTCTCGTATTATCAACTTTCTCAATAGTCGGATTTATATCTTTTACTTTTGTTTCTATTACAACCTTTTCTTCACCTTTAATTACGTTAACAATACTTTCTTTACTTTGTTCATTTTTTTCCTCTTTAGTATTCTCTACATTGATACCTCTAACGTTTTGAGTTTCATTTTTATCACTACGAACCACACCAAGAACAGTTTCTGCTTTTCCTATAACTTGTGTCTCGGTATTATTAACTATGACTTCTTGTACCAAATTACTTTCACTTTTAACGCCCTTATTTTCGGTAACATGCTTTGCATCCACGACTTCACTTAAAATAGTTTCAGTTTTACTTGTATCGTGTGGTCTACTATCTACTGCTTTTACTACAACATCAGAACTTTGCACTTTCTCAACTATTTCTTCCTCCATTTTGGCTTCTTGCAAAATGCCATTTCTTTCTGTGATTTCACTTATGTTTACCACTTGCTGTTCTTTGCCCTGTTTTTGAATATGTTCCGTATTAAATACTTGCTTAGTTTCATTTATGTCTTTTTGATTTTCAATCTTGTCTATATTAACTATGACTTGCTCTACTGGCTCCTTCTCAAATCCTTTCTCTATTTCTATAGTTTTTTCCTCAATATCTTTTTCTTCCGTTATGGTTCCAGCGACTTCATTTTTAATGTCTATTTCTTGAGTAATATTTTCAACAACCATTTCATTAACAAATATTTCTGGTTTAGTAGTTTGTTCGGACCTATCAACTATTGTTGTCTCAGTAACGATAGCAGGTGCCTCTACGTTTTCGGATATATTTTCAACGTCTTTTATTTCTTCCACAGTAACTACTTTTTCCGCCTGTTCATTCAGAACTGGCAATGTTTCTGTTTGCGTAATTTCGGTAAATATTGGTTCGTCATTATATCCTAGTAATTCACGAATTTTATCCTCAAGTGTCATTACTCTTTCTGTTCTTTCTTCTGTTTTAATTATTGGTTGTTCAACATAGGATATTGTTTTTTCATCAACGATTTTCTCCAAGCTCTCAGTCATTTTTTCTTCTTGATTCTGTTCTGTTTTTTGAACACTGTCTAATATATTCACGGTTTCTTCTTCTGGAATAACTAGTTGTTCTGTTGTATTTACCTTACTTTCAATCACTATCTGCCAGGCATTATAAATATTCTCTATATTTACAAGTTCCTCTTGAATATCAATATTAAGGGGCGTATTAACCTCTTCTTCTGCTACTTCTTCAATATCAGTGAGATCTATTTCTAGTTCAACCACATTGCTACTTGATTCATTTTCAATAATTTCGATTATTTGTTCAATTTCTTGTTCATTTTCAAGCTCCGCCTCTAACGTTTCTGCCAGCAAAGACTCTTCCGCTATTGTTTCTTTTGATACCGTTTCTTGTTTATCTATCTCTATTTCAAGGCTTAAAATTTCTTCCTCTTCTTTTGCTCCGTCTATCTTATCAATTGGTTTTTCTTCTTCTTTTTTTTCTTCACGTGTCCATGTCTCTACTTCAAGAAAATTTCCTTCAGTGTTTATTCTCACAGCGGCAGAATGAATCTTCTGCCCTTCTTCCGTTTTTTCTACCCAGTCTAGAAACCTAAAAGGTTCTTCAGGGTTGTTTTTTATGTGGTCAAGTAAAGCATGGTGACTTTGTGTTTGTATATTATTTTCTCCGTTCCGCTCCGCATTTTTTACTATTTCAGTGATTGACTTTCCATTTGGATCAAATACTTCTTTGCCATTAGTTTTCCAAGTTTCAGTGTGTGTAAGAGTATAACTTTCCTTGGATGCTCCAGTCGTATCTGCTATAAATTGAAGCAAATCTGTGTTTTTTTCAAGTTGAATTTCTTTAATTTCAATATCTTCTACAAATTTCTCTCTATTTTCTTCATCTATCAGAGTTTTTTCTTCGTCATTATTTTCGTATTCTGGCGTTTGGAGAACATGTTCAAAAGTATCCGGAGAAAATTCCTCCATTTTTTCATCGATTTCTATATCTTCTATTGTTGTTTCAAAATTCCCCATATTTTTTCTCTCTTAAAAACAAAAAAAATCCTGCTCGAGCAGAATTTGAACGTCTTCATTAAAAGGGAAGAATATCCTGCTCGGGAAAAACGAAATGATTGGTAATCGGACTTGTTCCTTACACTTATTAGTGTATAGGACTTACCGTAGCGGCACTGTACTGGAATTTAACCAGTTTCCCCAATCACTTCTTTTAAATTTTCAAATGAACATACTTAGTATATACTTACTTTATATTATGTCAAAAAAGGCTGTGGATAACAGAATAAAAATAATGGTTTTTGGAACCTTTGATGGATTACATGAGGGGCATCTTAATTTTTTTAAACAAGCTAAAAACTTCATTAAGAATTCATTTTTAATTGTTTCAATAGCAAGAGATGATAATGTATTTAGAATAAAAGGTTACAAAACAAAATTTAAAGATATAGAAAGACGAGATTTGGTAAAAAAGTGTAATATTGTAGATAAAGTAATAATGGCTGGCAAAAAAAACTATTTACGTCATATATTAAAAGAGTTACCTGATATTATTGCTTTGGGATATGATCAAAAAGCATATGTGAAAGAGTTAAAAAAAGACTTAAAAATTAAGGGTATTTCAATAAAAATTATAAGACTTAAACCTTTTAAAGAAAAAATATATAAGAATCACTTGCTTCACACCAGAAGCAAATCAACAAAAATTTATTTTACATCTTTGAGTCGTAAAGTGATGAAAAATCCGATTAAAAGTATTACACTTAGAACAAAAAAGAGGTATTCGAAAGAAGGAACTAAAAGTAGAATTGGAATTGCTATGAGTGGAGCAATAATAAAAGAAAGGGGATAGGTATTTCTGAAGAAACTAATTTCATCAGCATTTTTGTCAGTTATTTCTTTAAAGAAATAACTTTCGGCCATTACTTCAATTGTTGCACCACCAATACGAGTACCGAATAAAATTATTGCCCAAATCCAAACTTCTGGATTTTTAATAAATGGTATAAAAAAGGTAAATAAAATAGTAGTAAAAAATCCAAGTAATAGTATTTTTCTCTCTCCTATTTTGTCAGAAAGTTTTCCTAGTGGAAAATCTAATAATATAAATGGTATCAACATTATAGTAAAAATAAAACCAATTTGTTCCCAATTAAAACCAATATGTTCATATAGATATATAGGGGTATAAATAACCATCCAAGCAAAAAAGAATTTTAAAATGAGATTTATTAAATAAATTTTTGATAAACTACTATTTTTTATAAAAGTTTTTATAGTTTTTAAAATTGGTTCTTTTATGTATTTTGGATCTTTAAAATCATGTAGAAAGAAAACAAAAATAAACGAAGTTAGAAGCATAATTCCTGCTCCGAATAAATAAATACCTTGAAAAGAACTCTTAGCAATAATTGAACCAGAAATCGTTTGAGCAATTACCCATGCAAAATTTATAATCATTAAATAAAATCCACGAAATTTGCCTATATTTGAATTTTTAGAAAAATCTTCAATAAAAATATCAAGCGAAGCAACGATAAAATTAGTTGAGATGAAATAGGCAATAATACCAAAAATAGAAGTAAATACATTATGACTGAAAGCTAATGTCAGAAGTGATAGAAAGCTAAGTATGGTAAACATTAAAATAGTAAAACGATTACCCAAGTTATTTAGGATTTTTGGCATTTTTAGTAGACCAAAGATTGAGATAATTGAAGCGATTATATAAACAATACCTACATAATATTCATTGATATAGGTAGATAAAAAACTTGAATTGATATACGAAGTAAGAGCTAATGGAATAGAAAACAAAAAACCTGCTAGATATATTATTTTTCTGTCGTGTTTTATTTTCATTATTTTTGTAGATTTTTACGTACTTAATACTACAGGGATAACTAAAGGCCTTTTTGCTGTTTTTTGATATAGGAATTTTGAAACTGTTTCACCCAGGTTGGCTTTTATTTGATCAATGTCAGGAGAGTCGTTAGTAGATAAATTTCCTAAATTATTAGGTATTTTTAATATAGTATCTTCTACTCCTTTTTTTATTATTATTCGTACTTGACGTAAAAGTTCTTGGTTTTCTTTCAAATATACGAATCCACGAGAAATTAAATCTGGAGACTTTTTTAATTTTCCAGTTTTTTGATCTATTAATGCTATTATCACAAACATACCATCTTGTGCCAACATTTGTCTGTCTCGTATAACAACATTTTGTACATCTGAAATAGCAAGCCCATCTACCATCATTGGGGCTGATGGAGCTTTTTCTTTTCGTAATATCATTTTTTCTCCATTAGCAGAGATCTCTATAATAGAACCATTATCAGGTACAATAATATTTTCTTCTGGCATACCCATCTCAAGAGCGAGTTCTTTATGTAATTCTAACATAAAGTGATTACCATGAATTGGTATAAAAAATTTAGGATGAGTTTTTTTATGTAGCCATCTAATATCTTCTTTATTGCCGTGTCCTGTAGCATGCACAAAATCTTCTCCTGCTGTACGATAACTTACGATTTTGACTCCTTGTCTTGATAGATTATCTTTTATTTTTTGTACGGCTCTTTCGTTGCCTGGAACGATAGAAGAGGAGAGTATTATAGTATCTCCTTTTTTAATTGAAAATTTCATATTAGATTTATTTGCTGCACGAGAAAGTGCTGAGAATTCTTCACCTTGAGCTCCAGTCATAAGAACTACCATTTTATTTGGAGGATAATTATTTGCTTCTTCTATCGGTATTATTGTTCCTTTTTTAGGTTTAAAAAAGTTAGCTTCTATAGCAACGTCTATGTTTGTTTTCATAGAGCGTCCATCGATTGCTATCTTTTTCCCTAGAGTTTCTGCGACTTTAATAACATGAGTTAGACGAGTAATAGATGAAGAAAATGCTGCGATTATTATTCTTCCATTTATTTTTTTTATTAAATTTTCAAGTCCTTGATGTACTTTTATTTCAGGTAAAGAAAATCCTTCATTTTCAATATTTGTGGAGTCTGTCATTAAAAGAAGGACTTTTGCATTATTAAATATAGAATATTCTTTTTCTTCTTGTTCTGATACTACACCATTTATTTGGTCTAGCTTATAATCTCCTGGTGTTACTATCCAACCATGATTAGTTTCTATAATTATACCCATTGAATCAGGAATAGTATGAGTCACACCAAAAAAATGAACTTTTATTTTTCCACATATTACTGTTCCATCTTTTTCTACAACATGTTCTTTTAGAGCTTCTAATTGTGGAAATTCTGCTTGGCGTTTTTTCATTAGTAGTATAGAAATATTTCGAGAATATACTGGTGGATTACCTATACGTGAAAGAACAAGTGGTACACCACCGATATGGTCTAAATGTCCATGAGTTATAAATAAACCACGTATTTTTTCTTTTCTTTCTTCTAAGTAAGTTGTATTTGGAATGACATAATCGATTCCTGGTGTTTCTTCATTTGAAAAATGCATACCTGCATCGATTATGATGATATCATTATCTATTTCGATTGCGGTCATGTTTTTTCCTATTTCTTCAACACCACCTAAAGGAATAATGCGAATTACACCCGCTTCTAATGGTGGAATTTTATTTTCATTAGCATTTTTATAATTATTTTTATTTCTAGATTGCCCATAGCTTTTTTTAGTATATTGGTAAGTAGAATTTTTGGTTAGTTTTTTTCTTTCTAGATTTTTATTATTTATATGTGTGTTATTACGTAAATTATTAGCTACATTTTTATTTGTAGCTTGATTAAATGTTGTTTTATTTTCTCCACCTACAAATTGTCGGACAGGGTTTTTTTCTTCAATACTGAAGGCGCTGAAAGGCAGTCTAGTTTTTTTCATCCCGTTTAGAAATTATACTATCCGTACATTATTTTAAAATATAAAGATAGATTATTTTTGTTATTTTTATAATTTTCCCCGTTTTGTAAATTTCTAACGGGATTCATTGTTTTTGTTAATAATAGTTATTTAGAAAAGATTTTCCAAACATTGTCTACTTTAGTATACCATAAATATGAACCCAAAAATCTATTTCCTGGTGTTATTATATTCTTCATAGAGAATCCATCTAATTCTTTTGAAACAAGATAAATAAAACTAGGGCTATATAGAAAGATGGCTGGCATATCTTTTTTTATTTCATTTTCAAATTGTGCATATTTATTAATTTTTTCCTTTTCGTTTATGGTTGTTGATACGTCTCCTAATATTTTATCTACTTTTGCATTTGTATACATAGCTACGTTTAATCCTGGGTCTTTTCTTTGAGATGAATGCCAGAAAGCAAATAAATCGGATTCATGATTTATAATTTCTCCAAATAATAAAGCATCATATTTGCGTGGACGAATAACTCCTTCATTTAGATTTCCAATTTCAAAAGTTTTTATATTGACTCGTATACCAATATTCTCTAAATTTTGTTTTATTAATAGAGCAGTTTTTGCAAGTTCTGGTGCATTTCCTGTTGATATAGAAAATTCTAAGTTAATTGTAGTCTTCTTTTTCTTTTCAGTAGTAGTTTTTTCTAAAAATCCACTTTCATTCTTTTTCCAACCGTCTTTTTCTAAAATGCTGACTGCTTTTTTTGTTTTTTCTTCTTGAGAAATACCATCTTTTTCTTCTATTTTTTGATAAGAAATAATATTAGATGGTATTGGGTTATCTATAACAATACCATAACCACTCAATACCTCATTAACAATTTTATTTTTATCTATAGCTAAATTTATAGCACTTATTATGTTTTTATTAACAAAAAGTTGATTTTGATTTTGATTGAAAAAAAGCCCAAATATTCTTGGAAGAACAGAAGATTCTATTCTATAATTTTCTTCTCTTAATATTTCTGCTTTTTGTGGAGTAATAGAACTTATTTGATCTACTTCTCCTCTTTCAAGGGCTGATATTAAATCATCCTCATTTGAATAAAAACGTAATGTTATATTTGTGATATATGGTTTACCAAGTGCAAATTCTTTGAAGGATGTTAAGTTATAAGAAGTTATTAATCCAGATGACTGTTTGTTATTTTTTGAAATTTTATAAGGACCTGAACCTATTGGGTTTATATTGGCATCGTTGAGTTCTATTGGGGAGCCATTCCATAAATAAGCTGGCATTATACCAAGTGTTGTATTTTCCAAAAATGAGGCATATGGCTGTTTTAATATAAATTTTATTGTTTTCTCATCTATTTTTTTAGTAGTAACACCATCCCAATTTCTTTTTTTGGAACTTTTTGTAATTGGGTCTTTAATTTTATTTATAGTAAAGATTAAATCATCAACAGTGACAGGTTTTTTATCGTGGAAAAATATATTATCTTTTAATGTAAAAGTATAAGTTAGATTATCTTTCGACACTTCATATTTTTGAGCTAAATCTAATATTAGAGCACCATCAGAATTTTTTCTCATTAATCCAGAATAAATAAGTGAAACTAAATCTTGATCTACATCAGAAAATGCTAAAGCTGGGTCTATAAAACGTGGTGTACCTATTATACCTTCTGTAATTGTTCCTCCCTGCATTGGTATTTCTATCATGAAAGATTTATTTATACTTTCAAGTATAAATAATGTACTAATACAAAGAACAAGAACAAAACTTATAAAAACAAAATACTCTCTTTTTGAAAAATGAGAGATTGCTTTTTTTAATTCTTTTTTTGATGGCAATGATTTAAGTATGCGAATGAAAAAATTTTCCATAAAACTAAAATTTAATACAAAACACTATTTAGATTTGCTTTAGACCTTTTTTATTATTATAGCGAGAAGAGCAGATAAAGTAAAAAGAATTCCACAAACAATAGATAAGTAGAAAAGAAATCTTTCAAAACCTCGACGTGTATGGTGAAAAGCATTAGCATCGCTTCCTCCAAGCGCGCCGCCTAATCCTGCACTTGACTGTTGTAATAGTATTGCAGCCACGAGTATTACGGAAAGTATTATTTGTGCATAAGGTAATATTGTAGTTACTAATTGCATAAATACCAGTATTCCATAAATTTACTCAAAAAGCAACAATACTTATAAAGTATTGTCTTTTTTATTAGAAATTTTATATAATACAAATTATGTCACAACAAAAAATATCAACCTTAAGTAAAGAATTACAAGCAAAAATTTTTATGGGAGAAAGGGATTATAAACCTGATCCTAAAACACCTATTACTAATTGGCTTGTTGATACCAAAAGACATTGCAATGGAGGCAAGACAGTTAACGCAGGTCTTTGGCTCAAGAAACATACCGATGATGGAGGAAAAATATTTTTAACTATGTCGGGAGCTGGCTCTTCTTTTCAGCAGGGTATTATGATTTCTGAACTTATAAGAGCTCAAAAGATAGCAGCTATTTCTGTGACGGGTGCTAATTTGGAGGAAAGTTTATACAGACTTGTTGCGAATAGTCACTATGCTTATATACCAGACTATGTTGAGTTGACTAGAGGAGAAGAAAAGGAATTGGCTAGAGCTGGACTTCGAAGAATCACAGATACATTTTTACCAGAAGATGAATCAGTGAGAGTAGTTTTGCCAGAATTAGAAAAATTATGGCGTGAAGCTGAAGAAAACAATAAGCCACTTTTGTGGCATGAATATTTCTTTCAACTTTTTGAAAGAAAACTTATAACTTTTGATCCAACTGCAAACCCGGATGAGTGTTGGCTTTATCAAGCATATTTAAATAAAATCCCAGTTTTTGTTCCAGGTGTAGAAGATTCAACGATGGGAAACATTTTTACTCAAGCATCTTATAATGGTGATCATCCAATATTATCTAAATATAAATTGGAAAAACCAATAAGTCTGAAAATAATTCAGCATTCGTTTAGCTATATGCATCGATTAGCAGAATGGTATATGGATAATACAAAAGAAAAAGGTTTGGCATTTTTGCAATTGGGTGGAGGTATAGCTGCAGATTTTCCTATTTGCGTAGTTCCTCATATTAAAAAAGATTTTCTTTGGAAGGAAACAGAAGAAATACAAGAGAAGATAGTACGTTCTTGGGCAGGATTTATTGAAATTCATTCTTCACCGATGAGTTTTGGTTCATATTCAGGAGCCGGTTTTAAAGAAAAAATAACTTGGGAGAAATTTGAAGTTGATGCTTTTGGAGAGCAAATATTTGGGGATTATACAGAGCACTTTCCAGATATAGCCGCTATCATATTGGGTAAATAAAATTATTGTATTAATTTAGAAGTGTTGCTATACTATACATATGGATGATTTAATTAAAAATGTAGATATTGAAAAAATAGCTAAAGAGGGTGCCAAAATTTATGAACAAGTTAAAGATAAATATGAGCCTAAATATAATGGTAAGTTTTTGGCGATTGAGATTGGTTCAAAAGATGTGTTTTTTGCAGAAACAAGTGCAGATGCTGTTGTTCTTGCTAGAAAAAAATATTCCAAAAAAATTTTTTATGTTGTGAAAATTGGTTTTGAAGCTGCTGAAACATTAGCTCAAATGTTTTTTGCTAGATGATTATTTATGATAAAAGGAAAATTTATTAATGAAAATGTGCCAATTGTTAAAATTACGTTGTCTTCTGGAAAAGCGGTATAAACTCCATATTTTATATTAGATACTGGGTTTACGGGAGATATTCAAGTTACAACTAAAGTTGCAGAAGAACTTGGATTAGAAATGATTAGTGTTACAAGAACAGGAATGGCGAGTGGGGAGATTATAACGATTCCGATTGCTTTAGCTTTTTCAAAAATGGAAGGTAAAAAAAGAGTAGTAAATGTTTTAGTTTCAAAAAGCATGTCTCTCGTAGGAATTAGTTTCTTAAAAAAATTTGACTATAAAGCAATAGTAGATTGTAAAAATAAGACTGTTACTTTAAAAAGAGTTTTAAAATAGAGTTGTGGATAACTATTTTGCTATTTTAGTAGGGGGGGGGGTATACTTATGGTGTTTTTTAATATGTAATTATAAGGTTAAATTATAGGGTTCTTTATTATAAATTGGCGTAAAAGTACTTGTCCCGTTAGAAATTTACAAAATGGGGTGAGATTATCAAATAATAAATTATCTATTTTTATATATAACATAATTATATGTACGAGTGGCATAATTTTTAATGGGATGAAAAAATATATTTTATCTTTGTTTTTATTAGGTTTTCTTTTAGCACCAGCATTTTCTTTTGCTCAAGTAGGGGACATTGATCCTAATCCTACAGCATCAGATTGTGTGGCATTACAAAACAATCTTAGATATAAAGATCGAGATATAAATAAAAATGGAGAAGTTTCAACTCTTCAAGATTTTTTGCAATCTAAAAATTATTTAAATTCTGAACCTACAGGATATTTTGGATTACTTACTCAAAAAGCAGTAAAAAGTTTTCAGAAAGATAGTGATATCAGTCCTACGGGATATGTAGGACCAGTTACAAGAGCAAAAATAAAAGCTTTGAGTTGTGGGGGAGATGTTTCAAATTCTGATTTAATTTCTTTCTCTATATCTCCAAATACAAAATTGAATGGAATGGTTTCTTTTTCTGGGATAATAAAGGGTGCATATTTTTTTGAAGGAGAAGCACAAGTAAATATTCTTAATTTAAATAAAAAAGTTTTAAAATCGAATTATATTACTGCGAAAGGTGAATGGATGAATTCAGGACCAGTAAGTTTTGAAGGGAGTATTGACCTAACTGGTTTATCAAATGGTTCAGCTTATATTGAAATTCATAATGGTAATATGACTGGTCTATCAAAGTTTGATAAGAGTGTTTTAGTTCCAATTATTATCACTTCTTTGACAGATGATGGTTGCTTACCAGGTGATATATGGAATAGGAAAACAGGACATAGGTGTGATGAAACTACTCCTGTAATCTCTGGTGTTTCTGGTCCTCAGACATTAAATATAAATCAGACAGGTACTTGGACAGTTACTGCATCAGATTCAAGTGGAGGGAATCTTTCATATTCTGTAGTTTGGGGAGATGAAGGAAATATATATCCAGTAGCAATGCCTCGATATGATAATATTCAACAGACTGCAACTTTTTATCATAGTTATGTAAAAGCAGGAGTATATGAACCGACATTTACTGTAAAAAATACTAGTGGACAAAGTGCAAAAACAAGTTTGAGTGTGAATATTGGAAGCACAGTATCTACAAATCATAATCCAGTACTTAATCCAATAGCTATTCCTACACCTATTTCAGTAGGTCAATCGGTCAACCTTAATTTTAGTGCTACTGATGCGGATAATGATGATTTAAGTTGGTCTACGAACTGGGGCGATAATACTCCTGTTGTGCTAGTTCCTTGTAGTATTCCTAGTAGACAGACCGGTGCTGGCTGGAATTATGCGATTCAACATACTTGGAGTACAGTGGGAACATACACTGTAAAAGTTACAGTGTATGATTGTAGAGGAGGAACAGCTGATACTTCGTTTAGTGTGAATGTGGGAAATACAGTATCTACAAATCATAATCCAGTACTTAATCCAATAGCTATTCCTACACCTATTTCAGTAGGTCAATCGGTCAACTTTAATTTTAGTGCTACTGATGCGGATAATGATGATTTAGGTTGGAATATAAATTGGGGAGATGATGATAATAGTGGTAGCACGTCAGGTACTTGCTCAATAGAAAATGGTAAAACTTGGGGATTTAATACTAATCATATATGGAAAAATGTAGGAACATACACTGTAAAAGTTACAGTTTCAGATTGTAAGGGTGGAACTGCTTCAACTAATTTTAATGTGAATGTGGGAAGCACAGTTACTAAAAATTCTGTCTCTTTAAATTCTGCTCTTGGGTCACAATCTGCAAATGTTTTAGATGCTTTAGATAATTCTAATGATAAAAAAACAGTAGAAGCAAATACAAATAATTCACAAAAATTAGTTTGCGGAGAATTTACTTTGACTTTGAAAAAGGGAATGAAAAATGAAGAAGTTAAATGTCTTCAAAAAATGTTAAATGAGAAAGGTTTCAAAGTTGAAGGAGTAGAGAAAGGTATGGAAACAACTTATTTTGGTTCTGCTACATTAGCTGCCCTTAAGGCATTTCAATCTAGTGGCAAACTTGCTATTGATGGAGTATTTGGACCTGCATCTCGTGTGGCCTTAAAAGCTATAACACAATAGTAAAACATAACTTTTAAGCTTAAATTTGTTATTATTGGTTATCAAAAACATCCTTTATTTAAAAGGGTGTTTTTAGTTAAATTTTTGCTTGACACTAGGCTTTGCTTCGTATATACTCTTTCCTAGGCGTCTATCTTTTTAGATATGGCGTTTTTATTTCAGTAGTCTTTGACAATTGAATAGCCCTGTTTAATCTACGGGGCAAATTGAGAACCTTCAACTTAGGTTGAAGAGCAAGTCTCATAATAAATTTGAGTAAGTATAAATAATTTTTAGAGCAAAGTTTGAACTCTAACGAATAACAAAAATAATTTCCTTACATAGTGTTGAAGACACTTAGCGTAATGAAGTGCTGTTTTTTGTTTTGTTTCGTTCTAATTATAAACCCGTACACCTTTTTTTAAAAGGTGTGGGGGTAAACTTTTAGTTAGAGTTTGATCCTAGCTCAGGATGAACGCTGGCGGCGTGGATAAGGCATGCAAGTCGAACGGACCTCTTTTTTCCCGAGATGCGATTATATCAAGTCAAAGGTCGTTTGAGGTTAGTGGCGAACGAGGTAGTAATACATAGGAACTTCCCCCAAAGTCGTGAATAATTCGTTGAAAGACGGACTAATACACGATGGTCCCCAAGACGCAAGTCGAAGGGTAAAGATTTTTCGCTTTGGGAAAGGCCTATGCGATATCAGCTAGTTGGTAGTGTAATAGACTACCAAGGCTATGACGTCTAGGGGAGGTGAGAGCCTGACCCCCACCGATGGTACTGAGACACGGACCATACACCTACGGGTGGCTGCAGTCGAGAATCTTCCACAATGGACGAAAGTCTGATGGAGCGACGCCGCGTGATTGATGAAGTCCCTCTGGGACG
>JBAZOQ010000011.1:0-22059 GCA_041648595.1 Minisyncoccota bacterium | reverse complement strand
GTGAAAACTTTTCCCACGCCAGTTATCCCCTTTTGTGACAGCCTGTAAGGGAGGTGATGACGGTGGGTGTACGTGGTCCCCTCAAGATCCCCAAGCACCTCCAGGCGGTGCCCGATCCGGGCGCTGCTGCGGGCACGGTCGCTGAGCGTGTCGACGCCTCAGCGCCCCCGCGGCCGCCGGGCTTCCCGGACGACCCGGAGATGGCGGCGCTGTGGGACGCGATCGTCCCCGAGCTGGACCGGGCCGGGCTCCTGACCAGGGCTGATGGCCCGACGGTGGAGCTGGCGATCCGCCACTTCCTCGCGGCCCGGCGGGCGGGCAACGCGCTCCAGGCCGGCGAGGTGGTGCTGGACGACCCGGCGCACGGCGGGACGGCGAAGAAGAACCCGGCCGGCGCCGAAATGCGGTCGCAGTCCCAGCTGTTCCTGGAGTACGCCAAGCAGCTCGGCATGAGCTTCGCCGCCCGGGCGCGGATGCCGGCGAAGGACGAGCAGACGGAGGTCAACCCCTTCGCGTAGGGGGTGGCCATGGCGGTCAAGGTCCCCGGGAAGCGCGAGCTGGCCCGGCTGAAGATTTCGCCGGAGGTGGCCTGGTACCTGCTGGA
The DNA here is from genome assembly GCA_041648595.1 of Minisyncoccota bacterium. GTDB lineage: Bacteria > Patescibacteriota > Minisyncoccia > Phycocordibacterales > UBA9973 > UBA9973. The sequence continues at coordinate 21,455 of JBAZOQ010000011.1, read as the reverse complement.
CCGTGGGTACGAGCTGCCGAACTGCCCGCCGCAGCACAAGACCCCGGAGCCGCGCGAGGTCGAGGGCGCGTTCTTCGACCCTGCGCGCGTGGACCGGGTGGTCGACGCCTTCGCTCGTCTGCGGCACACGCAGGGGAAGTGGTCGGGGCGCCCGATCACGCTCCGCTCGTGGCAGATCGCGTACCTGATCGGGCCGACCTACGGGTGGGTGCGGCCGACGGAGGACGGCCGGACGGCGCGGATCATCCAGACCCAGTACCTGGACATCCCCCGGAAGAACGCGAAGACCACAATCGGCGGCGGGCAGTGCATCTACCTGACGTGCGCTGACGGGGAGGCCGGGGCGCAGGTGTACGCGCTGGCGACCCGCAAGGATCAAGCGCGGCTCTGCTTCGACCCGGTCCGCCTGCTGGCGGCGCACGCTCCGGACCTCAAGGGTCACGTGAAGCCGATGAAGGACAAGATCCTTCACCCTCGGTCGGGCTCGTACTTCTCGGTGATGTCGTCGGCCGGCGAGGCGATGCACGGAACGTCTCCGCACGCCGCGTTCGTGGACGAGGTGCACCTGCACAAGAGCAGGGACCTAATCGAGGCGGTGGAGACGGGCACGGGTGCCCGCGAGCAGCCGCTCATCATGTACGCCACGACGGCGGACGCGGGCTCGCCGTTCACGCCGTATGCGGAGATCCGCGAGTACTGCGAGAAGCTGGCCCGTGGCGCGCTGGTCGACCCGACGTTCTACGGCGTGGTGTTCGCGGCGGACAAGGGCGACGACCCGTTCAAGCCGGAGACCTGGCTGAAGGCCAACCCCGGCCTGGCGGCTGGCGACTCGCCGACGATGGAGTCGATGGAGAAGGCCGCGGCCAAGGCGCGGCAGAACCCGTTGGAGCTGGCGTCCTTCCTGCGGCTGCGGCTCGGCATCCGCACGAAGCAGGAGAGCAAGTTCATCTCGCTCTCGGAGTGGGACCGGAACGCCGGGATGGTGGACCGGGCGTCGCTCAAGAAGGCGGAGTGCTACGGCGGCCTCGACCTGGCGGCCACCTCGGACCTCTCGGCGTTCTGCCTGGTGTTCCCGAACGGCCCGGCCGGGTCCGGCATCGAGGGCTACCAGGCTCTGTGGCGGCTGTGGACTCCGCAGGCGAACCTCTGGAAGCTCAACGAGCGGACGGCGGGCGCGGCGGACGTGTGGGTGCGTGAGGGCTGGCTGACGGTGACGCCGGGCGAGGTCATGGACTACGACCACATCCGGCAGGCGATCAACCAGGACCGCGAGATCTTCAGCGTCCAGGAGATCGCCTACGACCCGTGGAACTCGACGCAGCTCGTCTCGGACTTGTTGTCGGACGAGGCGCCGCTGGTGGAGTTCCGGCAGGGCTACCGGTCGATGAGCCCGCCGCTGAAGGAGCTGGCGCGCCTGCTGCGGCAGGGGACGCCGGAGACGCCGCTGCTGCGGCACGGCGGGAACCCGGCGATGCGCTGGCAGATCGACAACCTCGCGGTTGTGTCCGACCCGGCGGAGAACGTGAAGCCGGACAAGAAGCACTCCGCGGACAAGATCGATGGCGTCGTCAGCTTGATCATGGCGCTGGACCGGGCCCGGAACCGGAAGCCGCTTCGCAGGTCGGCCTACGACGACGATGACGACTACGACGACGAAGCGGATGTCGCGTGACTGGGGGTGCAGCATGGGCTTCTGGTCGCGGGTGAAGTCTCTGGCGTGGTGGGGCGCGAGGCCCTCGAGCGGTTCATGGGACCGGCGGGGCTGGTCGTGGCTGCCGCTGGATCAGTCCTACGTGCTGGGCATGGAGCCGGCGGAGCTGTGGCGGACGCAGCCGCACCTCCGGACGGTCACCGACTTCATCGCCCGGAACGTGGCCCAGCTCGGCCTGCACGCCTACGACCGCCGGGGCGACACAGACCGGCGGCGGGTCCGCGGCGAGGGCGTGGCCGCTCTGCTGCGGCGCCCGAACGCGGACATGACGACCTACGAGCTGATCTACGGGACAGTCGCTGATCTGGCACTGTTCGACCGGGCGTTCTGGTGGGTGACGCGGTCGGCGACGGCGCCGTCGCGCTGGGAGATCCGCCCGATCCCGTCGGCGTGGGTGGTGCAAGGGGTGGGCGGCACGGTGTTCGCCCCGGCGGACTGGATCGTGCAGCCGCCGCACGGCGCCGAGCAGCTGACGATTCCGGCCGCGCAGATGCTCGTCTTCCACGGCTGGAACCCTTCCGACCCGTCGGCCGGCTCATCGCCGGTGGCGGCGCTGAAGCTGATCCTGTCGGAGCAGGTGCACGCGTATCAGTACCGCGAGCAGGTGTGGCAGCGCGGCGGCCAGCCGTCTGCGGTGATCGAGCGGCCGATGGACGCCCCGCAGTGGGGCGCCCGGGGCAAGGCGCGGTTCAAGCAGGAGTGGCAGGACTCCTACGGCCGCAGCGGGCCGGAGGCGGGCGGCACGGCGATCCTCGAGGACGGCATGAAGCTCGTGAAGACGGGTTTCTCGGCGCGCGAGGACGAGTTCGTCGCGGCGGCCACCTTGAGTCTGACGACGGTGGCGTCCGTCTACCAGGTCAACCCGACGATGGTCGGCGTCCTCGACAACGCCAACTACAGCAACGTCCGCGAGTTCAGGCGCAGCCTGTACGGGGACTCGCTGGGCCCGTGGCTGACGATGCTCCAGGACCGCCTGAACGGCTTCTTGCTGCCGATGCTCGGGGAGCCCGAAGAGCGGTACGTCGAGTTCAACCTCGCCGAGAAGCTCCGCGGGAGCTTCGAGGAGCAGGCGGCCGTGCTCCAGGCGAGCGTGGGCCGGCCGTGGATGACAGCGGACGAGGCGCGTGCGCTCCAGAACATGCCCGCGCTGGGCGGTGACGCTGAGGAGCTGGTGACGCCGCTGAACGTCCTCGTGGGCGGTCAGGCGTCGCCGCAGGATTCGGCGCCGCCGCCGACGCTGGGTTCGGACGCTCCGCCGCGTGAGGCGTCGGGGGCGGGGCTGGTGCGGGGAAAAGCCCGGAAGCGGGCCGCCCCGGTGCGGGCTGACGACTTCGAGGCCCGGTACGAGCGGGGGCTGACCCGCTGGTTCGACGACTTCACGTCGGCGGTCCTGGCCGGGTACGGCTCGGCGAAGCGGGGCCCGGTCCGCGTCAAGGCGGCCGAGGACTTCGTGGACCGGGAGGAGTGGCAAGCGTCGTTGGCGGATCTGCTGCTGACACTGGGCCTGGCGACATCCACGGCCGCGGCCGAGGCTCTGCTGGAGCAGGTGGGTCTGCCGCCCGAGGACTACAACGCCGAGGCGACGGTGGCGTGGCTGACGGCCATGACCGCTGGCGTCGCCGAGGGCATCGTCGGGGCGACGCTCGCGGAGGCCGACGAGGCGCTCGCGGACGCGGAGCGGACGGACGAGGACGGCGAACCGATGCAACCCGAGGCCCGCCTGGCGGCGGCGCTCGCGGCGGCGGCCGGGTCGCGCGTCCCGGAGATCGCTTCCAGCCAGGTGACGGCCCTGTCGGGCTTCGGCCAGGCGGAGGCGGCGCGGGGTGCGGGCGGCGGCGCGACGAAGACATGGCGTGTCCGCTCGACGAACCCGCGGCCGGCGCATCGCCGGATGGACGGGGAGACGGTGCCGCTGGATGACCGGTTCAGCAACGGCGCCCGTTGGCCCGCGGACAGTTCGCTGGACGACGCGGACCGTGCGGGCTGCAAGTGCGCGGTGGAGATCGAGTTCGAGTTCTAGGCCCGAGGGGGCATTTGTGCAGGTCAAGGATGCACCCGCTCTGCGGGTCAAGGTCACCGAAGTCGATACCGAGGGCCCGGAGGCGCCCGGCACTGGCGAGTTCACCGCGCTGGTCAGCGTGTTCGGCAACGTCGACAGCTACGGCGACGTCGTGATGCCCGGGGCGTTCGACCGGTCGCTGAAGGAGTGGTCCGCGTCGGGCTACCCGATCCCCGTGTACTGGGGTCACAACCTGTCGGACCCGGACTACAACATCGGCCACGTCATCGACGCGGTGGAGACGGAGCGCGGGCTCCAGATCCGGGCCCGCCTCGACATGGACAGCCCGAAGGCGCCGCAGGTGTACCGCCTGCTGAAGGGCGGCCGGGTCAAGGAGTTCTCCTTCGGCTACTCGGTGCGCGACGCCGGGTGGGGCACGAAGGACGGCGCCGAGGTTTTCGAGCTGCGGGACATCGACCTCTACGAGGTGTCCGTCGTTCCGGTCGGCGCGAACCCCGCGACCGAACTCCAGACCGTGAAGAGCCTCGGTGAGCGCACCGAGCGGGCAGCCGCCCGTGCGCTGGAGTACGTGAAGGCCGGCCGCGTCCTGTCCGCGAAGAACGAGAGCGCCTTGCGTGAGGCGCGCGATCAGCTTGCCGTCGTCATCGAAGGAATCGACGACGTGCTGTCCGCCCTCGACCCGCCGGAGTCTCCGGCCGAGGGCGAGGACGACGAGAAGAAGAGCCAGGAAGAGGACCCGGCCACGAAGCGGGAGCCGGCCGACGACGAGAAGCCCGACGGGGCCAAGTCGCCGCAGCCCATGCCCGACTTCGCCGCCGACCCACTGGCGGCCATCATCGAAATCGAGACGAGGAGTGCGCAGGCATGAACCTGCACGAGCAGCGCCAGACGGCGCTCAAGGCCGCCCGGGACGTGGCGGAGAAGGCCCGCGAAGAGGGCCGTGTCCTGACCGAGGACGAGCAGACGGCGGTGAAGGGCCACCTGGCGACCGCCGACGACTGCGCCGAGAAGATCAAGCAGGCGGCCGAGTCGGACGCCCTGTTCAAGCGGGCGTTCGCCGTCGAGGACGGCAAGCCGTCCGGGGGCGGCTCGGCGCCGGTCGGCGTGAAGGCCAAGCTGGAGGCGGACGCTGCGTACAAGAGCGCGACGCTCGCGGCGTCCTCCCGCACCCGCTTCTCCCAGCGGACCACCGAGTTCGAGGCGAAGGACTTCTCGACCGGCGGCCCGGCGGGCGGGCTGGTGCAGACCCAGTACGGGCAGGTCGTTCCGGAGACGCTGCGGCGCCCCACGGTCGCCCAGCTGTTGGGCTCCGGCACCATGTCGGCGACGACCCTCACGTACTACGTGCAGGGCCCGACCACCGGCGACTTCGCGGTGGTTCCGGAGCTGGGCGAGAAGCCGGCGATCGACTTCACCTTCGAACCCGAGATCGAGACCCTCTCGAAGATCGCCGGGATCACGAAGATCAGCGACGAGGCGTTCCAGGACACCGCCTACCTGGTGTCGGTCATCGAGTCCCAGATGCGTCTGCGGCTGGTGCTGTCCGAGGAGAACCAGCTCCTCAACGGTCCCGGCACCGGGGGCGCGGTGACGGGCCTGCTCAACCGGTCCGGCATCCTCACCGAGGCGAGCGCCAGCGCCGACGACGACCTGGACGCCATCTTCCGCGGCATGACCGCCGTGGAGCTGGCGACGCAGCTGCCGGTCGACGCGGTCGTCATCAACCCGCTCGACTACCAGCGGCTCCGCCTGTCCCGTGATGCGAACGAGCAGTACTTCGCGGGCGGTCCGTTCACCGGCGCCTACGGCAACAACGGCATCCAGATGACCCCGGGCGTGTGGGGTCAGAACACCGTCGTCACCAGCGCCATCGCGCAAGGCACGGTCCTGGTCGGCGCGTTCGCGGTCGGCGGCCAGGTGCTCCGCAAGGGCGGCGTCTCCGTCGAGATGACCAACTCGGACGCGGACGACTTCCGGCACAACCGGGTCGCGATCCGGGTGGAGGAGCGCCTCATGCTCGCCGTGTACCAGCCGAGCGCATTCTGCGAGGTCACCCTCGCCGGCGCCGGTTCCTGATCGTCCACACCGGCCGGGCGGCATCACGCCGCCCGGCCCTCACAGGAAGGGGGCGCCGTGGCTAAGGGGCGTCTGAAGGAGTACGAGGTGGACATCGCCTCGGGCGTGACCGTCACGATGAAGCTCAACCCGGAGTACGTGCTGGAGCACGGGGACCCGTCGCGCGTGCGGGAAAAGGCGCGTGCGGTCGCGAACAAGTCCCGGCGGCCGGTGAACAAGGCCGCCCTCTCGGAGAGCTGATCCGGGCGAGGAGGTCGTCATGGCTGCTCTGGTGGAGCTGCGGGACCGGCTGCTGAGGCGGCCGGGCATGGCTGATCTGACGGGGCAGGAGGCGGACGATCTCCTCGCCGAGGCGGCGGAGATGGTGCACGACTACTGCGGCTGGCGGGTGTGGCCTCGGCTGATGGACACAGTGACGGTGGATTCGGTGGGCGGGGCTGTGGCGGGCCTGCCCACGATGATGCTGCACGAGGTGTCCTCGGTGGAGACCCGCCCGCCGGCCGCGACCGGCCCGGATGCGTGGGAGCCGGTGGCGGGCGGCTGGGACTGGTCGGAGGGCGGCTGGTTGTACCGGTGCGGCCGCTGGCCGGACGGCCCCCGTCGGCTGCGGGTCGTCATGGAGTCGGGCTACATGGAGCCTCCGGGCGCGGTCGGCAGCGTGATGCTCGGGATCGCGGCCCGGGTGCGGACGGCGCCGGTGGGCGTGTCGTCGGAGCAGGCGGGCGGAGAGTCCGTCTCCTACGGCACGTCGGGCGCCTCGACGGACTCGGGCGCGGGCGGCCAGCTCACGGAGGCTGAGCGCCGGGTGCTGGACCGCTACCGGCTGGAGAACCGGCCATGAGCTTCGGGTGGCACCGGGACACGATCGTGCGGGTGCGGGCCCCGATGGCGACCGACCCTTACGGGAATCCGCGCCGCGACTGGGCGAATGCCGAGCGCACGCCGATGCCGGGCTGGCGGGTCCAGCCGGTGCAGGGCGCCCGCCAGACCGCTGCCGAGACGATCCCCCGCGAGGGGCTCGAGCGATCCCGGCGTCTGTTCGGCCCGATCTCTGCGGACATTGAGTCGACGGACCGGATCGAGTGGCAGGGCGAGGTGTGGGTGATCGACGGCGACGTCGATCGCTGGCGTGGCCCGACCGGCCGGCTTGCTCATACGGAGCTGCTGATGCAGCGGATGGAGGGCTGACCATGGCGCGCGCGCGAGTGCGGGTGGAGATCAACTACGACGGGATCGGGGAGCTGGCCCGCTCCGGCGGGGTGCGGGCGGACCTCGAGCGGCGGGCGCAGGCAGTCCGTGCGGCCGCGCAGGCGGCGGCCCCCCGCATGCAGGAGGGGCGGATCGAGATCGAGGCGTCGACCCGGGTCGGCCGGGACCGTGCCCGCGGCATCGTGGTGGCGCAGCATCCGGGCGTGCTGCACGCGGAGGCAAAGCACAGGTTCCTCGGCGGCGCGATGGACGCGGCGGGCGACTGATGGCGGCGCCCGTGGTGGCGTGGCCGGACGTCACGCTGCTGGCCACGCAGTACCTGCGGGGCCGGCTCGGCGGAGTCCAGGTCGGCTCCCGCATCCCGCGCCCGCGGCCGGTCGAGTTCGTGGTGCTGCGGCGCGTGGGCGGCCCTCGGCGGAATCCGCTGGTGGACGACGTCCGCCTCGACGTGCAGGTGTGGGCGGAGACGGACGAGCGGGCGATGGAGATCGCCAGCCTTGCCCGGTACCAGCTCGGCCTGATGCCGCAGTACGTCCCGGCGGTCCGCCAGTTCGGTGAGGACGCCGGCCCCAACCTCATCCCTGACGCACCCTCGGACGTTCCGCGGGTGCTGCTGACGGTAGTTCTGTCGGTCCGCGGCGCGGTCCCGACCTAAGAGAAGGAGAGTGCGCCGTGGCGAAGGATACGGCGAACGCAAGGGCCTGGTACGGCTTCGACTCCGGGCTGTGGGTGACCCTCCCCGGGGAGCCGATGCCCGACCTCGACGCCATCCCCGAGGTGTACGACGAGAACGGTGTCTTTCAGCCGCCCGGCGACGAGTTCTACGAGGTCGGCTGGCTGTCCGAGGATGGCCCCACCCAGGGCCGCAACCGCACGGTCGAGCGCTTCCGTGGCTGGCAGGGCAACTCGATCGTGAGGACGGCCGTCACGGAGGACGACCACACCTTCCAGATCCAGGCCCTGGAGGACAACTGGGTGGTGGCCGGGCTCCGGTACCCGGACTCGGTGGTCACCACCACGGCGGGCATCACGAAGACGGTGGTGCAGCAGCAGTCCGGCGAGGACGTCCGGACCGGCATCCTCGACCTGGTCGACGGCGGCATCTGGAAACGCATCGCGATCCCGAACCTCGTCGTGGACGAGATGGGCGACACCAGCCACACGGCCGGCGAGCTGACGTTCTACGAGATGACGCTGCTGGCCAAGGTCACCTCCATGGAGGTCGATGGTGTCACCCGCGGCGTCAGCCTGATCGAGGTCACCAACAACCCCGCCATGATCCAGCCCGGCAGCTGACCGGGCTCCTGACTGGGGCGTCCCCGCCATGCGCGGTCCGGGGGCGCCCCTTCCCATTCCACGACCGCGCACAGGGAGAGACCGCGCATGAGCCACGGGAAGACGACCTATGACCTCGCCGAGCTGCGGCAGCGCGCCGCACAGCGCAAGGGCGGCGACAAGCTCACCATCACCGCCGATGGTAAGCCGTACACCATCCCCATGCCGGGCTTCTGGCCGGACGACGTCAAGGAGGCGGCCCGCAGGAGCGGCGAGGACGGCGACATTCCGTTTGTCCGCGCCTTGATGGGGGCGAAGGAGTACGAGCAGTTCGTGGCCGCTGGCGGCCGGTCGAGTGACATCCAGCTCCTGCTGGAGGAGTACAAGCAGGCCCAAGGTGCTGACCTGGGGGAATCTTCGCCCTCGCCGACCTCCTGAGTGAGTACGGCGGGGAGATCGAGCATGACCTCCTCCTGCTCGGGCTGGACCTGGACGACATCGGTGCGCCGCACCTCACGTGGGGGCGGCTGTGGCGGCTCGTCCAGGTCATCCCGAAGACGAGCCGGTCCGCGCTGGCGTGGGCAAAGAGTCGCGAGTCCGGCGTATACCCGCTCGACATCGAGCTGGCCGCCGGGCACTTCGACGCCCTCTCGGTGGCGAACTGGCAGCGGTCGAAGAAGGCCAGCAACGCGGGCAGCGCGCCGAAGCCGCTGCCGCGCCCCAGCAAGATCGAGGCCACGCGCGGCGAAGCCCGCGACCGGCTGATCGACCGCGGCCGGGCTCTGCTCCGGCGCCAGCGGCCACGACCGAAACCCCGAACGAGCTGAGAGACGGGGGTGGTCGTCGTGGCCGGTGGCCCTCAGGTCGGTACCGCGTGGGTGCAGATCACCCCCAGCTTCCAGGGCTTCGGCTCCAACATCATGTCGGAGGTCGGCCGTGAGCTGTCCTCCGGCGCGGGCCGCGCGGGCGAGCAGGCCGGCGAGGCGGCCGGTCGCGAGTTCGGCTCCTCCTTCGAGGAGCGGGCGTCGGCGGCGGCGGAGCGCATGGGCCCGATCGGCACGGCCGCCGGTGTTGGTATTGCCGGGGCGCTGGGCGTGGGTCTGGCCGCCGCCATGGACGCCTCGTCGGCCACCGCCAAGCTCTCCGCGCAGTTGGGGCTGACGGAGGCGGAGGCGGCCCGGGTCGGCGCCATCTCCGGCGAGGTCTTCTCCGCTGGGTTCGGCGAGAGTATGGGCGAGGTGTCCGAGGCTGTCGGCGCGGTCACCTCCTCGGTGGCCGATCTCGGCGCTACCTCGGACGCCGAGTTGCAGCAGCTCACCACGACCGCGCTGGGCCTCGCGGAGACGTTCCAGTGGGACGTTGGCGAGGCCGCCACCGCGGCGGGCAACTTGGTCAAGAACGGGCTGGCTGGCGACGCCACAGAGGCGTTCGACACACTGTCGCAGGCGGCGAAAACGCTGCCCGCGAGCATGCGCGCCGACATCCCCGCTGTGGTGTCGGAGTACGGCATCCACTTCGCCCGCATCGGCCTGGACGCCAAGACCGCCTTCGGAATGATGTCGCAGTACGTCGAGGCGGGCGGCCGCGACATCGACCAGGCTGCGGACGTTCTCCACGAGTTCGGCCGGATCACGTCCGAGGAGACCGACCGCGCCAGCGAGGGCTTCAAGGCGCTGGGGCTGGACTCCAGCCAGATGCTCGCCGACATCGCGAGGGGCGGCGAGCCGGCCGAGGCCGCGCTCACGGCGACCCTCGACGCGCTGCGCGGGGTGAAGGACCCGGCCGAGCAGTCCGCCCTCGCGGTCGAGCTGTTCGGTGACATGGCCGGTGAGGGTGTCGATGCCCTGTGGGCGATGGACCCGGCCACCGCCGCCGCCGCGTCCGGCATGGACAAGACGGCGGGCTCCGGCAAGGAGCTAACGGACGCGCTCGCATCCGACCCGGCGAGAGTCTTCGAGGGCGCGATGAGGGACCTGACGATGTCCCTCGCGCAGGAGCTGGCGCCTGCCCTGGCGGGTGTGGCTGGCTGGGTGTCGGACAACGAGGGCGCGTTCAAGGGCATCGTCGTAGCCGTCGGCGGGATCGCGCTGGCGGTGGCCGGGGCGACGGCCGCGCTGCGCCTGTACCAGGGGGCGATCGTCGCGGTGCGCGTGGCGACGGCGGTCTGGACGGGTATCCAGTGGCTGCTCAATGCGGCGTTCTGGGCGAACCCGATGACGTGGGTGGTCCTCGGCATCATGGCGCTGATCGCGGCCATCGTGCTGGCGATCGTCTACTGGGATCAGATCGTCGCCGCGGTGACGGCCGCCTGGCAGTGGATCACGGAGGCCACCGGCGTCGCGGTCGAGTGGCTGATGGTGAAGCTCGGCGAGGCGTGGGAGTGGATCAAGTCCACGGCCGCCGCCGCCTGGGAAGCCGTGAAGGCGACCATCGGCGGAGCCTGGCAATGGATCAAGGACCAGACCGGTGCCGCCGTCGACTGGGTCGCGGCCAAGGCGTCCGCCGCCTGGGAGGGCATCAAGGGTGCCGCGAAGGCCGCCTGGGACGGGGTCGTCGGGATCCTCAAGCTGGCCTGGGACACCATTATCCAGATCGCTTCCGGTGCAGTCCTCGGACTCATCACCGCGATCTCGGGCGCCTGGTCATCAGTGAAACGCGCCACGTCGGCAGCGTGGGCCACGGTGAAGCGGTCCATCACCGACGCGATCGGCCGCGCATACGACTCGGTGAAGAACGCCGGATCGAAGTTTCTCAGCATTGGCAAGGACATCGTCAACGGCATCGTCACCGGGGTCCGCAACGCCGCAGGGAGACTCTTCGGCAGCCTGCGAGACATGGCGTCGAACGCCCTGTCGGCGGCGAAGAACGCCCTCGGCATCGGCAGCCCCAGCCGCCTGTTCGCCGACCAGATCGGCCAGTGGATCCCCGCCGGCGTCGAGGTCGGTATCGACGCGCGGCAGGGCGAACTGGACCAGCGCGTGGAGCAGCTGGTGCAGACGCCGGACGTCCCCGTTGTTCGGGCCGCCGTGGCGACCGGCGCGGCCGCCTCTCCGGCGCCGGTCGTGATCCGCGCGGACGGCGGTAGGGCGTCCCGCGTGCTGCTGGAGCTGCTCCAGCAGTCCATCCGTACAGACCTCGGCGGCGACGTGACGCGCCTCGGCACCAGGTAGGAGGCGACCATGCCCACCTCGGATCAGCAGGGCAAGGACTGGGCCCGGTCCGTCATCGAGCGGCTCCGGCCTGGCACGGTGGTGGACATCGGGCCCGGCGAGGGTACCTACGCGCACCTCGCCCGGGACGTCACCCCCGACTGTCGGTGGATCGGCGTGGAGGCGTGGGCTCCCTACGCCCAGGACTTCGGCCTGCACGACATCTACGACTGGCTGATCATCAGCGATGTTCGGCACGTCGACCCGTACACGATCGAGCGGGACCCCGACCTGGTCATCATTGGCGATGTTCTGGAGCACATGACGCAGCTCGAAGCGCGCGGCGTCCTGGCGCGACTGCGGGACTGGGCCCACCACGTTCTCGTCAGTGTGCCCCTCGCCCACCACGACCAGGACGCGGTCGGCGGGAACTGGTTCGAGATCCACCGGGAGCACTGGAGCTCCGCGCAGATGCGCCGAGAGCTGGGCCCCGGACTGATCGAGGCGCACGAGGGTGACGTGCTCGGCTACTACCTGTGGTCGGCGGAGAAGGCGGCAAGGGGGCGGCGTTGACCGACGTGACGGTGGCAGTGCCTTTCCGTGGCGGCCGACTGGACCGGGAGATCCACGCCGACTACGTGACCGCCAGACTGCGCCAGATGCTGCCCGACGCCGAGCACCTGCTCGTGGATTCGCCCGGCGAGTTCTCCCGGGCGGCGGCCCGCAACGAAGCCGTGCGCCAGGCGGCCAGCGACGTGGTGGTGCTCTGCGACGCGGACACCCTGCCCGAGCCGGAGCCGCTCCGCGACGCGGTCGCTGGGGCTGCGAGGGACGGCCGGCTGCACCTCCCGTACACGCGGTTCCGTGGCCTCTCGCCGGAGGGCACCTTGGCGGTCTACGCCCGCGGCGTTGACCCGCTGGACGCTCCGGTCGAGGACGAGAGCATGCGGCCGATCGGCGGCGTGTGGGTGATCCGCGCGGACGCGTGGTGGGCGGCCGGGGGCATGGACGAGAAGTTCCGCAGGTGGGGCTTCGAGGATGACGCGTTCTGGGCTGCTGCTGGATGCCTGCTTGGCGCCCCTGTGCGGCACGAGGGCACGATCACGCACCTGCACCACGCCTCGGCCGCCGACACCCGCACGCAGGCGTACCGGGCCAACCGCGCCCGGTATCAGCAGTACGCGCGGGCCCGCCGGGACCCGGTGGCGATGCGGCGCCTCGTCGGCCTCCCGGACGACCGCCCGCAGAGGATCGCGGCAGTCGCCCACTACTACCTGCCGGTGCACCGCGCGGGCGCCGAGCTGATGCTCCATGAGCTGCTTTCGGCGCTGGCCGAGCGCGGCCATGACGTTGAGGTGTGGGCCACAGACGAGGTCGACGACGCTGTGGTCGACGGCGTGCGCGTGCGCGCCGGGATGCCGACGGCCGTGGAGGCCGATGTCGTCGTGTCGCATCTGAAGTCGGTGGCGACCGCTCGAAGGTTGGCGCGGCGGGCCCGTGCCCGGTTCGTGCAGGTGCTGCATTCGGCGTCGCCGTGGGTGGCCCGGGACGCCCGGCTGGGCGCCGACCTGTACGTCGCCAACAGTCGGCACGTCGCCGAGGCATTGGAGTCGTCGATGCGGGGCCCGCACGTGGTGGTGCATCCGCCGGTGTGGCCGGACGCGCATCGGGCGACGCCCGGCAGCATGGTGACGCTGGTCAACCCCATTCCAGCAAAGGGCTCCACCGTGTTCTACGAGCTGGCGCGGCGCATGCCGGACGTGACGTTCTTGGCGGTGGAGGGCGGCTACCAGCACTCGGAGCAGGTCCGCGAGGAACTGCCGAACGTGACGTGGCAGCCGCAGACCAGCAGCATGCGCGACGACGTGTGGTCCCACACTCGGGTGCTGCTCATGCCGAGCGAGGAAGAGTCCTACGGCATGGCCGCTGTCGAAGCGTCGGCGTCGGGGATCCCGACAATTGCGCACCCCACCGTCGGCCTGGCCGAGGCCCTGGGCGACGCAGCCACCTTCGTCGACCGCGACGACATCGACGGCTGGGAGCAGGCTCTGCGTCACCTCCTCGATGCCGGGTGGAGCGAGGCGTCCGACCGGGCCCGCGCCCGCGCGGACGCGCTGGAGACCAAGGTGGAGGTGGCGGCGTGGGTGGCGGCGGTCGAGCGGCTGTACTGATCCCGTGGCGCGGGGGGTGCCCGCACCGGGAGGCGTCCCTGAAGTGGGTCGTGGACCGGTGGCGGTCGGCCGGCTACGAGCCGGTCATCGGCGAGTACCCGACGGGCCCGTGGCGGAAGGCGAGCGCGGTCGCCGCGGCTCTCGCTCGGACTTCGGCGTCCGTACTGATCGTTGCGGATGCCGACGTGTGGGTGGACGTCTCCGAGGCCGTGGCTGCTGTGGGCGATGGCGCTCCGTGGGCGGTGCCGCATGGGCCGGTGCGACGCCTGGCAGAGGAAGCCACGCGGGCCGTCCTGGCCGGGGCACCTCTTGGCGACGGGCCGCTGACGGAGCCCGCCTACCGGGGCGTCGAGGGCGGTGGAGTGGCGGTCCTGCCGCGCGACCTCTACGAGGTGTCGCCTCTCGACCCGCGCTTCGCTGGCTGGGGCCAGGAGGACGAGGCGTGGGGGATCGCTCTGCGGGCCGTCGCCGGTCGGGCGTGGCGCGGCAGCGCCCCGCTCTATCACCTGTGGCACCCGCCGCAGAACCGTCTGTCGCGCCGCTGGGGATCCCGGGACGGCATGACGCTGTACCGCCGATACCGGCACGCGGCTCGCCGCCCGGAAGAAGTGCGGTTCCTGCTGGCAGAGATAGGAGGCCCTCATGGCGTGGCCTGACCGTCCCCAGAAGCTCCCGATCCGCACCGAGCTGGCGTTCGGCGCGGACCCGACCGGGGACCCGGCGACGTGGGCGTGGATGGATGTCAGTGAGCACGTCGAGGACCAGTCGATCACCATCACTCGCGGTCGGGGCGAGGAGGGCGGGGAGACCCGCCCGGCCTCGACCGGGCTCGAGCTGGTCAACAACGGCGGGGACTACACGCCGGGCCACGCGGGCGGGGCTCACTACCCACACGTCCGCCTCGGTGTGCCCGCGCGCATCTCGGTGCAGGCCGGCGGGCCCCACCTGCATCTGCCCGCCAGCGGGGCGCACGCGGCTACCAGTGCGACGACCGGGCTGACGGTCACCGACCTGGACGCGCGCGCCGAGATCGCCCTCGAGCGCGTCGCCGCTCAGTACCGGGACGTCACGCCTGGCAACCGACGGCCGTGGCAGACCATCGCTCAGGAAATCATCGGCCGGCCGCGGACCGACGGCACACTGATGTGGCACCTCGCGGCCGACATGCAGGGCGGCCTGCTCCTGATGTGGGTCACCAGCTCAGGTGTTCGGCATGACCGCAGCTCGACAGATGTTCTCCCCTACGGATCGGGACAGCGTTGCGCGGTGCGCGCGACGCTCGACGTCAACAACGGAGCTGGCGGCCACACCGTCACCTTCTACCACGCGACCACGATGGACGGTCCGTGGGCGATTCTGGGGCAGCCCCTCACCACGTCCGGCGCCACATCGATCCCGCAGGGGGACGCGACTCCGCTGCGACTGGGGCGGGTGACCACCGAGAACCGCCTCGGCGCCGCC
Organism: Minisyncoccota bacterium; assembly: GCA_041648595.1. Classification (GTDB taxonomy): domain Bacteria; phylum Patescibacteriota; class Minisyncoccia; order Phycocordibacterales; family UBA9973; genus UBA9973. The sequence continues at coordinate 6,383 of JBAZOQ010000011.1, read as the reverse complement.
GGGCGCATCTATCGCGCCGAGGTACGCAACGGCATCGACGGCACGATCCTGGCCAGCCCCGACCTGCGGGGCGTGCAGTCGGGCGCCACCTCATGGACCGACAGCACCGGCAAGACCTGGATCCCGGCCAATGGCGCCAAGGTCACCGACTGGGTACCGCACGTCACCGGCACAGTCGACGAGTGGGCGCCGCACTGGCCTTGGGGCGACCTGTCCGTGCCGGGCTACGACGGGGAGGCTCGCACTGACATCACCATCTCTGGCATCCTCCGCCGCCTCGGCACGGGGCAGCCGCCGCTCCAGTCCGCCCTGCGGCGACGCGTCCCGGCCGGGGGGCCACTCGCGTACTGGCCGCTCGAGGACGAGCCCGGCGCCACGTCGGCAGCGTCGGGGCTCGACGGCGGAAAGCCGCTGACCGTCAACGGCCTGCGGTTCGGGGAGAGCACGTCCCTGCTGGCGTCGGACGCCCTGCCCACCGTGACGGCCGGGGCCCGTATTCGCGCCAACGTGCGCGCCGGCGCCGAAGGCGACTGGACAGTGACGATGTTCACCAACCTGGCCCAGAACCCCGCCACCGAATCGACGCTCCTCGAACTCCAGACAGCCCGAGGAACGTGGACAAGCTACCGCGTCACCATCTCCAACAACGCAGTGAGCGTCTATGGCATCAACGACTCCGGCTCATCTTCCTCGATCAGCCGCATCCTGTGGGTGTCGAACGCCGAGTTCGCCGGCGGCTGGAGGCGTCTGCGACTCAGCGGGCGAACCACCGGCAACAGCACCACGCTCATGGTGTCCTGGATCTTCATTGGCGGTGGCGGCGGCACCCAGTCCGCCACGTTCACTGGCCGGGCCGGTGTTGTGAGCCGGATCGACACGACGTTCGGCGCGGACCTGGCTGGCATGGGGATCGGCCACCTGTCCGTCATGAGCTGGGCTGACACCTGGGTGTATAACGACTCCGACGACGGATTCACTGGCGAGACGGCCCTGGCCCGGATGCGCCGCCTGGCCGAGGAGGAGCGGCTGCCGCTCAGCGTCATCGGCATCGAGGCGACCTCGCCCGCCATGGGCCCGCAGCGCATCGCGACGTTCCTGGAGCTCATCCAGGAGTGCGTGGACGCCGACGGCGGCATCCTCACCGAGCTGCGAGGCCTGCCGGGGCTCCAGTACCGCAGCAGGGAAAGCCTCTTCAACCAGAAGCCGGCCGTCGTCCTCGACGCGCAGGCCAACGAGATCGCCGCACCGTTCAGCCCGGTACTCGACGACCAGCGCACCCGCAACCGCATCACAGTGTCTCGCGACGGCGGCTCGTCGGCGACCGTGGAAAACGCGGAGTCGATCGCCGAATCCGGCATCTACGACGGCTCCGCTCAGCTCAACGTCGCCTACGACACGCAGCTCGAGGCGCTCGCCGGATGGCGGCTGCACCTCGGCACCGCCCGAGGCATGCGCTACCCGCAGGTCGGCGCCGACCTGGCCATCGCCCCACGGCTCATCGACGGCTGGCTGTCGGTGGACTCCGGCAGCCGCATCGACGTGACCGGGCTCCCGCCGCAGCACCCGCAGGGCACCGTGCCCCTCATGGTGGAGGGCACCACGGAGACCATCACGCCGACCCGCTGGACGGTCCGCGCGACCTGCTCGCCAGCGTCGCCGTGGACGGCCGGGGTCGTGGGCGAAGACCAGCTCGGCCGTGTCGACACCGACGGCACCATGCTGGCCGGGCCAGTCGAGGCCGCCGACGGAACGATCCTCACGCGGGTCACCGCCGGGCCGACGTGGACGCGGGCGGCCTCCGAACTGCCCTACACCCTGACAGCCGACGGCGAGGAGGTGACCGTCACCGCCGTCGCCGACGCCTTCGACTCCTTCCAGCGCACCGTCGCCGCGGGGAGTTGGGGTACCGCGTCTGGCGGGCTGCCCTGGCTTGTCAGCGGAGGTGCCGCGGCCGAACGGTCCGTGGCGGCCGGCCGTGGCGTGGTCACGGTGTCCTCGGCCACCGTCAGCACCGTCCGCATTCAGGCTCTCGCCGGCCCGATCGGTGACGTCGACGTGCGGGTACGGATGTCCGTACCACAGGTGTCCACCGGCGCCGCCCTCATCCCTGGGGTACTCCTGCGATACGTGGACGGCTCCAACTACTACCGCGCGAGGTTGCACTTCAACGCGGGCGGCACCCTGTCCACGAGCATCACCCGCACCGTCACGCAGGTCGGCTCCACCGTCGCCGTCTCCGGCGGCTACACGGCCAGCGCCGAGTTCGAGGTGCGGGCGCGCGTGGACGGGCACCGCATCCGCATGCGGGTCTGGCCGGTCAGTGGCACCGAGCCGACCATCTGGCATCAGGACCAGACCATCACCACCGACCCGATCGAGCACGGCCTTGTCGGCGTCACCGCGGGTGGCTTCGCCAGTAACACCAACGTGGACCCGCAGATCCGCTTCGATCAGTTCGAGGCCGTCGGCGTGCAGCAGATGGCCGTGACCCGGTCAAACCCCCAGGACCACGCCGCGGGCGGCGACGTGCGTCTCTCTCAGCCCGCGATCGTCGTCTAGGAGGCCGCCGTGCCGTTCCCCTACCCGTGGCAGCCCGGCATGCGGATCACTGCGGAGCGGCTCCGCGCCGGGCTGCTCACCGGGACCGTCAGCATCACCCCCACCGAGGAGGTGCCAGCATCCGGGGCCCTCGGTGCTTACCTGCGCGGCACCGCCTCGGTCACCTTCCCGGCCGGGGCTTTCACGGAGACTCCGCGGCTGTTCCTCACCGGCCGGTCGTCGGTCCCGGGCGTACTCATCGAGTGCAACTACACCGACCAGTCCGAGAGCGGCATGACCATCGTCATCGCCCGCCAGACCAGCACCCTCACCGTCGTCGACTGGCTCGCCATCGCCGCCTGAACGGAGGCATCTTGTGGACACCCTGACCGTCACCGGCCGCTGGCTGTCGACCGATCTGGCCGAGCCGCTGACGGGCCGGGTCACCCTCACCCCGCGGCCGCGCCGGCTCATCTCCCCGGGCGAGGACACCCAGCTCGGCGGGCCCGTCTCAGGAACCCTCGACGAGGAGGGCCGTGTCGCCATCACCATCGTGGCCCCGGGCGGCGGCCTCCTCCCCGAGGAGTGGCTGTGCCAGGTTGATGAGGAGATCGACGGCGCCCGCCGCGCCGTCTACGACGTCATCCTCCCCGCCGGGCAGGCCACCGTCGACCTCTCCGACCTCGCTCCTGTCCGCGCCCCGCACGAGTCCTACATCCGCGTCCCCGGACCGCCGGGCCCGCCCGGGCCAGCCGGACCTGCGGGCGAGCAGGGGCCGGTGGGAGCCGACGGTGCCCGGGGCCCGGCCGGACCGGACGGCCCCCAGGGACCCGCTGGCGAGCCGGGGCCCGAAGGTCGGCAGGGGCCCGAGGGGCCACGTGGGCCGGTCGGCGAGCCAGGCGCCACAGGCGAGCCGGGACCGGAGGGCGAACCTGGCGAGCAGGGGCCGCCCGGGCCGCCCGGTGACCCTGGGCCGCAAGGAGACCCTGGGCCACAAGGTCCGGTCGGAGAACGTGGACCCGCTGGCGAGCAAGGAGACCCCGGGCCCGCCGGCGAGCGCGGCCCCGAGGGCCTGCAAGGGCCCGTCGGCGACCCAGGGCCCGACGGCCTGCAAGGGCCCGCCGGGGACCCCGGGCCGGAGGGCGCACAGGGCCCCAAGGGGGACAAGGGAGACCCGGGCACCCCAGGCACCCCCGGCGCCGACGGCGCGCAGGGCCCCAAGGGGGACCCCGGCGAGCCGGGAGCCGACGGCGCTGAAGGACCGCAGGGCCCGAAGGGTGACCCTGGTCCGCAGCCGCCGGTCGGCGCGGCCGGGGCGGGCGCCGACATAGCGCTGCGCTCCACCGACCCGACCACCACCAACGCCCGCACCCCGGTGGCCCACGCGGCCACGCACGCCACCGGCGGCGGCGACCCGCTCACTCCGGCACAGATCGGCGCCCTCGCAGTCACCGCCCGCGGCGCGGCGAACGGTGTCGCCTCGCTCGCCACCGACGCCCGCCTGCCCGCAGCCCAAGCGCCCGCCGCCTCCCCGCGGAACGTGTGGACGCCGCAGGCGCTCGGCTTCCAGGCGTGGTCGGTCGACCCGGCGGCCGTCTCCAACCCGACCACCACGAAGGCCGTTGTCGTCGGCCGCACCTACATGTGCGGCATCAACATCACCGAGAGCACGCAGGTCAACAGGGTCGTCATCATGGCCCGCGGCTGGGCGGGCTCGGCGGCCGTCCCCGCCGCCCGGTTCTTCGCCGGGATCTACCGGGAGGACGGCACCCGCGCGGCCTGGTCCGGGGCGACCGCCCTGTCGAGCGTTCCGGCGGCCGGGCAGATCACCGGGTCCGCGCCCGGCATGCGCAACAACCACATCGGCGCCGTCGCGCTGCCCCTCACCGCGGCCGCGACCCTGGCCCCTGGCCGGTACTGGGCCGCGTTCCTGATGAGCGCCGGTGCCGCCACGGACATGTACTACATGCACATCCAGAACGAGGCGCCGTCCAACCCCGGCAACTTCTTCCTCGGCGCGACCGCGTTTCAGCGGCATTGGTGCATCTCCTCCGGGCAGACCACCCTGCCGTCGACCGTCGACCAGTCCACCGGCGAAGTCGGCCTGGACCCGGCCATCATGGCGCTCGCCCTCGTCTGACACCCCAACCACCTCGAGCCCCGCGCCGCCTGCCGGCCGGGGCTCTCCGCATGATCGGAGACCGCGCATGGCACCACCCATGACCGCCGACCGCTTCCTCTCCGCCCTCAAGGCCGAGGGCGTCACCGTTGTGGAGGTGGGGAGCTGGCGCACCCACAACCGCAACAGCAAGGGCGCCTGGGGTCCGGTGAACGGAGTGATGGTCCACCACACCGTCACCTCCGGCTCTGCCCGCACGGTGGAGATCTGCCGCAACGGCTACTCGGGCCTGCCCGGCCCGCTGTGCCACGGCGTCATCACCAAGGACGGCCGGGTCCACCTCGTCGGCTACGGCCGGGCGAACCATGCCGGGTCGGGCGATGACGACGTCCTCGCCGCAGTCATCGCGGAGAAGAAGTTGCCGGCCGCGAACGAGGCGAACACCGACGGCAACGCCCGCTTCTACGGCTTCGAGTGCGAGAACCTCGGCGACGGCAAGGACCCCTGGCCCGCCGCCCAGCTCGACGCGATCGAGCGCGTGTCGGCCGCGATCTGCCGCGTGCACGGTTGGGACGCCGCCTCGGTCATCGGTCACCTGGAGTGGCAGCCCGGCAAGGTCGACCCGCGCGGCTTCACCATGTCGTCGATGCGGTCCCGGATCGAGCGCCGCCTCTCCGCCCCCCCCGGCAAGACCCCCACCCCCACCCCCGAGAAGGAGAAGCCCATGTCGTACCGCGACGTGTGGGAGCAGGATGCCGCCCCGGCGCCGGACAGCTCTCCGACGAAGAAGACCAACCCGACCTGGAAGCCCATCAGCTTCCTGCGCGAGATCTACGACCTCGCCCGCGAGACCCGCGACCTGGTCCGCGACATCCGGGACCAGCAGAAGAAGGGGGCCTGACCATGGCCGCACCCGTAGAGAAGAAGGTCACCGCCGCGTCGGTCGCCGCCTACCTGGCGAGCACCGGCCTGCTGGCGATCCTCACCGCCGCGCAGGGCGACGCCCGGCTGGTGGAGTGGATGCCGGACGGCCTCGCGCCGTTCGTCCTCGCGCTCATCCCCACGGCGATCACGTTCGTCGGCGGCTGGGTCGCGAAGCACACGCCGCGGCGGGACGTTCCGCCCACCGCCTGATCGGAGCACCACATGGCTGATGAGCCGACCCTCGGCGAGGTGGTCAGGCGGTTCGAGGACCGGCTCACCGACGTCCGCGACGACATCCAGCAGCTCGGCCAGCGCATCGACAAGAAGGTGTCGCAGGACGTCTACGACCTGCGGCACGAGGCGCTCGGCTCCAGGGTCGCCGCGCTGGAGAGCCTGCGAGAGCGGGACGCCGAGCGCCTCGTCGCGACCCGGCGCTGGCTCGTCGGCGCGGTCGTCGTCCCGCTGATCGGTGTGCTGCTGCCGGTCATCATCATGCTGGCAGGGGGCACTGGATGACGCGCGCTCAGCTCAGGACGGAGGGCAGGCGGCGGCGCCGCGGGGATCTCCTCGCGGCGCTCGCCGCTCTCGCCCTCGGGGCGGCCATCGCCTGGATCGTGATCAGCGTGCAGGGCCTCACTCGGGATCTGGCCGAGGCGAACCTGGCCCGCGACCGGCTCGCTGCGCAGGTGCAGGAGCTGGGCGAGGAACCGATCGCGGGGCCGCCCGGGTCCCGCGGCGAGCCCGGCGACGAGACGACCGGCCCGCCGGGGCCGCCCGGCGCCGACGGCCGCGACGGATCGCC
>JBAZOQ010000010.1:0-24606 GCA_041648595.1 Minisyncoccota bacterium | reverse complement strand
CTGGGAAGTACGGCCGCAAGGCTAAAACTCAAAGGAATAGACGGGGACTTGCACAAGCAGTGGATTATGTGGTTTAATTCGATGGTAAACGAAGAACCTTACCAGGGTTAGAAATCCTAATGAAATCCTTTAGAAACATTGGACCTCGCAAGACATTAGGACAGGTGATGCATGGCCGTCGTCAGTTCGTGGTTTGAATTGTTCCCTTAAGTGGGGTAACGAACGCAACCCTCGTTGTGTGTTACAAGTGTCACACGATACTGCCCCCGCCTAAGAACATAAATACGACCTCACCCCTAACCCCTCTCCTTAATAAGGAGAGGGGAAAAATACCAGCAGGTATTTGGGGTGAGGTGGATTTGTGAATTTAGGCGGGGGAGGAAGGAGAGGATGACGCCAGGTCAGCATGTCCCTTGATACCCTGGGCTACACACATAATACAATGGCCGTTACAACGCGCAGCGACGAGGCGACTCTGAGCTAATCGTCCAAAAGCGGCCCCAGTTCGGATTGGAGTCTGCAACTCGACTCCATGAAGTTGGAATTGCTAGTAATCACAGGTCAGCTAAACTGTGGTGAATACGTTCTCAAGTCTTGTACTCACCGCCCGTCAAGTCAAGGGAGCTGGGAGTACCCGAAGTCTCTACATAAGTAGGGCCTAAGGTAAGCTCGGTGACAGGGACTAAGTCGTAACAAGGCACGGGTAGCGGAAGCTGCTCGTGGAATAATTCAATTTGAAAATCGTCCTAATTCTTTTTTAAAGAATTACAGATCCCGTCAAAAGCGGGATCTAGACCAAGGTTTGGTCGGACTTATTGAGTCGGTATTGTGTCGCTCAATTGACGACACAATGCTTGATCATAACAAGCTAAAAAGATGAAGTTTAAGATAACTTAAAAATCTAAGACAATTTGGAAAGACAAATAAATAAAAAAGTTTAAAAAGAACGAAACAAAACATAGAACAGCAATCCGCCAGTTGGCGGACAGGAAAAACACCTCGCGCAAGCGGGGTGTTTTTGGTATAATTTTTATATGTTAAAGAAGAAAGAAAAAAATAAAATTCGAGTTGGGATATTGCGAGGTGGAGCAGGTAAACATTATGAATCTTCATTAGAGAAAGGTGGAGATATTATTTCTCATATTTTTGAAAATTTATCTGACAAGTATAAGATAGTTGATATTTTGATTGATAAAAATAATGTTTGGCATGCTGGCGGTGTACCAATACATCCTTCAGATTTATTAAATAAAATAGATGTAGCTTGGAATACATTGCATAATCTTAATGTATCTCCAATTTTAAATAACTTAGCTATTCCAAATATAGGTAATGAATATTTTTTAGGAGCTTTAAAAAATAATAATGAAATTCTAAGAGAACACGTAAAAAATATTGGTATTCAAATGCCTAGATCTATTTTATTATCTTCTTATCAAGAAGATTTTGATGGACCAAAAGAACAATATATTAGTAAAAAAGCAAAAGAAATTTTAAATAAATTTTCTGCACCATGGATCATAAAATCTTTTACAACTGATTCTAATATGGGAATACATCTAGCTAAAACTTTTAGAGAATTAGTAGATGCGATAACAGATGGTGTGAATCATAATAAAAGTATTTTAGTGGAAGAATTTATTCTAGGGAAGGTCATTTCTCTTCATTCTGTCTCTGGTTTTCGAGGTGAAGATGTTTATGTTTTTCTTCCTTTAAATTTTTCAATTAATGAAAAAGAAAAGATAAGTTCTATTGTTAAAGACTTGCACACCCATTTGGGGGTAAATCACTACCTAAAATCTGATTTTTTGTTACATCCTAAATTAGGTTTTTTTCTAACTAATATTGATTTTTCACCTGATTTAAGAGCAGAGTCTCATTTTGAACAATCTTGTAAATATGTCGGCGCAGATATATATCATGTAGTAGATCACCTCTTAGAAAGAGCTTTAAATAAAATGTGAATTTATGATATAATTTAGGTATAAAATTGTTTTTATCTGTAGCGGGTGGTCGCACTCACATAGGCACATATGTTGGAGTTTCGCCATCACCCGCTTCAAATGAAAATAATTTTTTTGTTTCTAAAAGTAATTTTTGGTTTTTGGAAATATAAAGTTATCCACAGTTTTGTGTCTAAAAGTATTGTATTATGTTCCGATATGCGAGATAATTATATTGTTCAGCAATAATTATTTAAAAATGTTTTTTCTTTTTTTAAAAATATTTTGAGGTCGCATTATTGCAAACTAAAATTAAAAAATTAATTTCGCGCAAGCGACGAAATAAAATGGCAGCAAAAAAGAAAGCAAAAAAGGCAGCAAAAAAGAGTTCAAAGAAGCGAGCATAATCTTTTTCCTACTTCTAAAAAACTTCCGTCGAAAGTCGGAAGTTTTTTAGTTTTTGTGTTAATATATTAGTTATGAGTCCCGTTAGAAGTTATCCTAAGGGGGCTGTGTTTATAAGTTAATAAAGTTACTAAAAATCATTTAATTATAATGTAATAATAGGTAATTTCTAACGGGATGAGTTTATATAGTAAAATATTTGGTGATACCAGCTCTAAATTTATTAAAAGTACTGGTAAAATAATAGCTGAAATTAACGCCTTAGAAGCTGATATTTTAAAGTTAACGGATGCAGATTTTCCTAAAAAAACACAAGAATTTAAAGATAGATTAGCTAAAGGTGAGAGTTTAGATGACATTTTACCAGAAGCTTTTGCTTTAGTTCGAGAAGCTGCGAAGAGGAATTTAGGTGAAAGACCATATGATGTTCAGCTTGTTGGAGGTCTTGCATTACATTTTGGAAAGATTGCCGAAATGAGAACAGGTGAAGGTAAAACACTTGTGGCAACATTACCACTTTATCTTAATGCTATTGTTGGAAAAGGTGCCCATCTTATTACTGTAAATGATTATCTTTCACGAGTGGGTGCAGTATTAATGGGAAAAGTTTTTAATTTCCTTGGTTTAAGTGTGGGTGTTATTAATTCTCAGAATGTTTCTTATTTATATAATTCAACACACATAAAAAAAGAAGAAGATGAAAATGAAAGTATAAAAGAGTTTAAAGTTGTTTATGAATTTTTAAAACCTTGTACACGCAAAGAAGCTTATGAAGCAGATATTACTTATGGCACAAACCATGAATATGGTTTTGACTATCTACGAGACAATTTGGCTACCTCTATAAATGATCTTGTACAAAGAGGACATTTTTTTGCAATAGTTGATGAGGTGGATTCTATTTTAATAGATGAAGCACGTACTCCACTCATCATTTCTTCTGCTTCGGGTGATTCTGAAGATTTTTATGTTAAATTTTATCAGATTGCTAAGCAATTAAAGAGGGATACTGATTATGAAGTAGATGAAAAATTAAAAGCTGTAACTTTAACCGATGAAGGAATAAGTAAAGCTGAAAATTTGCTTGGAGTAGACAATATTTATACAGAAAAAGGCATAAAATATGTTCATCATTTGGAAACAGCAGTAAAAGCGCAAGCTATTTTTGAACGTGATCGGGATTATGTTGTGAAAGAAGGAGAGGTTATTATTGTTGATCCTTTCACTGGACGTCTTCAACCGGGTAGACGTTGGTCTGAAGGAATTCATCAAGCTATTGAAGCTAAAGAAGGAGTAAAAATTGAAAAAGAGACTCGTTCTTCTGGTTCTATTACTTTTCAAAATTATTTTAGATTTTATAAAAAATTATCAGGTATGACAGGAACAGCAGAGACTTCAGCTGAGGAGTTTTTGAAAGTTTATAATTTAGATGTGATGGTAATACCTACCAATAAACCAATTGTGAGAAAAGATCAGACTGATTTAATTTTTCAAAGTGAAAAAGGAAAATTTAAAGCTATTGCAAAAAAAGTAAAAGAGTTGAATGAAAAGGGACAACCGGTTTTGATTGGTACTATTTCAATTGAAAAAAATGAACTTTTGTCTGTTTATTTAAAACAAGAAGGTGTACAGCATACCATTCTTAATGCAAAGAATCATGAAAAAGAAGGGGAGTTAATTGCAGAAGCAGGCCGTAGAGGTGCTGTGACTATTGCTACAAATATGGCAGGTCGTGGAATTGACATAAAGCTTGGTGGAAATCCACAAATAAAAGAAGAATATGAATTTGTAAAAAGTGTTGGTGGGTTGTTTGTATTAGGTACTGAGCGTCATGAAGCTAGAAGAATAGATAATCAGCTTCGAGGTCGTGCTGGTAGACAAGGTGATAGAGGAGAGACACAATTTTATGTATCGCTTGAAGATGATTTGATGCGTGTATTCGGATCTGAACGTATAAAAACAATGATGGGGCGTTTTGGTATTCCAGAAGATGTTCCTATTGAGAATGGTTTTATTAGTAGATCGCTTGAAGGTGCTCAAGCTAAAATAGAAGGTTTTCATTTTGATGCTAGAAAAAATACACTTGAATATGATGATGTTATGAATCATCAACGTAAAATTATTTATGAGAGACGACAAAAAATGATGCAAGCCGAAAAAGCTGAAATTGAAATTCTTTTGAGTTCTATAATAGAAAGTAAAGAAGATTTTATGAAAGCTAATGAAATAATTAAAGAAAAAAGAGAAAAAATTGGGGATCAAGTATTTCTTGAGACAGTAAGAAGAATTGCTCTTTATACGACAGATACTCTTTGGATGGAGCATTTAGAGGCAATGGATTATTTACGTAGTTCTGTAAATTTACGTGCTTATGGTCAAAGAGAGCCAATTGTTGAATATAAAAAAGATGGATTACAAATGTTTAAAGCAATGGAAGAAGAATTTAAAGGACAAGTTTTTTCACTCATAGAAACGATCAATACTGATAGTAAAATAAATATGGAAGTAGAGAAAAATGAAGTAAAACAAACATTAGTCACGAGTCATAATGAACCATCAGAATTTACTGATATTAGGAAACCTTCTGAAAATAAATTAGATATTGGACGTAATGATCCTTGTCCTTGTGGGTCAATCAATCCATCTACCGGAGAAGTGTATAAATACAAAAAATGTGGACTAATAAATGCACCTCAACATCGAAAATCATTGATTAATTAAAAATCCTTAGTATACAGTATATTGTAGGTTAAGGAATTTAGAAAATATGAAAGATTTAGAGAAAAAAATTTATAAGCATTTAAAAGAACGAAATTGGCATAATTTACGTCCTTCAGATGTTGCTAAATCAATAATGATTGAAGGAGCAGAGCTTCTTGAGCTCTTTCAGTGGGAAAATCTTTCTTTAGAAGAGATAAAAAAGAATAAGAAAAAAATAGATGAAGTAAAAGATGAATTAGCTGATGTTCTTATTTATGCAATAGAAATGTCAGTTCTTTTAAATCTTGATACAGAAAAAATAATAAATAAAAAATTAACTCGAGTAAATAAAAAATATCCAGCTAAATTAATGCGAGAAAGAACAGAAGATCCTGGTACAGAAAATGAGTATTGGAGGATTAAAAAAGAACATAGAAAAAAGAGATTATAAAATTATGCAAAAGTTAGAAATTGGTGCTATCTATAAACATTTTAAAGGGAATCAATATAAAGTGATTGGTATTGCTAAACACAGCGAAACTCTAGAAGAATTAGTTGTATATCAAGCTTTATATGGTGATAATGATCTGTGGGTACGTCCGTTAAAAATGTTTTTTGAAGAAGTTGAATTTAATGGTCAGAAAGTAAAAAGATTTAAAAAAATATGAAAATATCTATTAAAAAATTTAGGATTAAAAGAAAATTAATAGCTACATTAGCGGAATGGCATTTTTTTGGTAATCCATCAAAAAAATTAAAAATTGTTGGGGTAACAGGAACCAACGGAAAAACTACAGTAGCTACACTTTTATATAAAGTTGCAACGAGTTTAGGCTATAAGGCAGGCCTCATTAGTACTGTGGAAAATTTAATTGCAGGAGAAAGAATAATACACTCAGAAACAGCACCGCAAACCACACCTGATCCGATTTATTTGAATAAATTATTAAAAAAAATGGTGCAAAAAGGCTGTCAGTATGTTTTTATGGAAGTTTCTTCACATGCCTTGGATCAAAACAGGGTGGCCGGAATAAAATTTACTGGTGGAATCTTTACAAATCTAACGCACGATCATTTAGATTATCATAAAAGTCTGGAGAATTATTTTAGAGCAAAAAAGAAATTTTTTGAAATGTTGCCAAAAGATGCTTTTGCTTTATCAAATGCTGACGATGATCATGGTGAAGCGATATTAGATGGTATAAAAGCAGAAAAGTTTTTTTATGGGATTTTAGACGTCGGACATCAAGATTCCCAGATGTCCGACGTCTGGAAAAATTTTAATGGCAGAATTTTGAAGTTAGATTTTTCTGGATTAGAACTTAATTTTAATGGACAAAAAGTAATATCAAAACTCTTAGGAAAATTTAATGCTTATAATTTACTTTCTGTGTGGAGTACATGTAAACTTCTTAATTTTGATATGGTGAAGGTAAATAAGATTTTGGAAGGTATAGAACCACCTCGTGGACGTTTTGATTATTATGTTTCTCAAAATGGAGTTATTGTAATTGTTGATTATGCTCATACACCAGATGCATTAGAAAAAGTTTTATTAACCATTAAAGAAGTTTTACCCACCTTTGGCGGGAAAATATTCGAAAACGACCCGCCAAAGGCGGGCAGGATTATATCTGTATTTGGCTGTGGTGGAGATCGAGATTCATCAAAACGACCCAAGATGGGGAAAATAGGAGCGAGTTTGTCAGATATTGCTATTTTTACTTCTGATAATCCTAGAAGTGAAGATGGAGATAAGATTATTGACAATATGAAAAATGATTTAATTCACGAAGAAACAAAAAAAGTAATAACTATTCTAGATCGTCGTTTGGCTATAGAAGAAGCTGTTGAAATAGCTCAAAAGGGAGATATAATACTTTGTGCAGGAAAAGGGCATGAAGATTATCAAGAAATTAAAGGCGTAAAATCACATTTTAATGATATGGAAGAATTTAAAAAAATATTGAAATAAAATTATGCAAATAGAAACCAGACCACATTCGAATACCTCAGTGCAAGCATGTAAAAAATGTAGTGTTGAATTTACATTAGATCAAGATGATTTTTCTTTTTATGAGAAAATGAAAGTTCCAGCTCCTAAAATTTGTCCAGATTGTCGTTTTAAAATGAGAGCACTTTGGAGAAATGAAATGTCTCTTTATTCAGGTAGAAAATGTGGATTATGTCATAAGAATATTTTGTCTATGTATAATCCGAAATCTAGTTATATAACTTATTGTTATAAGTGTTATATGTCAGATAATTGGGATCCAAAAGATTTTGATCAAAATTATAATAAAAATGAATCATTTTTTGAACAACTTAATGTTTTTTTTCATAAAGTTCCCAAGAATACTACTTTTATAAGTACAGGTGATGGACCTAATATAAATAGTGAATATTCTAATATGTCTGGTGGAATGAAAAATTGTTATATGAATTTTAATGGAGGAAAAGGGGAAGAAATGATTTATTGCAGAGGAATGCGTTTTGCAAAAGAGATTGGTGATTGTTATTTTGGAGAATATGTGGAAAGATGTTATGAATGTATAAATATTTTAAAATCTAATGGTTTAATTTTTGCAAGAAACACTTTTGATTCGATGGATTCTATGTTTACTTTAAATTGTAGTGGACTTAACAATTGTTTTGGTTGTATAAATTTAAAAAACAAATCTTATTATTTTTTTAATGAGCAATTGTCTCGTGAAGATTATCTTAAAAAGATAAGTGAGATAATTGGTAGTTATTCAAAATTAGAAGAATATAAGAAAAAGTTTAATGAATTTTCTTTAAAATTTCCAAAGCGAGAGAATAATAATTTAAAAACTGTAAATTCCATAGGAGATTTTCTTCTAGAGTGTAAAAATATACAAAATAGTTTTGAAGTTATAGGAGCAGAGAATTCTAAAAATCTTTTTTCAACAAGAAGTGCCCATAATTCAAATGGTGCTATAGGATATGGTTATAAAAGTGAATTATTGCTTGAATGTGTGTCAGTTGGTTATTCATCTAATATAATTGGATCTTATACAATAAGCGATTCTCAGAATATTATTTATTCTTCTGCTCTTAAAAATTGCCATGATTGTATTGGTTGTGATGGATTAAAAAATACTTCATATTGTATTTTAAATAAACAACATACAAAAGACGAATATGAAAAATTAAAGGAACATATTACTAAAGAGCTTATTGAAAAAGATTTATATGGACTCATGATGCCTACAGAGCTTGCGCCGTTTGCTTATAATGAAACAATTGCACAAGACAATATGCCTTTAACTAAAGAAGAAGCATTGGATCAAGGTTTTAGATGGGAAGACGATATTCAAAAAACAGAAGGGAAAGAGACAATGAAACCTGAAGAAATTCCAGATCATATAAAAGACGTTGAAGATAATATTACTAAAGAAATTTTGTGTTGTATCAATTGTAAAAGAAATTACAAAATTGTAGAGCAAGAATTACTTTTTTATCGTAAGATGATATTACCTATACCACGAAAATGTTTTTATTGTCGACATAAAGATCGAGTAATACGTCGTGGGCCATTTAAGTTTTTTGTACGTAAATGTTCAAATTGTAATAAAGATGTAAATACAAATTTAACAGAAGAAATTGCGCCAATTTTATATTGTGAAAAATGTTATCAACAAGAAGTGATTTAATATCAACAGTTTTGAACGATCGTCTAAAAGTGTTAAGTAATTAATTTTAAAATAAATAGATGCAAGATTATAAGAAACAATTTAAAGGAAAGAGAATTACAATTATGGGGTTGGGAGTTTTAGGGCGTGGTTTAGGATATACTAAATTTTTAGCAGAATGTGGCGCAGATTTGATTGTGACAGACTTAAAACCTTCGACTGCGCTCAGGTCATCGCTTAAAAAGCTCCAGAACTTTAAGAACGTAAAGTATGTATTAGGCAAGCATAGGCTAGAAGATTTTAGAGGTAGAGATATGATAATAAAGGCAGCTGGCGTGCCACTTGATTCTATTTATATAAAAGAAGCTAGAAAAAATGGTATTCCAGTGGAAATGGATGTATCTCTTTTTGCTAAATGTGCACCAGAAGTGATGTTGATAGGAGTGACGGGCACAAGGGGAAAATCTATGGTTACAACTCTTGTTTATGAGATTTTAAAAAAGAATGAAAAGTTGTTGAAGAAAAAAGTTTATATTGGAGGGAATATTCGTGGTGTGGCTACATTACCACTTCTCAAAAAAACGAAAGAAAGTGATATTTTAGTTTGCGAACTTGATTCTTGGCAATTACAAGGTTTTGGAGATGCAAAAATTTCTCCTGATATTGCAGTGTTTACTTCTTTTATGCCAGATCATATGAATTATTATGGTTCGACTTCCTTCGACAAAGCTCAGGATAAATCGCTCACCACAAGTAAAAAAGCTATGAAAAGATATTTTAAAGATAAAGTAAATATTTTTAAATATCAAAAAGAAAATGATGTTTTGATAATTCGCGGAGGTATGAAGAAATTTATAAAAAAAGGAGATACAAAAGGGAAAATAATTATTGTGAGTACAAAAGATGTAGAGAGATATAATTTTATAGTACCTGGGGAACATCAAAAAGAAAATTTGGCTTGTGCTGTGGAAGTAGCTAAGCAATTTAATATTCCAGATGCAAAGATTGCTCAATCTATCAAAAATTTTAAAGGATTAGAAGGACGATTACAATATGTAAAAGAAATAAAAGGTATAAAAATATATAATGATAATAACGCTACAACACCAGAAGCTACGATAGCTGGTATAGAGGCACTTTCGATATATAAAACAGAGAAAACACAGAGTAGCCCTGTGTTAAATAAACACAGGGCTACCCTGTGTAAGAATATTATTCTTATTTGTGGTGGGGCAGATAAAAAATTACCACTAGATTCTTTTGTGAAAGTTATAAATAAATACTGTAAGGCTGTTATAATGATACCAGGGACGGGAACAGATAAATTAATTAATAATTACGAATTACGAATTACGAATGAAAAAGTTAAAGATTTAAATGAAGCTGTAGTGGCTGCGTTAGGCAAGGCCTCACGCGGAGACATTATTCTTTTTTCTCCAGCATTTGCATCTTTTGAACAATTTAATAATGAATATGAACGGAATGACCTGTTTCTTAAAATTATTAAGAAACTTAAATGATTTGTTTACCTGTCCCGTACTAAATTTTTGATTAGTAAGAAATAAAAGAATGTATAATATAAGAGATATAGAATATAATAAAATAATAATTAATATTTAAAATTTTAGTACTGGGATGAAGTTAATTAAAAAGTTAAAATAATAAATGGAATTAGATTTATCAAAAATTAAAAATGTGCATTTTGTTGGGATAGGTGGAATAGGTATTTCTGCTATTGCTAGACTTATGTTAAGCCAAGAAAAGGATGTGACAGGACAAGATATGCAAGAAGGATTAATTGTTGATGAATTGAGTAAATTGGGGGCAAAAATTATGATTGGTCAATCATATGAAAATATTCCTGCTGATACAGAATTGATAGTTTACACGACAGCTATCATTACTTATGATCCGAAATTTTTTGCAAAAGTAAAAGAACAACAAAAAATTCCCATTAGGTCTTATCCAGAGATGTTGGGTATAGTGACAAAAGATAAATACACTATTGCTGTATCGGGAACCCATGGAAAGACGACGACAACTGCGATGATAGCTAAAATTTTAGTGGATACTGGCAAAGATCCATCAGTAATAGTTGGTTCTTTATTAAACCCTTCGACAGGTTCAGGGCAGGATCCTTCAAGTTCTTCAGGGCAGGGAAAAACAAATTTAATAATTGGTAAAAGTAATTTTTTTGTTGTTGAATCTTGTGAATATGAAAGATCATTTTTAAATTTAAAACCAAAAATTTTGGTAATTACAAACATAGAAGAAGATCATTTAGATTATTATAAAGATATTTCTGATATAGAGTCTGCTTTTTCTCAAATTTCAGAGCAGACGGATAATTTTATTGTTTGTGATCCTAGTAGTATTTCTGTTTCTAGTATTTTAAAAAAGAAATATAAAGCAAAAATTTTAGATTATACGCAATTTTTAGATAAAGTTCCAAAGTTATCTGTTCCTGGTATTCACAATAGAATGAATGCAGCTGCAGCTTTAGTGGTAGCAGATTTTTTGAATATTAAAGAAGAAGATGCTCAAAAATCAATAGCACAATTTTCTGGTACTTGGCGTAGATTAGAAAAAAGAGGGAAGACAAAAGATGGAACCATTATTTATGATGATTATGCTCATCACCCAACAGAAATAAAAGCGAGTTTAGAAGCATTAAGAGAACTTTATCCCGCAGGAGAGAAAAAGATTACTGTATTATTTCAACCGCATCTTTACAGTAGAACAAAAGCTCTTTTTAATGATTTTGCAAAATGTTTTAAAGGAGCTGATAATATATTTTTACTCCCTATTTTTTTTGCTAGGGAAGATAAAGATGATAGTATTTCAAGTGAAAAATTGGCTTCGGCTATTTGTTTGGCAGGGGACAAAGCTAAGGCTTTTCCAGACTTTGGGTCATCAGAAATTTATATTAAAGATTTAAATCTTGGAGAAAATGACGTATTTGTGACAATGGGGGCTGGAGAAGCATATAAAGTGGCAGATAAAGTTTTTAGTATAAGCTAAAAAAAGAAAAGAGAAATTTTTAGTCAAAATCTTATCCACAAGGCCTGGATTACCCCTATTTTAGACTTATTTGTCAATGATTACTTTACAAAATAACCTTATTTTACAAGTTATTTTGTATTTGACATACTCTAAAATCGTTGTTTAACTATTGACTTTCTCTATCTAAAATGCTAGTATATTAGTATATCTATATAAATTAGGTTTAATCCTTTGTTTATATAGATATTTTACAGATGAGGCCTTTTAATGATGTCTCTTGAGAGTTGGCGGAGCAAATACCGCTCTAATATGAATAAAAATAATTTAATACGGTTTGCTCAATCTCTCATGTTTTTGCCTTTTATGACAGGAACAGTTTCTTTCGGAAGTATTGTGATTAATACAACCAAGGAATCTACTCAAACTGTATTTATACAAAAACAAAATATTGAAGCTTCAGAATTATTAGCCCTTAACCAGGCTTTATATCAGGAAGCTAAAGATTTAAAAGCTCGCCTTGACTTGGCGAGTCAGGCTAAAGCAGAAGCTATTGATGCTTATTTTGAGTCACACGATATGCCACTTGCGGGTTATGGTATTAAAATGGTTAATGAAGCTATCAAAAATGATCTTGATTGGCGTCTTTTGCCTGCAATAGCTATTAGAGAATCTACTGGTGGAAAATTTGATTGCATAAAGGTTACAAATAACCCTTTTGGTTGGGGTTCTTGTAAGATTGGTTTTAAGTCTAACGAAGAAGCTATTGAGACTGTGGCTAGAAATTTAGGTGGTAATAATCCAAACACAGCAAAACATTATGCTGACAAAACAACAGAGCAAATTTTAAAAGCTTATAATCCTCCATCTATCATTCCAAATTATGTAAAACAAGTTAAATCTATAATGAATTCTATTGGAAAAGAAGATTTTGGGATAGAAGTGAAAGTGTAAAACAATAAAATTTCAAATAGCTGCTTTTTCACGGCTCGCACTTCAACCTGAATGTGGTAACTCTATCTAATACTGCGTATGCCGAAAAAAGCACTATTTGAAATTTTATTCCAAATGTATCAAAGTCATTTTATGTTCTTTTGGTTCAAATAGTGTAATCTGGAAATTATAATTTTTTCCTAATTCTAATTTTTCACGGAGTTTAATTTCAGATCCAAAGGTAGAATTATGTACAAGTCCAGCGACACCTTCTTTTATAGAGACAAGAGCCCCGTGTTTATTATATTTGATAACTACACCTTTTATAATATCTCCTTTTTTCAATTTTCCTTCGTATTCTGTCCATGGGTTTTCTTTTAATGCTTTAATAGAAAGAGAAATTTTACCATCTTTTATTTCAATTACTTTTGCACGAACTTTATCATCTACCTTAAACATACTTCGAGGATCTTCTACTAAACCCCAATCAAGTTCAGAAATGTGTACAAGACCTTCTAGTCCGTCTTCTAGTTTTAGAAATACTCCGAAATCAACCAATCCTGCTACTGTACAATCTAATTCGTCACCAACATTATATTTATTTAAAATTTCTTTTTTCTCTTCAGGATTATTATCTTTTTCAGAGAAAATTAATTTACCTTCTTTTGGGAGTGTGGAAATAATCATTACAGAAATTTTTTCACCAACGAGTTTCTTTAATTCTTTTAATATTTTATCTTTATCTGAATCAAGTACTCGTGGGTAATGTTCAGCTTTAAGTTGTGAAGCAGGTAAAAAGCCTTGTATTCCTTGCCATTCTAAGATTAAACCACCCTTGTTTGCATCTTTTATTTCTAAATCTAATACGGTTTTTGCCTTTATTGCTTTTTCAGCTTCGCTCCACGTAAGTGCTTGTTTTGCTTCTTTGAGTGAGAGTTCCGTATAGCCATTTTCATTTTCTTTTTCAACAACCTTTGCTTTTACAATATCACCTAAACTTATTTTTTTTATGATATCTTTTGCATTTATAAATTCACGGCCATAAATTATACCAGTTCCAAAAGGAGATAAATCAACAAATACTGATGATTTTTCTACTAGGATAACAGGACCTTCTACTAGGGAATCGACGTCTGGTCTGGTGATGCTTCTATCAACGATAGATTTTAATACTAAATTTTCTTTTAAGTTTTCTTGCACTGTGTCTTCTTTTTTCATCCCATTAAAAATTTTTAATTTTATTATCTCGTCCTCGTAAGTGAAATTTTTAACGGGACAAGTAATAAATCAAATAAAAATCCGCCATAAAGCGGATGTAAGGCTTAGGTTCTAATTTGACTCTTGTCTTTTCAGGGTTACCCTAAATCCATGCTTTTAATATATTAAAATTAATCTTACTATAATTTTACAAAAAAGACAAGCCCACACACCTTTTATTTTGCTTTGCTCTTATTTTTTTGGTATAATTATAGTAATGATAATTACATATTTTGGAAAGCAATTTTTTAAAATAACACAAGGAGATATGGTCCTTGCTTTTAATCCTGTCAGCAAATCTGCTAAATCTGACATAGGGGCTCATTTTGGAGCTGA
Source organism: Minisyncoccota bacterium (assembly GCA_041648595.1). GTDB lineage: Bacteria > Patescibacteriota > Minisyncoccia > Phycocordibacterales > UBA9973 > UBA9973. The sequence goes on along the minus strand of JBAZOQ010000010.1, from coordinate 10,379 downwards.
TATAGCCTTTATTACAACCAATTATCCTTTTTATAATGGAGTAGAACAACTTTCTCATGGAGAGCGTATGCCTTTTGTTATTGAAGGCCCTGGGGACTATGAAATAAAAGAAGTTTTTATAAAAGGAATAATGTCAAACACTTTAATTTCTGGTAAAAATTATATTAATACAATTTATTTACTTACATTAGATAATATAAAAATTGTATTTTTGGGTGCACTATCTAATTCAGAACTTTCAAAAGAAGCTCAAGAAATTATTGATAGTCCTGATATTCTTTTTATTCCAATCGGTGGTAAAGATGTAGCAAAAGATGTAAACTTGCTTGATCCTAAAGAAGCAGCAAAACTTGCATTATTATTTGAGCCAAAATTAATTATACCAATGAGTTATGATGATAATTCGTTAAAAGTATTTTTGAAAGAATTAGGTGAAGAAAAAGCTGAAGTTGTAGATAAATTAACACTTAAGTTAAAAGATTTAGATGGTAAAGAAGGGGAAGTAATTGTATTAAAAGCAATATAAGGATATGAATCCACCAAAATTTTTTAACAGAGAAATATTATAAATTAATTTATTTTTTTATATCAATCATATAATCTTTTAATGGATAAGTAGGTTAGGTATAAAATTTAGGCGGATGAAAAAAATAATTCATAATTTAAGAGAACAACCAGAAGAAGTAAGAAGACATGTTTTGCATATTCTTATCTTTGCAGTTATTGTTATTATGGTAATACTTTGGGTTTTTAGTTTAGGAAAAGATTTATCAAATTCTGATACTAAAGAAAAAGTAAAGCAAGATTTGCAACCATTTTCTGTATTAAAAGATAACATAGTTAATGGATATAAAAGTAGCACAGAAAATTCTGATACTTCTACAATAGAGTAATATTTACTTGTCCTGTTATAAAATTAACCGGACGTAGTTGAATCACAGAAACATTATTAAATAATTTTATTTTAGGATGGCAAAGAAATCTACAGAAACAATTGAAGAGCCACGCACAGACGGAATCATTCCAGTTGATGTTGTGACAGAAATGAAAGATTCTTATTTGGCATATGCTATGTCGGTAATCACTGCACGTGCATTACCAGATGTTAGAGATGGACTAAAACCAGTACATCGTAGGATTCTTTATGCCATGAATGAAATGGGTCTTACTTCAACTGCACGTTTTAGAAAATCTGCTGCAGTAGTAGGAGATGTACTTGGAAAATATCATCCTCATGGAGATACTGCTGTTTATGACACTATGGTTGGAATGGCACAAGAATTTTCTTATCGTTATCCTCTTATTTTAGGTCAAGGAAATTTTGGTTCAATTGATGGAGATAATCCTGCCGCTATGCGTTATACAGAAGCAAAAATGTCTAAAATTTCTAATGAATTATTGCGAGACTTAGAAAAAGATACAGTTTCATTTCGTCCTAATTATGATCAGACTCGTAAAGAACCCGTAGTTCTTCCATCTGCCGTGCCAGCGCTTCTTTTAAACGGCACCCTTGGTATTGCTGTTGGTATGGCTACGAATATTCCCCCACACAATTTGGCTGAAGTATTGGATGCAACAAATTATTTAATAGATAATGAAGATGCAACCACAGAAGATTTAATGCAATTTGTTAAAGGACCAGATTTTCCTACTGGAGGTATAGCTTATAATTATAAAGATATGCTTCATGCATATAGTACAGGACGTGGTGGTGTTGTTTGTCGTGGAGAAGCAGAAATAATAGAACAAAAAGGCGGTAACTGCCAAATTATTATTACTTCAATTCCTTATAGAGTAAATAAATCAAATTTAATAATAGCAATTGCAGAGCTTGTGCAAGAAAAAAAATTAGATGGAGTAAAAGGACTTCGAGATGAATCAACTAAAGATATTAGAATTGTTATTGATTTAAAAAATACTGCTGTTCCTGAAAAAGTTTTAAATTACATTTATAAAAACACACAGCTTGAATCAAATTTTAATTTTAATACAGTTGCTCTTGTTGATGGTGTTCCACAAACTCTTTCTCTTAAATCAATCCTTGCTTTTTTTGTTGAACACAGAAAAGAAGTTGTAAAAAGAAGAAATGAATATGATTTGAAAAAAGCACAAGAACGTGAACATATTTTACTTGGTCTCAAAAAAGCTCTTGATAAAATAGATCGTGTTATTACTGTCATAAGAGGGTCTAAAGATGGAGCTGTAGCAAAAATTAATTTAATGAAAGAATTTAAATTTTCTGAATTACAAACGATTGCTATTCTTGAAATGAAATTACAAAGACTTGCAGGACTTGAGAGAAAAGCTGTAGAAAATGAACTTGCAGAAAAACAGAATTTTATCAAGGAAACAAAGGATTTATTGGCAAGTCCAAAGAAAATTTTGAGTGTTATTTCAAAAGAATTGAAAGAAATTCGTGAAAAATATGCTGATGATAGAAGAACAAAAATAGTAAAAGGTGGAAATAAAGAAATTTCTGATGAAGATTTAATTCCAGACAAAGAAACAATGCTTGTCTTTACTGCTGGTGGATATGTAAAACGTACTGATCCAACAGAGTATCATTCACAAAAAAGAGGTGGAGTCGGAGTTGTTGATCTTGAAACAAAAGAAGAAGATTTTGTAACGATGCTTGTTTCTGGATCTACACATAGTGATCTGCTTTTCTTTACTAATTTAGGTAAAGCTTATCAAATGAAAATGTATGATATACCTGAAGGTCGTCGTGCTACAAAAGGTAAATCTATTATGAATTTTTTGTCACTTAATAATGACGAGAAAGTTACTTCTATATTGCCTATGCCAAAAGAACTTAAAAAAACTCCCATATCTTTGATATTAACTACAAAAAATGGTACATCAAAAAAAATGGCGGGAGTTGGATTTATGGATGTAAGAAGAAGTGGAATTATTGCTATTAGATTAGATAAGGGAGATAGTCTCGTTTCTGCACTTATAGTAGAGAAAGGTGATGAAATTATGGTTGCTACAGGTGGAGGACAATCTATAAGATTTAAAGAATCTGATGTAAGAGAAATGGGAAGAACTGCAGGAGGTGTTCGTGGAATTAAACTAGGAAAAAGCGATGAAGTTATAGGAGTGGATGTTGTTAAAAAAGACCCCTCGACTTCACTCGGGGCAGGTAAAGATGGATTTTTTCTTACAATGAGTGCAAATGGTTTTGGAAAGAAGACAGCTCTTAAAGAATACAAAGTTCAAAAAAGAGGAGGATCTGGTATTAAAACAGCAAAAGTTACACCAAAAACTGGCAAATTAATTGTGGCTAAAGTTTTGACCGGCCAAGAAGAAGAATTAATCGCTATGTCTAAAAAAGGTCAGGTCATAAGAACAGCCCTGAAAGATATTTCCTCTTTAGGCAGACAAACTCAAGGTGTCACGATAATGCGTTTACGCGCAGGAGATGGTATTGCGTCTTTAGTATGTGCATAGTATTTTTCATAACATAAAAATGTTATAATTAAGGTATGTTTACTGAACCAGTAAAAAATTTAAAAACTCTTGATTTGAGAGAAGATATGATTGTAGCTGATTTAGGTGCTGGTACAGGATATTACACTATTGCTGTTGCAAAGATGGTTCCAAAAGGAAAAGTTTATGCTATTGAAATACAAAAAGATTTTTTGACAACTATTATAAATAAAGCTAAAGAAGAACATCTTAATAATATAGAGTGTTTTTGGGGAAATATTGAAAAAATTGGTGGAACTAAAATAAAAGATGGCATTGTAGATGTGGTTATTGCTTCTAATGTATTTTTTCAAGTTGAAGACAAAGATAAATTTATAGAAGAAATAAAAAGAATATTAAAACCCAATGGTAAATTACTTTTAATTGATTGGTCTGATGCATCTTATATTGGAATAAGTTTTGATAAAATTATTCCTAAATATAAAGCACGTGAGATGTTTGAAGAGAAAGGTTTTATTTGGCAAAAGGATATTGATGCAGGTGATCATCATTATGGTATAATATTTAATAGGATATGAATCCACCAAAATTTTTTTACAAAGAATATATTATTAGTTAATTTATATTTATATCAATCACATAATATTTTAGAAAAGATGAGTTTGGTATAAAATTTAGGCGGATGAAAGGAAAATTTCAAATCATAATTTTAGTTGTATTTATAGCCACTGCTATTTTAGGTGTTCTTGTTTTTTCTGGTGCAATACCTATTGGAAATAGTGATAAAGGGCAGGGAACTGTTGTTTTATGGGGTACAGTAAAAGCTCAAATTATTAATGAGTTACTTCAAGATTTTAATCGTGCAAATCCTACTTTTGTCACAAAATATGTAGAAAAATCTGTAGATACTTTTGATAGTGATTTATTAGAAGCATTTGCTTCAGGAATAGGACCAGACTTATTTTTTATATCTGATGATTTAGCATATAAATATAGCAATAAAATTTATACAATTCCATATCAAAGTTATCCAGTTAATACTTTTAAAAATACTTTTATAGGAGCAGGAGAAGTATTTTTGACCTCAAAAGGAATTTTAGCTTTTCCAATAACTGTTGACCCTATGATGATGTATTATAGTAGAAGTATTCTTGATGCAAATGGTGTTGTTTCTCCTCCTGTTTACTGGGATGAATTTACTACACTTACTCCACTTTTAACAAAGAAAGATGAAAAAGGAATGATTATAAAAGGCACTGTTGCTATGGGGCAATTTTCTAATGTTTTACATGCTAAAGATTTATTAGCGACTCTTTTTATGCAAACAGGTAGTTTGATTACTGCTGAAAAAAATGGATCTCTTGTTTCTTCTTTCAAAGACAATGTAAAACAAAACTTAAGTTCTACTTTAAAATTTTATACAGATTTTGCTGATCCACTGAAAAATGTGTATTCTTGGAATAGATCTTTTTCTAATTCTCAAGATGCTTTTAGTACTGAGAATTTAGCATTTTATTTTGGTTTTGCAAGTGAGCTTCAATCTTTAGTTAGCAAGAATCCAAATCAAAATTTTCTGGTTACTTCTATCCCCCAGATTAGAGATAGTAATACAAAACTTACATTTGGCAGAGTTACTGGTATCGCTATTTCTTCTTCTTCAAAAAATTTCAATACTGCTATTTTGGCATCAAATTTAATGACAAATGGTGATTTTGCTCCTAAACTAGCTACTTCTTTAGGAATAGCTCCAGCACGACGTGATTTAGTTAAAATTATTCCTACAGATGCATATTTACCAACTTTTTATAAATCTGCACTTTTCTCAAAGAGTTGGCTTGATCCATCTTCAAAAGATACCAATGATATTTTTAGAGTTATGGTTGAAAAAGTGCTTTCAAATAGTATGACGACAGGTGAAGCTATTAAAAATGCAGATTCTAAAATTGGACTTTTGTTAATTAAATAAATCCGCTAAAATTTTTAACAAAATTAAAAGTAAGATTAAAAAGATGTATATTAAAAAATTTAGGTGGATAAATTTTATGAAAATTTTTAATGGAATAAATTTTAAAACATTATTGGGAATCTCTTTTATTATAATTGGATTTTTTTCACTATTTTTTATTTCTGATACAAAAGTTTTAGCTCAAACGGAAGATGAGATTATTATAGACACTCTTGGATATTCACGATTAAGTCTGACTGAGGTTATTTTTAATGGAGCTTATTATAATAATTTTAATAGACTAGGATTTACGACTTATTTTGAATATAAAGAAGGTAATTCTGATTTAAATTCTGGTGCAGATAAAACAATACCGATTGTACGGGATTCTAACGTAGAAGAAGCTAATGATTTTTATTCAAGTCCTAGTGTTACTCCTTTTAAAATTTATCACTATAGAGCAGTTGGTTGTTTTGAAGAAAATCCTATCAAAGAAGAGGGTTGTATTAATGATAATTCAGCGAAAAAATTTTATGGTAATGTTTTAAGTTTTAATACAGGTATATTTCCTTCTGGAGCTGTTATACCATATTTTGTTAATTATAATAATGTTTTTACCAATAATCCTACGTGTTTTAATGGTGCTACAAATTATCCAGCATGTACTGATAGTATTATTACAAAATGCAAAAATGGTGCAGTTAATTATTCTATGTGTACTGTTGACTCTGCTCGTAAATGTTTAAATGGAAGAACAAATCCAACTGCATGTACTAGTATATGTACAAATGGTGCAAAGAATTCTCCCAAATGCACTACTGATGCTGATGGTAATTGTTTAAATAAAAAAGGAAATCCTCCAGAATGTACCACTGGTTCAATGGTAGAAGATACTGGTGGAGGGTTAGTAAAATGTGGAACTTTGTTTTACGAAAAAGGCACTAAACCAATAAATGGTGTTGATGTTGTTGGAATGGTAACCAAAGAAAACCAATGTGGATTCAACGATGTTCTAATATTAATTAACGATGTTATAAAGTTTGTTCTTTATAAAATGGTTGTGCCTATTGCTGCTATAATGTTTGCCTATGCAGGATTTGAACTTTTAACATCAGGTGGAGAGACATCTAAGAGACAAAAAGCAAAAAAGATATTTACTGATGTAGCTATTGGTTTAATTATTGCTGTTGCGGCTTTTTTAATAGTTAAAGCAATATTGGCGATAGTTGGTTATAGTGGACAAACATTTTTAGAATAAGTTTTGATTTTATGATTATAAGATATATAATATATATACTTGTCCCGTTAGAAATTCACTAAGGGGAAGTCAAAAGAAAAAAATATGAATAATAAAATTTTTAATGGGATGAATTATTTAGAAAAAAAAATAAAGAAAGTTTTTTTAATAAGTTTTGTATTAATTTTGCCTATTTTAACTTTTGCTGCTGACACTAAAATTGAAAATCCATTAAAAAATACAACGACGATAAATGAATTAATTAAAACTATTTTAGAAGGAGTAATAAAGATTGGTATGCCAATTATTGCTTTAGCTATAGTTTATTGTGGTTTTCTTTTTGTGCAAGCTCGTGGTAATCCAGAAGCAATTAAGAAAGCGAAAGATTCATTATTATATACTTTGATTGGTGCGGCGATACTTTTAGGGTCGTGGGCTATCGCACAACTTATTTCAGATACAGTTCTTAAATTATAAATTAATTAGTTAATTTATGTGCACATTAGTTCCTAGTCCTTTATTTCAAGATTTTTTAGTGTATATAGGTTGTATTTTTAGTGGATCAGTAATACCGCTTATTTTTATTTTAACTGTAGTTGTATTTATTTGGGGTGTTGTGCAATATGTTATAAATGATAACGAAGAATCAAAAAAAGCAAAAGGAAAGATGTTTATGATTTATGGGATTATTGGTTTAACTGTTATGGTTGGTATGTGGGGTTTGGTAAACATAGTAGGAAACACTTTTGGTGTAGAATATATTATTCCACAGTTGCAAAGTAATTAGCTTGCATCTTTTTTTGGGGTTTATGATATAATATATAGATTATTAGTATTATTATAAGGTCGCTTTTATTAACATTATAAATTATGAATCCCGTTAGAAATTTACATAACGGGGTTAAAAATTATAAAAATAAGAATTATTCTTCTTTATATATCTTAAAGATTATGTACGGATAGGATGATTTCTAAACGGGATGAAGAAAAAATTAATTATATTGTCGAGTTCTATTTTAAGTTTTATGCCAATGATGGCTTTAGCACAAGCAGACCCAGGAACCATTGAAGAAAAGGTCAATGTTATTGGTAATATTTTAGGTTATGTTATACCAGTTATAATTATTCTAGGGGTAATTTATTTTATATGGGGAGTTGTTCAGTATGTTATATCTGATGATGAAGAAGCAAAGAAGGCAGGAAAGAATAGAATGATTTTTGGTATTATTGGTTTGGTTGTTATTGTTGGTATGTGGGGACTTGTAGGTATAGTAACTAAAAGTTTTGGTATAGATGGTACTGGATCTCCAGCTATCGATGTTTATCCAAAATACGAATAATAAATGTTTATCAAGGTTGTGAATAATTTTATTGTTATATTAATTGGTTTATCTCTTACAAAGGTAGCCTATGCCAGTGTTGATTCTTTTGTTTCTAATGTAAATGAATTAATCATAAACCCACTTATAGTTTTTCTTTTTGGTTTAGCTATAGTATATTTTCTTTATGGTATTTTTGAATTTATTTCAAATGGAGAAAATGAAGAAAAGAAAACTAAAGGTAAAAATCATATGATGTGGGGAATTATTGGTATTGTAATAATGATGGGAGTGTTTACAATTTTAAATTTAATTATGGATACCTTTAATATAAAAGGCATAGATCCTAAAGCTGGTAGTGTTCAATTAGAAGATTATAATCCATAATTTAAAATAAATATTAAAACAAAAAACCACTCCGACCTAAATCGGAGTGGTTTTTTGTTTTAAAGATTATTATGCATGTTTCATTGGTTCTGACATATATTTTTCTTCAGAATTATGAATATATCTCCACAAATATATTATTAAGATAACTATTAATACTAAAAATATCCATTGAATTAAACCAGAAGGCATAAAACCATTTGAGCCAACTAAAGCATTTGCTGTAAGACTACCAAAACCTTCATTTGTAGTATTAGCACTAGAGACTGTGTCATTATTTTCTACTGGAATATTATTTTGATTATTTATATTAGGGTTTTGATTTGGTTGAGTATTTGAATAAGCAGAAGAATAGTCTATTGGGGGATTATTTGTTGTGTTATTAGTTATTGTATTATCTTTTATTGTAAAAGTATAAGCATTAGAATATCCATTAGTTACATCACTGTTAAATACAGTTAGGAAAAATTCTTTTTGACTATATAAATCATTTGCATATATATCTACTAAAAGATTTTTTGAATCAATGAAAGTCGTTGTACGATTAGAATTATTTTTTCTAATTATTGAATTTGGGGTAAAACCATATCCAGAAATAGTAATAGTAATTTTATTAGTTATCTCATTTTTATTTATAGAATTTGGTTTTATTGAAAGTATTTTAGGTACTTCAGTTTTTGTTGTAGTTTCTTTTAGATAAGTAGGATAGAATGGAGTATATGCCTTACTTTCTTTTGGTAAAAAAACCAATAAACTAAAAGAAAAAATAACCAATATTTCCAAGCCCAAAGTTATTAATTTGTTACTTATTTTATTCATCCCGTTTAGAAATCATACTATCCATACATAAATTATTAATATATATATATAGAGATAGTTAATTAAGTGTTATTTTATAATGGTTTCCCGTTTTGTAAATTTCTAACGGGATTCATATTTACAAGTATAGCACTTATTGATATAAATGTCAAGTGTGTGTATTAGTCCAGCACATTTGAGACTTTTCTGCTGATAATGTACTCACAATATACCTCAAAGGAGAAATTAATCCAAGTGACCAATGAGGTCGTCTGGTATTGTACCAAAGCAACCATTCCATTAACTTCACATTGAAAGCATCGATATCATAAGCGAGTAAATATAAATTTCTAGAAATGAAAGCTTCAGAGATAGTTCGATTAAATCTTTCAATTTCAGAATTTTGTTTTGGACATCTTGGGTAAGTATGAAAATGTACAATATTGTTTTTCTCTAAAAAGATATCAAAATGTTTTGCAAACTCACTTCCATTATCTGTCTGTACGTGAGTTAGAGAAACAGGAGCCACATATTTAAACTTTTGCATGAAATCAGTCGCTCCATCTGATGAATGATTTTTGTAAGCTAAAGCAAATGCAAACTTAGCTTCTTTGTCGATTGCAGTAAGAATATATCTTCTAACACCATTATGAAAACGAACAATGGAATCAGCTTTCACTAAACCACCTTCATGCCCCTTAGAACGCAATTTCTTCCTTTTAATCTTAAGTTTAACGTGGAATGTGTCTGTCTTGGCATGATATGATAGTTTAGTTGTCTGTGATAATTTTCTGTCTTTTTTTAAATCATCTAACATTCGACCAACCGTTGACGGAGAAAGATTAGCAACTTTGTCTTCCATCATTAATACCGACAGTTTGTCTTTTGAAAGATGTGGATCAAATTCTCTTTCTTTTAAAATGAAATCCTCCACTACTTTTGGAATGACACGTTTTCTTTTGTTTTTAGGAGCAGTACTTTTCTTGTTTAGAGCTTCTAATTTTCCATCTCCTTTCTGTAAAGCTTGTTGCCACCGAAACAAAGTAGCTCTTGAAACCTTAAATGCTTCTGTTGTAGCTTCGTCTCCGTGCCGTTCCCAGAACGCGAGGATACGGCATCGCTCTTTTGCTTCTTCAGTAATCATATACTTAAAGCGTATCACACGTTCCCAGATTGTGATGAAGCCTTTAGTATCCTTTAATTTATTGAATTGGCGCATAAAATATGTGACTTAATTAGTCTCATATGTATCTGAACTTATGCA
>JBAZOQ010000009.1:0-26994 GCA_041648595.1 Minisyncoccota bacterium | reverse complement strand
GTCCCCGGTATGTCCGTTTTGCGCGATGTGGACGCCCCTACCCCCAGTGACCTGCACCTACGTGCGCCAGCCACCAGGCGAGGACCGTGCCGTGTGCCGGTTATGACACCCTTCGCACAGTCCGCGCCCGTGCTGCGGATCGTTCGCGTCCTCACCGTCCGTGACCAACTGCCGCCGGGTCCGGGGCCAGTGGTCGGCCACGGTGGACAGCTCGTCGCAGTCGCCTGCCACATGGAGCGGCCGGCCTGCCCGCTGGCAGTCCTGGTCGCATCTGCACACGGGATCACGCGCGAGGACGGCGGACCGGAAGCGCCCTCGGTGATGGCGCCCGTACCCACGCTGGTGGGCTGTCCCGCGCCTCCGGTCCACCTCCCGGGCCTCCCGGGGGGTACACGTCGGGCAGGGGGCTCCTGCGGGGACCACCGCCCGGCAGGACATACAGACACGTGGGGGCCGACCGGGCATGGTCACCCCCGGGGCATGCGTGAGGCCCGGCCGTCGCGCGGTCCGGGCCTCGGGGTGGAGCGGGTCAGAAGTCGGGGCAGAGGTTCTCGTGGGTCGCCTTGAGGATCTGCTTGGCGATGGCCTCGCCGTGCCCCTCAGGGGCACTGGGGGACGAGAAGCGGCTGTTGGTCATCTCGAGCAGCTTGGCATCGTCGTCCTTGTAGCGCTTGATGCTGGAGCACTGGTTGATGCCCCGGTCGATGGCCTTCTCGTCCTTGCCGTGGACGATGTCGGCGTCGATGGCATTGAGGGCCTTGACGTATGCGGCCTTCTGCTCATCGGTGGGGCTCGGGAGTCCGGCGTCTTCGCGGATCTTCTCTCGCTCCTCGGCGCTGAGCGACGGCGCCTTGCTGGGCTTGTTCTCGGCCGTGGGCTCCTCATCGCCGCCACCGCATGCGGTGAGCAGGGCGAGGGCGGCAAGGGTGCCGAGGATGGTTCGTGTGCGCATGGGTCCCCCTGGGGCTGGCTGCTGACGAGGCAGTATCGCCCGCGCCCGTGCCCCGTGGGGGTGGTGTGGCTGTCCTGTGACGGAACCGTGCGCTCCTGCGACTGTCAGGCCGAGCCTACGGTGAGGGCGGCCTCGATGTCGGCAAGGTCGGGACGCTGCTGCCAGCTGCCGACGCGAACAACTGCGGGTCGCCGCAGTCCGTGAAGAGTGGCTGGGCTGGACGCGTAGATGACGTCGCGCGGCTGGAACCCGGTCTTGCGGCAGTACTGATGCGCCTCGGCGGTGGTTCCTGCGATGAGCACGATGGGCAAGGCGGCCACAACGCGACCTCCTGTCGTCAGGCGGGTTCGTAGGTGGCGTCGAAGATGTCGGGCTTGCAGGGGTAGAACTCGCCCTGGACGCCCCGGATGATCCAGTCGCCGACCGAGGCGGTCATGTCGCCCTCCAGGGTGTGGATGACGATGCCGTCGTGCACGCCGCGTCCGGGGCCAGGGAGCTTCTTCTCCTCGACCTTGCCAAGGCGTCCCATGAAGGCGGCCACCTCGCCACGGTTCGTTCCGTCGTAGCGGACGGCCTCGACCTCGACGGGCTTCTTGCGGTACCGGCTCATGGCGCGGGCTCCTGTCGTCAGGCGGCGCGGGCGGCTGCCCGTTCGGCGAGGGTGCGCTTGGCCGCGTCAATGTCCTGCCGGCTGTAGAGCGTGCGCACGCCCTTGCCCTGGCCAGGCAGTGCGGCCTCCAGGAGGCCGCGCCTCTTCCACTGCCGGATGGTGGATTCGCCGACTCCGGCGTAGGCGGCGGCCTCGGCGTTGTCGAGGAGGTCGCGGGGGTGGAAGGTGTGAATCCGGGCCACGGCAGCCTCCTGACATACAGAAACCCCCGTCGGCGTGGACGGGGGTTCGGAAGTGTTCAGGCATGGAGGTGTCGCCTGCACATAGTGTTACAGCAGGTCAGGGAGTTCCGCAAGTTGCTCACCGGCGGTGATTGGCGGCAGCAAGTCCGCGCGCCGCAGGACGTTGATCGTGGCGACCAGATCGGCCCCCGGACGGAACCACTCGCCGCCCGCGTGTAGATGTCGAAACTTCTGGTGCCATCGCGCCTCTTCCGCGCGGCTACCTGGAGTCGTCGCCAGCAGAGTGGCGCAGAGCTGCATGGCTCGACGCTTCGGAGAGTTGCTGTATCCGATCTTGATCAGCTCCTCGCGGCGGAGGAAGTAGACCCAGTCCGGCTTTGCTTGGGGCTGGGTAGGCGGGTTCGCAACGAGGTGCTGTTCGGTGACCTGATCCCACTGCGCCTTGTGTCCCTGCCGTCCGACGAGTTCGCGAATCGCCGAGCCCGTGTGCTCGCTGCAGAGGTTGATCGGCGGGGCAGTGGCGACCAACTCTGAGCATCCGTTCCACCAGCATGCGCGGGCGGCGCTCGGATCAGCCCGAAGAGCTATCTTCGCCCCACATCCGCAGCGGTAGGCACCTCGCCCGGCGCGCCCGTCGGGGGTCATGGTGCGCCCGCATCCGCAGCGCACGGTAGGTTCCTGCATGTCGTCCTGCTCTCTTCAGGTCGGCCGCGCCTCGGGGGTGTTACCGCACCCGCCGGGGTCTTTCGTCATCTTCTCAGTCGATGCTGACAATCAGCCGCACTTCGGCCGGCGTTGACGCCACACTGGCCTGGTGACCCGTTACGCCGTCCTCGCCGAGTCCGCGACCGAGTGCGCCGCCGGCCTGGCCCGCCTGTGCGAGGCGCTGGGCCTGGAGCCGACGACGGTGCCGTTGCGGCTGACGGACGGCCGGTGGATCGCCCGCGCGGTCACCCCGGCACCGAACGGGCGCGGGACGCTCGCCTCTGCTGCGGCCGCCCGGTAGCGCGAGCGGGCCCGCCGCGACGGGGATGCGCGGCGGGCCCGGGATGGCGTCAGCAGCCGTAGGGCGCCGTGTCCTTCATGCAGTCGATGATCCTCTGCGTGTCGGCTTCGGCCGCCCCTTGCCGCTGGTCTTCGAGCCAGGTGGCGGCGGTGGCGCGCATGCCCGCGTCGTAGCAGTCGGGGTTCTGGTCGACGATCGTCATCACCCTGGCTGCGAGGGCATCCTTCTCGGCCTGGATCTCGTGGTCCGGCTGGCTTGACCCCTCAAGGGCCTCCAGCTCTTCGAACGCGTCGTCGAAGGTGGCGTTGGCGTCTGCGCAGTGCGGAGCCGCGGTGGCGGCGGGGCCGGGGTCGGGCGCGTGTTCACGGCCGAGGAGGTAGCCGCCGGCGCCTCCGAGGGCGAGGCTGAGCGCGACGGCGAGGCCGATGCTGGTGCGGTTCTGTCCCATGGTCCCCCCACGGCGGTTGCTGGTCGACGGATTGTACGGAGGCGGGCCCCCGGGCGGCATCGCCTCGGGGGCCCGCTGGCTACTTCTTCTTCGGCTTACCCGGGACGGGCTTCGCGGGGGCCTTGAACCAGCCGCCCCTGCTCGCCTGGAACTCGGTGCCGTACTTCTCCTGGTCGCCCTCGGCGGGCTTGAGGTCGCCGATCTGGATCGAGCGCTTCAGACGCTTCATGATGGGTGCTCCGTCTCTACTCGGGATGGGCCCGGGGCGGCCGTCCGCCTGGCAGCTGTGCGGCCGCTCCGGGGGTTACGCCACGCGGTGGTGGCGGTGGGTCTCGGCCGGGTCGTGGATGATCGTCATCCCCTCTCGGGTGACCACTCTCGGCGCGTTGTTGCTGTTGTTGTTGCTGGCCTGACCTGCGACAACAACGGGCCCAGGGGGCCCCTCTCCGCTCGGGGAGAGGGGCGGGAAGTCGGCGGCCTTGATGCCGGTGGAGGGGACGCCCCCCATCCGCACCTGACCGCCGACCGGGATTCCGGCTGCCTTGAGGGCGGCCCGGACGCGCTCGGCGGGGAGGCTCAGGTGGGCTGCGAGGGCGGCCGTGTGGACGTTCGGATCGGCCACCGCGTGGAGGGCCTGGGCCAGCTCCTCGCGGGTGGGTAGCGGGGTCTCGGCGGGGGCCACTTCCGGCCCCTCCTCGGCGGCCTCTTCCGCGCCTTCGACGGGGGCCTCCTCGCCCTCCTCCTCGCCGTCGTCACCCTCCTCCTCGGCCTCCTCGATGGCGGGTGCGGCGATCCAGGCGGCGACGATCCAGGCCCCGGCGACGATGAGCGGCGCGGCGACCACGGCGGCCGTCAGGGCGCTGGCGGCGAGGAGGGCGAGGACGACGGGGAGGACGGGGTCGCCGTCGGCGGTGCGAAGCGCGGCGAGCCTGCCGTAGGCCCAGCGGACGATGACGACGCTGCCGTCGCTGACGCTGCGGACGAGCCGGCCGGGGCTCATACGGCGACCCCGACGGCCAGGTCGGCGATGATGCTCGTCGCCTCGGCCCAGATGCCGCCGGTCAGGCTGAACGCGGTGGCCATGATCAGGCCGAACCACACCCTCGCCCGCGGCGACCAACGGACGAAGTACACGACGAGGACGAGCAGGATGGACACGGCCGCGTAGGTGACCTCGCCGAGCGCGTCGACTCCGACGAGGCCCTTCAGGGCCCGGGAGATGAGGTCGTCGGGCGCGCCCCAGATCTTCCCGGCGCCCATGGCGACGACGCCGGCGACGAGGGCGAGGGCCAGGGCGGCGCCGCCGCCGAGGCCGTGGTCGCCCCCCTTGCGGGTGCCGAGGATCGCCGCGACGACGAGGACGAGGGCGAGCCCGCCGGCTCCGAGGCCGCCGACGAAGACGGCGCTGTCTGCCGCGATGTACACGGTGTTTCTCCTGGTCAGTTGGTGTTGTAGAGGGCGATGGCGAGGACGGCGGTGGCGAGCGGGATGCGCCCGGCCCAGCCGAGGACGGCGACGAGGGGGTGCCGGTGGCGGCCGCGGAGGCCGTGAGTGCGGGCGTCGACGGCGACGATGCCGACGGTGAGGACGGTGAGGGTGATCCAGCCGCCGCCGGGCCTGGGCAGGTAGTAGGTGAGGCAGTCGTCGAGCCAGGGGCCGAGGCCGAGCCACCAGCCGGCGCCCGCTGCGGCGGCGTTGGTGGCGATGTAGAGGACGCGGTCGCGGCGGATGCGGGGCCCGCCGGGGAGGCGCTTGGCGACCTGCTGCTGCACGCCTCCGGCGGTGGCCTGGCCGGGCTTGGTGAGGCTGAGGCGGCGCCGGGGGCTGGGGGTCGGGGTGGTGTCGACGGGCGAGTTCCCTGCCGCTTCGGCGAGCGGGGCGCTGGCGGGCTCGGGGTCGTCCTCGGAGTCCTGGGGGCTGGCGTCCGTGTCTCGCTTGCGGGCCCACCAGGGCATCTTCTTCGCCTGGGCGTCGTTGCCGTCCTGTGTCTCGTCCGGCCCCCCCGCCGACTCCTTGTCCTCGGGCTCAGCGAGGGCGTCGTCGGTGTAGAGCCGGTCCCACCAGTCGTTCTCCGGGGGCGGGGTGGCGCTGTCGGGCGGATAGTCGGGCGGCGGGGGAACGGTGCGCGGGGTCACGAGCTGCTCCAGATGGCGGCGATGTACACGGCGGCCGCGCCGAGGAGGGCGACGGTCCGCACGGCGGGGAGGAGGTGGGCTCCGGGCTCCCCCGGCGCCAGGGCGATGAGCGCCCCGGCGGCCAGGAGAGCGACGGCGGGCCAGACGATGAGGGCGAGGATCACGCCGTCCGCCGGAGCGTCCGCAGGTAGCGGGAGACGGTGTCCGCCTTCGCGTTGGCGTCCGCGACGGTCCGGACGTAGCGGAGGACGGCGTCCGGATCGCTGATGCCGGAATCCAGGGCGGTCCGGACCGCATCCCGCATGGTCATGGGCCCGGCGGGTGTCGGCAGCGGCTCCTTGTAGGCAGGCTCCGGATCGATGGAGGGCCTCTCCGGATCGGGGCCCGGACTGGTCCGGATTCGCGATCCGCCGTCCGGATCCGGGTCCGGATCGTCGTCGTCCGCAGGCTCGAGGGCGGGCCGTTCGATCATGCCCGGCAGCTCGATGGGGCGGCGGCGCCGCAGCTCGGTGGACTTCTCCTGCCGGGCCAGCTCGAGGTCGAAGTCAACGGACACCTTGGCGAGGAGGAAGTCGCCTTCCATGGCGAGGCGCCGCATCTTCATCTCGTGCCGGGCCTGCTCGAAGACGAGGCCGCGCTCCAGCTCGGCGAGAGCGATCTGCTCGTCGTCGGTGAGGGCCGCCGGGTCCCGCATGTCGGCGAGGGCGAGCATCCAGATGACCTTGGCGCCGAGGGGCAGGAAGGGGCCGACGACGGCCATGGGCACGCTGCCACTGGCCGTGCCGTGCCAGGCGAGGAAGACGGCGACGGCGAGCATGGCGACGATGCCGATGACGGGAACGACCCAGCGGCGGCCGGCGACTCTGACGCCGCGGGCTTCGGCGACGATGACGCTGCCCCAGGTGACGTCGGCGCCGATGGCGACGGTGAGGCCGATGGCGCCAGCGCCGAGGAGGTCGACGAGGGACCAGGTGGTCCAGGCGAGGCTGCCTACGGAGAGGGCGACGGCGGGGACCAGGAGGGGCGTCTTGATCGGGCGGGCGGCGACCACCGTTCCTTCCAGGCGCGGTCGGCCGGGGCGAGGCTGTGCGGCGGGGCGAGGGCGGCGGGTCTTGGCGCCTTGCATGAGGCGGGCCAGCACGGATCGGATGGTCATCGGGCCTTCCAGGCGAGGGCGGCGAGCGCCGCGCAAACGAGTGCAGGAACGGGCTGGCGGGTGGCGACCGCGAGCAGTGCGAGGGCGGTGAGGCCCCAGCGGGCGAGTGGGGTACGGAGGTGGCGGCGCATGGGCGCTTCCTCAGCGGGCGCGGGAGGCGATGACCTCGCCGCCGGGCTCCTGCTTGAGGGCGGCGGCCTCCAGCCCGTCGAGGAGGGCGGTCGGCTCCTCGTCGGCGGGGCCGAGCCCGTCGCCCTTGTAGGTGACGGTCTCGCCGGCGGCGGTGCGGATGTCGACCTCGGCCTCGTAGCGGCGGATGCGCATCGGGTTCTCCTGATGGGAGCAGGGCCGCCTGGCAGGCGACCTGTGGGCGGGTTGGTCAGGCGGTCGGCTTGGGCAGGGCACGGCAGTGTCCGGCGTGGGTCTGAGCCCACTCCCGGGCGGCCCACTCGGCTCCCGTGCGGCCGTTGTCGTACCTGCCGACATAGGTGGCCCAGTAGTGGTCCAGGTGCCTGCCGCAGCCAGTGCAGAAGGCGGTGGAGAGGCTCGGCTCGGCGTCGGGGCCAGGGCTGTCGTGGGTGATGTCGACGGTGGCGCCGCCGACGGTGAGGTAGCGGCCGATGACGCCTGCGGGCCAAGGGGTCTGTGTGGTCATGGAACCCTCCAGGGGCGGGAAGGTGGCCGGGCCCGCCCAGGGGGTGGAAACGGGCCCGGCCTGCTTGTGGGGTGGTGGGATCAGAGGCCCTGGCGGGCGCGCCGTGCGGCGTCGGCCCGGGCGAGGGCGGCACGGCCCTCGGCGGCGACGGCGTAGTCGATGGCGCACTGCTCGTGCGTGGCCGGCTGGCCGACGATCGCGTTCTCGCGGGGCGTCACGTCGGCCTGCTCGGCCGGCTGCTCGGGCTGGTCGCTCATCGCCGGGCCCCCTCGATGGCGGCCTGGTCGCCGCGGGCGGTGCGGAGGATCGCGGCGACCCTCCCGACGCGTGCCGGGACCGGCTGGTCGACGGAGGTGGCGAGTTCGTCGGCGACGCGGCGCAGCAGCAGGGCGTACTCGCCGCGGGTCGTGTCTCGCTCGATGACGGGCATGGCGGCGAGGAGCGCCCGGTGCTGCGGGTGCTCGCCGGCGGTCAGCTCCCGGGCGAGGGTCATCCGCCCGCCCTCGGTGATCGACCAGGTGGGCCGCTCGTGGCTGAGCAGGTCGGCGGCGGTGATGACGAGGGTGCGGATCTCGGCGGTGCCGATGGGCTGCCGTAAGGCTTCGCCCTGCTGGGTGGGGTAGGTAGGCTCCATGTGGGCCTGCTCCTCGCTGCGGTGTGAGTGGGCCTGGCCCCGGCCATACGGAGGTGCAACTCCGGCCGGGGCCTTCGTTGTTCATCGAGACCGAGGGAGCGGCCCCGCAACACCAAGTTAGACCCAGGGTCTATGCGAGCGCAAGACCCAGGGTCTAAAGTCGTGGTGTCGCGATCCCGCAGGCGAAGGGAGAGCGGAAATGGCAGAGCAGCCCGAGGAGGTGCTCCGGTTCTTGGAAGCCGTGAAAGCTCTTGAAGAGATCGACGACGATGCCGCCTGCGCGGTGGCAATCACCAAGGTCCTGAAGGACTGGGGTGAGAACAGCGCCCGCCTGCGCGAGATCCGTCAGCAGCGCGTCCTGAACCTGCGAGAACAGGGGAAAACCTGGCAGGAGATCGGCGACATCATGGACGTTCACTACACCCGCGCCCAGCAGATCGCGAAGGGGCTGCGCGGGAACAAGCGGCCTACGAAGAAGGAGGCTGAGGCGTGACCACCACCCCGCGATCCCCCGCCTTCCAGTGGCGGCTCTACGACGGTGGGGAGTGGCGGTGGAGTCGGGCACACGCGCCGACCGGGCCGTGCTCAGCCTGCTGCTGTGGCGGGCCCTTGGCGTGCCCAGACTGCGGCGGGCAACGCCATAGTGAGCCCGTGGAAGGCGCGGGCCCGGACGTCCCTCACGAGACGTTCTGCCAGCAGGAGCGCGTCAACGAGTACGGAGACGCGATGGAGTCGCGAGACGCGTAGTGCGCCCGTAGCCGCCCCGCAACGCCGAACCGCCCCGCCCCTGCATCAGGGGGCGGGGCGGTTGTCCGTGCGGTAGCAGCCAGCCAGCAGCGCGGATGTTGCGGGGACCCTACCGCGCGCCGCCGACACCGACCCGCCTAGACTCGAACGTATGTCCGATCTGCCCGCCGATCTCCCCCGCCTGCACGTGCTGCGGACGTGGCACGCGATGTGGCTGACGCGGATCGACGAGGCCATCGCGGCGGCCGAGCAGCGGGAGGCCGAGGCCCGGCGCGGCGCCGAGGTGCGCCCGGACCCGCCCGCCTACGTGGTCCAGCTCGGCATCGGCACGGGCCCGCCCGTCGCCGTCCACGCCGGGGACTGCCCGGTCGCCGGGTCCCGCGTCCGGCCGCTCGACGCCGAGCAGGCCCGGCGGGCCCTCGTCGACGTGGAGGCGTGCAGCATGTGCCGGCCGGACACGGACCTCGGGGTGCTGGGGTAGCTGACCTGCGCGACCCTGGAGGCATGGCTCCGATCGTGCTGCATGCCCCGCGGGGGACGGGCGGCCGGCGGATGACGATCCGCGGCGAGATCATCGGTGTCGCGTACTCGGACGCGGACGTCGTCGAGTTCCTGCGCCAGGCCGGGCTGCCCGACGGCGAGCGGCTGCTCGACGACCCCGGGTGGGTGGAGTGGCGCGGCGGTCCGGCGCGCGAGTACGGGGCGGGGGCGCCTAGGCAGCCCCCGCCGTCTTCTTCTTAGCGGCACGGTCGAAGACCTCCCTTGCCGAGACGCTGCGCCTCGCCGCCTTCAGCAGGGCGAGCTTGAACGCGTAGTGCTCGATCGGATGAAGAAGGGCGGCCAGCCCGGCCTCAAAGCTCCAGCCGAGATCGATCTCGTCGCGGTCTACATCGTCGCCGAACTCGTGCTCTAGGTGTCGGGCGAGGCGATCGCTGGCTGTCAGTGCCAGCCGGACCGGGTGCGGATCCAACGCGTCCTTCAGGCAGACGGCGAAGGGGTAGAAGTACTCGCCCATGTCACGGCGGACCAGGACGGCGTGCTCGGCTGCATGACGATGGCGCGCCTTCCAGCCTCCGAGGTTGCCGAAGCATTCGATGAGTTCCCTGGTCAGGTGGAAGCGGAACGTCTCAACTTCAAGGGGGGTTGTCACGCGTACTGCCTAGCGCCCACCGAGGGCCGCGACCAGCCTGCCCCGCCCGCATTCACTCCATCGGCCCCACGATCCGGATGCCGGTCCGGACTGATCCGGATCGTGTCCGGATCACGGTCCGCGCGTTGTCCGGGCATGGACGACGAGCAGGTGGCGGAGCAGGTCAGGGGCTGGCTGGACGATCCGGACACGGTCCGGACGGAGGCGCTGACCCTGTCGGAAGCGAGGGCCGTGGTGGCGCTGCTGGGGGTGCTGTCCGGATCGAATCCGGACTGGGCCGGAGCGGCGGACGAGGTGCGGATGCGGCTCGCCCGCCGACTCCCAGCGGAGTAGGGAGCGGCCCACTCGCGGAGAGTGGGCCGCCGAGGTCACATCGAGGTTCCGTCTGTGCGGATGTAGACGTACAGCCAGATGGGCCCGTGGTCGTCCGGATTCAGGCGGGGCGTGTAGACCTCCGTCAGCTCAGGACTTCCAGGAGGCGACACGTGTACGGCGCCAGGAGGGTCTGTCGGATCGCCGGGAACGGGGATGGTCTTCCCGTCATGGCTTCCGCCCCGCAGGCCAACGTCGTAGGTCGCGAGTTCGTCTGCACGGCTCATGAGGAGCCTCCTGCTGAATTGGGGGTCAGCCTGACCCCGTAGGCCCCGCGCCTGAGTTGAGGGTAGACCAGATCGGCCGCCTCCGCTGGGCCGCTATGCCCCGGCGTCCCTACGCGGCCCGCGGCCGGCACTCCTTGAGCAGTGCTTGAACGGTGCGAGCCTCGTAGGCGGCGGCTCCCCGCTCGGCTGCGGAGAGGCTCGTGCGTCGGCTCCTCCGGGTGGCGGCCCGACGCTTCGCGGCCAGCTTGAGCCCCTGCTCGCTCAGCAGGCCGTGGGCTTCCGGGTCGGTGCGTAGAGTCGCTCGGAGGCGCGCGAGCGTCTTGGTCTTGGTCGCCGCCCACTTCTGGATGCGGCACCCCTCGCAGATCCGGGTGCCGTTCCACATGCGGACGAAGTAGGTGACACAGTCCGGGCAGGCCCGGCCCGCGAACTCGATCTTGCTGGGCTTGGCCGGGACCCGGCCGCCCTTCCCGCCGGCGGTGAGCGTGACCTGCTGGGCGCGGTGCGAGAGGCGGTGGCCGTGCGCCTTGCTGGCCTTCTTGCGTTGCGACATGGTCCCCCCCCCGTGGAGCGAGTCGTGGGGGGACCGCGCCACTTTACGCCGCGACCCGCCGTTCGGCGAGAGGCAGGTCGAGCAGCGCCTCCCGCCCGTACTGCGTCCCGCACACGCACCGCCGGCCGAGGGTGTCGAGGGTGATCCGCAGGGTGGCTCCGCACGGGCAGGCGACGGCGACGGTACGGACGGGTCGCTCGCCGGTGACCTGGGCGACGCACTGGCCGCGGAGCTGCCGGACCTCGGCGGCGAACTCGTCTATCGCCGGGTGTTCTTCGGCGGCCCACGGCAGGAGGAGCTGGAGTCGGGCGACGGCCTGACGGCACTGGCCGACGAGGTTGCCTTCCCACCGGGGGTGCCGGTAGCCGAGCGCCTCGTGCCAGTCGACGAGCCAGCTCTGGAGCACGGTGACAACCCCGCCGCGGGCGGACAGCGAGAGCGGCGCGAGGCGGAGCGGGAGCGGCGCGGTGCGGCTGCCGCTCACGGCCGGGCCCCCGGCGCCGGAACCGGGCATCAGCGCGCCGCCGAGCTGGCTGTACAGGCCGGGGAGGGCGGCGAGGTCGTCGCTGATGCGGAGGGTGCAGCGGCGGCAGGCGAGGCGGCCGGCCTCGTCCTGCCAAAGGGCGGAGTGGCAGACGACGCAAGCGGCGGTGGTGGTCACGGCGGGCTCCTTGCGGATGGTGCGGGTGGTGGCGAGGCGGGCGGCCCGGCGGGGGCGGGCCGCCCAAGGTGGTGCGGTCAGGCGGCGGAGCGGTCGTCGGCGAGCCTGGCGAGGGCGCCCGCGATGATGGCGGCGATGCGGTCGATGGGCCCGCCGATCTCGACCTCGAGGACGCGGCCGTCCTGGTCCCAGACGGTGGGCTGGAACCGGGCCCGGCGGCAGGTGTGCTCGTCGTCGCACTTGCCGGGGCAGGTGGCGTCCCGGATGGCGGCGGCGAGCCGGTCGTGGAGCAGGCTCTCCAGCTCGGCGATGCGCGCGGCCTGCTGCTGGCTGCGCCGCTGGAGGCCGCCGGCGGTGCGGCGGAGGCCAGTGATCCCGGCGCGGAGCAGGTTGGCCTCGTCGGCGGTGAGCGGCTTCCCGGCGGAGAGCCGGTCGAGGAGCGCGTCCAGGGCGGCGGCGGGCGGGGTGGCGATCGTGGTCACGGCTGCTCCTTGGTGAGCGTGAGGTTGCGGCGGCGCATGACGGCGAGGCAGGTTCCGCAATCGACGGTGGCGTCGGGGCCTGCTCGGTGGATGGTGGTGGTCGAGGCGCAGAGCGGGTTCCACGGCGTGAGGCCGAGGTCCGGGCGTGCGGGAGCGTGGGTGAGGGGCGAGGCGTGGACGCGGCTGCCGAGCGAGTGCACGGCGGTGGCGGCCACGAGCGGGCCGGGGCGGTCGGCGGTCATGCGGCGGTCCTTCCGGTGCAGGTGGCGCGGTGGCGTGCGCCTCGGGTGGTGAAGCCCTCGTCGCAGCAGGCGTTGTAGAGCTGGGCGATCCCGTCGTCGACGGCGAGGGCGGCCTGGTCCTCGGCGGGCAGGGCGACGACCACGACGGGCCGGGCGGCGAGCGCTTCGCGGATGGTGGCGGTGGCGGCGGCGAGCGCGGCGGTGGCCATGAGGGCGGCGGCCGGCCAGGCCCGGTGCTGGGCGGAGACGACGGCGGCGTGGGCCAGCCACATGCCGGACACGAGGTGCGCGGCGGCCAGCGACGCGGAACCCCGGGTCACCGGGCACCGCCCGGGAGGTCGTCGCTGGAGACGGCGACGCATCGGGAGGGAGCAGCGAGCGACCACCCGGTGCCGGGCATGTCGCAGGCGATCTCGGCGGGGTGGCGGTCGGCGTAGACGTAGTTCGTTTGGGCCTGGACCAGGTGTTCGTCGCAGACGAGAGAGAACCGGGCGCCGCCGGGGGTGAGGCTCCAGGCCACGTGCCAGGTGGCCGGGGCGCCGCAGGTGGGTGCGTTTGAATCGGCCTTGCTCCCGCAGCGGGGGTTGCCGGTGCGGGCAACTTCGCGGCCGGGCTCGGGGAACGGACTGGTCACTGGGCACCGCCCGTCTCCGCCTCGTCGGCCATGCGGCGCAGCTCCTGGGTGGCGAGGTCGCGCAGGCCGAGGCGGTCCAGGCGGTCGGCGGCGTCACGCAGCACGGCGGCCGGGGTGGCTGGCGCGGAGTGGACGGCGGCAAGGGCGGCCACGGCAATGCTTCGCGGGTCGTCCTCCACGCACAGGCCGCTGTCGCTTCGGTCGCACTGCTCCCACACGGCGGCGGCGATGGCTTCCAGTTGCGGATGGCCGTCGACCCGCACGGCGGGAACGAGGGGCTGGTCGGCGGGGCGGGGTTCGGTCATCGGTCGTCTCCTGGTGGTGTGGGAGGCTGGCGGGGACCCGCCCCTGTCATCAGCAGGGGCGGGCTTCGTCGTCCTCGGGCTGGTCAGAGCGAGTCCAAGGTCAGCTGGTAGTCGCGGAGTTCGAGCTCCGTCTGGCCGGGCAGGACGTCGTCGGTCCGTGGGGCGGGGATGGTGGCGCGCGGCGGCCGCTGCTTCCGCTCGCACACGGGCCCAAGCCCGGAGGGCCTGGGTCGCCTCAGGACGCGCCCGCAGTCCCGGCAGGTAACCCCCCGGGGGCTCTCGGTGCCTGCCGGGCCGCCAGGCGGCCGTACAGCGACCCCGACGGCCGCGTCGCCGGGCAGCGGCAGGGTGACGATCGGCCGGTCCCGCCAGCGGGGCGAGTTCGGGTGCGGGGCGATGGCGGTCACGCGGCACCGTCCCGGTACCGGTCGGGCGAGGCGAGGTGCGTGAGGTGCACCCAGCCGCAGCGGCACTGGTAGGCGTTGAGGAGCTGGCCGAAGGGGACGACGCACCGCTCAGCGGCGAGGCGGGCGGCCTCGGGGGTCGCGTACCGCAACTTGCTCGGGTGTGGGCAGGTCGGCGCCTGGTGCACGGGCCGGGTGCCGCCGAAGCTGCCGTCGGGCACGTCCTCGCCGAACGCCTTGGGGTCGGGGAACTCGATGCTCACGGCGCCTCCTCCAGGCTGAGCTGGCCGCTGGCCTCGAAGGCGGCGCGGCGGGTGCGGGCGGCGGTCTCGCGGTGGTGGTCGCGGTCGTAGCGGAGGTGGCAGCGCTGGCAGGCGGCCAGCAGGTTGGCTGGGTCGCAGTTCTCGGGCGTGTGGTCGAGGTGGGCGACGGTGAGGATCACGTGGCTGCCGGTGAGCGGGTGCGCCTTGCCGTGGAGGGCGGGGCAGCGGCCGCCGTGGGTGTCACCGCACTGGCCGGTGCACTCGCAGCGTCCGGCGGCTCGGCCGAAGCGGATGCTGCGGCTGATGGCGGGCCAGTCCTTCGGGTAGCGGCTGCGGTTCTCCGGGCGGACGGGGCTCACGCCGTCACCTCCTCGGCGGCGGCGTGCCGTTCGGCGTGGACGGTGTCGTGGCGGGTGGCGCCGTCGTCGCGGCAGGGGTGTCCGGGCTGGGCGTCGCATCGGCCGCAGGCGGCGACCCGGCGGGCGTGGGCGACGATCCGCCCGTGGTGGACGGCGGCCAGCGTCCGGCGGCCGGACACGGTGGTGCAGGAGCGGCCGACGGTGGCGCGGCAGTGGGGGCAGGGGGTGGCCTGCGCCGGGTGGCGGACGGTGCGCAGTGTGGCGCGCAGGGAGGCGGGCATCGGGGCGCCGGTCGTGGTCATCGGGAGTCCTCCTGGGTGCGGGCGAGAGCGGCGGCGGAGACGGCGCGGCGGCGGGCGATCTCCTGCTGCTCGGCGGTCGGGTCGGCGGGGGTAGAGCTGGACCGGCGGGGGTGGGGCGAGCGTTCGCGGCCGCCGGGGGTGCGGCACGGCCGACCGATCGCCGCCTTGCACCGGGGGCAGTCCCGTCCCAGCGGGCCGGGCCGCTTCACCTCCGGATGCTGCTCGGCCGCCGCCTGCTCGGGGACACCGCGACCGACGGCGGCGAGTGCACGCAGCACCTCGGGGTGCGGGCCGCCCTCGAGGGCCGCTGCCTGCCGTGGGGCGTCGCGCCGGCCGGAGGCGACGTCGGAGATCTGGCCGCGGAGCCGGGCGAGGTACTGGCGGGGCGTCTCGTCCGCCTCGGCGGGCTCGTACTGGAAGTTCTCGAGGCGCTCGGCGCGGATCTTCCGGGCGATGGCGATGACGTCGGGGGTGGTGACGCGGCGGCGCTTGTCGGGCTCGAGGCCGGCCATCTCCACGGCGTAGAAGCGGGTGAGGGCGGCGTCGGCGTCGGCGTAGGTGATGGAGGCGGCGTTGAGGTCGGCGTGCCAGGCGAGGACGTCGGCTTCACCGGCGATGCGCTGGTCGCGGGCGGCGGCGAGGCCGAGGAGCGCTCCGGCTTCTTCGTAGCTGATCACTGGTTCTCCCGGTTCTGGGCGTCGGCGGCGGCCTGGAGGCGGCGGCCGACGTCGAGGGCCTGCTGGGTGCGGAGGTCTGAGGTGGCGGGCTTCTGGCCGCGGGCGGCGGCGAGGTGGGTGACGGAGCCGCCGACGGCTTCGGGGAGGTGCTGCGGCTGGGCGGCGGGGGTGCCGGGGATCTGGCGCCAGGCGGGGAGGAAGTAGCGGCCGGAGCGCGGCTGCTGACGGGCGCCCTCCCACGAGCCGCGGGCGGAGACGACGAGGGCGGGGATGCCGCAGCGGTTGATGAGGCTCTCGATGAGGAGCCATTCGCCGGCGGCGAGGTCCCAGCCGACGATCATTCCGGCGGCGGTGAGCGCGTCGATGAGGGGCTGGCTGGCGTCGGGGATGCGGGGCTGGTCGCCGATGCGGGAGGGCGCTTCGGTGCGCGCACGCGTAGCTAGCTGACTTACTTCCTTCTCCTTCTCTGAAGGAGAAGGAAGGACGGGACGGGACGGGGTGCCGTTACTAACGGCGTTACGAATCCCGCTGACCTGCGACTCTCGCTGATTTTCAGCGCACGTTACTGCCGCGTAGGAGTCGTCGTCGTGTCGAGTTCGTGTCGCCGAACCGTCGTTTCCGGTGCTCGAGGGGCCACCCGTAACGCCGTTACGCGGGGCGTTACGGTCGCCGTTACGGGCGGCCTCCTCCTCGGCGGCCTTCTTCGCCTCACGCTCGGCGCGCTTCCGGTCCCGGTACGCCTTCTGCCGGGCGGCGTTCGCCTCACGTTCGGCCTTCACCCGGGCGCGGTCCGGGTTGTACTCGAGGTAGTCGTGGACCATCCACCCGTCGGCGATGCGGTCCCACAGACCCACCTCCTCCAGGTCGGCCGCCGCCCGCTTCGCCCCACGCATGCGGGGCGCGACGAGCGGCAGCTCGCGGTCGAGGATCCTGCCCTCGGTCAGGTTCTCGGAGCACCAGCAGAGCGCCGAGACGTACAGCCGGAACGCACGGTCGCTGAGCAGCGCGACCTTGCGGTGCGACGGGAAGCGATCGTCCACACGGACCCAGGGCATGAGTTCTTCTCTCGGTGGTTCTGGCTGGTGTCAGGCGCCGCAGGCGGCGGGTATGGCGGCCGGGGCGGGCGGTGCGTACCGCTCCAGCTCCTCGCCGGTGATGGCCTCGACGAGGGCGCAGACGAGCACCTCGGCGGCGTTCGGGGTGACGGCGTTGCCGTACTGGCGGACCTTGTCCCGCTTGTTGCCGAGGACCACGTAGTCGTCGGCGAAGCTCATGGCCCGCCCGATCTCGTGGGGCTCTAACATCCGGAAGAGGACGTCGTCGATGTCGACCTCGCCGCGCACCAGGGCGTAGCGGTCGCGGGTGGTGAGCGCGCCGATCGGTTCGTTCACGGAGCGCGGGGCGCCGGTGCCGTAGTAGGGGACGAGCATGTGCTCCCAGGTGAGGAGCGACTGGTGGCCGGCCGTGGTCATGGTGCGGAACGGTTCGGCGGGGGTGGTGCAGTGCTCGCCGCCGTCGCCCTTGCTGCCGTTGTTCCGCATGACCATGGCCGCCGGGGCGACGAGCCCGTGGTGGTTGCCGGACGCGGTCACGGTGGCGAGGGACTCGGTGACCGGGCGGGCCGTGGAGCCTCCGCCGCGAAGCTCGGCGATGAACGGCAGCCAGGCGAGGCCGGTCTCGTTGCGGGTCGTCATGGTGCGGAGCGGCCCGTGCGCGGTCGCGGCGTCCTTACCGTCGCGGCCTTCGACGGGGACCATGAGCGGCGGCACCATCAGGGCGTCGTTCTCCCGGGTGGTGCGGGCGGGCATCGGCTCGCCGATGCTCACGGCGGCGTCGCGCCAGCTGCCGCCGGCCGGGACGAGCATCGGTACGGGCCGCGCGAACTTCTTCAGCCCGGCCTCGATGCGCCGGAGGGTCTTCTCGGCGAGGGGCTTTGCCCGGTCGCCGATGCGCTGTCCGGGGATGCTCCAGTCGATGGCTGCGGCTGCGGGCAGCGCGTCGGGCTCGACGACCTGGTTCCGGCACCGGGTGTTGGGGCAGCGGTACACGTACTGCTGGCGGTAGCGGCCCATGTCGCGGCTGGGGTCTTTGAACACCTGCATGGCCTGCACGTGCTGGTCGCAGCCGGAGCACCAGGCGCGGGGCCGGAGCCACTTGTCCCAGTCGGGGGTGCGGCCGAGGGACTCGTGCCAGTAGCCGACGTACAGCCGGTCGCGGGACTGCGGGGCGGCGTGGACGGTCCGCGGCTGTGCGTGCATGGAGTTGAGGGCGATGACGCGGGTGCGGTATCCGAGCTTGTGGATCTCGCCGAGCCAGCGTCCCCAGTCGGTCCAGGCGCGGACGTCGGTGACGTTCTCGACGATCCCGGCCTTCACCAGCCCGCCGCGCTCCTGGACCCCCCGCAGGTAGAGAGGGACCTCCTCCATCAGGGCCCGGGACTCTTCCTCCAGGTCGGCGTCCTCATCGGCGTCCTGGGCGGCGAGGAGGTCGAAGAGGCTGCCCTGCATGGCCGAGTCGAAGTCGCGCTTCTTCCCCTTGGCGACGGACCAGTTGGTGCACTCCGGGGAGGCCCAGAAGATGTCGGTGACGGGCCAGTCCCAGACCGGGGCCTTGCGGATGTCGCCGCGGTAGTGGTCGGCGCCGGGGAAGTTGCTGGCGTGGGACTCGATGGCGAGGTTCCAGTGGTTCGCCGCGCGGGTGACGTCCACGCCCGGCACGGCGTGCATGCCCTGGCTGGAACCCCCGGCGCCGCAGAACCAGTCCATGACCGTCAGCTCGGTGTCGTGTCGGTAGGCGCTCACGCGGCGGCCTCCTTGTTCGTGTCGCGGCTGTTGGCCTGGCCGTTCCGGAGCTGGCGGAGGATGCCTTCGACGCTGCCGACGGCGAGGCCGACGCGGTCGGCGATCTCGTGGACGGGAACTCCGCAGGAGTTGAGGTGGTCGATCTCGATGCGCCGGTAGGCGGCCAGCTCTTCGCGGCTCAGCTCGTCGTCGCCGGTGAACGGCCGGGTGGCCGGGTCGTCGATGGTGTCGTCGTCCCAGGCGATGAGCGGCTTCCACCCGGCGGCGACCGCTTGGCGGCTGGTGCGGGCGGCCATGCAGGGCCGGACGCCGTGGTCGGCGGGGCTGGTGGTGGCCAGTTCCTCGGTCATGGCGCGCACGGTGCGGGCGAGCCGGGCGGTGACCGTCTTGCGGTCGCCTCGGCGCACGATCTCCAGGGTGGTGACGGCGACGCCTGCCCGGTGGCGGAGGTGGCTGGCGGGCCAGCCGGCGACGGCGAGGGCTTGGAGGCGGCGCATGGTGCCGGTGGCGTCGACCTTGCCGAGGTCCGGGTAGTCGTCGAGGCGCGGCCGGTAGGCGAGGAGCGCGGCGGCCGTCTCGGGTCGGACGCTCACGGCCGGCGGGTACGGGCCGCTGCCGTACATCAGGTGGTCGAGGCTGGCGATGCTGACGCCGGTGTGCTTGCTGATGGTGGCGATGCCCATGCCGGTGGCCTGGATCGCGGCGACGTGCGCGCGGGCCGGGCCGGCGGGGACGAAGGGCTGCCACTGGCCGTACCCGGCGAGGCGCCGGCGGCGGCGGGCCCAGCGGTTCTTCGCCTCGCGGATCGCGTCGGTGGTCACGCGGCGGCCTCCGTCCGGTACTCCGGGGTGCCGATCCACTGGCGGCAGAGGCTGCGGTGGACGGTGGCGCGGGAGGAGGGGACGACCCCGGCGTGCTCGACGACTCCGGCCGCGGCGGCGGAGGAGAACGCGCCGCCCCAGCGGGCGGGGCTGTCGGGCTCGTCGACGAGTCCTTCGGCGATGAGGTCGGCGGCCTGGAAGGGGCGGCCGCGGCGGGCCATCTCCTCTATGGCGGCGCGGCAGGCGACGGCCCAGTCGGCCGGGGTGTTCTCGACGGCGCGGGCGATGCCGTCGCGCTTCGCGGTCTCGCCGGCGGCCGGGTCGACCGTGCCGGTGATCGGGGTGGGGAACTGGAGCTGGCTCATCGGGTGCCCCCTTCGGGTCCGTACTCGTTCAGCTCGGCGTCGGTCATGAGGCCGTGCGGAATGCGGCCGGTGCGCAGGACGTCGCGGAGGTCGTGGGCGACCATCCGCAGAACGTGAGCCCGTTCGGCCACGCGCTCCTGCGCGGGGGTGAAGGAGGCGAAGAAGTCGGAGGGCAGCCGGTCGGCGTGCTGGCCGGCCATCTCCGCGTACCGGTCGGCGAGGGTCGCAAGAGTGGCGCGGACGGCGGCCTCGGTGGGGTTGGTCTGCTCGGTCATGGCGTGTGGTCTCCTGGTCTCCGGGGCCGCCGCAGGTTCGGGCCGCGGCGGCCCCGGTAGGCGGTGGGTCAGTCGACGAGTTCGGCGTCGATGGGGCCGTCGTCGGCGGGCTCAGGGGCCGCGTGGCGTTCGGCGGGCTGCTCGGGGGCCGGCGCGGGCCGCTGGTCGTGGCGCCAGGCGGTGGAGGTGGGGACCCAGGGCTCCAGGCGCTTGCCGACGGTCTTGAGGACCATCTGCTCTTCCCACTTCACCCACGGCGAGGACGGCTTGTCGGAGCCGCGGGACTCCTTCTTGACCTTGTCGATGTAGGCGCGGTTGATGACGACGACCTTTGAGGTGGTGCCGTCGTGGAACACGCCGTAGGCGTAGGCGCCGACGATGGGTCCGCGGTCGCTGAAGTAGTCCGGCTTGTGGATGGGCCGGTCCATGTCGGGGCTGTACTCGAAGTGGTCGTTGGCGTGGATGACTTCGGCCTTGACGGCCTTGACGGCGCCGGCGCGGTAGATGCGTTCGACGACGCCGCGGTAGCCCTCGATGCCCTGGACCTCGTTGCCGAACGGAACGAGGTAGTAGGCGTCGGTGCCGGGTTCGTGGCCGAGGCGGGCGCACTCCAGGAGGGCGTTCATCAGGGAGCCCGGGTTGCGGGTGGCGACGTCGCGGAGCTTGCTGTCGCGGCGCAGTGCGCCAGAGGCGAGGCGCATCCAGGTCTCGCCCTTGACGTGAGCGGGAAGGACGAGGGTGAAGTCGTCGCGGTACTGGCGGACGAGCCCTTCGGGCCCCTGGTCGCGGGTGGCGAGGGCGTTGCTGATCTGGCTCATCGGGCGGTGTCCTTGCTGGTGTAGGGGCTGAGGCTGTGGGTGCGGCCGTCGCGGACGGTGCGGTAGGCGATGCGCCGGTCGCCGACGACGGCCCGCTTGCCGGTGCCGATGTGGTCGAGGAGGACGCCCTTCGCGGCGGTGAGTTCCTCGGCGGCGGCCTTGGCCTGGCGCTGGGCGGTCTCGTACCGGTCGGCGTCGGCGGTGGGGACCTGGACGTCGATGTCGTCGAGGCCGTCGGGCTGGACGCGGATGGTCTGGTAGGTGGCCTCGGCGCCGTCGATCGGCGGGCGCTGGCCGGCCTGGACGCTGGCGAGGAACTCCTCCGCCGCCTGGCGCAGGGTCTTCGCGTCGCCCTTGTCGTACTCGACGACGTACTCGCGGTAGTCCCAGCCGCCGATGAGGACGGCGAGGTGGGCGGGCGAGGTGAGGCCGAGGGTGTCCTGCTGCCAGAGGATCTGGCACCGGTAGTGGACGGGGATCTCGTCGCTGCCAGCCGGGCCCCAGTCGTCTCCGTAGGGCGACGTCTTGATCTCCAGGATGGAGACGGGCGCGGTCGGGGTGAGGATGTCGTCGGGCGCCGGGTGGAGGAGCCGGTCGGGGGTGGCGCGCTGCCACGTCCGCTCGGCGTGCTGCCAGGTGCCGGTCGGGCAGGGCACGAGGTCGGGGTGGGTGTCGCCGAACTTCGTGGCGACGGCGTCCTCCAGGCGGTTGCCCCACTCGACGGGCGCCGAGCTGACGAACGGCGCCGTCGGGAGCCCGGCCTTCTTGTGCCACAGGGAGAAGCGGGACTGGTACGGGGAGAGGCCGACGATCGCGGCGATCTCCGTGGCGGTGACGGTCAGGCCCGCGCGGGCCGCGTCCCACTCCGGCGTGCCGGGCGTCAGGTGTCCGAGGAGGACACCAGTCGGGGTGCTGATCACGAGGTTCCTTCGAGGTGGGGCGCCGGCGGGGCGGGGGTGTCACCGCCCCGCCGGGCGATCAGGCGGCGTCGGGCCGGGGGATTTCGACGGTGTCGGCGAGGGGGCTGGCGCCGAGGCGACGGACGGGCCCGTGCTCGAACCGGTCGGCGACGGTGGGGCAGGGCTGGGTGTCGGCGATGACATGCTCGGCGCGGACACCGACGGCGAGGCGGTGCTCGAGGTCGGCGATGCGCTCGGCCTGCGCCTCCACCGCCCGCTCGGCCTGGGCGAGTTCACCAGCGGCGACTCGGGCCCGCTCCTCGGCGATGGCCGCCTCACGGAGGGTCGCGCCGAGCTGAGTGCGGAGGTCGACGACCAGGTCGGCCTGGGCGGCGATGGTCGCCGCGTCGGCGTGGCTGGCCTGCTCCAGCTGCGCGAGCGACGGGCGGCGGTGACGGCCACGGGTGGGTATCACTGGTCCTCCTCAAGGCGGGCGAGCATGCGCCAGGCGGCGCGGCGGGCGGGGTCGGTCTCCGTGGCGGCCCGGCGGGCGAACCAGCCGGGGCCGCAGGTGCAGGTGGTCGGGTCGGTGTGGCCGTCGGCGCAGCGGCAGTCGGGCCGGCCGGGGCAGTCGTCGCACGGCTCGACCTCGGCGGCCTGGACGCGGCGCTGCGGGGCGAGCAGCAGGGCCGCGGCGGCCACGCCGATCAGCACGGCGATCACGGCGGGGGCGGTCACTCGTTGTCCACGTAGCTGTGGCCGGGGCACCAGACGTGCTCCTGGTCAGCCCACGAGTGCGGGTCGTGGTAGTCGTCGTGGCCGCACTGCTCGGTGCGCGGAACTTCGGCCAGGCGCCGGGTCAGCTCGGCGACTTCCTGCTCCAGGGCGACGGCGATCCGCCGGGCCCGGTCCCGCTCGTCGGTGAGCTGGGTGATGCGCTCGTCGGGGAACACCGCGTTGAGGGCGTCGCGGATCTCCTGGGCGTCTCGCTTGTCGAGGGTGCGGGAGAGGAGGTTGCGGCTGGACCCGTTGTACTTCGGGCCCGCGAGGCGGTAGCCCCACCCAAGGCCGTCCGCGTCGGCCTGAACGAGGTTGGCTTGGAGTCTCTGCGTCCATCCGTCGAGGTCGATGTCCAACTTGATGTGGGTCGGCTCGTTCATCGGTTCCCCCTGATGGCGGTTCGGCGGACGCGGCAGGCGTCGCAGGTGCAGGTGATCGGGTGGTGGAGGGAGGCGCGGCGCCGGGCGGCGGCCAGCGCCTCGACCTCGGCGGCGTACCGGACCGGGTCCGTGCGCCACAGGACCGATGCCGGCCGGTGCTGGCCCGCCTCGATCGCGGCGAGGGTCCGCTCGAAGACGGTCAGGAACCGCTGGCGCTCGACGGGCCGGTCCAGGCCCGGGGCGTGGAGGACGGCCAGGCCCCGCGCGGTCAGCTGCTCACGCATCGCCGCCCCCACGCAGGTAGTCGAGGTACTCGGCCGGGACCTCGGTGAGGCTGGCGGCGCGCTGGGCGGCGCGGGTGAGGTGGGCGGCGTAGGCGGCGCACAGGTGCGGCGGCCAGCCCGTCTCCGGGCCCATCGCCTCGCGCCACTCCAGGTCCACCGCCGCGACCACGGCCTGCACCACGTCCTCGCTGCGGGTCTTGATCAGGCAGACGGTCATGCCGCACCGCCCTGGATCGGGGCGCGCATCGCGGCGGCCCGCAGCTCCGTCGCCCACGAGGTGGCGGCCTCCGCGAACCGCTCCGCGACCTCCGCCTTCTCGGCCGGGGTGAGGTCACTGTCGATCTGGAAGCTGACCGATCCCGGGGTGTAGGCGCCGTCCGGCTCGACCATCAGCGCTGCGTTCACCGCGGTGAAGGCGCGGTACTCGGTGCGGCCGTCGATGAAGTACGTGTGGCTGTAGCCGGTGCTCATGCGGTCCTCCGCGAGTGGGTGAGGGCCGCGCGGTAGCGGGCGGACTGCCAGGCAGACCGGTAGCGGTCCCGCTCGGCGAGCGCGCCGGTGTGCAGGCGGCGGAGACGCTCGATCTCGCTGGTCCACGCCTCGCGCAGGCCGTCCGTCGCGCGCTGGATCTCGGCGTCCGCCTCATCGCGGGTCGGGCGCGCGGCCAGCTCGGCGCGGAGACGATCGACCTCGGCGAGCAGGGTCGGGATGTCGGTGCGGGCGGCGGTGATGAAGGCGGCGTCAGCAGCCATCTGCTCGGACGCAAGCTCCTCGTCGTCCTCCTCATGTGCCGGGTCGTCCCAGTAGCTCTCGTCCTCCAGCCGCGCCACCTGCTGGCGGCAGGTGTAGGAACCGCGGCCGGTCATCTCCAGGTCGGCGGCCACGTCGGCGTAGTTGTCGCCGTCGTAGAAGCCCCACGGACCAGCGGTCGCGGCCTCGGCGCGGGCGGCGATCTCCGCCAGGCGCTCGGCGCTCAAGGGCTCGAGCCCCAGAGGGGTGGTCGGGTCGGGCATGATGGGGAGCACGTGGCTCCCTCCTCTCTCTGGTGGTGAGGGGTGCTGCGAGGCCCCTGCTGCCGGTGTGTGAGAGCCCGGCGCGGGGGCCGGCCGCGTTCTAGGCGGCGATGGGGGCGACGGCGGTCCGCTCGTTCTCGCGGCGGATGTCGTCGGCGGTGAAGGAGATTCGGCCACCGTCGTTGTGGTGATGGATTTCGCGCCGACTGCACTTGCGGCGGAGGACGGCGACGCTCTTGTAGGGAAGAAGGCGCCGCTCGACGACCTCTTCCGGGGTCCAGCGGTACAGCTCGGCCTCGAACTCAGCTCGGGTCTTCGGCCGGGTGCGGGTGGGGCGGAGGGGAGTGGCCGTTCTGGTCACTGGGGGTCTCCTCGTGGGTGATGGCAGCTATGGGGACTGCCAGGACGTCGGCGACCTTCCGGACCTGGTCGTCGGCCGGCTGGCGAATGAGGCCTCTCTCCATGCGGGAGAGGTAGCCGCGGTTCAAGCCGGTCTGCTGCTGAAGTCCGCGCAGGCCCAGATTCTGGGCCTTGCGGATGGCCCGTATGGCCGGTCCGTTCGGTCTCACGCTCAGAATCTAAGGGCACTTTGATGGCAACGTCAAGCACTCTGAGGGTTGCGACCCTCAGTTTCTGCGCACGGCGCAGGCGCGGGGCTGAGACGTCGCGGCATATGCGGTGCAGATGTTGCAACCCGCAGCCTCAGAAGTTGGCGCATACCCGCAGGTGAAAGCGCAGGATCTGGGCTCCCGGGTTGCACGTCGATGAGGCATGATGAGGTTTCATGGATCGCGACTGGGTACGCCTCGGCCGAGCGCTGGCCGAGGGCCGCAAGGAAGCAGGGCTCACGCAGGCCGAGGCGGCATCCCGCCTCGACACCAGCGTGTCGACGGTGCAAGCCATCGAGCGGGGTGGCACCTGGGCCAAGCCGACGCCGACGATCCGCGCCTACGCCCGCCTCCTCGCCTGGACAGACGACTCCGTTGAGCGGGTTCTCGCCGGCGGCGCTCCCTCCCGAGTCGTCGAGGCGAGTGCCGAGCTGTCGGCCGCGGGCGCCGAGCCGGGCGCGCCTGTCCCGGATGGGCTACCCCTGCGCGTCGCCGCGGAGCTGGCGGCCGGCCCGCTACTCGACACGATGGTGATCCCCCTCCCTGGCGGCGGGCAGGCCGTCGTCGTGGCCCGCGGCAAGGAGGGCGGTTCACCCGAGGAGATTCAGGCGGCGCTGGAGGCATGGCGACGGGCGCAGCCCCAGCTCCAGGAGATCGAAGTGAGCGGCGAGGAGCCGCCCGAGTCGGCCGCGTAGGTCTGGACGCAGCGGAGCGGCCCGCCCTGGATGGGGGCGGGCCGCTTCGTCGTGGGGGGGTGTATGGGGTGACCTGCGGGTTCATGCGCTCGCCGTAGGAGATCCTTAGGAGACGGCGCCGCGTACCGAGGGTGCTGCCAGAGTGTCGTGAGAGTGCTGCCAGAGTGCGGGAACGACGAATCCCCAGGCCGGATCTGCTCCGACCTGGGGATTCGTTGGAAGCCGCCTGGCCTCCTGGTGGGCGCGGACGGTTTCGAACCGCCGACATCTGCCTTGTAAGAACTGTTGTAATCTCGCTCTGACCTGGCGAGTCTTCGCTACTCCGCCAGTTTCAGGAGAGCTTTGGGAGATCAACTCCGGGGCCAGATCTCGGACCACCCAAGCGACCGCATGGCGTCCTGAAAGATTCCCTCCAGCCCGTCCAGTCTCTCACGACGCATCTCCGGAGTCGGGTGCTGATACACCGCCTTGATCCCGGGCCGCTTATGTCCAGCCTGCTCGAAGGCGAGCGACGGCTTCACCCCGATCTGCTCCTGGTACGTGTCATGCGTGTGACGTAGCGCTCGCATCGTGAGCCCTCGCATGATCGGCGGCACGGCATCCCGGGCCGCCCGCCCCCTCGTGCGCGTGACTGCCTTCCGCCCGTCGGCATGCCGGCGCATCACCTGCCGGGAGAAGTTGCCTCGCCGCCAGTGCTCACCGCTCCGCGTCATGAACAGAAAGTCCAGACGACAGTTCTCGGCGTAGGGCGTCAGCAGGTTCGACAGGAACGGCGGCAGGTCGATGGTGCGCTTCGACTCGCGCGTCTTCACCGGCTCCAGGGCGACCACCATCCCGAGCTTCTCCCCTCCGGGCCCTCGCCTGCGGTACTCGGCCACCTCCTGCCGGACGGCCAGTGCGGGGCAGGTGAAGTCGCGCTCCAGCCGCTGCGTCAGCGATGCCGCGCTGACAGCCAGACTCTCCCCCCAGCGGAGGCCGGTGAACGCCACAGTGAGGATGTGCATGCCGTCCAGAGGTCCCGCCGCGCGAGCCATCTGGAGGACCACCTCCGGCGGCGCCCAGAGCTTGTCCTGTTCCCGCTCGGCCTGCCGCTCCTTCGCCTCGGCCGTTCGGCTGCGGCGGCGCCCATGCAGCGGGTTCGCCGGGATGAGCTTCTTGTCGACCGCTCCGGTGAGGATACTCGACATGATCGACAGGCACTGTGTGGCGATGGTGTCCTCGCACTTCAGGCCGTTCGCCCACTGCTCGGCATCGAACCACGTGATCGCCTGGAGCGGAGTGTGCTCCCACCGCGGGAGGATGTGGGCCTCAAGGCGGTCCCAGCGCGTTGAAGCAGTGTTCCCCCGTGGGGCCTTGGCGGCCATCCACTCGCGTGCCCACTGGCCGAACGGGGTCCGGAGCAGCTCGGGGTCCGTCCAGACACCTGAGCGGATAGCTGCCTCTTGCGCTTCACCCCACTCCTCGGCCGTCTTCTTGGTCGGGAAGCCAGGCTCGCTCCCCCAGGTGCCGTCCGGCTTCTTGTACCGGCAGCGCCACGTGAACTGCTTGGTGGGCTTGCCGTTCCTGACCTTGTAGACCTTCTCCGCGTAGGCCATGCCGCTCCCTTCCTCAGCTTGCGAGGCGGAGCGGGCACGGCCCGGCGGTGGCGAGCGTTTCGCAGCCGACGGCCACGAGGGCCTGGTCGACGACGGTCCGGCCCACGGCGGTGAGTGTGCCGCGGCGGGCCAGGGTGCTGTCCGCGTACACCCGCGTGTGCACGGATTGCCGGTCTACCCAGGTGAGGACGCCGTCCGGCAGTGCCGTGGCGAGGTGTACGTGTACGCACATGATCTGCTCTCCCCGTTGAGATGCTGTGGTGCAGCTGGCGCTCAGCCCCAGCCGAGGTCTCCGTTCGGCCGGGCGGTGGGGGATGACGACGGGGTGGGGGTGGCGCCGGAGCCGGGGCTGCCCCAGCCGAGGTCGTCGGCGGAGGCGGGGGTGGGAGCCGGCGTCTCGTCGGCGGAGGCCGGGATGGCGGGGATGGCGAGCGCGGCGGCCAG
>JBAZOQ010000008.1:0-34992 GCA_041648595.1 Minisyncoccota bacterium | reverse complement strand
CAATTAGTAGAGTATCTAAAAAATGCATCGCGCGCTTCGCGCGTAAATGTGGCGGGAGAATTAAAATCCCCAGCATTGAAAAGCATTTCCCAAGATTTTTTTGGAGAAAATGAAAGCGTGCGAGCGTCGAGAAGATGGTTCGAGCCAATCTTTTTAAGAAAATTTTTCTTGTCTTCCAAATTTTCTTCGGAAGCGATAATTACGGCTTGTTTGCTATCTAAAATGAAAAGTCGCATCGGTTCGAGCCGATGATTGCCTTTTTGCTCAAAATCCTTTAATTTTTCTGAAACATCAATTTTGCGATTGAGGATTTTTTGCTTTTTCTCGGCATACTCCACTTTCGGAATAAGTCCGTCCAAATGTGTATCGAGCAACTTATCCAATCGCGCATCTAAATCCTCAATCTCTTGTTTCAGATTTTGAGCAAAGGCAACGCCGTTTTGGGCATCTTGCTCGCGCTCCGATTCTATCTTTGCGAGCATGTTATCTGCCCAAAGCTTTGAGAGAAACTAACTGTTTTCCATATCATATGTATACATTATAACATAGTCCCAATTTCATTTTGCAAATATTTTGAAATATAACTTTATATACTGAAATAAATATCCTATGTAATGGTATCCCGAATAATAAAAGGCGAGAAAGAAACTCCACTCTCTATCTAAAGGGTAAGTCGAGCTGTACCTAATTTTGTAATTAATTGGTATAATAAGGATGCAAACAAGGTATAGTAGTAATATTATTTAAGTGTTATAATATATACTAGCTAACAATGATGGATGTATGCTAGTATGTATTTATATAGGTTATTATTTTTATGAAAGATAAATTTTTTAAATTTTACGCCAATTTACCGCTAAACATTCGGAAAGAGGTTGTTTTAGATTTAGGTGTAGACAAAGGAGGTCCGATTACTTGGGAAGTTGCTTATAGAGAAATAAGTGCGGATACAGAATTTGGTAAAGAGATTTTGGGAAAATTAATAGAACTTAAATTTATTCCAGAATAAAAAAATGGAAAATCAACCAGAAATAAATAATGAAGAAATAATAAATCTTGTAATTGCTCGTCTTAGAACCATACCTCAAGATGCAACACTTTCAGTGGGTAATAACGAAAAAGATACTTTTGATACAGAAGACTTAATTGAGGAAGTAAGAAACCAAACAGAGGTTGGTAAGCAAATAATTGAAAAACAACTATTTTATTTACGCAATTTAAAAGATTTACCTATGGCAGAAATTTATGCTTAGCGTTTTGATTACTAGACCTAGATATGAAAAGACAACGCATTATCTTTTTTATTGGTCTTCGGTTTTAGTTGATGAAGCAAATAACAAAGGTAAGTTGTATCAACTAGATAAAGAGAAAGCAAATAAGAAACTCCTTGAAAGTTATCTCAAGAAACAAAACCCTGATATTGTCATTTTGAATGGACACGGAAACGAATATTGTGTTTTGGGTCAAGATAATGAAGAATTAATATCTGCTGGCAAAAACTCAAATTTACTTAAAAATTCGCATGTTTATATACGAGCCTGTAGTGCAGGAAAAATATTAGGAAAAGAGATAATAAAAAATGGAGCAAAATCGTTTATTGGATACAACGAACCTTTTGTTTTTTATCACAAGGAAGAATTTACAGCTACACCTCTAAAAGATGACTATGCTAAACCATTTTTTGAAACATCAAACCAAGTCGGTATATCCCTTATTAAAGGGAAAACAGCAAAAGAAGCTAATGAAGACAGTATAAAACTTTATAATAAGGTTATATCCAGCCTTCTTACCAGTAAGTCATCAAACTCATTTTTGATTCCAGATTTACTTGGGAATATGTCTAACCAAATTTGTTTAGAAGCTTAACTACCAAAATCATATTTAATATTGGGGAATAGGTCCAATATTCCACTGAATTCAAGCTCGCTTTTAATTTTAGCCCAGTTTGCAGTTCTAAACTTGTTTATTATATGGAGCAAATTAAAAAACGCCGAAAAGGTGGTTTTTTAATTTGCGTAGGGGAGAAAGCCAACTGCTTGGCTTTCATGTAGGGAGCGAAAAGCTTTTCATTAATAATGAGGAATTTATTCCAAATTATTTGAAAAGGTATACTGTTCCTGTAAGGAAAGATCACCCTACCCTCGGAGCATTTTTCAGCCATATTTTACAATGGTTATTTTTTCTACCTTAGTAGAAATTTGAACATAGTGCTATACTATTTAATATGATAAATATAAATAATTTAGTTCCTGATTTTGAGGTTGAAGCGTATCAGGATAATAATATTAAGAAAATTAAATTTTCAGATTATAAAGGTAAATGGATAATATTGATTTTTTATCCTGCTGATTTTACTTTTGTTTGTCCGACAGAA
Organism: Minisyncoccota bacterium; assembly: GCA_041648595.1. Classification (GTDB taxonomy): domain Bacteria; phylum Patescibacteriota; class Minisyncoccia; order Phycocordibacterales; family UBA9973; genus UBA9973. The sequence goes on along the minus strand of JBAZOQ010000008.1, from coordinate 32,618 downwards.
CTTGAAGATGCTCAAAAGTATTATGAAGATGTGAAGAAACTTGGAGGAGAAATTATGAGTATTAGCACGGATACAGCTTTTACTCATAAAGCTTGGCATGATAATTCTCCCGCTATTAGTAAGATAAATTATCCAATGTTGGCTGACCCAACTGGAAACATCTCAAGGATGTTTGGAACTTATATTGAAAATGAAGGATTATCACTTCGTGGTACTTTTATTATTGACCCAGACGGTGTGTTAAAAACAGTAGAAATTCATGATAATAGTATTGGGCGAAGCACAAAAGAAATGCTTCGAAAGCTTCAGGCGGCAAAATTTGTTAGAGAACACGACGGAAATGTTTGCCCCGCAAGTTGGGAGCCAGGAAAAGATACTTTAAAGCCAGGGATTGATTTAATTGGTAAAATATAGTCTTTTATTTACTTGATATATTCATTCAAATATTTTTCCAAGCTATTGACAATAAAAAATAAGAATTTATTTTTTTTATTTAAAATATAATAAATAACAAAAACATATAAATATTTCAATGAAAACCCCCTGATTTTTAGGGCATTTTCTTTTTATTCAATTTAGGGTATATTATAAGGAACATTATTAATAACAGATAACAATAATTTTATGGCAAAAAGAGGTACAACACTTAGTCCAAAAAAGAAGTCAAGACGCTCTCATAAAACAAAGAAGCGAATTGAAATCAAGAAAAGTATGCTTGCAGGAAAATCTACAGGAAAGAAACGTGGGTAATATTTATTTAAAAACTAGTTTGTTTATTTTTCTATCTAAAAAGAAGAAATAAAATATGAACTTTATAAAACTTGTGTATGATTTTTTTGATAAGTTAGAAGATAAGGTTAGAGCTAAATTAATTCATTATCCAATACTTTACGCTTTTATTGGTGGTGTAGGTATAGTGATTTTTTGGCGTGGTGTTTGGCATACAGCTGATTTTTTTACACAAGTTATTTTTTCTTATCAACTAAATGGGTCCATAAGTTTAGGTGATCTTCCTTGGTGGGATGGCCCATTATCTTTATTGGTGGGTAGTATTTTGCTTTTATCAACAGGGTTATTTGTTTTTGATTTTATTGGTAATCAAGCGATAATGTCTGGACTTAAGGGTGAGAAAAAATTAGAACAAAAAACAGAGGAAGAAGTAAAAGCAGAGACAGGAGTAATAAAAGAGATAGGGGAAGAGATAAAAGAAATATCACGTCATTTGGATGAAATGGAAGAAGAGTTTAAGAATAGTAAGAAATAACTTTTTAAATACAAAAAAACCTAATTATCAAAAATTTTCTGGCGGACAAAACGAAGCCAGTGCCCGCAGGCGAAAACTTTTATAATTAGGTTTTTTTGTGCTATAATATACTCATTATGGATCCCGTTAGAAATTTATAAAACGGGAGATTATTATTAAATAAATAAAATTAATTATCTTTATATATAGAGATATATGTACGGATGATATGATTTCTAAACGGGATGGAAAATACAAAAAATTATATTATTTTAATATTAGGGTTTGCATTATTAGTTTTTTCTACTGTTTTTTTCTTTTCTGCTAAAGATTTCTCAAGGCAGGGGTCTTATGTAGAAGTAAAAGGATTGTCGGAGAAAATAGTTAAAGCAGATACAGCAATTTGGTCAATTAATTTTGATGTTAAATCAAACAATGTTGATACTTTATATGCCGACATAGAAAGAAATGTTTCTACAATTAAAACTTTCTTAAAGGAAAAAGGTTTTGAGGAATCAGAAATAAATGTTGCTCCAGTTAATACATATCAGGATACATATAAAGATGCTTTGTTTAGATATAATTCAACTACACAATTGTCTGTTTATACAAAGAAAGTTGATTTAGTAAAAACTGCATCTAAAGATACTCTTGTTTTAGTAAAAAATGGAATTGTAATGAATCAAAATTCAGTATCTTTTGAATTTTCAAATATAAATAGTGTTAAACCAGAGATGTTGGCTGAAGCACTAAAGAATGCTAAAGATACAGCACAACAAATTGCAAAAGAATCTGGTTCTGTTTTAAGTAGTTTACATCGTGGAAATCAAGGAGCATTTGATATTACAGATAAAGATCCAGGTTCACCCGAATATAAAAAGATACGTTTAGTTTCTTCATTAAGTTTTTTAATTAAATAAAGTTAGTGCTATACAAAAACATCAAAGATATTCTTTGATGTTTTTGCTTTTTTTTCTTAAAAGACTTATCATAAAAAGAAGGAGGACTGCCCTTCTTCAATTTATGAAAACAAAAAAGAAACAATATCCTAGTACTAGAGTAAAGCTCAGTACGGGACACGGAAAAATAGTTGCAGTTAGTGGAGGTTTTGATCCCATTCATATTGGGCATATTCGTATGTTTCAAGAAGCGAAAAAATTAGGTGATAAATTAATTGTTATTATAAATAATGATAATTGGTTTAAGGTTAAAGGAAAACCTGTTTTTATGTCTCATAAAGAAAGAAAAGAAATAATAGAAGCATTAGAGTGTGTTGATGAAGTTTTTATTTCTGGACATAAAAAAGGCACAAAAGATATAAGTGTTGCCAAAGAACTATTTAAAATTAAACCCCATATATTTGCTAATGGCGGAGATAGAAAGCCAGAAGATGATGATCTTCCTTCTTCTGAATATAAGGTTTGCAAAGAGCTTGGTATTGAAATGGTTTTTAATATTGGTTATGGTGGTAAAATTAGAAGCTCTTCCGAGCTTTTAAAAGAATACGCAAAGAAAATTAAGAAATAATTTAAGTTTGTTGTTATTTTTTTAAGTAGTATAATATATAGATAGCATTTATATCTATATGTGAGATTTTGTTTTATGATAAAAGTATTAAAGAAACAAAAGAAAACGATTAAAAAACAATTAAAAAAAATTGTTATACTTAAAACTCTTAAAAAAGCTAAAAAAATTACTAAGCCTGTTAAAAAAATAAAAATAAAAAAATTAGTTAAAAAATCTATTAAAGTTTCAAAACTTGTTCGTTCTCCAAAGAATCCGATTATTGAGCCAAGTGGTTATGCTTGGGAATCTCAAGCTGTTTTGAATCCAGCTGCTATTTATTTAGATGGGAGAGTGCATCTTTTTTATCGAGCATTAGGAGATGATGGAATTTCTCGTATTGGTTATGCTTCTAGTACAGACGGTATAAATTTTGGAGAGAGATTAACTTATCCAGTCTATTTTGTAGAAAATGCCGAAGAAATGAAAAAACATTGGCCTTTCACTTCTCCAGCACGTTATGATACAGCTTTATATTCTTCTGGCGGAGGTTGGGGTGGTTGCGAAGATCCTCGGACTGTTTTAATCGAAGGTAATATTTATATGACCTTCAATATGTTTAATGGATGGAATTCTATGCGAGTAGCGGTGACTTCTATTAAAGAAGAAGATTTGTTAAATAAAAAATGGTTTTGGAAAAATTTTTCTTATTTATCTCGTGATGGAGATAGGCAAAAGAATTGGGTTTTATTTCCGGAAAAAATAAATGGTAAGTTTGCAATTTTTCATAATTTAGACAAAGGTAATCCATCGCAAGTTGACGTTGCTTATGTAAATAAACTTGATAATTCTGAAACACCTATGGGAAGTGCACTCGGGAGCGAAGCACCAGATCCTCAACTTTTACCTGATCATATTGTGGCTTGGCATAAACGTACACGTAGTGCCGCTGCACCACCAATAAAAACAAAAGATGGTTGGCTACTTTTATATCATGCTATGGATAAGGATGATGGAGGTAGATATAAATTAGGAGTTATGCTTCTTGATTTAAAAGATCCTAGTAAAGTTATTTATCGTGCACAGCACCCCATCCTTGAACCAGACGAGTGGTATGAAAATGATTGGAAACCTGGAATTATTTATGCAAGTGGTGCCTTAGTAAGAGAGGGTAAACTCTTTGTATATTATGGTGGTGGAGATAAACATATAGCTATCGCTTCCATTAAACTATCAGATTTGATAAATAGTATGAAAAAAAATGGCACAGTTAAATTAGAAAAAAATGAAGCATTGAATTTTCATTAAAATATTATGTTTGTTGTAAAGAAATCTGATCACAATCCAATAATGGTTCCTGATAAAGATCACTATTGGGAAGAGTTTGCTAGTTTTAATCTTTGTCCTATTAAACATGGTAAAAAAATTTATGGACTTTATCGCGCGATTTCTGCAGTAGATCCATTACAAAACCCACATCGGGTTTCTGTTGTAGGTATTGGAGAATCTAAAGATGGAATACATTTTAAAAATCGTATTCCTTTTATAATTCCAGAAGAAGAATGGGAAAAATTTGGTTGTGAAGATCCTAGGATAACTTATTTTGAAGGAGTTTATTATACTTTTTATACTGCTCTTTCAGAATATCCTTTCAATGCTAATGGTATTAAAGTAGCTGTAGCTTGTTCTCATAATTTAAAGAAAGTTGATGAACGTCATTTAGTAACTCCTTTTAATGCTAAGGCTATGACACTTTTTCCACAGCGTATAAATGGGAAGATTATAGTTATGTTTTCTTATCATACTGATTCTCCACCAGCAAAAATTGTTTTTGCTGAATTAGATAAGATAGAAGAATTGTGGTCAATATCATTTTGGAAAAAATGGGAAAAAGAAATTGATAAATATATAATTGATTTAAGACGTACTCCATATGATCATGTAGAGGTTGGAGCTCCACCAATAAAAACAAAGAATGGTTGGTTGTTTATTTATTCTCATATTCAAAATTATTTTCAATCACCCAATAATCTTGATAGAATTTTTGGAGTTGAAGCTGTTTTATTTGATTTTAAAAAACCACTAACAATAATTGGACGAACGACTGGACCAATGTTTGTGCCAGAAGAATCTTATGAGCTTTCAGGATTTGTTCCTAATGTAATTTTTCCAACTGGTGTATTAATAGAAAAGGAAGCACTTGTAATTTATTATGGAGCAGCAGACACCACTGTGTGTATCGCAAGAGTCAATTTATCTGATTTTCTTTCTAATATATTTTATAAAAATAGAAAGAATTTTTGTTTTAAGCGTTATTCTAAAAATCCAATTATTCTTCCCAAAAAAGAAAACGAGTGGGAAGCGCAAGCTACTTTTAACCCAGGGGCCATATTGTTAAATGGAAAAACCTCTATTATATATAGAGCAATGTCTATGGATAATACATCTACTTTTGGTTGTGCTGAAACAAAAAATGGTTTTGATATAAGTAAAAGATTATCTTTTCCTGTATATATTCCACGTGAGGATTTCGAAAATAAAAAGGTAAATAATGGAAATTCTGGTTGTGAAGATCCACGATTAACTAAAATTGGTAAAAATATTTATTTATGTTATACAGCTTTTGATGGTATTGGTCCTCCACGTGTAGCTATTACTTCTATTACAGAGAAAGATTTTATTACAAACAAATGGAATTGGGAAAAACCATTCTTAATTACTCCAGCTGGTCTTGATGATAAAGATACTTGCCTTTTGCCTTTTAAATTTCTATTGGGATATTTTATTATGCATCGTGCAGATAATGAAATTTGTGGTGATTATTTAAGTTCATTAGATTTTAAACACGAAATAATAAAAAGATGTATAAAAGTTATTGGTCCTAGAAAAAATACGTGGGATAGTTCTAAGGTTGGTATTTCGGCTCCTCCAATAAAAACAAAATATGGCTGGTTGTTGCTTTATCACGGAGTTTCAAAGAGTCATAGTACCTATCGTGTTGGTTGTGCCTTGCTTGATTTAAAGGATCCTTCAATCGTTCTTGCACGTAGTACGGACCCAATTTTTGAACCAGAAGAAGAATATGAAAAAAATGGTGTTGTAAATAACGTAGTTTTTCCTTGTGGAATGACTGTAAAAAAAGGCTTACTTTATATTTATTATGGTGGGGGAGATAAAGTGGTGGGGGTGGCTACTATAAAATTGGATATTATTTTAAAAGTTCTTATTCATAGTATTAAATATTAAGTTAATTTTATAATATTTTTTTGTGATATAATAAAAGTATGAATCCACCAAAATTTTTGGTAAAAGATACATTACAAGTTAATTTATTTATATCAATCTTATAATCTTTTAAAGATAAGTAAGTTTAGTATAAAATTTAGGCGGATGAAAATAAATTTACAGGGTAAAAATTTTGAATTAACAGGAGCTATAAAGGATTATGTTCTAAAGAGAATTACTAATTTAGAAAAATTACTTTCTACTATGGAAAAAGATGGTGGTGAGGCTGTTATTAATTTTGAAGTTGGTAAAAGTAGTATGCACCACAAAGGAGGGGATGTTTTCCACTCTGATTGTTTAATTAATATAGATGGAAAAAAATTTTATGCTAGTTCTGATAAGGAAGATATATATGAAGCGATTGATGAAATAAAGGAAAGTCTTTCTAATGAAATTAGAAAAAATAAAGATCGTAAACAAACGTTATTTAAAAGAGGAGCATTTAGTATAAAAAAGATGATAAAAGGTATTTCTAAACGTAATCCTTTTACTTCGAAATATTAAAAAAATATAAATTAGCTGCTTTCTTGCAACTCGCATATCAACCTGGAAACAATAAACTGGCTTTAAGTAGCGTATGTTGCAGAAAGCACAAATTTGTATTTTTTTATTTTTTATAGTCAATTTCTTTTCCGCCTTCAGGAATAATTTTTTTGATTATGAAGTTATTATTTTCTAATATCGCATCAGTAATTATTATTCTTTTTCCATTCTTAAAAAAGAAAGTTCTTGGCCATATGGCATAAGCTCTAAATTTATTATAGTTTTTTATAGGGTCATCATCTAGTTTTATTTCTCCATCTTCTTTTTTTATTTTTTTACAATAAGTAGCCTGCGATTCGTTTTGTTTTTCTCCCCCTGCGAAGGGGGAGTGGCTAGAGGCCGAGGGGGTCTTTAAAGTTTTTACTAAAAGTTCTCCACCAATTTTTATTAACCGTTTACGTAAATCTCCTGCTTTTTCATCATCTCCTATTTCTACTTTTTCTTGAACGATAATTGGTCCAGTATCCATTTTGTATTCCATTTTTTGTATTGTGATACCTGTTTCAGTATCTCCATTTAAAATTGCAGATTCGACAGGTGAAGCACCACGATATTTAGGAAGTAGGGAATAGTGTATATTTATTGAACCAAATTTTGGTAAGTTTATAACATTTTCTGGAATAATTTTTCCATAAGCAACAACGATGGATAGCTTATAGCTTATAGCTTTTAGCTTATTAGAAAATTTTTCGTCTAATTTCTCCGGTTTTAGACAAAGTATTTTATTTTTTTTTGCAAAGATAGCAACAGGGGAAGCTTCCATATGTAATCCTCGTCCCTTTTTTGCATCTGGCGCAGTGACAATAAGCGATGGCACATAGCCATTTTCTTTTAAAATCTCCAAAGTCTCACTTGCCACATCTGGCGTTCCCCAAAATATAAAATTTAGTTTATTTTTATTTGACATTTTTTATTTGAAATAGTGTTTTTAAAAAGCTAAAAGCTAATATCTATAAGCTATTTAACAGGTAATTCTTCTCTTATTTCTTTAGCGTGATCTATAAAAAGTATTCCTTTCAAATGGTCTGTTTCATGTTGAAAAATTTGTGCCAAAAGTCCAGATGCACCTCTTTGAAATCTTTTGCCATTTTCATCATATGCTACTACGAGAGCCTTTTTTGACCTAAAGGTTTTTCCATAAAGCCATCTGACAGAAAGGCAACCTTCTGGCAACCATTCTTTTTCGCTAGATAATTTTGAAATTTTTGGATTAATAAAAATTAAATCTTTTGGATATTCTTTGTTTGGTATTTTTTCAAATTCTTTATCTCCTCTTATAAAATCTTTATGAAAAATTTTTCCAGATACAATAAAAACAGATAATGGATATCCTATTTGTGGTGCTGCTATTGCTACACCATCACTTTGGCTTTTTAATACAATAGACATTTCCTTAAGTATTTTTTTTATTTTAGGAGTTTTAATTTCATTAATTGGTATATCTTTTGTTTTTTGATGTAGAACTCCTTCTTCTTTTTGAACTATTTTTTTCATCCGCCTAAATTTTATACCTAACTTACTTATCTATTAAAAAATAAGATTAGTACAAAAATAAATTAATTTATAATATTTCTTTTGTAAAAAATTTTGGTGGATTCATTTTATTTAATTTCTTTTAAATAATCTAAAAGTTTACTTAGTTTTACTGTTTCTTGAGATCTATTAGACATATCACGTACGATTACTGAATCCTCGAGAGCTTCTTTTACTCCAAAGATAAGTGCATAGGGGACACTTAATTTTTCAGCAATTGCTAATTGAGAGCCTAGACTGTCTTTTGAGAGTGATTGTGCGATAGGAACATGTGCTTTTCGTAGTATTTCTATTATATTTAGACTTTTTAATTTGGCTTCAGATCCAAGTTGAATGAAATAGATTTTAGGTTTTTTTAGTATACGAGGAGAAAGTTTTTTATACCAAGGAGAAGCAATGATTCTATCTACTCCAATTGAAAAACCTACTGCTGGCACATCTTTTTTGCTACCAATTTGACGTGCTAAATAATCATAACGTCCACCTCCAGCTAAAGTTAATGGAGCACCTTCTTCTCCGCCACCTTGTTCTATTATTTCAAAAACAGTACGAGTGTAATAAGAAAGCCCACGAACTAAATTTTTATTTATAGTGTATCCTATGTTCATTTCCTCTAAATATTCCAAAACTTCTTTAAAATGTTTTTTGCAAGAAACACAAAGGAAACTTATAGCGTCTGGTGCACCATCGTTTATTTCTTTTGTTTTTTCTTCTTTTGAATCTAGTATACGAAGTGGATTTGTTTTTAATCTCTCACGGTCAACATGAGCTAAATTGTTTATATGTTTTTTATAATAATTTGTAAGTTCTTTTATATATACATGTCTACATTCTTTGTCACCGATAGAATTGATATCTACAGATAAATTAGTAGCTCCTGCTTCCTCTAAAATGCTCATACCAACTTTTATTATAAGTGCATCAATGATACTTTTGTCGCTTCCTAATGAATCTAAATCAAATTGCCAAAATTGTCTATAACGTCCACGTTGAGGATTGTCATGTCTAAAGACTGGACCATATTGGTAAAACATGACGGGTTGAGGCATATTTTGCATTCCTTTTTCTATATATGCTCGTACTAATGATGCTGTGTGTTCTGGTTTTAATGCTAAATGGTCTCCACCTTTAGTTTTGAGCGTGTACATTTCTTTATCTACTATATCTGTTCCTTCACCAATACTAGAAGTAAAAACATCTATATGTTCCATCATTGGAGTATCGATTGGTTTAAAGCCGTAATATACTGCAACTTCTTGAGCTTTCTCAAAGAAACCTTGAAAATTGTAATATTCTTCGTTTACAATATCCCTCATTCCTTTTGGTGTTGATAAATTTTTGGCTTTATTTTTTACACTTTTATGTGTTGTCTGTATTTTTGTTTTTTTCATCTCGTTTAGAAATCATATTATCTGTACATATATACTATATATAAAGACATACAATAATTATTATTATTTAATAATATTATCCCGTTTTGTAAATTTCTAACGGGATTCATTATCCACTATTCTGCTTGTTTATAATTACCTGGTAATACACCTATTTTATTTACTGGCAGTAAACGTAAGAATACTTTTCCTATTAAAAGTTTTTTAGGTACTGCACCCCAATATCTTGAATCAGAACTTGCAGATCTATTATCACCCATTACAAAATATTCATTATCTTTTAATTCAAAATGTGTATTATTTTCTGACGTGTTTTTTATAAAAGGTTGATCAAGAACAAATCCTTGTGGATGGCTTGCATTTGTTATAGTAATTGTACTACCTTTTATATCTATGGTTTCATTGGGAAGTCCGATTATTCTTTTAATAAAAAATTTTGTTGTATCATTAGGATATCGAAAAACAATGACATCATCTCTTTGTGGGTCATTAAGTCTGTATGATATTTCATCTATAATTAGATATTGTCCATCTTCAAAAGTAGGAACCATTGAAGATCCTGAAACTATAAAAGGTTGAGCTATATATACTCGTATGGGGATAACTATTATCATTGCAATTAATGCAAAACGTACGAGTTCCCAAAATGATTGTTTGTCAAATTTTTTCTTAGTTGTTTTAAATGGCTTAGATTTTTCTTCTTCCATTGGTGTATTTTAGCACAAAAAAGTCTTGACACAATGGGGGATTATGATTTCTAATAAAAAAAACCTCACCCCTTTGCCCCTCTCCATAATTTAAGTTATGGAGAGGGGAAAGCCTGCTTAATAGCAGACAGGGGTGAGGTGTATATGTTATAATAAAAAAATGAAATTAATTGTTGGACTTGGAAATCCAGGAGAAGAATATAAAAATAGTAGACATAATACTGGTTTTATTATGCTGGCAATGGTTGAAAAAAAATTAAATCTAAAAGATAAAGTTAAATTTGTCTATCCAGATAAATTTATGAATAACTCAGGCAAAGTTGTCGGACCATTAATAAAATCTAAAAAAGATTTAAAAGATTTGGTAGTAATCTATGATGATATTGATTTACCGATAGGAAAAATGAAAATTTCTTTTAATAGATCTTCTGGTGGACACAATGGTTTGGGTTCTATTATTAAAGCACTAAAGTCTGAAGAATTTGTTAGAATTAGGGTTGGTATTTCACCCGTGACTCCATCTGGTAAGATAAAAAAACCGAAAGATGTTTTAAAATTTTTACTTGGAGAATATAAAGAAAAAGAATTATCTGAGCTTAAAAAACTTTCAAAAAAAGTAGCACAAGCCCTTGAAACTATTGTGACAGAGGGGAAAGATAAGGCTATGAGTTTGTATAATTAAATCTCTTTCACCGCTTCTATGATGATACTTTTTTCGCCATTACGGAGAGATACTTTACCAGAAAAGGCTATACATTTTTCTGGGACTAATATATCTATTGATTCTTTAAATATAGAAGGGAAGACGACAGCTTCTATAGAATCTGTAAAATCTGAAATTTTTAGGAATGCCATTCTTTCATTATTTTTTGTTATTATGACTCTTGAAGTTTCTATTATTCCAGCTAGTGTGACTGAAATACCATTTCCTGATTTTTCTTTTACTTTTTTAATATTTATATCTCGACTTTCTAATTTTTCACGAACACGATCTAATGGATGACCTGAAATATAAAGCCCCAACAATTCTTTTTCCCAAAGTAATTTTTCTGCTTGGGTAGCAATAGGAGCTTCTTTTAGATTAAAAGAATTTATATTTGATTGTGGTAAATTTCCAAAAAGAGAAATTTGATTTTCGTTTTGGTTATTGGATTCTTTATTATAAACTAGCATATCTTCTAAGTTAAAAAGAAAAGTTCCTCTATCATTCCATTCATCCATACTTCCAGATTTAATTAATGCTTCCATTGATTTTTTGTTTAGATTTTTATGCTTAATTCTTTTTAAAAAATCAGAAATTGATTTGAATTTTCCATTTGTTTTTCTTTCAGCGATTATGGCGTCAGCTATATCTGTTCCTAAATTTTTAATTGTATAAAGTCCAAATCTTATTTTCTCCGATCGGACGTCCAACGTCCGAATTTCCGACGTTGGACGTCCGATCTCGGAACGGATTACCGTAAAACCACCATAACTTTCATTAATATTGGGAGGAAGAACAGGGATAGCCATATTTTTACATTCATTAATTATTTCAGATATTTTTTCTACATCTCCGGACTCTGCAGTTAATATTGCTGTCATATATTCGACAGGATAATTTGCTTTCATGTATGCTGTTTGATAAGCGACACGTCCATAAGATGCTGCATGAGCTTTATTAAAACCATAAGCTTGGAATGGTTCAAAAAGTTTCCAAAGTTTTTCAGCAAATTCTGGAGTTTGTCCATTTGAGATTATTCCTTTTGTAAATTTTTCTCTCTGTGCTGCCATTTCTTTTGGAATTTTTTTACCAACGGCCTTACGGAATTTATCTGCTTCTTCCCAATTATAACCAGCGAGATCTATTGCACAGAAAAGAAGATCGTCTTGATAAACAATAAGTCCATAAGATTCTGTTAAGAATTTTTTCATTCTTGGGTCTAAATATTTTATGAGTTTTCTATTATGTTTGCGTTTTATATATTCTGGTATAGATTCCATTGGTCCAGGTCTATAAAGGGCTACCATTGCATTTATGTCATGAATAGAGGTAGGCCTGAGTTCTTTTAAATATCTTGTCATTCCTGCACCATTTAATTGAAACAATCCTTCTGTTTGACCAGAAGCTAAAAGTTCAAAAGTTTTTTTATCATCAAGTGGAATACGTTCTATGTCTATATCAATATTGTAGAATTTTTTTACTAAACTTATAGCATCTCCTAATATTGCTAAGTTTCTGATACCCAGGAAGTCAAATTTTAAAAGTCCTGCATCTTCAACACTGTGCATATCGTATTGAGTAATTATTTTTCCACCCTTAGGATCGAGTTGTGTTGGTGTGTATTCATAAAGAGGATTAGGTGCAATGACGACACCAGCTGCATGTACTGAGATGTGTCGCACGCATCCTTCTAATTTTTTTGCTAAATCAATTATTTTTTTAGTATCTTTTTCTTCTTTATATGCTGCTTTTAATTCTGGTACGATTTCCATCGCATGATCTATAGTCATTGGCATTCCTTGTGAACCCATTGGAATCATTTTAGATAATCTGTCTCCTGTGGTATAAGGATAGTCTAATGCACGAGCGACATCTTTAACTGAACCACGAGCCATCATTGTACCAAATGTTCCTATTTGTGCTACTTTGTCTTCACCATACTTCCTTTTTGCATATTCAATCATTTCATCTCGTCTATTGTCGGCATAGTCCATATCTATATCTGGAGGAGATGGACGAAATGGATTTAAAAATCTTTCAAAGGGAAGTTTGTATTCTATTGGATTAACATTAGTAATACCAAGAAGATAAGTGACCATAGAACCAGCTACAGAACCCCTGATTGTAGTTAAAATATTACTTTTTTTTGCATAATCTAATAAATCACCAACTACTAGAAAGTATGGAGAATAACCTTTTTTGCAAATAATTTTAAGTTCATATTCTACTCTTTCTAATATCTCTGGTGTTTTTTCTATTCCAATATTTTTAAAACCTTCGTATGTGAGCTCACGTAATTTTTCATCATAAGTTTTACCATCTTCAATTTTAAAATCTGGGAAAACCCAATTTCCTAATTCTAATTCAAGATTGCACATATCAGCTATTTTGAGAGTATTTGTTACAGCTTCAGGTACATCCTTGAAAACTTCCATTGCTTTTTCTTCATTTAAAAAGGAAAAATCATCACTAGAAAATTCAAATTTTGATTTTTCTTTGCTATCACCTTGGGTATTTATTTGTAACAATGTATGGTGCGCGTCATGATCTTCAGTACATGGATAATGTGAGTCTTGTGTTGCGATGATTGGTATGTTATGTTTTTTTGCTAAAGTAATTAATGTTTTTCGTACAGTTTCATCGTTTTCTACTGATGGATGACATTGGATTTCTATAAAATAATTTTCTTTACCAAAAATATTTTGATATTCTTGTATAAGTTTTTCTGCTTTTTCTAGATCATTACGAACGATACTTTGTGATAATTCGCCACCTAGACAACCAGAAAGAGCGATAATTCCATTGGAATATTTTTTTAATATTTCTTTATCCATTCTAGGTTTATAATAATAACCTTCTAGGTTTGCAATCGTAACAAGTCTTATTAAATTTTTATAACCTTCTTTATTTTTTGCTAAAAGAGTCAAATGATAACGTTTATTGTCTATACCATATTCTTTATCTAAACGTGATCGTTCTGCAACATATGCCTCTACTCCTATTATAGGTTTTATACCTTCTTTTTTAGCTAATTTATAAAATTCAATAGCACCATACATATTGCCATGATCAGTAAGAGCCACAGCGGACATTTTGTTCTTTTTAGCTAATGATACCAAGTCTTTAAGCTTGGAAAGCCCATCTAGTAATGAGTAATGGCTATGTGTATGAAGGTGTATAAATTTTGATTTAGTTTCTTCTGGCATTTTTATTATAATAGCACAATTCTCCTCTTGAGGAGTACTCGCCCTAGCGGGGGAGGTGGATATATTTTCCACCCCGACTTGCGTCACCCCTCAAGAGGGGAATATAATACATGATATGAAAACAATTAAAGTAGCCATAAATGGTTTTGGAAGAATAGGTAGAGCATTTTTAAAAATATCGTGGGATAGGCCTGAAATTGAAATAGTTGCAGTAAATGATTTAGGTTCCATAGAAAGCTTAGCTTATCTTTTGCGTCATGATACAGTTTACAGAAATTGGAATCATAAAGTAGAAGTTTCGGGTACTGATTTAGTGATTGATGGAAAAATAATTAAATTCATTTCTGAGAAAGATACTACAAAACTTCCGTGGAAAGATTTAGATGTGGATGTAGTTGTAGAATCGACTGGATTATTTACTTCATACGATAAAGCAAAGTTTCATCTTGATGATGGAGCAAAAAAAGTTGTAATTTCTGCACCCGCCAAAGAAGAGGCGGGCAAGCCTTCTAAAACCAAAGGGGAAACAATTTTGTTAGGAATTAATGAAGATAAATTTGGTACTTGTGACATTACCTCTAATGCATCTTGTACTACAAATGCAGCTTCTCCATTGATTGCTATTTTGCATGAATCTTTAGGAATAGAAAAAGCTATTTTAAATACTGTTCATGGATATACTGCTTCTCAAGCTCTTGTAGATGGTCCAAGTAAAAAAGATTTACGAGAAGGACGTGCAGCTGCTCAAAACATAGTGCCCTCATCTACTGGTGCAGCTATAGCAGTCACAGAAGCCTTTCCAGACTTGAAAGGGTTATTTGATGGTATTTCTATACGTGTACCTGTACCTGCTGGGTCAATAGTAGATATAACATTTATTTCAAAGAAAAATACTACAAAAGAAGAAGTAAATGAAATTTTAGAAAAAGCATCTAAAGATAAAAAATGGGAAAAATTATTCGCTGTCACAAAAGAGCCATTGGTTTCTTCTGATATTTTAGGTGAATCTCACGCTTCCATTGCAGATCTTGAAATGACGCGTGTCGTCGATGGTAATCTTGTAAAAGTATTAGGATGGTATGACAACGAAATGGGGTATACGTATACACTTGTGGATCACGTTATTAAGACAGGAAATAGTATTAATAGTTAATAAATTTTTCTTAATTTAGTCTTTTTTTTAACCTACAATATACTGTATACTAAGAAGAGTTAATTTTATGCCACATGTTTCATCTAAAAAACTTAAAAAAGAAACACAGAATAAACTTTATGGTGAATTTGGTAAAGCTTTTGAAAAATCTGCTCGAAAATCAGGAACTAAATTCTTTTTAGGAGATCTTTTAACTAAAACTGAAAAAATAATGCTAGCGAAAAGATTTGCGGTTATTTATTTATTATCTCAAAAAGTTCCAGTTTCATACATAGCAGAATCTTTGGGGATGAGTCCAACTACTATATTTAAAATGTCTTTGAAGTATGATATTGGTAAATATTCCTCACTTTTAAAAACAATTAAACAAGAGGAAAAGGATATTTGGGATATCTTAGAAAAAATTTTAAAAGCAGGATTGCCACCTCGTTGTGGAAGGGGACGTTGGAAATTTTTATACGAATGAAAGATTGAAACAAAATTCATTAATATACAGTATATTGTATGTTAAGGAATTCTGTTTATTTATTGATTTAATTATAAAGTTTTTCAGTATTGATTAGTGTTTTGTTATGGTATTGGTTTTTATTTTGATGGTGGTATAATAATATTATGAAAATTTTTATTGGAACAGATCATGCAGGATATGTATTAAAAGAAAAATTAGTCTCCTTTTTACAGATTCAAGGTCATGAAGTTGTTGACAAAGGTGCGTATGAATATAATGAGGATGATGATTATCCAGATTTTGTTGTTCTAGTTGCACGCGAAGTTTCTAAAGATTCAACTAAATCAGTTGGTATTATTTTAGGTGGTACAGGAGAAGGAGAAGCCATTGTTGCAAATAGATTTCCAAATGTTAGAGCAGTTGCTTATTATGGAAAAGCTGAATGTGTTGTAGATAATGAATCAAATATTATAGTTAGATCAAGACAACATAATAATGCTAATGTTCTTTCTCTTGGTGCTAGATATTTTACAGAAGAAAGTATGATGGAAGCTGTCACTCTTTGGCTTGAAACACCTTTTAGTTTTGACGAAAGGCATATTCGTCGTCTAGCGAAAATAGATCAAATAAAAATATAAAAATAGATGATTGAAATAATTCCAGCAATATTACCAAAAAATTATGAAGATTTTAAAAATAAGATTGCTCTTGTTCGTGGAATATCTCATATTGTACAGATAGATATTTGTGATGGAATTTTTGTAAAAACGGCTACATGGCCGTTTTTATCCCGAGCAGAGTCGAGGGATGTTTTAGAATCTGATTTAGATGAACATTTTAAAAATATATTAGAAGAACAAGAAGGTTTGCCTTTTTGGGAAGATATAGATTTTGAGCTTGATCTTATGGTTTCTGATGCTATTCTAAACTTTGATATTTATACTAAACTTGGAGCTAAAAGAATTGTTTTTCATATTGAAGCTGTTGGTGATTTAAAAGAATTTAAAAATTTTATAGAAGGTATAGATATGTATGTAAGAGAAGCAATGAAAATTGGTATTGCTATAAATATAAATACACCACTTGAACAAATTTTTCCATTAGTTTCAGATATTGATTTTGTGCAATGTATGGGCATAGATAAGATTGGTTTTCAGGGGCAAGAATTTAACAAAAAAGTATTAGAAAATATAAAAATTCTTAAAGAAAAATTTTCTGATCTTGTTATATCTGTAGATGGTGGAGTAAACATGGAGACTGCATCTTTACTTATAAATGTTGGCGTAGATCGTTTGGTTGTAGGTTCTTCTATTTTTAATTCTGAAGATATAAGAGAAACAATAGAGGAATTTAAGAACTTAGGTTGTTGATAACTAATTTGTGAAGAATATGAGAGAGGGTGTATAATAGCTATGATTTTTGAAAGGTTATTTATTATTAATAATACACATGATAATTTTGTGTAGAATAAAAATATTATGAAATTACGTATATTAGTTTTGGTTGGAATATTAGCAATTAGTTTGCCGATGGTTTTATTTGCTCAAAGTACAACATCAACTTCTACAACATCTTCAGTAGTAAGTGGTTGTATGACAATTTCATCTGGAGATACGGAAGTTCAAACATTAACAAAACAATTAACTTGTGTATTTAATTTGACAGAGAGTCTTTCTGTTAAATTGAAAAATCTTGAAGAAAAGTTAAACACTTTGGAGATAAAAAAAGATATAACAGTTGACAATGTACCAGTAGTTAAAAAATGTTCAAATGGTGCAATTGATTATCCTGCATGTGTTATTATTAAAGATAGTACAATTGATACAGAAATAATTGATGTAAAAGTTAAAAAATGTTCAAATGGTGCAATTGATTATCCTGCATGTGTTATTATTAAAGATAGTACAATTGATACAGAAATAATTGATGTAAAAGTTAAAAAATGTTCAAATGGTGCGACAAATTATCCTACATGTACTACTAAAGTAGCAGTTGATGTGTGTAAATCTACAATAGCAGAAACAAAAGTTATTCAGACTTTTTTGAAAGCTGAAGGATCATTTACTTATCCTACAGCGACTGGGAATTATGGTAACATAACAACAGATGCAGTAAAAAAGTTTCAAACAAAAGAAGGAATTACATCAACAGGTTTGATTGATGGAGATACTTTACAAAAAATGAAAGTTCTAGCTCCTTCTATTGCACCAAGTATAAGCAAATCGGTAGAAATATTATGTCCTACACTTCCGATAATTTCTATAAATACAAAACCTCTTACTGATAATAATGGCGACACAGACGCAAAATCAATCACCAACAAAGACAAACCCTCCGCACGCAAATTTACAATAGCAGAAACAAAAGTTATTCAGACTTTTTTGAAAGCTGAAGGATCATTTACTTATCCTACAGCGACTGGGAATTATGGTAACATAACAACAGATGCAGTAAAAAAGTTTCAAACAAAAGAAGGAATTACATCAACAGGTTTGATTGATGGAGATACTTTACAAAAAATGAAAGTTCTAGCTCCTTCTATTGCACCAAGTATAAGCAAATCGGTAGAAATATTATGTCCTACACTTCCGATAATTTCTATAAATACAAAACCCCCTACTGCTGATAATGGTGACGTAGGTATACCAGTATCAAATTAGAAGAATTAATATTTTTATTAAACAAAAAATCCTCTTTAAAGAGGATTTTTTGTTTATTGTTATGTTATAATAAAAAGAATGACAGCTTTATCTAAAGAGAAAATTAAAGAATTTGAAATAAAAGCAAATGATATTCGTCAGAGTATTATTGAAATGTTAGTAGAAGCTAAAAGTGGACATACAGCAGGACCACTTGGTATGGCTGATATTTTTACACTTTTTTATTTTCATATTTTGAAACATAATCCTAAAAATCCATCTTGGGCTGATCGTGATAGATTAATTCTTTCTAATGGTCATATTTGTCCTGTGTTTTATGCATCTATGGCACACTCTGGATATTTTCCAATTGAAGAATTAAAAACTTTACGTAAATTTGGAAGTCGTTTACAAGGGCACCCACATCGAGAATATTTACCATTTGTTGAAAATTCTTCGGGACCTCTTGGTTCTGGTATTTCTCAAGCAGCAGGGATGGCTCTTGCGGACAAGATTGATGGTTCGACTATGCTCACCACAAGTGGTTCGACCTCCTTCGACAAAGCTCAGGATAAAATGCTCACCACAAGTACAAAAGATAGATATATTTATTGTTTTATTTCTGATGGAGAGTTAGATGAAGGAAATTCTTGGGAGGGGATTATGTTTGCTGGAAAAAATAAATTAAATAATTTAATTGTTATTGTAGATAGAAACAATATTCAGATAGATGGAAATACAGAAAAAGTAATGCCACTTGAGCCATTGAAAGATAAATGGAGTGCTTTTAATTGGCACGTTATAGAAGTGAATGGGCATGATTTTAATGCATTGAATGATGGAGTTTTGGAGGCACAAAAAATAATTGATAAACCAATTGTAATTATTGCACATACTATTCCTGGCAAGGGTGTAAGTTTTATGGAGCATGATTATAAATGGCATGGTATGCCACCAAATAAAGAACAAGGTGAAATGGCGCTAAAAGAATTAAAAGATATGGCTTTCAAGATAAAAAATGCTTAATCCAAAATTAAAATTAAATCCTAAGATTTTCAATGAAGATGTTGAACAAGTACCTATAAGAAAAGGTTTTGGTATTGGTTTGCTTAAAGCAGGAGAAGAAAATAAAAATGTTGTTGCTCTTTGTGCTGATCTTGTAGACTCGACTCAGATGAATTTGTTTGTAGAAAAATTTCCTGAAAGATTTATAGAAATGGGTGTGGCTGAACAAAATCTTGTTACTGTTGCTTCTGGAATGGCTGCAATGGGTAAAATTCCTTTTTGTTCTTCTTATGCAATGTTTTCCCCAGGACGTAATTGGGAACAAATAAGGACAACTATTTCATATAATGATAGAAAGGTTGTGATAGTTGGAAGTCATGCTGGAATTTCGGTGGGGCCTGATGGAGGCACACATCAAGCATTAGAAGATATTGCTTTGATGCGAATAATTCCTAACATGGATGTTATTTCTCCTTGTGATGCGATAGAAGCAAAAAAGGCGACTTTAGCATTAGCTAAAACTGGTAAGCCGGCATATTTGCGTTTAGCTCGTGAAAAAACACCGATTATAACTACGGAAGAAACTTCTTTTGAAATGGGTAAAGCGCAAATTTATTGGATGCCAGATATAGGTTTGACGCAAGTGGGTATTATAGTGACAGGAAGCCTGACTTACAGAGCTATACTTGCCGCTAAAGAATTAGAAGCCCGAGGTATAAAAACTAAAGTGATGAATTTGTCTTCTATTGTTCCTATAGATGTAGAAGCGATAGTGGCTCTCGCGAAAGAATGTAAGGCAATAGTAACAGTAGAAGAACATCAAGTAAATGGAGGAATGGGTTCAGCTGTAGCCGAAGTACTGGCGCAAAATTATCCTGTGCCGATGGAGTTTATCGGTGTGCAAAATCTTTTTGGTCAATCAGGAAGCCCTGATGAATTGATAGAACATTATGAAATGGGAGTACCTAGTATTCTTGCTGCTGTTAAAAAAGTATTAAAAAGAAAAATCAGCTAATTAGCTGATTTTTCTTTTTAAAGTTTTATCTTTCTAATTTTTTAATAAATTCTTCTATTGTTTTTTTTCAAGTTTTTCTATTAACTTTCCTAATTCATCAAAGTCTTCTGAACTATTTTTACCTTTTTCTATTAAATTTTTTAATTCTTCCATTCTTTCTATGTCTAGATTCTCTTCTATTTCCTCGTGTACTATCTTTGAAGGTTCCATATTTGGAATTTTTTCAAAATCATTATCTCCTGCCATATATTTAATTTATTTTCTTAACTTTATAATTCTCGGGTGCGACCTTTAAATATTCTTCTAATTTAGGACGAGAAAGTAGACCTTCTTGTGCTCCTATTTTTTGGACTACAGACATTGAATTTATTGGTCCCCAAGAGAATGCTTCAAGAGGAGATTTGCCTAATGCTAGAGCTGCTGTAAATGTTGAAGAAAAAGCATCACCTGCACCAGTACGTTCTAATGGTTTTGCAATATCTCTATATATAGGATTATGCCATAATTCTCCATCATTATAAAAATAAGCACCATTAGAGCCATCACTTATTACAACCATTTTTGGTCCAAGTGCATTAATACCTTTTGATAAGATTAATATATCTTTGTTAGATGTGTTTAGAATTCTTTGAGCTTCTTCTAAATTACAAAAGAAAACTTCAGTTCGTGCATAAATATCTTTTAATTTATCGGTACCAAATTTTATTTGAAAAGTTCCTGGTTGAAAAGCTAGTTTTACATCTTCGTGTTTTTTTAAATAATCAGATATTTCTGTATGAAAAGATAAAGAATCTTCTCCGAGAGAACTTAAATAAATCCAAGCAGGTTTTGAAATTTCACTTGCTTCTTTTGTATCTAACCAATGTCTTTCATAGTTTTGGTGCTTTATTAATATAGTTCTATCAACATCATACCAAAGTACAAAATGATAATTTGTAATTTTATTTAATTCTTTTTTTACAAATGTTGTATCAATATTTTCTTTTTCAAGTACAGCTAAACAATCTCTCCCATTTTGGTCATCACCAATATTTGTCATAAGTGCAGTAGAGAGTCCAAGTCTGGCAGCACAAACAGCGGCATTTGGACTATTGCCAACAGCTGAGATTATATGTAACGATTCATACGGTATTTTATCCCCAAAACGTAAACAAAGCTCACAAGCATTTGTATCTATTTTGCAATGTACATGAGCATCCTTTAATCTTATAAATGCATCTACTACGATATCCCCAATTGCGAGGAAATCTATTTTTTTTATCTTTTTATTCATCCCATTAAAAAATTTAATTAATAATATTTGTTGTATCTTTCACTTCGTTGATTTTTTAACGGGACAAGTCTCATTAAAAAATTTAATTATAATGTTTTTTCTTGTTTTGACTCCGTTGGTTTTTTAACGGGACAAGTGTTATTATTATAGCATAATTATTATAAAATTTTAAAAAACTTTATGTCAAAAATCATAACTTCAGTTTTCTTTTGTTTTGTTTTTTTATTTTCAGTTAATTTTGTGCAGGCTGGTGTAATTATAAATGAGGTAATGTATAACCCACCTGATGGAAGTATTTATGAATGGGTTGAAATTTTCAATAATGGTAACGAACAGATTGATTTAGATGGTTGGCGATTTTTTAATAGTGAAACTGTTTCTGCTCCACTTAGGACTTCTGGTTCTTTTATTTTAGAACCAAATAATTATGCGTTAATAACAGGTAATAATAGTTCAGTATCATTTTCTGGACAAGTTTTTACTTCTTCTCAGTTTTCTCTTCCAAATGATAGTTCTAAATATGGTACATATAAAGGTATTTATTCTGATTCAAGTAAAACAATAGGTAATTCTGTTACTTATAATACAGGATTAGGGGCAAGTGGTGATGGTAATTCTTTACAAAAAATATCAGGTTCTTGGGTTGTGGCGACACCTACTCAAGGAGCAGAAAATAAAACTTTACAAATTGATAATGATAACAATAATGACAATAATTCAAATTCAAATTTAAATACAAACACAGATACAAATACAACCATACCAGAAACAAAAACTAAAATAATAGAAAATCCAACAATGAAAGCAAAAATTTTGGCTAATAATTTAGTTTTTACTGGACAATCGTTTGAGATTGGGACTAATATTTCAGGATTTTCTAATGAAAATGTTGTTTTAGGTAGAGTATATTGGAACTTTGGTGATGGTAGTTCGTTTGAACAAATAAATAATTTTGAAAAATTTTATCACACATATTATTATGCAGGGGAATATGTTGTATTTTTAGAATATTATAAAGATACTTTTTCCAAAGTGCCAGAAATTACAAATAAAATAATAATAAAAGTTGTTCCTACTACTGTTTCTATTTCAAAAGTAGGTGATATGAAAGATTTTTTTATAGAACTTACAAATAATGCAAGTTATGATATTGATGTTTCAAATTGGGTTATAAATGCAAATGGAAAGATTTTTGTTTTACCAAAAAATAGTGTGATTATGTCAAAGAAACAAATGACTATTTCTAGTAAAATTACTGGATTTATATATGGTGATCAATATAATTTGAAACTTCTTTCTCCCACCAATGAGTTGATTTTTGATTATAGTACTTCTTTAACAAATAAAAATATACCTAAAGTAGCTTTTTTAAAGACAAATACAACATCAAATAATGCCAGCACAAATGAATCTGAAAATGAAAAAAATATGCCATCTTTTATTAATTTAAATACAGTAAATAAAAATAATGCAGATTCTGTTTTAGATGGACAAGTGCCTATAGATAATTTAGGAGCAGAAGTAATTAAGAGTGATATTCCCATAAATAATAATTTTAAATATGGTGTATTTGGTTTAATTGCTTTTCTTGGTGTCAGTACGAGTGCAGCTTATGTTATTCGTAATCGTGGTAAGAAAATTGTTTCAAAAGCAAACGGAGATGATTTTGAAATATTAGATGAATAGTATAGAATTAGCTAATAGCTTTTGGCTTTTAGTAGTTAGCTTTTTTTATAACCTATAATCTATAAGCTAATAGCTATAAGCTACCTAATTTATGTTTCAAAATTTTTTACTTAAAAAAATGCTTCGTACACAAGGAGTACCTGAAGCACAGATAGAGATGTTTATTACGATGATGGAAAAAAACCCAGAACTTTTCAAGACCATAGCGGAAGAAATGCAAGAAAAAATAAAGAGTGGAATGGATCAAAACACAGCAGGTATGACTGTAATGAAAAAATATGAAGAGGAACTAAAAAAATTAGCTTAAATACCTTTTAAAATAACCTTAATTATCAAAAGTGGATAACTTTAAGAAAAAGTCTTTGACATAATTTTTTTGGTGGTATAATAAAAGTAATTTTTATTTTGTGAAAAATGTCGATTTTTTATTATATTTTATTTTCATCATTTTTGATGGAAGGATTCTAGAGGCTTAGTTATTATTAGTATTAATATAATTTATATGAAAAAAAATATTAAAATTTTTTCGTTTGGTTTTTCTTTGTTATTAATAGTCGCAGGGTTTTTTATAACTGTCTCACCAGTGCAGGCGGCAGTAACGGTTACTACACAACCAATGGAAATGATTTCTCCAGGTCAAACAGCCAAGGCTTCAAGTTCTGATATTCCTATTGCAAAGTTTGCTATTGGTCAAGATGCAGGCGAAACACTTTCCAGTGTTATTGTGACGATTGCTAATGTTGCTGGAGGAGTAACATCTTCAGAAATTCTAAATTTAAAAGTTTATAAAGATGAAGGCAATGGTATTTTGGGTGCTGAAGATTTAGTTGCTGGAACTCAAACAACTGTTAATATTGGGGCACCAACAACAATAACTACATCGACAAATAATACAATTGGTATAGTTGCAACACCGACGATATTTTTTGTAACTCTTGCAACAAACGCAACTTGGTCAGATAATGTTCTTGATCCTGATGATGCGATTGGATTTTCAATAGCGACTAATGGAATTGTAACATCTGGTGTTTCACCGACGGTTACTCTTCTTACAGGAGCTAATTCTTTGACAGCTGATACAACTGCTCCTGCCGAGATACTCGTTCAAGATTTTGTTTTTATACAAAATGCTCCGGTGGTAGAAGATCAAATAGCGCCTGCGCCTTCGGTTTCAATAGGTATGCAAAATAGTATTATAAAAGTTTATCTAGCTTCTGACGGCACAACTTTAATTGGTCAGGCAACGCTTGGTTCAGATGGACGATTTGCTCCGATAAATATAGGCGACAATGCAAATGCCAGCGTTAAATTGCAAGTGGTTGATCCTGCCGGAAATACCAATACTATGATTGAAAAAACCGGGAATGATATTGTTGCTCCGACCGCCACTGCCACCGCTTATACCGACAGAATAATTATTCAATTTAGTGAAAATGTTGATGGGATGATGGCGATGAATTGCGCCAATTATACTGTTGGTGGAACAGTGCTTACCTGCGGAGGTATGGGGCTTCCTTTTATTGATTTTCAAGGTGACAAAGCAACTATTAAAGGATTAAATTTGTCTGGAACGACATCTTTAGTTATTTCTTCTGGTAATACAATTACAGACATTAATGGACACAATTCTGTTGCTTCTTATAATAGTGGATCGCTACCGGTTACCACACTTGTCTTACCTGCTATCACCAGCATTGCTAACAATGTCGGTGGCGCTTCCAGTGGCGCAGTCGGAGATACTTTAACTATTACCGGTACTAATTTTGGCGCTGGCCCGGCTGGTGCTAATTTCAAAGTATTTTTCTCCGGCGGATTTGACCCAATGACCGGACCTACGCCTCCAATAGAAGCTACTTCTTTTACCAGTTGGTCCGCCACTTCTATTGTTGTAGCTGTTCCAACTGGTGCTCAAAGTGGACCGGTCAATGTAATGGTTGATGGCGTGATGAGCGATATGAATCAGAATTCTTTCTTTGACATTGCCGCTAGTTATAATGTCAAAGTATATTATGGTGGCTCGGCAGATAGTCCAACTAATGCGATGGCTGATGGCGATGCTGGGAATATTCGTATAGTTGTCGGTGGAATGGGTGGGCAAGTTGTTCACTATGTTGGAGACGGTACTACGACATACGATGCTGTCACTACTGATACATTCACAATTACAGGTGTGTCTTCTATGGGTTGGACCTGGGCTTATGATATAACTGGCGCTCATTTGAATTCTCAAGGTCAGCAAGTGGATACATCTGCTACTAAGAATCTTATACTTGCGACAACTTCCCGAAAAATATCCGGAACGATAACTTTAGGGGTAGGTGACTCCTGTACTACTGATGGTCAAAGTAAAGATGTGGTGATTTTTGCTATGCCAGAACAGGTAGATACTAGTGGTACTAATTTTAAACCTATTGACCCAGCATTTTTCAAAACTAATGGTAGTTGTACTGTTAATTATTCCGTGGGGATTCCTATAAATGGCGTTTATAGAGTAGAGGCGCATATTCCACCAGAAGCAAATGCAACTTCTGTATCCTCTTCTAAATTTACAGACCCGGAATCTTTGCCGGTTACCATAAGTGATTCTGCTACGACTGCTACTGGAAAAGACTTTGCATTTACTGCCGCAACTCATAAAATTATGGGTCATGTTCAAAAACCGGGCGGAGCAGTTAGTACAATTGAAGGTGGTATGCTTTATGTTTTTGCTTATCAACCTAGAGAAAATGGAAAAGGAACAGGTACACAAGTTGATTCGAGTGGAAATTTTACTCTCAATGTGACACCTGGTACTTGGAAAGTTGGAGTTGGTGGTGGAAATATGCCTTTTCCTGTGGAGGTAAGTATTGATGTAGACAGCACTTATTTAATATCTGCTTATACAGCTGGAACAAAAACCATAATAATCGCGCCTCCGGCTGATTTTATAGAAGGTTATGTTAAGGATTCTGCCGGTAATGGGCTGGCCAATGTTTCTTTATACTCTTGGCTCGAAGGCGCTCCAGGTGGAGGTAATGCTAATACTGACAGTCAAGGATATTACAAAATGTATGTGACACCAGGGAGCAATTATCATGTTGGTGCTAATTCTCAAGCTTATGGATTTTTAGGCGAACAAAGTAATATTGCTGTAACGGGTTCTACTCATCCGACTGTTAACTTTACTGTTTCTTCTTCTAATTACATAGTTTCTGGAACTGTTCAAAAAGACGGTGTCGCCTTACAGCAAGCGTTTGTATTTATTACCAGCGGTGAATACGGTCAGATGCTTGGCAGTGATGGAACAAGTGCAACGGGTACTTTTTCAGTTAGAGTATCCGGCGGAAGTGGACTTTATTTGCATGTCGGACTTCCAGGCAAGGGTGAAATTTATTCAGCAAGCTTAAGTCCTATTAATGCTGACACGGCATTAAGCACAATTAATATTTTAGCTTCAACTATTACCGTTAGAATTTCTCTTGCTTCTTCATTTACACAAGCATTCGTGGGAGTTCATAGTGATGGAGGTGGAGGATTTTCTGATACTGATGTAGCTGTGGCACAAACTTATAGAGAATATCAAATTGATGTTCAGCGTTCTGCTACTTATTATATAGATGGTGGTATTCCAGGATATGGACCATTACCACAAATTTCCGTAGCGATTGCTGGTGATGGTACTTTTACCGAAAGTTTAACCAATCAAAGTGGCGGTTCGGCTACTGATGGAATTATAGAAATTACTTTGGGTGGCCTCTATACAGTTTCTGGTACAGTGACTGGAGATAATAAAAAAGACGCATGGGTATTTGCTTCGGGACCTAATGGTGGTGGCGGTGGTGCAGTGGCTGAAAATGGCACTTACTCTTTTCAGTTAAGAAATGGAACTTATGATATAGGCGTAGGTAAGCCGGGTTATATTGGAAATAAAATAACAAGTATTGTTAATGGGGTCAATCTTTCAGCACAAAATTTAATTTTAACTACTGCTACAGATACCATAACGGGAACTGTTTATCTTCCAGATGGAACGACACCAGCAGTCAATGCTCAAGTGTGGGCAGAGAATGGAAATGGTGGAATGGGCGGAGGGTCTACTGATGCGAGTGGTAATTATTCTTTAAATGTTAGTGCTGGTGGTTGGACAGTCAAAGCAGCTTATGATGGTTATAATTCAAATGGAATTCTTGTCACTGCTCCGGCTACAGGCAAAAATATTACATTGGTAACAGTTGCCGGTTTTGCTCCCAATACGAAGAATTCTCCTATTACTCCTTCAGACGGAGGAATAATGAGTGGTACGGGTTTTAAAATTGATTTTCCAAAGAATGCTTTGGGTACGAGCTCTTCTGCAGGTACAGTGGAAGTGAAATCAACCACCAATGTAGTGCAAAAGAATGACAGACAGCTTATCGGTACTGCTAAAGAATTTACGGTCCGTAATAGTGATAATCAAAATGTTACTACACTTTCAGGAAGCGCTACGATAGAGTTGACAGTTTCCAAGGCAGAATTAGTTTCTTCTGGTTTGGCTTTCTCTAAAATTAAAGATATAAAAATTACTTATTACGATTCCACTGGTGGTTCATGGATAGAAATACCTACAGTTGTTACCTTGAGCGTTCCTGATGCAGTAAGTATAGCAGGATTGGATGATGATCCCGCAATAACTCTCACTGGAACTACGACCCACTTGTCAACATATGCTCCTTCTATTCCTACGGACTCAGATGCTCCTCCGACTCCTACTGGATTAAGTGCAACTGCTGGCAATTTAAGTGCAACTTTATCTTGGACAGCTTCATCTGGTGCTACAAAATATGATATTTATAAAAAAGTAGGAGATGATTATCCATATTTAGCTCAAACAACTTCAACTTCTTATTCGGCTTCTGGTCTCGTCAATAACACTACTTATTATTTTAAAGTTTCTGCCTTGGATGGTTCTGATAGGGAATCTGCTGCAACTTCAGAAGTTTCTGTAACACCAGTAGCCCCTTCTAGTAATGTTAGTGGAAGTTACAGTAAAGTAACTTATGCAACTCCAGTTGTCCCAGTTACTACAGTAGTATCTCCAGTAGTATCCGATTCTACTACGCCTGCTTCTTATAATTTTGGAACTGCTATTCTCAAGAATGGAAGTAAGGGTGAAGCAGTTAAAGAATTACAAAGATTTCTTAATGCAAAATTAAATCTTGGTCTAGTCATAGATGGTAGATTAGGTCCAAAAACAATCACTGTAATTAAACAATGGCAAAAGGATAATGGTTTAGTTGCTGATGGACTTATTGGTGCAAAGACAAAAGCAATGATGAATTCTTTGGTTCAATAAAATTTTAGTTTTCTTAACCATTAAGTTTCTTTTTGGTGTTTATTTTGCTATATTTAAAAAATGCCTTCAATAGGTATGGAGTGAACACATATCGATATTTTTTAACCGATAAATCTATTCCATTTATGTTTACTATAAAGATCCCATCTCCTTTATAAAGAGGAGTGGATTATGGGTTTAAAAAAGCTAAGAAACCATAGTAAATCTATTTTAATAGTTCTTCTTGTCTTTGGTGTGACTCTATAATGGCTTTTGTTACTTTATTCTTTCTAAACTGAGCTACTGTATCAACCAAATTATCGCTAATTTTTATCTTTGTTTTTATAAAGTTGTCATAATAACTTGTTATGTTGTTTGTTGCATTTATAAGCTGTTTATGCTAGGATTGTGACTGTAGGTCTCCTTAAAAGGGACATACAGTACATATATGGATAATAAACCAATAAAAGGAGAATATTTGGAGGTTTTATTAAGATCTCCCCAAACAATCTTTTCTTCAAAAGATGTTGCTTTGATATGGGGAGAAGATAATGAAAATATTATAAAAAACAGATTAAACAAGTACGTAAAATCTGGTAAATTATTTAAAGTTCGTCGTGGCTTGTTTGCTAAAGATAAAAACTATAATCGTTATGAATTAGCTACGAGAATAAATACTCCATCATATATCAGTTTTGAAACTGTCTTAGGATCATCTGGTATGACTTTCCAGTATTATGGAAACATTTTCGTTGCATCATATATAAAAAGAAATATGGAAATTGATGGACAAAGAATAGAATTTGTCAGAATGAAAGATTATGTATTAAGTAATACCTTAGGAATTGAAAATAGTGACGGTTATTCAAGAGCAACAAAAGAGCGTGCGTACTTAGATACAATTTACAGAAGTAAAAAATATTATATTGATAACGAAAGTCCTTTGGACTGGGAGAAAGTATTTGAAATCTTGCCTATATATCATAATAAGAGAATGGAAAAGACGGTTAAGAAGTATTATGATAAATTTAAAAAACAACAAGAAGAAAATAAAAATATATGACATTAGACTATTCAAAACATAAAAGTATTTTACTTCAAATCTTAAAAGATATTTATTCCGATACCTCTATTGCTCCATATCTTGGATTTAAAGGTGGCACCGCTGCTCTTTTGTTCTATGGTTTAGATCGTAATTCAGTAGATCTTGATTTTGATTTATTGGATGATACCAAAGAAAAAGAAGTATTTGAGAAACTTCAAAAGATTACTGAAAGCTATGGAACTATTATAGACTCAAGAATGAAGCATTTTAACTTACTTAATGTTATTTCTTACAAGAAAGGAGCTCAGCAAATAAAAGTAGAAGTGAATCGCAGACAATTTGGCTCTAAATATAGGGTGGAGACATTGCTTGGCATCTCAATGCTTGTAATGGTTAAAGAAGATATGTTTGCTCATAAACTTATGGCTATGTATGAAAGAATTGGTAAAACAAGCAGAGATATATTTGATATCTATTTCTTTTATAAAAATAACTGGGATATTAATGAAAAGATAGTTGAAGAGAGGTCTGGTATGTCATTTAAAGATACTTTGGCCAAATGTATAAAAATGCTTGAAGAGATGGATAATAAGCATATATTGGATGGTCTTGGAGAATTAATCTCGTCATCTCAAAAGGATTGGGCAAGAGAAAAACTCAGAAATCAAACTATTTTCTTATTGAAATTACATCTTAATAATGAGAAATAAAATATTTTTAAACTTTTAAAATAACTATATTTCTGCTAT
This sequence comes from Minisyncoccota bacterium, assembly GCA_041648595.1. Classification (GTDB taxonomy): domain Bacteria; phylum Patescibacteriota; class Minisyncoccia; order Phycocordibacterales; family UBA9973; genus UBA9973. The sequence continues at coordinate 2,201 of JBAZOQ010000008.1, read as the reverse complement.
ATTTTAATTATGTCACTATCAATCGGAATTGTAGGATTACCAAATGTTGGGAAATCGACACTCTTTAATGCGCTAACTAAAAAGAGCGTACCAGCTGAAAACTATCCTTTTTGTACTATTGATCCATCAGTAGGTATTGTGCCTGTACCCGATGAAAGAGTTGGGAAGCTTTCAGAATTTTCAAAATCAAAAAAAACTATTCCGGCTGTAGTGGAATTTGTGGATATTGCTGGTTTGGTCAAGGGTGCATCGGAAGGTGCTGGACTGGGTAATAAATTTCTTTCTCATATTCGTGAAGTGGATGCCATATTGGAAGTAGTGAGAATTTTTGAAGATAAAATTATGATTCATGTTCATGATCAAATTGATCCTCTTTTTGATATAGAAGTTATAAATTTTGAATTAGAACAAGGGGGGATTAAAAAACCGACACTTTACGTTTTAAATACTTCGGAAGCAGTAGATAATATAAAAAAAGATTTTATCTCAAAACTTCCTGGGCCGTACATAGAAGTTGATCCAATTTTTGGTATAGGCTTAGATAATCTTATTAAAACTGGTTATGATTTGTTAAATTTGATTACTTTTTTTACGACAGGGGAAGATGAGACGAGAGCATGGACTATTAAAATTGGTTCTACAGCACCTGTAGCAGGCATGGCGATACATACTGATTTTAAAGAGAAATTTATACGTGCAGAAGTGATAAGTTGTGAGAAATTGTTGGAAGCTGGCTCTTATGTGAAAGCAAAAGAAAAAGGTTGGGTTCGAACCGAAGGGAAAGATTATATTGTGAAAGATGGGGACGTGATAGAATTTTTAATATAAAATTATGAAAAACGAAAAAGAACAACAAATTAAAATTTTTTGTGCAAAAGATTGGGTAGACTATGAACTTTTAGATACTGGTGAAGGAGAAAAATTGGAAAGATTTGGTCCTTACACTTTTGTACGACCGTCTGAAAGTGCTATATGGAAAAAAACTTTAAATGAAAAAGAATCCTTCGATAAAACTCAGGACAAGTGGGAAAAAGCAGATGGAAAATTTTGGAGCTCTCGGGTTGGCGCGAAAGCTGGATGGATTTTCGCAAGGACCGTCCTTGCGAAACGTAAGGACGGTCCTTTAAAGTGGGAGATGGAATATCGGGGGATTAAATTTTTAGCTTCACCGACACCTTTCAGACATTTGGGTTTTTTTCCTGAACAAGCAAGTCATTGGGATTTTATAGAGGAAAAAATAAGGGCTTCAAAAAAGATTCAAAAGAAGATGCTTTCTCACGGCTCGCACTCGAATCTGAATGTGGTTAACGAAACTAATATTGCATATGCCGAAGAAAGCACTTCTTTAGAATCTTTAAAAGTTTCAAAGATAAAATTTTTAAACTTATTTGGTTATACAGGAGTCGCAAGTCTTTTTGCTTTGTACGCAGGTGTGGAAGTGACTCATATAGATGCTTCAAAAACGTCTACCGAATGGGCAAAAGAGAATCAGAAACTCAACAGTCACTTGGGTTTAGAAAAAATGCCAATGAGAATTATTTGTGATGATGTGATGAAGTTTTTAGAACGCGAAATAAAAAGAGGAAATAAATATGATGCGGTGATAATGGATCCACCAAAATTTGGCAGAGGACCAAAAGGGGAAATTTGGGAAATAGAAAAAGATTTACCAAAACTCCTTTCACTAGTGCGAAAAATTTTGAGTGATAAAATACTTTTTGTTATTTTAAATTCTTATGCGATAGATTCATCTTCTTTATCTTTGGGATATGCTTTAGAAGATGCGATGAAAGGCTTAGATGGTAAAGTCACAGCTGGTGAACTTTGTTTATTAGAAAAATCAAACAATAGAAATATTCCTCTTTCCAATACAGCTATTTGGGAGGCATTATAAAATTTGTTGCAGGCGTACTTTTTAGAAAACATTGCACAGGCCGACGGGCCGAGCATAGCAATTTTTCAGCAGAAAAATATGTCGTGTTTTATAAAAAGTATGCCAAGAAAGAATTTTATAGTTTCTTTTATTTTTTAATAAAAACCATAAAAATTCAAAAAATTTCTGAGCCTTCGCCCTCGGAGTCCGTGAGGACAGGTGACAGGTACCCCAAAATTAAGACACATTTTCCGGGAAGATTAGTAATATAATAGTCGTATATATTAGTAACATTGCCAAAGAATATGTCTACACCATATAACAAAGT
>JBAZOQ010000007.1:0-45164 GCA_041648595.1 Minisyncoccota bacterium | reverse complement strand
AGTACTGGAAATGCTACTTGGACTTCAACAGGAAATGGTACTGGTACTTGGACTAGCCCAACTGGTTCTGGAACATGGAGTGCTGTAACAGGTACAGCAACAGGTACTGGAACTTGGGGTACTGGAACAGGAACAACAAATAATACTTCTAATCTTATATGCTACAATAAAGCTACAAATTATCCAGCATGTACTATTGGTAATGGTCCTGATTATCCTTGTCTAAATGGTGCAACTAATCCACCACTCTGTACCGCAAATCCTATAAGGTGTACAAATGGGGCAACTAATTATCCAGCATGTACAACGAAAGAAATTATTTCTAGAACAAATAATCCTTTACCTTCAGTAAACATATCAGCAAATCCTTTGTCGGTTGCTTCTGGGGGTTCTTCCACAATCAGCTGGACATCAAACAACGCTACTTCTTGTAATGCAGGAGATGGTCACGGAACAGGAAAAACAGGATCATTTAATACAGGAGCTCTCACTGAGAGTAAATCATTCTTCGTAACTTGTACTGGTGATAGTGGAACAGGTAGCGATAATGTATATGTTTTTGTTAATAATGGTGGCAATAATATCAATATCGTAGATCCAAATACTAACGACAAAAATACTGGAGACTGGGGTACGAAAGACAAAGGAAGGTCTGGAACATGGACCACTGGAACTGGTTCAGGAACTTGGACAACTACAAAAGGTACGGGTGGCACAGAAGGTGCTACTTGGGTTTCAACAGGAAAAGATAAAGGCACCTGGAGTAGCCCAACTGGTTCTGGAACATGGAAAACAACAAAAGGAACAGTAGGAGCTGGAAATACAGGCACCTGGGGGAAAGGAAAAAATATTGGAATATTAAACACGACACCACTAAAATTAGGACAAACAGCTACACCACCATGGGATGCTATCGTTAGATATCACGAAGGTATTGAGACAGTCTTAATGAGACAAATAATGGGAGATATAACTTTTGCAAAAATGTATGGCTACAAAGAAGGAAATGATCTACAAACCTTCGCTTGGGATCTATCAGATGCATTTGCAAAGAAATTTGGTTATATCAACACAGACAGAAAAGAAATACGCGTTAGTGTTCCAGATAGAGCAGCTTATCAGCTTCAACTCATTGGAGATAAATTAACAATATACGAATATTTTGATTACAAAATCGTAGATGTCAGAAACTTAACTACTGTATTCAAGAGTACATCTGGTTACGAATATTATTTCCAGAAATAAAGAAAAAGTTTTTGTAAAAAAGTTTATAAAGTTAATTAATAATTAGAGTTTAACAATGGAAAAGAATACAAAAAACAAGATAACACTTTTTGAAAACAAAGAAATCCGCAGACACTGGAATACTGAAAAAGAGGAATGGTATTTTTCAGTAATAGATATTATTGAAGTATTAACAAAGACTGATAGACCTCGCAAGTATTGGGATGATTTAAAAAGAAAACTTATTCAAGAGGGGAGTGAACTGTCCGAAAAAATCGGACAGTTAAAAATGATAGCAGAAGATGGAAAAAGCAGAGAGACAGATGTAGCAGATACTAAAACAGTTCTTCGTTTAATTCAATCTATACCATCACCAAAAGCCGAACCATTTAAATTATGGCTCGCACGTGTTGGTTATGAAAGACTAGAAGAAACAGCAGATCCTGAAATCGGAATAAATAGGGCACTAAAAACATATCTTAAAAAAGGTTATAGCCAAAATTGGATAAACCAAAGATTAAAAAGTATAGAAATTCGTAAATTATTAACAGACGAATGGGAAAATCGTGGAGTAAAAGAAGGGATAGGTTTTGCTATCTTAACAGATGAAATTACAAAAGCTTGGACGGGACTTACAACAAAACAATATAAAAATCTTAAAGGATTAAAAAAGGAAAGTCTTAGAGATAATATGACCAATCTTGAGCTAGTTCTTAATATGCTTGCTGAAACAGCAACTACTGAAATACACAAGAAAAAAGAATCACAAGGCATTTCTAAATTAAAATCTGATGCTCGTGCAGGAGGAAATATCGCTGGAGGAGCCCGAAAAAAATTAGAAAAGAAATTAGGAAATTCAATAATTACAAAAAACAACTTTTTAGAAAAAGAAAATAAATTAAAGAGGGTTAAAAATTAACAATTACGGATTGAAAAAACAAAAAATGTGGTAAAATATAAAGGGTGAAAAGAAAAAGGATACATAGGTTTTAAAAATGAAAAAATATTTATCAAAAATAATAATACTGATGACTGTGGTAGCTATTTTTGTAGTACCTTTTTCATTGAATATTAAAACAGATAACGGTAAGCATCTAGCAATAAGTATAGAAACAAAAACAACCAAAGCACAAACCGTCCCAGGTGGTGGTGTTGGTCAATATAACGGACCAGACAAACAATGGTCAGCAGCACCAGCACCAGTGGCTGCTACATCAAACAGCTTTGGTTGTAACTTGGATCCTTCAACTTGGTTTTCTAATTGTATAGGTCTTTTTTTGTATGAAATAATATGGAAAACAAGTGCAGAATTTACCAGATTAGCAGCACATATATTAGACTTCTTTGTCTATTATTCAACAAACAGTGACTCTTATGCATCACCTTTTGTGACGAAAGCTTGGGGTGCTGTCCGAGATATTGCAAATATATTTTTTATAATTGCATTACTTTATGTAGCCATCAAAACAATACTTGGTTTAAATGTCACAAACAATAAAAAACTCGTCGGAACAGTTATTATTGTTGCTCTTATAATAAACTTCAGTTTATTTACAACTAAAGTAGTTATTGATGCATCAAATATATTAGCAAAAGTATTTTACAATAATATAAGTTCCCAACAAAAAAATGAAGATGGCACAACATCGGCCACAGGGTCTGGTTCTGGTGGAGAAAAATCTATTTCAATAGGGCTCGTAAAACAATTTGATCCTGTAAGTATTCTAAAAAATTCAGATGTCGCAATAAATATGGGACAAACTATCTTCGTTACTCTTTTGTCTATAGCAATGATGGGTTTTATGATATATATTTTCTTGTCTGTTGCTCTTCTTTTTGTAGCTAGAGTCGTATCTCTTTGGATATCTATGATATTCTCACCTCTAGCGTTTGCATCATATACCATACCTTTTGACATACCAGGTTTCGGTCATAAAGAATGGTGGAAAACCCTATTTGAAAATGCATTTCTCGCTCCATTGTTTATTTTTTTCCTCTATATAATAATTTTATTTGGAGATTTTCTATCTTTAATAAAGTACAACACTCAAAATGCAGATTTTATACAAATAGCAATGAAAACAATAATTCCTTTTGCTATTATTTTTATACTTTTACAGAAAGCAAAAAAACTAGCAGTCCAATATTCTGGAGAAATGGGTAAAGCTATAATGACTGGAGCAAAAATGGTAGGTGGCCTCGCTTTGGGTGCAGTGACAGGAGGAGCAGCATTAGCAGGTAGAGCATCAATTGGTAGGCTTGGAGCACTTACAGCAAATTCAGGAGCATTAAAAGCAGCAGAAGCAGCAGGTGGATTAAGAGGTTTTGGTGCAAAACAACTCAGAAATCTTGGTAAATTTACTGGCAGTGGAAGTTTTGACGCTCGTGGAATTAAAATTGCCGGTAAAGATTTAGCTTCAACTGGACTCAAGGTAAACACTTTTGGTAAACAAAATGAAGGTGGTTTTGTTAAGAGACGAACAGACCAGGTAGAAAAAAAACAAAAAAGAGCAAAAGAATTAGAGGTCGGGGAAGATGAAGGACTAAAACAGAATATTAGACAAGCTGAGACCGGGCTTCATGAAATAAAAAATGGAGATATCGTAAATGCTACAGGAGCTACTGTAAGAAGACAAGATGAAATAGTAAGATTAAATAATGGGGGAACACACGCTGAAGGAGTAACTGCTCAAGCCGACCAAACTGCAGCAAGAGCTGCACAAATAGCTAATCCAGCAAACCCAGCTCTAATAGTAGCTAGAGAAGCAGCCACCAATACAGAATTAGCAACAAGAGGATTGGGTGGATTAGAGAGAAATGTAACAGCTGCAGAGAGAGCAGTCACAGCTGCAGAGAGAGCAGTAAAGGATGCTGTTGATAATTTAGCAACCGCAAATGCTACAGGAACAGCAACCCAACAAACTGCAGCTACAGATACACTTCGAATTGCTAGAGAAGACAGAGATGCCCAAATTAATGGTGGGAAACTTTCTAATGGACAAAGAGTCGATTTGGGAAATTCTCTGACAGGAGCCAGAGAAGCACTAGAAACCAGACAAGCAGCTATCAGGGGAATAGAAGGTCCTATAAAAGAAGCTGAAAATATATTAAAACTAGCCGAAAATGCAGTAACTAGTGAAAATAGAGTAAGAAGAGAAAATTTTGCTAGATCAAACCTAACCCCTGCATCACAGACTATCAGTTTCATAATGTCCGGTGGACAACATTCATTTAGTGGTGAAAGAGAAGCATCTAACAAAATTCGTGCTGACATAAAAGAAGAAAAAAAATAGAATAATTAATATATAAAAAAATATTATGGATACAACAGATACAACAGTAGATTTATTACAAATAAAAATAGAAGCAGCAAAAGAAAAATTGCCAAAAGCATCTCTAAATGCCATTAATGCAGTTGACTGGAAAGCGACTATTTTAGAAATACGAGCAGACAAAGGATATAGTTTTTCTCAAATAGAAGATCTTGAAATAGAAACAGAACTATTACTTTGTGGACTTATAAACATAGAAGATTACCCAAAAGAACTACAAAAAAGAATGGGCATTACTCCAGCAAAAGTAGATGAGTTAATAAATGCTATGAATGAAAAAGTTTTTACAAAAATTCGTGAAGAACTCGCAAAAAATATTGAAAAAGAAAGAACGCTGGAAACAAATTCTGTATCAAACGCTGTAATTAATAAAGAAAAACCGATAGAAAGCAGGGAAGAATTACTAAGAAAAATAGAAAATCCAGATAAAACACCATCAATATTGGGGCAAAAACTTTCTGGAACCTTCCAAAATCCAACGACAGAAACAGAACATACGCTAGAAAATATTACCAAAAATGCCAGTGCCAATAGTGATATATCAAAAAGCCCAACAGTAGACCCTTATAGAGAGGTACCAGAGTAATATTTTCCAGCTTATAGCTTATGGCTAACTAGCTAATTAGAAAAATGCATAAAATTATTAGAAATAAATCAAAAGCTAAAAGCTATCAGCTAACAAGCTAATTTATGGTACATTCATATAAAGAACTAATTGTTTGGCAAAGATCCATTGAGTTGGTAGTAAATATATACGAACTGACAGAAAAGTTTCCTAGGGAGGAAATTTATGGTCTAACCTCTCAAATCAGAAGAGCAGCAGTATCAATATCTTCAAATATTGCTGAAGGTAGATATAGAGGAACTAGGGCTGATTACGTACATTTTTTAAGAATGTCCTATGGATTTGGTGCTGAGTTAGAAACTCAATTAGAAATTTCAAAAAGACTTTTAAAAACAAAGATTTTAAACTATAATAGAATAGATAGTCTTCTTGAAGAAGTTATGAAAATGTTAAATGTTATGATTAGTAAATTAACAAGCTAAAAGCTATTAGCTAAAACCTATAAGCTATCCTATGCAATTCAAGGTACCACAATTTTTAGAAATAGAAGATAAAATATTTGGCCCATTCACCTTTAAAGAATTTGTTTATTTAGCAGGTGGTGCTGGTTTGTGTTATATCTTATATAAACTATTAGGATTAGTTTTAGGTGCTATTCCTATTCTGGCTGTAGCAGGACTATCTGCAGCACTTACTTTCTATCACCCAAATGGTAAACCTTTTATTGAAATGATTGAATCTGGAATAAAATTCTTTGGACAAAGCAAACTCTATATTTGGAAAAGACATGAAAATAAAATAAATAAAAAAGAACAAGAAGATAAAATAAATGAATTAAACAAAGAGAGATTAAATCAGGGTAAAACAAGACTCAGTGGAAGCAAATTGCGAGATTTAGCTTGGAGTCTAGATGTACTTGATTTAAAAAAATGATTAATCAGCTTATAGCTTATAGCTTATAGGAAATCAACCTAAAGCTAAAAGCTAAAAGCTAAAAGCTAACAATGGCAATAAAAGCAAAAGCAACTCAAGAGTTTGTCCCAATCAAGGAAGTCCGTGATGGTATTGTTATCTTAAAAGATGGAGGACTACGCGCAATTGTACTTGTTAATTCTATTAACTTATCATTAAAATCAGAAGATGAACAAAAGGCCACCTTATTACAATTTCAAAGTTTTTTAAACACCCTAGATTTTTCTATACAAATATCAATACAATCAAGAAAATTAGACATCAGGCATTATTTAGCACTTTTAGAAGACAGAATGAAAGTACAAAGTGAACCATTACTCAAATTACAAACAAAAGAATATATAGGATTTATCAAAAATTTTACTGAAACTGTAAGCATAATGACCAAAAACTTTTTTGTCGTAATACCTTATACACATGTTGTTTTAGGTCCCAAGCCTGGAATGTTTACCGGCTTATTTTCAAAGAAAAATAAAAAAGAAATAGCAGCCAAAGATCAATTAGATTTTGAAGAAAAAAGATCTCAGTTGGATCAAAGAGTAAGCGCAATACAACAAGGATTAGCACGTTGCGGCATAAAATCAGCACAATTAGGAACAGAAGAAGTTGTGGAAGTATTTTATAAAGTTTTCAACCCAGGAGAATTAGAAGGTAAAATAGATATAACTAGCTGATAGCTTATAGCTAATAGCTAATTAGAGAAAATCTAAGAAGCTAAAAGCTAAAAGCTAAAAGCTAAAAGCTATGAATATAATTGATAAATTGTTTGGAAAAAATAAAATAAAAGAAAATAAAAATGCTAATGCATCTGTTTTAGCGGTACTTCCAGAAGAAATTTATGAATCAGCCGAACTAGAGCTTCAAGACATAGTCGCACCATCAGCCCTAAAGGTTGAAGCTAAATCTATAAACCTAGGTGATAAAATTGTCCGTACCTTCTTTATTATATCTTATCCTAAATTTCTAACAGACAATTGGTTCTCTCCAATAATAAATCTAGACAAAGTTTTTGACGTTTCAATTTTTATTCATCCGGTAGACACATCGCTTGCATTACGACAATTTCAAAAAAAAGTTGCCGAGGTTCAAAGTCAAATAAATGTACGCGAAGGAAAGGGTATGGTTCGTGATCCAATGCTAGATACTGCATATCAAGACCTAGAAGGGCTTCGAGATAGTTTAATCCAAGCAGAACAAAAAATGTTTGATGTAAGTATCTATATTACCGTTTATGCCGACAATGAAATTGAACTTTATAAAGTTGAAAATGAAATAAAATCAATACTTGAATCAAAAATGATATATATAAAACCAGCTATCTTTCAACAAGAAGATGGTTTTAAGAGTATAATGCCATTAAATAATGATGTATTAAATATTCATCAAAAATTAAATTCCGAGCCACTTTCCAGTATTTTTCCTTTTATCTCTTTTGATTTAACTTCTGATAATGGAATACTTTATGGTGTAAATAGACATAATTCCAGCCTCGTAATATTTGATAGATTTTCACTAGAAAATTATAACTCTGTTACGTTTGCTAAATCTGGTTCAGGAAAATCCTATTGCACAAAACTAGAAATCTTAAGATCTTTAATGTTTGATATAGATGTCATCGTAATAGACCCAGAAAGAGAATACGAATATTTGGCAGAAGCTGTTGGTGGAAGATATTTTAATATTTCTCTTTCGTCAGATCACCATATCAATCCTTTTGATTTACCAATTCCGCGTGAAGATGAATCTGCTGAAGATGTGTTGAGGTCAAATATTATTACACTAGTTGGACTTTTTAGATTAATGTTGGGTGGATTGACACCAGAAGAAGATTCTATGGTTGATCGTGCTATTTCAGAAACCTATGCAATGAAAGACATTACACCAAACTCAGATTTTCTAAACATAGAACCACCTCTTCTTTCAGATTTTGAAATGATATTAGGTGGAATGGAAGGGAGTAACTCAGTAATACAAAAATTGGCTAAATATACAAAAGGATCTTGGTCCACTTTTCTTAATAGACCATCAAACGTAGATATCAATAAAAAATTTGTAGTATTTTCTGTTCGTGATATGGAAGACGAACTAAAACCAGTCGCAATGTATATCGTAATGCATTATATATGGATAACTGTACGTAAAAATTTAAAAAAACGCCTCCTTGTTGTTGATGAAGCTTGGTGGATGATGAAATCTGAAGATACTGCATCTTTCTTGTATTCTATTGCAAAAAGAGGAAGAAAATATTATTTAGGTCTTTCAACAATTACACAAGACGCAGCAGACTTTATGAAATCTCCATATGGTGTGCCTATTGTTACAAACTCTTCTATACAAATTCTCTTAAAACAATCTCCGACAACAATTGATGTATTACAAAAAACATTCAACCTTACTGATGAAGAAAAATATCTACTTCTAGAGTCTGGAGTAGGAGAAGGTATCTTTTTTGCTGGGTTAAAACACGTAGCTATAAAGGTTATTGCTTCTTATACAGAAGACCAAATCATCACCTCCGATCCATCCCAAATACTATCAATTAAAAAAGCAAAACAAGACTTAGAAGAAGCGGAGGCTAAGTAACTTATAGGTGTTAGCTTATAGCTTTTAGCTAAGGTATAATTAAGAAAATGCTTAGAAAAAATATAATTTTAATAATAATATTTACCATAGCTTCTGCTGGGTTTTTTGCTAATGCCCAAGTACGTGATACAGATATAGTTCTCACTATAACACCTGAATACCCATCTCCAAACCAAGATGTAAACGCTACATTAAATAGTTATTCTGTTGACCTTAACAAAGCAAACATTACTTGGTTAATAAATAATGAAGAAAAAACCAATGGGATAGGAAAAAAATCTTTCTCTTTTAAAATAACAAATTCAAACTCATCAACTATTTTATCTGCAATAATAAATACAGTTGATGGGCAAAACATATCAAAATCAATAACTATATCATCAACGGACATAGACATGTTGTGGGAAGCTTATGATACTTATGTACCACCTTTTTACAAAGGAAAAGCATTAGCCCCAAGCCAAGGGTACTTCAAAATAGTGGCAATGCCATCAATAATGGGTCAAACTGAAAAAACAAATATGCGAAATTTATCTTATACGTGGAAAAAAGATAGTAGTGTACAAACTGGCTCTTCTGGGTGGGGTAAAAATTATCTTATTTTCAGAAATAGTTATTTAGATAGAGAGAATACAGCTGAGGTAATAGTTTCTGATATTTTAGGAAAAACTAATACTTATGGAAAAGTAACATTAAATACAACAAACCCAAAAATACTTTTTTATAAAAATAATCCATCGCTTGGTGTAGGATGGGAAACTGCCTTAACTGATGGGTTTACAATAAATTCAAACGGAGAAACAATTATTGCTGAACCATATTTCTTTTCACCTAAAGATATAAACTATTCTGGACTTACTTTTGACTGGTTTTTAAATGGAACAAAAACAGAAACACCAAACCCTAAAAATATATTGTCTATAAAACCAGATACCGGGCAATCAGGAGAAGCTATAATTAAAATTATAATTAATAATACTGAAACACTTTTCCAAAGCATGACCAAACAAATTAATGCAAGTTTTTAAAATGAAAAGTTTATATAAAAAAACAACTAATCCAATTGAAATTTCAAGAAAAATTTCAATTGGGATAACTTCAATATGTTTATTGATATTTTTGTTTACTCTTTTTGTTCCTTTTAATTTTACACAAGCAGAAACTAAACCATTGTTTATATCTATCGGGTCTGGTGACTTAAGCTCTGGAAAAACTACAAAAATAACAGCTTATACTAATTCAGAAAATCGTTCTAAGGCTGTTAACTTTAAATCAACACCAGAAAGTGGAACATTTACCCCTTCTTCTTGTGTGACCTCTGGAGACACAACAAAAGAATATTTTTCTTGTGTTGTAGATTTCGTATCAAAGGGTGGAACATTTAAAATAACCGCCTCTACTTTTCCAGATAATGATACTTCTAATGAGTTATCTATAATAAACGGTGTATTTACTTCTGCTTGTGCTCCTTCAAAAATTTATAAAGCTGGAGTTTGTATAGATCCTCCACCACCAACACCACCCGCAGTACCAACAGACACAACGTATACTCCACTTGCTCCATTGCCTGGTTTTGAGACATCGTTTGACACTTTACCATCCGAAACAAATAAGTGTCCTTTTGGAAATTATTTAAACATAATGATTAAGTTAATACTTGGTATTGCTGGAGTACTCGCTATGGTTATGATTACTATGGGTGGAATACAATATATGACCAGTGACCTTGTTTCTTCTAAGGAAGCAGGAAAAGAAACTGTTACAAATGCAATATTGGGCTTACTTATAGGTTTAGGTGCTTGGCTTATATTGAATACAATAAATCCTGCATTACTTTCTGCTTGTTTGAATAGGTTGCCACAGGCGACGGTGACAATAGAACCTCTATATGACAGAGGTTATAATGATCCAAAACAAGCAAATGGTGAAAGTACTAGATGTACCCCAGTTACATCAGGGTCTTGTAGTGTTGCTAATTTAACTACTGTTTTTGGTGCTGAAAATGCAGTAGCTATGTCAAAAATTTGTAATATGGAAAGTGGTGGAACAAATGCAACCAGTACAACTGATGTTTGTAAACCTGGTAATAATGCTTTCTCTTTTGGTTTATTCCAAGTTAACTTAGCATCAAATGGCATTCAGGCGGGTTCAGATTGTGTTGGTTTATTTGATAAAAGTGTAAAAGGATCAGATGCTATATCACCAAAATACACTAGTGGTTTTACTTGTAGTTTACTTTCTGGAAAAGAAGCCCTTTATAACACATGTAAGACAAGGTTATTAAACTCTGCAACTAACTTAGCTATAGCAAAAAAATTATTTACCCCTAGTAAAAATGCATGGAAAGGTGATAAAAAATATTGTGCTTCTGCCTTTAAATAATCTATAATAGAGATATGTCAAAAAGGAATCTTATATTATTAATAATAATTTTAACCACCTTAATAATTGGTGGATTTATAGTCTTTTATTTCTATCAAAAAATAAATACTGGTGGAGATACTACAAGTGGTACAAACTTTTTTGCTGATTTTTTACCATTTGGTAAAAGTAAAAATATAACACCAAAAGATACTACCTCTCCAACTAACGTCTCAGGATACATACCTCCAACTGAAACAGAAACATCTATAATAAAATTAAAAAAAATCTCAAGCTTTCCAATAGCTGGTTTTGGTATATTTATGAAAGAAAGATTTAAAGATGTAATGGCTCCAGATCCAAACGCCACACCTCAAAATCTTGGAGAAATAGTTGATCCAATTGATCCAAATCCACCAACAACAGAAACAGAAATTGTTCCAGCTATAAGATATGTAAGAAAATCTAATGGAAATATTTATCAAACATTTGCAGATAAAATAGATGAACGCAAGTTCTCTTCAACTGTTATACCAACAGTATATGAAGCATTTTTTGGTAATAATGGAGAATCTGTATTAATGAGATATCTAAAAAAGGATAATCAAACAATAGAAACATTTCTTAGTACTCTTCAAAAAGAGTATTTAGGTGCAGACTCAGTTGGAATAAATGAAGTTAATGGTTATTTTTTACCAGAAAATGTTTCTGATCTAAGTATTTCTTCTGATATGAAGAAAGTATTTTATCTATTTAATTCAAAAGATACAACGATAGGAAACACTGTATCTTTAGAAGACACAACAAAAATTCAAGTTTTTGATTCTTCTTTTTCAGAATGGCTATCTTCTTGGCCAAGTACTAATATGATTACAGTTACAACCAAACCTTCTTATGCTACACCAGGATTTATGTATGCAATTGATCCAACAAAAAAAGATTTTAATAAAGTTTTAGGAGGAATAAATGGATTAACAACGCTCACAAGCCCTAGTGAGACAATGGTCCTTAATAGTGATAATACTTTATCATTGAGTATTTTTAATAAAGAAACAGGAGTTTCTTCGTCTCTTGATCTACAAACCTTACCAGAAAAATGTGTATGGGGAACAGCAAGTGATGTTATTTATTGTGCCGTGCCAAAATCTATATCTGGTACTGAATATCCAGACTCTTGGTATCAAGGAGAAACTTCTTTTTCAGACCAAATCTGGAAAATAGATGTTGAAAGTAGAAATACAACAATGATATCAGATTTATCCTCTGTAGATGGAACAGAAGATATAGATGGAATAAAACTTAGTTTAGATGAAAATCAAAATTTCTTATTTTTTGTAAACAAAAAAGATTCTTATCTTTGGGAGCTACAGCTAAAATAAAAATACAACCCCTCCTAACCTCCCCTTGTCAAAGGAGAAAGACCTCACCCCTAACCCCTCTCCAAAATTTTTATTTTGGAGAGGGGAAGCCTGTTTAATAACAGGCGGGGTGAGGTAGGGTCCCCCTGATAAGGGGGATATAGGGGGTTGTATTTAAATTAAATTGAGCCCACATATCTAATAACCACCCTGCGGGAAAGTCCTTCACCTTGTGATTCAGTTTTTAGGTCTGTGGCATCAGACAAAAATTCGTGTACTATCCTACGATCAAAAGAAGACATAGGGTCAATTTCTATATTAGATTTAAAATACCTTGCTCTCTCGGCCATCATGTGTGCTGTGGCATGAATATTTTCTATACGTTTCTTTTGAAAACCATTAATATCAATTAAAATTCCCAAACCCTCCTGTTTTCCCCCTACCCCTTGATTAGGGGATTCCCCCAAGCGAGTGGTAGGAGAAGTTTTAACTTCAATCATTCTACGAACAATGTGATTGAGTGCATTTAAAGCCTCGCCTCCACGTTCCCAGAAAAAATGAGGTTGATTAACCTCTACAGAAAACCAAGTTGTCTTATCTCCATTTGAACAAAGTGTTGCTGGTTTATCTTCGTTGGTAGAAATTTTTTTTACAGGTATTGTAATCTTTTCAATAAGTTCTTTTATTAAATTTTCTATCTCTTTTTCATTCATCCCGTACGAAATAGGACGCGCACGCTTACGCTTGTTCGTCCTCTTGATTATTTATAATATATTTTATCATTTTCATAATTTTATTTACTTTATGCGTCCGCGATTTCGTTCGGGATTCATATCGTACCAAGCACCAACTTTTTCTTTTTGTTTGCATATATTTGTTGACCTATTGCAAATATATTACTCGTAATCCAATATAATGCAACTGCACCAGAAACACTATAAGCAATAAATGCAACAACAAATGGAAAAACGTATTTCATTTGTGTGTGCATACTTTTTGTAAAATTTTCCTGAAAAGAACCATCTGTCTTTTCTGAAATAGTTGGTTTAGGCATAAGAGATGCTTGAAAATATTGAGATATTCCTGCAAATAGTGCCAAAACCAAACTTTTCTGACCAATATCAAGAATACCCAAGAAAACCATATTTATGTGCTCTGGAGCTTGAATAAAAGAATAGAGCAAACCACTATCTAATTTTATACCTTTCAAAAAAACATAATACAATGCAAAAATAATAGGAATTTGTATTAAAACTAAAAGACAACCAGAAAATGGGTTTGTTTTATGGTGTTTATAAAGCTCAAATGTTTGTTTTGCCTGTTCTTCTTTGCTCGCTCCACTATCTTTTATTTTTTTAAGTTCTGGTGCAAGTAAATTCATTTTTACCTGACTTTCAATAGAACGTTGAGAAAGAGGGAATAATACCATTTTAACAAAAAGAGTAAGTATTATAACAGCAATACCTACGTCTCCACCTGGAACAATAGAAACCAAAAAAGCCAATGCATTTAATAATGGCCCATATAATACAGTGTCCCAAATATTTGATAACATTATTCCATTCTACCCCGAAGTAAAATTTTTAGCAAAATTTTACTTCGGAACAAGTATGAAAACAGAGTAAAAAATCAGAGCAGTACTTTTTTCGGCATATGCAATATTAGATTCGTAAACCATTGTCAGATTTGAGTGCAAGCCATAAAAAAGTACTGCTCTGATTTTTTACTTCAGAGGGTCAACCCCGTTAGAGATCGCGAGGGCTCACAGCGACCCTCTATCTCTAACGGGGTCAATATGATTTTTTTGCCAAGGGTGACAACGAAAAATACGGAGCAATCCAAGTATAGAACCTTTTAAAATACCATATTTTTTTATAGCTTCTTTTGTATATTCTGAACAAGTAGGATAAAAAATACAAGAATTATTACCCCAAAAACCAATATATCGTAAAAAAATTTTTATTGGGGATAATATTTTTTGATAAAAATTAATTAATTTTATCCCGTTAGAAGTTAAGATATTTTTTCTATTATTTTTCATTTTTATATTTACAATAAATTAAATGGACTTCTAACGGGATTTATCGAGTATATTTTTAATTTCATTTTCAATTATTAAAACATCATCTTGATATTTTCTAAAAATAAAAACACCTAAGATACCAGTAGGAAATTGATTAATATATTTTTTTAACACGGAATATCCTTTTCTTCTTAAGAAATTCCTTTTTACTGCTAGTTTAGATACATTTTTAGATGTAATAAACGAAATACGAGGTTCAATATGTTTATTATTATTTAATATATATTTAAATGTAAAATTAGGTGAATTAACAAAATTTCCTCTTTTAAAAATAAAGTCTATATCTTTTTTATCAACCCTGTTTTTTTTAGGAAGCATATTAAACAGAAAGTTTAGCTCTTCCTTTTCTTCTTCTTTTTAAGAGCACTTTTTGGCCTGTTTTTGTTTTAGATCTAACTAAAAAACCATGCGTTTTGGCTCTTTTTCTTTTATTTGGTTGATATGTTTGTGACATACTAATCAGTCTATAACAACAAAAGAAATAATACAACCCCCTAAATCCCCCTTGTCGGGGGGACTTCCGTTATGGTTCCTCTCCTGACAAGGGGAGGTTAGGAGGGGTTGTATCTTATCAACAGTTTATCAACATAGTTAATAAGTTTTTTAAATTCCAGTTTTAAAATAGTGTAGTATAATCTCAACAAATGGATCCCGAACGAAATTCAAAAAATTTACGGGGTACAAGAAATGTCGTAATTGTTTATTAATTAGCATAATTTCGTACGGGATGGATACAAAACAACTTTGGAAAAATTGTCTAGCAGAAATAGAAGTAGGTGTTTCTAAGGCAAACTTTAGTACTTGGTTTAAAAACACGTGTATTTTAAAAGAAGAAACTGGTATTGTTTATGTTGGTGTTCCAAATGAATTTGTTCGTGATTGGTTAAAAAACAAATATCATAAACTAATTACTAAAACCATAGCAGACACTTATGAAAACATGCGGGCTGTTGAATATGTCATAACCAAAATAGAAAATAGCAAAACAGAGGTAATAAAAACAAACGAACCTTATATAAACAAAGAGCTTCCACTAAAAGATTTATATATAAACCCAGATAATAACTTAAACCCACGTTATCATTTTAACTCTTTTATTGTTGGAACCTTTAACGAGCTCGCATATGCTGCATCTCAAGCAATAATAGAAAATCCAGGTACAAAATATAATCCATTTTTTGTTTATGGGGGCACAGGACTTGGTAAAACACATTTAATTCAAGCAATAGGAAATTCAATAAAAGACAAATATCCAAATAAAAAAGTATATTACCTAACCCTAGAAAAATTTGCTACTGATTTTATAAATTCACTACAAAACAACAAAGCAAACTCTTTTAAAGAAAAATACCGTAAATATGATTTATTAATCATAGATGATATCCAGTTTATTGGTAAAATGGAAAAAATTCAAGAAGAACTTTTTCATACATTTAATACTTTTTATGAAAATAATAAACAAATTATCTTTTCTTCTGATAAACACCCTAATTATATTCCCGAACTAGCAGATCGTCTAAAATCGCGCTTTGCTGCTGGAATGATAGTAGACATTTCTGAGCCAGAGTATGAATCTCGTTTAGCAATATTAAAAGTAAAATTAAGAGAACTTGATATTGAATTAGAACAAGAAATAATAGAATATGTTGCAAGCGCAATACAAGGCAATATTCGTGAACTTGAAGGTAGTTTAAATACAATTGTTTGCCAATATCGCTTAAAAAATAAGCCCCTTTCTTTACCTGAAATAAAAAACTTACTAAAAAATAATATAAAACCAAAGAAAAATGTAGCCATAAAAGATGTTGTAAAAATAGTTGGTAATTATTATTCACTGGAAGAATCATCTATTTATGAAAAAACAAGAAGAAAAGAAATAGTAAAAGCAAGACAAATTGTGATGTATTTACTTCGTGAAGATTTTAATGTATCTTATCCTTTAATAGGACAAAAACTAGGTGGAAAAGATCACACGACTGTAATACATTCATATTTAAAAATAAAAGCAGATTTAAAAAACGATCCACAGCTTTTGCAAGAGCTTGAACAAATAAGAATTATGTTCAAATAGCTGTTAATAACAATGTAAAAGATATTATTAATATAAGTAAAAGTTGTTAGTAAAAACACTTAAGAATACAAAAATATTTTTAAAATGAAAAAAATTAAAAAGTAGTATAAATTTATTATGTTGTTAAAAATATTATATTATTAAAAATAACCATATAAATAAACATATATTTTATTTATCCACTTATTAACAGTTCTAATAGTAATAATAAATTAAATATATAATATATAAACATATGAATCCCGTTAGAAGTTTACTTTCGGGAATAAATTATAAAAATTAATTAAAGTTATCTAATAATATTTTAAAATAAAGTAATTTTAGAAAAACTTCTAACGGGATGAAAATAGAATGTGAAATTGAAAAAATTAAGAATGGAATTTTGCAAGTAGAAAAAATTACAGGTAAAAATTTAACATTACCTATTTTAAGCTCAATACTTTTAATTGCTGGAGAAAAATCATTAAAACTTCGTGCCACAAATTTAAGTCTTGGTGTTGAGATAGAAATTCCTGCAAAAATTGAAAAAGAGGGTATTGTTGCTATATCTGGAAATATACTTGCGGGTATTTTTTCTAATATTTTTCAAAACGAAAACATACAACTTGAAAGTAATGATGGCAATTTATTAATTAAAACAAAAAAAAGTAGAATAAAACTAAAAGGTCAACCCTGTGATGATTTTCCTACAATACCAAAAGTTGATGGAAAGGTGTTTGAAATAGAATCAAAAAAATTAATTGAAGGCATAAAATCTGTATATTATAGTTCATCTATTTCCGACATAAAACCTGAAATTTCAAGCGTATTTATATATTCAAATGAAGATAATCTTGTTTTTGTTTCAACTGATTCTTTTAGGTTGGCAGAAAAAAAGATTAAAATAAAAGGGATTGAAGAAATTGATGGCATTCTTATTCCATTTAAAAATATACCTGAAATATTAAGAATATTTGGAGAAATACAAGATGTTGTAAAGGTTTGTTTTAATAAAAATCAAATTTCTTTTTCTTCTAATGGTGTTTATTTAACATCAAGAATAATAGATGGTGTTTTTCCAGACTATCGTCAAATTATACCAAAAGAATTTAATGTTGAGGCTGTTGTATTAAAACAAGACCTATTAAATTCACTTAGACTTTCTAATATTTTTTCAGATAAGTTTAATCAAATTAATTTGAAAATTTCACCAAAAGAAAAAGTTTTTGAGCTTTCTTCTCAAAATAATGATATTGGAGAAAATAAAACATATTTAGATGCTGCACTAAAAGGAGAAGATGCTGTTCTTGGTTTTAATTATAAATATTTTCTTGATTGTTTTCAATCAATAAATACAGATAGTATTTCTATTAAATTAAGTCAATCATCAAAACCAATGGTTATATCGGGTAGTTCTGACAATTCTTTTATTTATTTAATAATGCCAATGAATAGATAAATAGCAATTAGGCACTAGGCCTTAGGCGTTAGCAAACTTAAAAAAGCTAAAGCCTAGTGCCTAAAGCCTAGTGCCTAACCACATGATAGAAATAAAGGATTTACTTCTTAGGTTTAATAATTTATTAATTTCTGAAAATTTTAAAATAAACACTATTCAAAAAGTTCTTTTTGATGTTTTAAATTTACAAATAAAAAATGAAGATATAAAAATAAAAAACAATATAGTCTATTTAAACATAAAACCTATATATAAAAATGAAATTTTACTTAAGAAAGAAAAAATACTTTTTGAACTAAAAGAAAATTTAGGTAAAAAAGCACCAGAAAATTTAATATAATTATTTTATTACATTAAATTTTGTAATATTTTCTGTTCTATTATATACACTATCATAAGAAATTATTTTTAGCTCATTTTCAGACATTATATTGTCTAATTCTTCTGGAATAAAAGAAAAATTAAATGGTGTTCTGATAGTTTTTATAAAAGTATTGTTTATGAAAATATCTATTTTTTGTAAAGGAAAATAACCAGAACTAGTTATTTTTAATTGAATTTTTTGATCCAGTGCATATCTTAATGATATATTTGGTTCAATTATTGAAATTATCGGTAAAGATAAACCATTATGTATATTGTCTATTTCTGTTGGTTTTTGAGCTGATGTCGTTATTTTATATTTATAACTATTTTGGGACCACCAATTTTGTACTGGAATTTCCCAATGATTAAATTGTGAATCACCACCTGGGTTTGTTGGTGGTGTTCCTAAAATATCACTCTTGTTTACCCAGTAGAGAATAGAATGTACGTTTGTTATTACTTTTTCTTCAGTTGTTTCTTTTGGTGTAAATTCATTAATTAACTTTCCTGAAATGTTGTCTATAAAAAAGTTTTCATTTCCTTGCCAATATCCACGAAGTATTGGTTTTGTTATTTTTGGATCAACATCTAAGTTTGGTTCTTCAAATTTTTCATTTGGTAAAACTTTTAAAGCTTCAGTTATAAATTTATTCCATATTGGTCCAGCAACAGCAGAGCCTCCTTTTTTCATTGGTTTGTTGTCATTATTTCCAGCCCAAACACCAACAACAACAGATGGTGTGTATCCGATAGTCCATGCATCCTTATTACTGTTGGTTGTTCCTGTTTTTACAGCTACAGTATTTCCTGGAATTAAAAGAATTGATGATGCTCCAAATGTTGGTGTACGTGCAACATTATCGGAAAGTATATCTGAAATAGTTAATGCTGTATTTTTTGGTAGTATTTCTTTTGGTGAAGGACTATATGTTTCTAAAACTTTTCCATTTATATCTTCAATTTTTAAAATTCCAGTATATTGGTTTTTTATGCCACTGTTTGCAAAAACACCATAAGCAGATGTCATATCAAGTAGTGATACTTCACCACCTCCTATAACTAAAGTAAGTCCATAGCGACTTATATCTGTTAAAGTACTTATACCCATATCTTCTGCTGTTTTTAGTGAATTATTAAGACCAGTTAGATAAAATAATTTTACTGCTGGTATGTTTCTTGATTGGGCTAAAGCATTACGAAGACTTATTGGACCTACTGTTTTATTGTCATAATTAACTGGCATATAACATTTACTTTGACTGTGTCCAGGTGTTGCATTGCCATAAGCGTCACAGGTTGTTTGAAATTCTGTTAGTAGGTCAAACAGTACTGTATCTGGTCTAAATCCCTCATTGAAGGCTGTAGCGTAAATAAAAGGCTTAAAAGAGGACCCAGGCTGTCTTAATGCTGTTGCAATATTATAATTACCATCTATTGTTTTATCAAAATAATCTCTTGATCCAACCATTGTTAAAATTTGTCCTGTTTTAGGATCTATTGCCACAATCCCAGTGTTACTACCATTCCAATCTTTTTCGTTTTGTAGAGCACCCTCTTTTGCTATTTTTTCTCCTTTTTCTTGTAAATTATAATCGAGGGTTGTAATAACCTTAAGTCCACCTGTTTCTACAAAGCCACTTCCATATTTTTGTTCAAGATAATCTTTTATAAAGAAAACAAAATGTGGAGCTTTAATTCCAGTTGTTGTTTGTGGAACAAAATTTACGATTTCATTTTTAGATATATTATATTCATCTTCTGAAATAAATTTTAGTGTTAACATTCTAGAGAGAACTAAATTTTTTCTAGTATCTAATTTATTTTTATTTTTTCCATAAGGCGAAAGTGTTGTTGGTGATTGTGGTATTGCCGCTAGATATGCTGCTTCTGCTATTGTTAGATCTGAAGCGTTTTTATTAAAATAGGTTTTAGACGCTTCTTCTATTCCATAAACACTTCCACCATAAGGATTTTCGTTTAGATAGTATTCTAGAATTTTTTCTTTTGGCATAGACCCATCTATTTTTATTGCCAGAAACCATTCTTTTATTTTTCTAACATAACTTACCTTTTGTGTTAAAAGGGTGTTTTTTACTAATTGCTGAGTTATGGTTGAACCACCACCACCTATTCCAACATGAAATATGTTTGAAAGAAGTGCTCTAATAATAGAAGTTATTCGTATTCCACCATGATTATAAAACTCAGAATCCTCGATTGCCACTGTGGCATTTTTTATATTTATACCCATCTTTTCAAAAGATATATCTGTTCTTTTTACATCTTGGTGTATATCATAGAGCAATATTTCACCAGTACGATCATATATTTTAGTGGAATTTGAAATTTTTCTATCACCGAAAGAGTGAAAATCAGGAATACTTAAAGAAGATAACCAAATAAGTATTATTCCTGCAATTAATATAAAAATACCAACGATCGACAATAAAAAGTTTTTAGAAAATTTTGATTTTTTAAAGCCTTTTTTCATTTTTCAATTATAGCAGAAAATGTGTTATAATGCTTTAATATGAAGGTTTTAATAGATGAAAAAAGAATAGATGAGGTTTTGAGTGTTGGGGTGGAAGAGATTATAGAAAAAGATCATCTTTTTAAAGCACTTAAGTCAGGGAAACAATTACGAATAAAATTTGGGATTGATCCAACCATGCCAGATCTTCATCTTGGGCATAGTGTTCCACTTCGCAAACTTCGTCAGTTTCAAGATTTAGGACATAAAGCAATTTTAATAATTGGAGATTCTACTGCAATGATTGGTGATCCATCAGGTAGGTCTGAAACTAGAAAAATACTTAGTTCTATTGAGGTCAAAAAAAATATGAAGAATTATTTAAGACAAGCAGAAAAAATTTTAGATATAAAAAAAACTGAAGTTCATTATAATAGTGAATGGTTGGGTAATAATATGATGACAATTCTTGAACTTTCTAAAGCTGGGACAATACAGCAAGTTTTACACAGATCTGACTTTAAAAAAAGAATAGATGACAATCAAGATATAACTATTTTAGAAATGCTTTACCCTTTATTGCAAGGATATGATTCTGTTGCTATAAAGGCAGATCTTGAATTGGGTGGTACAGATCAAAAATTTAATCTTTTAATGGGGCGTAGGGTACAACGATATTACAAAACACCAGAACAAGATATTTTGACTCTCCCGATTCTTGAAGGTGTTGATGGGGTCAAAAAAATGAGTAAAAGTTTGGGAAATTATATTGCGTTAGATGAAAAACCAATTGAAATGTTTGGAAAAATTATGTCAGTTCCAGATATTTTGATTACTAAATATATGAAACTCTGTACAGATCTTTTATTAGCAGAAATAAATGAGATTGAAGATTATTTAAAAAATAAATCCTTTAATCCTAAAAATGCTAAAATGAAGCTTGCGTATGAGATAGTAAAAATATATCACGGGGAAAAAGAAGCTAAAAAAGCAGAAGAAAATTTTGTTGATACCTTTCAGAAAGGAAAAATTCCAGAAGAAATGATAGAGCTTAAAAAAGAAGGAAAAAAAAATCTTATGGATATATTAGTAGGAGCAAAGATTTTATCTTCAAAAGGGGACTTTAGGAGATTAATAGAAGAAGGTGCAATTACAGATCTTGTCACAGATAAAAAAATAATTAATGTAAATATTATTCCAGAAAGTGGAATGAAATTTAAAATAGGTAAAAGAAAATTTATAAAAATAAAATAAAAAAGTACAAATTAGTGCTTTCTGCAACATACGCTTCTTAAAGTTAGTTTATTGTTTCCAGGTTGATATGCGAGTTGCAAGAAAGTAGTTAATTTGTACTTTTTTGTTTTTATTTAGTGATATCTGTTGTCAGGATCATAATCTTCATCATCAGGAATATCAAGTGTTTCTTCTGGTAAATCCAATAGCTCCTCATCATCCTTTAATTCTGGATCATCCATTGACATAGTATCTTCTTCATTATAACTCATGTTTTATTTTAAGATTTTTTATTTTTTTTAAAAAAATATTAATCGACCCAATTTGTTTAAATTAAAATTATTTTCTTTAGTTTTATCAAAAACAGAGAAGCTTGGCAATAGAATATGTGGATAACTAGTAAAACACAATAAAAGACTTTTAAAAAGCATTGCGCAGGCTGTCGAGCCGAGCATAGCAAATCGCTAGCAAGCGATTATGTGCGGTTTTTAAAAGTTTTTTATCGTGTTTTACTGTCCTTTTTTTATGCATGCAAAAGCGGTTAGAGCTATAGCAATAGCATCTAATTCATCATCTGATTCCCGCCCGACCGAATGGTCATTCGGGCGGGTTTTTTTATTATTTATATCAACCAATATTTTTACCATTTTCATAACTTGTTCTTTATTTGCTTTTCCATAGCCAGTCGTTGCTATTTTTATTTGTGGAGGTGATGCTTCAAAAATTTTTAGTCCGCAACACGATGCTTCATAGAGTATGACACCACGCGCTTCCGCTACGTGCATTACTGTTTTATGGTTAGTGTTTAAAAATAAAGTTTCAATAGCTAGAATTTCTGGTTTGAATTTTTTTATTATATTTTTTATTTCTTTTCCAATTAAAAACAACCTTTCTGAAAATTCTAATTTTGTGGATGTGTGAAAACATTTAGAAAATAATACTTTTTCCTTTTTATCACCATTGTTTTTTTCTAAAACAGCAATCCCTAGTCGTTCATAACCTGGGTCTATTCCTAAAATTCTCATAATTAAATATTAACATTATTATTAAAATACCAAGGGTTCCCCTTGGTAAGATTGACAAAAGGTGTCGGGGGGGGGGTAGACTTAAGGATATAAAGTCGCGAGTAAATTTATTAATAATTTTTTATAAAAATATGGAAGGAGTCAATAAAAATTTTGAAAAAGAAGATATAGAGGAGTGGTGTGATAAGGCCGATGAAGAAGCAAGACAGTGTGGTATAGCTTTTGGTTTCAAATCTGTAAATAATTGGGATGATGCTCGTAAAGAAGCACAAAGACTTATTGATAGAGAAGGATATGAAAATCCAACTGAAGGTCA
Organism: Minisyncoccota bacterium; assembly: GCA_041648595.1. Lineage (GTDB taxonomy): Bacteria > Patescibacteriota > Minisyncoccia > Phycocordibacterales > UBA9973 > UBA9973. The sequence continues at coordinate 21,767 of JBAZOQ010000007.1, read as the reverse complement.
GAGGTCTAAGGAGACAGCAGTGATGTTACAAAAAGTAGGTAAAAGATTGATGGATTTAATACCAAAATAAGTTTTATAATTTTTTGTTTTTTTTAAATAGGACACATGTCTTATAAGAAATTTATTTTTTATTTTCTTCACTAAAATCATTTACTACAGTGTTGTAATTAGTAATATCTTCTTCGTCGACAGGGAATAGTTTTGGATTTATGATTTTGTAACCCAAGGAAAGGTATTCTTGTAAACTTGAATATGGGTATTCAACAATAAATTTTTTAAGTTGGTTTAAAAAACTTCTTGATTGTGTTTTCCAATTTGAATTTTTTAATTTTGCTGGGTTTAGATGAATATACGCATATAAATATTGCAGATATCTATCGTCGTTTATGTGTTCTGACTTAAATACTCCCTGGAAAAGAGCACCCACTCTTTCATTTTTTTTATTGAAATACATAGAATACCCAGTTTGGAGTTTTAACATAAATTTTGATATTCCTCCATCTACTAGGGGAGTAAGTAGTAAATGAAAATGGTTTGGCATTAAACAATATGCCCCAATAGCCACCAATTGTTCTCCTCTGTTTTGTTTAAAAATTTCATCAAGTGAATTACCATAAGAATTATTCCTAAATTCTACAATTTGGTCACTATTTGCAAGGTATAAAAGGGCCATAAATCTTTTATAGTCGGAAGTATTTTGAAATATTATTCGTTTTTCAACACCACGATTGTATATATGATAAAATTCATCTTGTATAAATTTTTCTTTTCTTTCCATTTATAGACTATACCAAGGGTTCCCCTTGGTAGCAATAAATTTTTCTTTTCTTTCCATTTATAGACTATACCAAGGGTTCCCCTTGGTAGCAATAGATTATACCAAGGGTTCCCCTTGGTAGCAATTGTTTCTATTCCGCATTAGTGTAGACATCTTGTATGTCATCATTTTCTTCTAATTCTTCTACAAGCTTGTCTAATAATTCTAAATCTTCATCTGAGAGAGAAATAGTATTAACTGGTTCCCATTTTTCCCCGCCTGCATCGCCATGCGAAGCATTGCGGGCAGGTTTAGTAAAAGACCAAATTACAGACCCTATACCACCCAAAATAAAACCATTTTTAGTGAGAATATGTTTTACATCTTGTGCTGTTCTATTTCTACTATCTGTAAGTGTTTCTATAATAATTCCAACACCTCCGGGTCCATAAGCTTCATAAGTAATTGAATCCATTTGAGCTTCATTTTCTCCAGCCTTTTTTATTGCTCTTTCAATATTTTCAGAAGGCATATTTACTTTTTTAGCTTTTTCAATTGCAGCACGGAGACCTGGTGCATTTATATCACCTTTTGAAAGTTTTGCTTCTACGGATATAAAACGTACGAGCTTAGAAAAAATTTTACTTTTTTTAGCATCTGTAATACCTTTTTTATGTTTTATTTGTGACCATTTATTATGACCTGACATATTGAGTAGTTATAAAGTTTATAAAGTAGAAAGTTTTAAAGTAACTTGTTTTGTTTTTCTTTTTTGTATTCAAAACCTAAGTGGCTATATGCTTTTTCTGTTGCGACACGTCCGCGTGATGTTCTTTCTAATAAACCAAGTTGAATTAAATATGGTTCTATAACTTCTTCTACTGTTGCTTCTTCTTCTGCCATAGCTGCTCCAATAGTTTTTAGTCCTACTGGACCACCATTAAATTTTTCTATTAATATTTCTAAGAATTTTCTATCAGATGAATTTAATCCAATATCATCAATAGCAAGCATATTAAGGGCCTCCTTGACTGTTTTTTGGTCTAAGTTCTTTTTATGTACTTGTGCAAAATCACGGGCTCTTTTTAAAAAGTAATTTGCAGTACGTGGTGTAAACCTACTTCTTTTTGCAATTTCTTTTAATGCTTCTTCGTCTAATTTTGTTTTAAGTAATTTACTTGACCTACGGACTATTTCTGCTATTTCTTCGTTTGAATAAAATTCTAATCTAAAAACTCCTCCAGAAAAACGTGAACGAAGTGGGGAAGAGACAAGTGCTACACGTGTTGTTGCTGCGATTAAAGTAAAAGGAGGAAGATCAAGTTGTATAGTGCGGGCTGATGGACCTTTGCCAATAATTATATCTAAAACGCCTGATTCCATTGCTGGATAAAGTATTTCCTCAACCATTTTATTAAGTCTATGAATTTCATCTATGAAAAGAATATCACCAGAAGAAAGATTTGTTAAAATAGATGCTAAATCGCCCACTTTTTCAATAGCAGGACCAGATGTTATTTTCATTTGCTTGCCAGTTTCTTTTGCTATTAGATGAGCGAGGGTTGTTTTTCCTAATCCTGGTGGACCGTAAAATAGAAGGTGTTCAGGAATATGTCCACGTTCTGCTGCAGCCGTTAGGAGTATTCTAATATTGTCTTTTATGTGTTTTTGGCCAATATATTCGTCCCATTTAGAAGGGCGTAATGTTTGATCTAAAAAAGAATCACCTAGGTTGTTGTTTTTTTTAATAGGTGTTTTTTTTGTTTTTTTACTTGACATTTGTTTCATAATATGCTATATTATAAAAATAGTACATTTATTAACACAGTATCAACATAGCTATCAACATTATAGCATTTGTTGTAAATTCTTTATAGTATAATAGTTTTTAGAGATTAAGTTTTTTTAATTTTAAGAGGGCATTAATCTCTAAGCAATCAGCCATCGGTTATATAGGTTTGCGTAGGACGTTCTGGTACCTTTTAGGTTTCTGGGTCTATCCTTCAAGAATTTGTTACTTTTAGGGTTTAGCTTTAAAAGGATTGTTTAGAGATTAATGCTTTTTTATTAAAAAGTTCTGTTGTAAAAGTTTTCGCCTGCGGGCACTGGCTTCGTTTTGTCCGCCAGAAAATTTTTACAACAGAACTTTTTGTTTTTATACCTTATTTACTTCTCTGTATAAATTTGAAAACAAAGAAACAGTTTTACTGAAATCTTTTTCTGCAACAATTAAAATAAACTCAGTGGGCGTGGAAACTAATTCTTCGAGATTTATACTAGCACGTGCAGTAACAGAAAGTAGAGAGAAAAATACATTTGGGGTATTGAAAACTTCTGATCCAAAAGAAATTCCTATTGCTGCAAGATTTTTATTTATAGTTTTTGGTTTATTTTTAAAATGTTTTAAAATTTTATTTTCCAAAATAGTAGAACAGATAATATCTACTTCTGTAGTACCTATTGTTATAGTAAAAAAATCTTCTTGTGATATTGATATGTTTTTATGAAGTGATTCTAATTCTTTAATAAACTCATTTGTGTTTTTATATATTATTTCAGAAAGGGGAAGTTTGGTTGTTATATTTTTTATAACAACGTCGTGTATGAGTGGTTTCATTTTTTTAAATTCTTTTCGTAGGCGTGAAAGGGAAACCACCAAACTGGTGATAGTCACTTGTTTTTTTGTAAGTTCTTCTACTTTAGGGCGTATACGATATGCATAACTACTCATATTCATATAACCATTTGTTAATGCAAAATAAGCTTCTAGCTCAGCCATTACTATATCTCGTACGATTGGTTGTATTTTTATCATTGTGTGTATTTTAACAAATTTTACAAAAAGTCTCAAATCTAATATCAATGTTAAAAAATTTAACTTTTTTAACTAAATAAGTGATATTTAATTATATGAGAAAATTACCAAATAGCTTGCTTGATATTATTGGCAATACTCCATTAATTAAGATTTCTTTTAATACTAAAGCAAAAATTTTTGCTAAATTGGAATATTTAAATCCTGGTGGAAGTATAAAAGATCGTTCTGCATTATTTATGATAGAAGAAGCTGAAAGAAAAGGTTTATTAAAATCTGGTGGAACAATTATAGAATCTTCTTCGGGGAATCAAGGGATTGCTTGTGCCATGATTGGTGCCATAAAAGGATATAAAGTTATTATTACTGCGTCTCCTAGTATGAGTGAAGAAAAAATAAAAACAATTAAGGCTTATGGTGCGAAAATTATAAATTGTCCAGCTGTACCTATTTCTGATCTAAAAAGTCGCCACAGTCAGGCTATTTTGCTTACTAAAAAAATAAAAAATTCTTTTATGCCAAATCAGTATTTTAATCTTTCTAATCCAAAGGCTCATTATAAAAGTTTAGGACCAGAAATTTGGAGACAAACTAATGGAAAGATTACACACTTTTTTGCTGCAGCTGGAACTGGTGGCACAATAAGTGGCGCAGGAAAATTTTTAAAAGAAAAAAATCCTAATATTAAAATTATGGCTGTTGATATTGATACTTCGTTTCATTCTACAAAAGGACACCCTAAACCTTATAAAATGGAAGGAATAGGAATTGATTTTGAGACCCATTGTTTAAATGAATCTGTAATTGATAAATTCTTTCCTGTGTCAGATAAAAACGGTCTCAGTATGTTGCCGACAATGGCATCAAGGTATGGTCTTTTAATTGGTACTGGTAGTGGGGCAGTGTCTTATGCTGTTCAAAATTATTTAAATAAATTAAAAAAGGATGACGTAGTAGTGATGCTCTTTGGTGACTCTGGCCGTGCATATTTATCTAAAAATTATTTTTAATAGATTTTACAAAATATTTTATTCTTCATATAAACGTTAAAAAACTTAACGTTATAAAACAATACGAGTATTATTTAAAGAAAAAGAGGAGTTAATTATGTTTAAGTTCTTTAAATTTAAGGTAAAAGAAATTCCTGTCTCTTATAGAGATGAGAATTGTATTAAGAATTTTATTTTATATAAATTCTTAATTTTTAAATGGTGGAGGAAAAGCTGATAGTTTATATACTGTTGGCTTTTATTTTTTATTCTTCATCTAAATCAACCACACTTTGTACTTCTTCGAAAGAAGTGATTCCATTTATTATTTTTACTATACCATCTTGTCGCATTGACAGTATTCCTTGCAAGCTTGCGACTCTTTTTATTTCTCTTTCGCTTGGATTTTGTGGTATTATTTTTTCTATTGCCTCGTCTGTTTTAATAGCTTCGAATATACCTATTCGTCCTTTATAGCCAGTTATATTACATTTTTCACAACCAACAGGAGAGAATAGTTTAATTGGTGAATTTGGATTTATATTGTAGTTTGAAAGACTTTTTCCTTCTTTTTTTATTCCATCTAATATCATTTTCATAGTTTCTGTCTCTTTTTTGGTTGGAGTTTTTTCAATCTTACAGGCAGTGCAAAGCTTACGCACTAAACGTTGAGCAATAGATAAGGATAATGCTGAGACCATAATTTTTGGGTTTGAATCAAGATCAATAAGACGAGGGATGACACCAGCAGCATTATTAGTGTGGAGAGTAGAAAAAACCATGTGACCAGTAAGTGCTGACTCTATTGCTGTTTTTGCAGTTTCTGCGTCTCGTATTTCACCGATCATTATAACATCTGGATCTTGACGCAAGGCAGAACGTAATCCTTCTAAGAAAGTGTAACCTTTTTCTTCGTTTATTTGAGTTTGAGTTATTCCATTTAGATGATATTCGACAGGGTCTTCGATTGTTATTATTTTTATTTCTGGAGAATAAATTTTATTTAAAAATGCATAAAGTGTTGTTGTTTTTCCAGAACCAGTTGGACCAGTAACTAGAATTAAACCATTTGGTTTTGCAATTTCTTGTTCTATTACAGAGAATAAATAAGGTTCGATACCCATATCTTCAAGTTTTACTTGAATTGATTTTGGATCCAAAATACGCATAACGATCGATTCACCATAAGTACCTGGTATTAAAGATGTACGAATACTTATTTCTTCTTTTTCTTCTTGTATACCAAAACGTCCATCTTGTGCAACAGTTGAAGTTAATTTCATTCCAGAAAGAAGTTTAATTCTTGAATTAAATAAATGATAAATGTTATTTTCAAAAAACATTACATCATAAAGTATGCCATCTAGACGGTATCTTAATTTACATCTTTCTTTTTCTGGTTCTATATGTATATCAGAAACATTAAGAGATATAGCACCAGCTAAAACCACTTCAAGCATATGAGAAATTTTATGCATAGGGTTTTCTTCTGTTGTTTTTTTCATTAATTTCTCTATATCTTTTATTGTCTTGATGTCTTTAGCAATTTCTCTTAAAATTTCTCCAGAAATATTTACTCCTCCTATTTTTGAACCTTCAGCTAAAGATAATTCTTTATATCTGCCCCAAATTTTTTCTAAGGAAGCAAGAGACACCATATAAAAAGTAGAATTTAAATTTTCTCTTACCATTTGATCTTTGAGTTTTTCTAAAAGATCTGGAGAAGGAGAACGTACTGCTATAAAAATATTTTTACCAAAAAGTTTAAAAGGTCCAACTTTTAAATCACGAGCATCTTTTTCAGATATATATCTTAATGATTCATTGTCTATACCTAGATGAGCTAAATCAATATAAGGTAATTTATATTTTGACTCTGCTAGAATTGCAATAAGTTCTTCTTCTTCTTGTTTGCGTAATTCTTTTAGTTGTTTATTTTGTTTTTCTTCATTAAAATCCGCCATTTATCTTTTAATAATACAACATTTTATTATGAATAACCAATTATAAAAATGCTATAATTACTGTAATGGCCAAAGATAATAAAAATTTACCAAAAACATTAGTGTTGCTGGATTCTCATGCAATTATACATCGGGCTTATCATGCTTTGCCTGAATTTTTGTCGTCCAAGGGTGAGCCTACGGGGGCATTATATGGTCTTTGTAGTATGTTAATGAAAATTATTACTGATTTAAAACCTGATTATATTGTGGCTTGTTATGACTTACCACAGAAAACTTTTAGACATGAAGCATATGACGGGTATAAAGCAGGAAGAGCTAAAACTGAAGATGCTTTGATTTTGCAATTAAAAAACTCGAGACAAATTTTTGAGGCATTTAATATTCCAATTTATGATGCGCCTGGTTTTGAAGCAGATGATGTGTTGGGTACCATTGTAGAGAAAATTTCCGCCAGAGGCGGATCCGCCTCTGGCGGAAAAAAAAATCCAGAGATAAAAATAATTATTGCATCAGGTGATATGGATACAATGCAATTAATTGATGGAGAAAAAGTACAAGTTTACACTTTGAAAAAAGGAATTAATGATACTATTTTATACAACGAAGATAAGGTTGTTGAAAGATTTGGTTTTAAACCTAAACTGTTACCAGACTATAAAGGATTAAGGGGAGACCTATCGGATAATATTATTGGGATTAAAGGAATTGGGGAAAAAACAGCAACCAATTTGATTGTAAATTTTGGAACAATAGAAGAAATTTATAAAAAATTAAAAAAAGATGAAAATTTATTTAAAAAAGATGGTATTTCTCCAAGAATATTGGAACTTATAAAAAACAATGAAGAAGAAGCCTTGTTTTCAAAAACTTTGGCGAAAATAAGAATAGATGCGCCAGTGGATTTTGTATTACCAGAGAAAACTTTTTGGGAAAATGCAGATTTAAAAAAAATTGAGAGTATGTTTTCTTTATTTGAATTTAGAAGTTTGTATGCAAGATTAAAAAGTTTTTTTGAAAATAATAGTGTGATGACTTCTGGCGACAATGCTCGCCGTCGTTCGCACTCTATCTTGGAAGGGCAAGATTTATCTGGTAGCAGAGAATACTCCTCTGAGCATGTCGCACAGAAGTCATTTAATCTTGATGAAGAAAAACTTCAAGAAACTGCTATTGCTCTTTGGCTTGTTAATTCAGATATAACAAATCCTTCTTTGGAAGACATATTACATTATGCGAATACGTCTTCTTTTGATGAAGCAGAGAGATTTATTTTTAAACAATTAGAAGAAAAAAAATTAAATAAAATATACGAAGAAATTGAAAAACCTATAATACCAATAGTAAAAAAAATGCAGGACTATGGTATTCTCATAGATAAAAAATATTTTAAAAGCTTAGGAGATGAATATCATAAAGAATTAGATAAATTAACAGTTAAAATATACAAAATGGCTGGTACAGAATTTAATATTAATTCACCAAAACAAATGGGGGAAGTACTTTTTGATAAAATGGGGATGAAATCAAGCAAAAAAAAGAATGCAAGTGGGTCTTTTTCTACCAAAGTTTCAGTTTTAGAAGAACTAGAAGAAGAAAACCCTATCATAAAAGAAATATTAGCTTATAGAGAATTACAAAAATTATTATCTACTTATGTTGATGTTATTCCTAAAATGGTAGACTCTGACGATCGTTTACATGCAAAATTTTTACAAAATGGAACAACAACTGGAAGATTTTCCTCACAGGATCCAAATTTACAAAATTTACCAATAAAAACAGAACTAGGTAAAAAAATACGGAATGGTTTTATTGCTGGGAATGGGTATAAACTTTTGACTTTTGATTATAGTCAAATTGAACTTCGTGTCGCTGCTATGCTCTCGGGAGATAAAAAAATGACGGAGATTTTTAAAAATGATAAAGATATTCATTCAGGTGTAGCATCTTTTGTTTTTGATGTTCCTATTGAAAAAGTAGATAGTGAAATGCGTCGTAAGGCAAAGGTTATAAATTTTGGAATTATATATGGAATGGGGGTTTCATCTTTGCGTAAAAGTTTAGGTGGAACGAGGATAGAAGCACAGAAATTTTATGATAATTATTTTAATCAGTTTTCTGGTTTGCGTGATTATTTAGAAGGAGTAAAAATTTTTGCGACAAAACATTTATATACAGAAACATTGTTTGGTAGACGAAGATATTTTCCTAATATAAATTCTAGAATTCCATTTTTAAAAAATATGGCAGAACGTACTGCTACTAATGCAGGAATACAAGGAACAGCTACTGCTGATATAATAAAACTCGCCATAAGATATGCAGAAGAGGATTTAATAAAAGCAAATTTATTAGATAAAACACACTTAGTACTCCAAATACACGATGAATTGGTTTATGAAGTAGAGGAGACAAAACTTTTAGAAATTGAAAAGATAATAAAAAATGCTATGCAGACAGTACTTGAACGATCATATTTACATTATAAAACAGACATTCCATTAGTGGTTCATTCTGGTTTTGGTAATAATTTTGGAGAAGTCAAATAGTATATTTTATGGTATAATAAAATAATGGAGGTAGGTGATGAAACAAAGCAAATAAATGATATAAATATTCATAAAAATAGTGTTCATAAAATATTGGCGCACTCTTATCTTTTTTATTTTATAGTATTTTTATTTAGTCTTTTTTTGGATTATATTTTTCCACTTAAGTTTTTTGAGAATTCTTATGTTATGTGGATAGGTGCTTTATTTTTAATATTTGGAACCTTTTTAATATTTTGGGCACAGAAATCATCACATAATTTTAAAAAAGAAATTATAAATAAAGAAATATTTTGTAATGGTCCATATTGTTATACAAGAACTCCTACTCATTTTGGACTTTTTCTTTTGATACTAGGATTTGGTATGATAAATAATGCTTTATTTATAATTATTTTTTCAATAATATCATTTATTATTACTAAATTTATATTTATAAAAAAAGAAGAAGAAATTTTAAGCTTAAAGTACGGTACTCCATATTTAGAATATAAAAAATCAGTGAGATTTTAATATGATTTATCTTTTTTGTGGTGATGATGCTAAAAATAAACATGAGGGCTATGAGAAATTTATAAAATCAATATCAAAAAATATTGAGATTTTTTTTATTGGTAAAAATGATTTTAATCCTATGGAAGTAGAAAGTTTTTATTCTGGGTCTGGGCTTTTTTTTACAAAATGTATGGTTGTTTTTACAAATATTTTTGAAAAAGAAGAAACATTAAACTTTATTTTAGAAAAATTAAGCTTAATGAATGAAGCCACTAATGATTTTATTTTTTTAGAAAGTAAATTAAATAAACCAACCCTAGATGCTTTTAGGAAGGCCAGAGCAGAACTTAATGTTTTTGAATTACCAAAAGAAAAAAAAGAAAAATATAATAATTTTTTATTAGCATATGATTTTGAGAAAAGAGATAAATTAAATTTATGGATTCATTTTAGACAAGCAATAGATGTGGGGGTAGGAATGGAAGAACTTGTTGGTGTACTTTTTTGGAAAGTTAAAGATATGCTTCTAAAAAAAGATTTTAAAAAATTTTCTCAAATAGAACTTCAAAATTTTGCAAGTAGATTATCTTATCTATTGCCTGAAGCAAGAAAAGAAGGTAAGGATGCCGAAGCTGTCTTTGAACAATTTTTATTAGAGGCTTTTTAGGGTTTTAATTTTTTGTGTTAATATTATAGATATGATGGTCGTAATTAATAGTATTTATTATAGGTGGTATAAAAATATGGGAAATATGGAAAATAATTTGGGTGTTCAAACTCAAAGTAGAGATACAGGAAGTTTAGAAAATCAGAATTTAAAAAAAGAGATGAGAGGTAAAATTCTTTATAATTTTTTTGATGGTCATATTGGTTTTTTTAATTCAACCGAAGAATTAATAGAGGCTATCAAGGAAGAAAGGGAAAACATGAATTAAATCAAAAAACTTCCCCTAAGGGAAGTTTTTTGATTGTTGTGCGCCCGCTCGGGATCGAACCGAGGACCTTATCCTTAAAAGGGATCTGCTCTACCAGCTGAGCTACGGGCGCATTTGTTTATGTATACATAATGATAACATTTTGTGAGTAGTTAGTTGAATCCGCTACAACTGAGCTATGGGTGTATAAAAAAACAGAATAATTCAAATATATAGTAAAAAACACTAAAAATCAAGGTAATGTTTAAAAAATTAACAATATAACAAATAAATGATAAACTAAGACAGTTATGACACTACTTAATAAATCATTAATATATATGCTTATTCTTACACTTGTAGCTTCATTTTTAGCTTATATGATTGTTGTAAAAGCATATGATAGTTTTCCTGAGGAGGGTTTCTATGGTGAATAAATATTTTTAAATATTCTTTACGGATATGATTCAAAAAAGGGAAGAAAATATTTTTAAATTACACAATCCATTTCAACCAGCTGGTGATCAGCCAAAGGCTATTTTAGAGCTTTTGGGTGGACTTAAAAAGGGTATGGATAAACAAACATTGATTGGTGCTACAGGTACTGGTAAGACTTTTACCATTGCCAACGTAATAGCAAAATATAATAAACCGACACTTGTGATAGCTCACAATAAAACACTAGCTGCACAACTTGCCTCTGAATTTAGAGAATTTTTTCCAGAGGCTGCTGTGCATTATTTTGTTTCTTATTATGATTATTATCAACCAGAAGCTTATATGCCAGCATCAGATACATATATTGAAAAAGATGCACAAATAAACAAAGAAATAGATCGTCTTCGGCATGCTACAACACAAGCATTGCTCACAAGACGTGATGTCATAATTGTTGCATCTGTATCTTGTATTTATGGTTTAGGTTCCCCTGAAGAATATGAAAAAGTAAATTTGAAGCTTTATGTCGGAATGAAGATTGATAGATTAGCATTAATGAGAAAATTTATAGAAATTCGTTTTGAACGTACAAATGCAGATTTAAGTCCTGGGACCTTTCGTTCCATCGGTTCTCGTGTAGAATTTATGCCAATGTCTGAGACTGTTATGTATCAAATAGAATTCGGAGAATCAAAAATTATTGGTATTAAAAAAATTGATCCAATAACTTCCTCAATAATTGAAGAAAAAGAAAATATTTTTGTTTTTCCTGCAAAACATTTTATTACAGAAGATTTTAAAAAGAAGAAAGCATTAATAGAAATAAAAAAAGAATTAAACAAACAATTAAAAAAATTTGAAAAAGAAGGAAAATTGTTAGAAGCAGAACGTATAAAAAGAAGAACAAATTATGATTTAGCAATGATTAAAGAAGTTGGTTATTGTAATGGTATTGAAAATTATTCTAGACATTTGTCAGATAAAAAAGAAGGGGAGCCACCAGAGACATTATTATCTTACTTTCCTCATATAAAAAATCAGGAACATGCTCGCCGTCGTTCGCACTCTATCTTGGAAGGGCAAGATTTATCTGGTAGTAGCGAATACTCCTCTGAGCATGTTCCTGATTTTTTGACCGTGATAGATGAATCTCACGTGACCTTACCTCAACTTCAAGGAATGTATGCCGGGGATGCTTCACGCAAAAATACTCTTGTAGAATATGGTTTTCGTTTGCCTTCAGCAAAGGATAATAGGCCTTTAAAATATGAGGAATTTAGTCAAAAGATAGGACCAGTTATTTACACTAGCGCTACACCGAGCGATCAAGAACGCACCCAAAGTAAACAGATGGTAGAACAAATTATTCGTCCGACAGGGCTTGTTGATCCAAAGATTTTAGTTAGACCGATAAGCGAGAGTAGTAGAAGGTCTGGCCTTCGTAGTAACGAAAGCCAGACCTTCTCACACAAAGAAAATCTTTTGCCTTTTCCCGGACAGATACAAGATTTTATTAAAGAAGCAGAAAAAACAATAAAAAAGGGTTTTCGTGTTTTAGCTACGACGTTAACAAAAAAAATGGCTGAGGATTTATCTATTTATTTAAAAGATAAAAAAATTAAAGCAGAATATTTACATAGTGATATAAAAACAATTGAAAGAATAAAAATTTTAACACAATTTAGAAAAGGAGAATTTGATGTTTTGGTTGGAGTAAATCTTCTTCGTGAAGGACTTGATTTACCTGAAGTGGCATTAATTGGAATATTAGACGCAGACAAAGAAGGATTTTTACGTTCAGACACAGCATTGATACAAACTATTGGACGTGCGGCTCGTAATTCGGAGGGTAGAGTTATTCTTTATGCAGATATTATTACAGGTTCAATGAAAAGAGCAATAGAAGAAACTACTCGACGTCGTAATATTCAACTTGCTTACAATAAAAAACACAACATTACTCCAAAAACGATAATGAAAAAGATAAAAGATATTACACAAGAAATGGAGAGTGAACATGGTAAGGCTGTGAATGCAGAACTTAATCTAGACTTGGAAGTGTTTAAGCGAGCTTATTCTAAAGAATTTAAAAAAGAAGAAATTGCTGCTCGTCAAAAAGTAAATTCCAATTTTTGGAAAGAAATTTTATCTGATGAAGAAAGAGGAAATCTTATTTATGAAAAAATAATAAAAATAAAAGAGAAAGAAATGAATAGAGCGGTAAAAGAATTAGATTTTGAAACAGCTGCGATACTTCGTGATGAAATAGTGGTATTAAGAACACGATTGGAAAAGAAATTGTAATGTGTTAGATTATGTTGATATACACCCCCTAGGAACATAGGCGGGTGTGATTGTGTAGTTATTATGAGGAAAGATTTTCAAAATAAAATAATAGTAAAAGGGGCACGGACCCATAATTTAAAGAATATAAACGTTGAAATGCCACGTAATAGTATGGTAGTGATTACTGGTGTTTCTGGGTCTGGTAAATCATCTCTTGCCTTTGATACTATCTTTGCCGAAGGACAGAGGAGATATGTTGAATCTCTTTCTTCTTATGCGCGACAGTTTTTAAATCAAATGCCAAAACCCGATGTGGATGAAATAACAGGACTTTCTCCTGCTATTTCTATTGATCAAAAATCTCGTTCTAATAATCCACGTTCAACTGTAGCTACTATCACAGAAATTTATGATTATTTGAGAGTTATGTACGCACGCATTGGACACCCACATTGTCCTACTTGTGGAGAAGAAATAAAAAAATTATCAAATGAAGAAATTTTGAATTTTGTTTTAGAAAAAATAAATTTAATAAATAAAAGTAATAAAAATAAAAAATCTGTTATGGGTGTTGAATGGGATGAAACTGAAATTAATATTTTTTCTCCAGTTATTCGTGGTCGCAAAGGAGAATATTATCAATTACTTTATGATTTACTTGGTAAAGGATTTTCTGAAATTCGTTTAGATGGAAAAATAAAAAAATTACGTGAACAAATAGTTTTGTCTAAAAACAAGGCACACAATATTGATGTTTTGGTTGACCACTTTGCTGTACATGAATTTATTGATAATAAAGAAGATAGTCGCACTAGGTTGTTTGAATCATTAGAGAGAGCACTTCTTGAGTCTGATGGATTAGTAACTATATCTTTTAATTCCCCAGAGCGGAAACATCCTCTCCGTCGTTCGCACACTATCTTGAAAGGGCAAGTACTCTCCAGTAGTAGCGAATACTCCTCTGAGGATATTTCTGCTCTTGGGGAATTTGTTATGTCAGCAAAATTTGCTTGTAAGAATGATGGTTTTTCTTTTCCAGAAATAGAGCCACGTCTTTTTTCTTTTAATTCTCCATATGGAGCTTGTACTGTTTGTCATGGTTTAGGTTCAAAATATTTTCTTGGAGAGGAACCATGTGATACTTGTCATGGTGCACGTCTACGACCAGAAGCATTAAATGTTTTTATTAGCGCAGGAGCCAAACGTAAAAACATACTTGAGATTTCTTCTTTATCTATAGCTGAAGCATCAGAATTTTTTAAAACATTAAAACTTTCTAATCAGGAAAAAGAAATATCACTTCCAGTTGTTCGTGAAATAGAAGCAAGACTTCAATTTATGTTGGATGTTGGGTTAGACTATTTACAACTTTCTCGTAAAGCAAATACTTTATCTGGTGGAGAGGCTCAACGTATTAGATTAGCTTCTCAATTGGGTTCTCGCTTGGTTGGTGCACTGTATGTATTAGACGAACCAACTATTGGTTTACACCAGCGTGATAATGATCGTTTGATTAAGACATTAGAAAATCTTCGTGATCTGGGTAATACAATTTTAATTGTTGAACATGACGAAGACACTATTTATGCATCTGATTATATAGTAGACATTGGACCAAAAGCCGGAGTACATGGTGGTGAAGTGATAGTTTCTGGTTATCTCGAAGATCTATTAACAGCAAAGAAGAATACAAATAATTCTAGAACACTTGCTTATCTTCGTGGGGAAGAAAAAATAAAAATTCCAGAAAAACGTCGCAGTGGAAAAGGAGTATTACGTATTGCTGGTGGAAAAATTTTTAATATTAAAAATTTAAATGTTGAGATTCCACTTGGTGTCATGACTGTCATCACTGGAGTATCTGGATCTGGTAAAAGTTCACTTATGTATGAAATTTTATATAAAAATCTTCAAGCTCGTTATGAACGTAAATATCGTACAGCTAAAATTTTTAACTGTACTTCATTTTCTGGCACTGAATATTTATCACGTGCAATACTCATTGATCAATCTCCAATTGGTAGAACACCACGTTCAAACATAGCTACTTATACTGGTGCATTCACTCATATACGTGATTTATTTGCTACAACAGAGGAAGCACGTCTTCGTGGTTGGAAAGCAAATCGTTTTTCTTTTAATGTGAAAGGAGGACGTTGTGAATCTTGTGAAGGGAATGGTCAAATTGCAGTTGAAATGCATTTTTTGCCGACAGTATATGTGACTTGTGATGTTTGTAATGGTAAACGTTTTTATAAAGAGACACTTACTGTAAAATATAAAAAGAAAAATATTTATGAAGTATTACATATGACTGTTGAAGAGGGGCTTTTATTTTTTAAAGATATTCCTGCTATTTCAGATCGCCTTCATACATTAATGGGAGTTGGGTTAGGATATTTAGAGCTTGGACAATCAGCAACCACACTTTCTGGTGGAGAAGCTCAACGGGTAAAAATTTCAAGTGAACTATATCGTCCACATTTAGAAAAAACCATTTATCTTTTAGATGAACCGACAGTAGGATTGCATTATGACGATGTGGTAAAACTTTTGGAGGTTCTAAATAAACTTGTTTCAAAAGGAAATACTGTAGTTTTAATTGAGCATAATCTTGATATTATAAAAAATTGTGACTATGTTATAGATATTGGTCCGGAAGGAGGAGTGAATGGAGGAAATCTTGTTGCTAAAGGTACACCTGAAGATATTGCAAATAACAGCAAGAGTTATACTGGTAAGTATCTTAAAAAAACTCTTAGAAAATAAATTTTAATGAAAAAAGAAAATTTAAAAAAATTAAACATACCTGATAAACCTGGAGTTTACTTTTTTAAAAAAGGGAAACCCGCCTCGACTCGCGAAAGTTTATCGACGCGAGGCGGGGATATTTTATATATTGGTAAGGCGACTTCGTTGAAAGATAGAGTAAAAAGCTATTTTGGGAAAGATTTAATTGAAACTCGAGGGCCATTACTTGTAGATTTAATTTTTAAGGCCAATAAAATAGATTGGAGAGAAACGGATAGCGTATTAGAGGCTCTCATCTTAGAAGCGGCTCTGATAAAAAAATATCAACCAAAATATAATACTAAAGAAAAATCTGATAAAAGTTTTAATTATGTTTGTATCACAAAAGAAAAAAAGATCGCTATTGTTCGAGGTAAAATACTTAACAAAGAAAAATTTAATTCTTTTTTTGGACCATTTCCGAATGGTAATCAATTACGTGAAGCTTTGAAAATTATAAGAAAAATATTTCCTTATTATGATGATAAAAAAGGTACAAAAGGAAGAGATGAATTTTATAAACAAATAAAGTTGGTTCCAGAAGATTTAATAGAGAATAAAAATAATATTAAAAATATTAAATTACTTTTTGAGGGTAAAAAAAAGAAAATTTTAGGTAATTTAAAAAAAGAGATGAAAGTATATGCGAAGAATAAAGAATTTGAAAAAGCAGGAAAAATAAAAAGACAACTTTTTGCGCTCCAACACATTAATGATGTGGCTTTAATAAAAGAGAATGTTAATAGCTTTACAGATAATGAAATTTTTGATCCTGTGTTTCATGTAGAGAATTCGGTAAAAATTTCTTCCAATTTTTCGTCCCTGCGCTCTTTCCCTGAGTACAGGGGTGGGACCCTCGGGAAGCTCAAAATTGAAAGAAACTTTTCCCGAATAGAAGCGTATGATATTGCTCATATGTCTGGTAAAAATATGGTTGGTGTTATGGTGGTTGTGGAAGATGGAGAAATAGAAAAAAGTGAATATAAGAAATTTAAGATTAGAACTCAAATAGATGCAAATGATACTGGGGCCTTAAAAGAAGTGCTAGAAAGGCGTTTTAAGCACACAGAATGGCCTCACCCAGAGCTTATTGTTGTGGATGGGGGAATAGCCCAAATTAATACAACCAAGGCTGTTTTAGTTAAAATGGGTTCAAAAATAGAAGTTGTTTCTGTATTGAAGAATGAGAGACATAAAGCAAAAGCTATTTTGGGTGACAGGAAAATTACCTTAAAATATAGAAAAGAAATCTTGTTAGCCAACAATGAAGCTCATAGATTTGCTATTGCTTATCATAAAAAATTACGCAACAAAAATTTCTTAAAATAGTATAATAAAAGTATGAACTTTGAAACAAAAGTTTGCCAAAACTGTAAAAAAAATTTCACCATAGAGCCTGATGATTTTTCTTTTTATGAAAAAATGAAAGTTCTTCCACCGACTTTTTGTCCGGAATGTCGTTTGATTCGCAGGATGACATGGAGGAATGAACGTAATTTATATAAAAGAAAGAATAATACTCCTGAAAACGATGCAGAGATATTGAGTATGTATTCTTCAGATTCTCCATATATCATTTACGACAAAGAATATTGGTGGAGTGATAAATGGGATCCATTAAAATATGGACGAGAGTATAACTTCCAAAAATCATTTTTTGAACAATTTAATGAATTATTAAAAATTGTACCCTTGCAGTCATTACAACTTATGAATTCTGTGAAATCTCAATATTGTAATTATATTGATAATAATAAGAATTGTTATTTAGTTTTTGGTACTGGTTTTAGTGAAAATACTCGATATTCAAATAAATCTAGTTTTTCAAAAGACTCTCAGGATTTATTAGGTTCTACTCATAACGAACTGTGTTTTGATTTAATGGATTGTTTTAATTGTTTTAATCTTGTTTCAAGTGAAAATTGTATATCGTGCATGGATTCAGTTTTTTTGTATGGTTGTAGAAATTGCAACGATTGTTTTGGTTGTACAAATTTAGTTAATAAATCGTATTGCTTTTTCAATGAGCAATTAGATAAAAAAGAGTATATAGAAAAAGTTAAATCTTTAGGTTTAGAAAATAGTATTAATATAGAAAAAGTAAAACAAAAATTTGAGAAAGAAATGAGAGATAAGGCAATTCGTCGATTTGCAAATATTACGCAGTGTATTAATTGTACTGGACACAATATAAATAAATCAAAAAACAGTAAGGATTGTTTTGATATAGATCATAATGCCGAAGATTCGAGATATACTATTCATTCTTTAGAAGTAAAAGATAATTATGATGTATATGGAAATTATAAAAATGAATTATGTTATGAAGGGGTAGATAATGATGTAGGAATGAATAATTTGGGTACAATTACAGTATACAGTTCCAATAATTGTTCTTATTCTTTTACTTGCCAAGCATCTTCAAATTTATTTGGCTGTATAGGGCTTCGAGGAAAAGAATATTGTATTTTGAATAAACAATATTCCAAAGAAGAATTTTTTAAGTTAAAATTAGAGATTATAAAACAAATGAACGAAAGACCCTATGTGGGTTTAAATGAAAGGATTTATAAGTATGGAGATTTTTTCCCTTCAGAAATTTCTCCCTGGGCATATAATGAAACCATAGCA
The DNA here is from genome assembly GCA_041648595.1 of Minisyncoccota bacterium. Classification (GTDB taxonomy): domain Bacteria; phylum Patescibacteriota; class Minisyncoccia; order Phycocordibacterales; family UBA9973; genus UBA9973. The sequence goes on along the minus strand of JBAZOQ010000007.1, from coordinate 3,136 downwards.
CAAGAATATTATCCATTAACAAAAGAACAAGCTATAGAGCAAGGATATAAGTGGAAAGAGAAAGTTGAAAGAGACTATCAGATAGATATTAAAACAGAAGATATACCAAATGACATAAAAGACGTAGATAAATCAATAATAAACAAAGTAATAGAGTGTGAACACAAGGGAACATGTAATGAACAGTGTACAGAAGCCTATAAAATCATAGGAGATGAACTTTCTTTCTATAAAAGAATGAATCTACCTATACCACACTTATGTCCTAACTGTAGACATTACAATAGATTAAAACAACGCAATCCCCTAAAACTCTGGCATAGGAAATGTATGAAAGAAGGATGTACTAATGAATTTGAAACTTCTTATGCTCCAGATAGACCTGAGATAGTTTATTGTGAAAAATGTTATCAGCAGGAGGTTTACTAGCCTATGGCTAGTGTATTAATTCTTAACCTAACATATATGTTATATTAAGGAAATTAAAAGAATGAAAAAACAAGAAAATATTTTAATAATTCACGATATTAGAAGTGTGACGAACGTTGGTGCTATGTTTCGCACTGCTGATGCGGCTCTCATAAATAAAATTTATTTGACAGGTTTTACCCCTACACCACTTGATAGGTTTGGAAAAGTTCGTAAAGACATGGCTAAATCTGCTTTGGGTGCAGAGAATTTTATTCCTTGGGAATATAAGAAAAATACAAGTATTCTTATTGATAAATTAAAAAGGGAGAATTATTTTATTATTGGTGTTGAGCAAGACAAGAAATCTATTGATTATAAAAAAATAAAATTACAAAACAAAAATGTTTTTATAATGGGTGCAGAAGTGACAGGTATTCCTAAAAACATAATTGCAAAATGTGACGTGATAGCTGAAATACCCATGAGAGGGAAGAAAGAATCATTAAATGTTTCTGTCGCTTGTGGAATAGCTTTGTTTAGGATTTTAAATATATAAAAAATAAAGAAATATAGAATTTTTATATTTCTTTATTTTATTTCTGGTGTATGGAACAAAAATGTGCGCTACGGCCGTTTATTATTTTTCTTTTTATGAAGCCCTTACACCCATTTTTTCTGCATTTTTCTCCAGTTTGTCTATAGGCTTGATGATGGAGTTGAAATTTTCCTTTTTTCCCATATATATTTATATAATCAGACATTGAATCACCACCAAATTTTATACTTTTGGTTAAAATTTTTTGCATGGCTTTAAAAATTTTTTGAAACTCAGTTTTTTTTATTTTTGAAACTCTTCTTTCTGGATGCACCCCTACTTGCCAAAGTATTTCATCAGAATATATGTTTCCTATGCCAGCCACTATTGCTTGATTCATTAAAACTGTCTTTATTTTTCCATTTGGTTTTTTCCTTAATCTTTCTTCAAGTTTTTTATAAGTAAAAGTTTTATCTAATGGTTCTGGTCCAATATCTTTTAAATGTTTTGAATCATGAGTTGTTTTTGTATTAAGTAAAGTTATTTTGCCGAATTTACGCATATCTGAAAAAGCTAAATATTTTCTATTTGAAAAATTAAAAACGACATGTACAAATTTGTCTTTATTATTAAAAAGCAAATGACCGGTCATTTTCATATGAACTAAAATTGTTTTGCTGTTTGATAAATTTATCAGGATATTTTTTGCTCGTCTTTCTACTGATTTAATTTTTTTATTAGTTACTTCTTTTTTAAAAGATGAAAAATACTTCGGGTTTGCCACTGTATCGTGCTTGCGACTATCTTTGGTCTTTAAATCTGTCCAAACGTCTTTTATAATTAACCCTAAAATGGTTTTTTGGAGACCTCGGACTGTCGTTTCCACTTCTGGCAATTCTGGCATAATTTTATTTATTAGCTAAAATTTTTAAAGCTTCACGGATTTTTGTATTTGTGTTTGCGTCGGGGGAAACTTTTTTTAATGCTTCGCGAGCATCATTTTGAGAATAACCTAGAGACTTGAGAGCTTCTAACGCATCTAATTCGTCTCGAAGGGAAGCATCCGTCATTTTTTCTCCAGTTTTGTTTTGCATTTTATCTCTGAGTTCTATTATTATTTTTTCTGCAGTTTTTTTACCAATGCCAGAAATTTTTGTAAGATAACTGATGTCTCCTGTACCAATTGCTTTTTTAAGTGTTTCAAGTGAAGCGATACTTAATATTCCAAGAGCTCCTTTTGGTCCAATTCCTGAGACATTTATAAGCATTTCAAAAAATTCTAATTCATCACGGTTTATAAATCCATAAAGATCAAGAATATCTTCACGTACGTGGGTGTGTATCCAAAGTAAAATTTCTTCATTTGTTTTTTTGAAATTAAGAAGAGTGTCTGGTGATACGTTTATTTTATAACCAACCCCAGCTGTTTCAATAATGACAAATTTGTCAGTTCTAAAGGTAATTTTTCCTTTTATACTTCCGATCATATGTCTATTATAGCACGTGTAAAATAGGTTGCATTTTCCAATATTTTCTGTTAAGTTATACATATGCCAATAATTAAATCAGCTAAAAAAGCAGTTCGTGGATCCCTTCGTAAAAAGGCTTTTAATGATCGTCAAAAGCATGCGATGAAGGATGTAATTAAAAAGATTGAGAAAATAGCGAAAACAGATAAGAAAGAAGCAGGGAAATTGTTAAGTTCAGCTTTTGCTATTATAGATAAGACAGCGAAAAAGGGTGTTATTAAAAAAAATAATGCTTCTCATAAAAAATCTCGTTTATCAAAATTAGTGAAATAATATAAAATAAAAAAAGCCCCGAGTGGGGGCTTTTTTTATTTAGATAAAATGAATATTACGCACGTTGTACGTTTGTAGCATTCAATCCCTTTGGGGATTCCTCTGTTTCAAAAGAAACAGCATCGCCTTCATGCAATTCGTCAAAGCTTACGCCGACGAGAGAATTACTATGAAAGAATAAATCTTTCTGTAGGCCTTCTCCTGTGATGAAACCGAAACCTTTATCAGTGAGTCTTTTTATTGTACCAGTCATTGATTTTTTTAAGTTAAGTTGTTAAATACAAAGTAAGATTGCTTTAGAAATCGACTCTTTTCGCACCTATTTGTACTATTAAGTATAGTATATTAGAATCAGTTTGTCAATGTTTTTTACTATGGTTAAAGTATT
>JBAZOQ010000006.1:0-54476 GCA_041648595.1 Minisyncoccota bacterium | reverse complement strand
TAATCATATACTTAAAGCGTATCACACGTTCCCAGATTGTGATGAAGCCTTTAGTATCCTTTAATTTATTGAATTGGCGCATAAAATATGTGACTTAATTAGTCTCATATGTATCTGAACTTATGCAGTGTGCTGGAGGAGGGACTCGAACCCTCAAGCCTTGCGGCACTAGTTCCTAAGACTAGCGCGTATACCAATTCCGCCACTCCAGCAATATGTTTTCTAAAAATTTAAGTTAAAACTTTTAACTTGTCCGCCCTGTAGGGATCGAACCTACGACCTTATCCTTAAGAGGGATCTGCTCTACCAGCTGAGCTAAGGGCGGATGTAAAACTTTATTTAAAAACTAAACTATACAATTATTATAATCTAACGACCTACCAAAACAGCTAAGGGCGGATATAATTTTGTTTAAATTTTAAAGAGCTATCTAATTGTGCCCGGAGTGGGAGTCGAACCCACATCCCTTACGAGACACCATTTTAAGTGGTGCGCGTATACCAATTCCGCCATCCGGGCAAAATTTAAATTAACTAATCTATTATATATTTTTATTTTCAAATTACAATTGAGGCCTGGGGCGGAATTGAACCGCCGTATATTCCTTTTGCAGAGGAATGCCTTACCACTTGGCTACCAGGCCGAATTTTTTAATAATTCTGTTTTTACTATAACCTAGAAACTATAACCTAGCAACTAATTTCTAAGTAATTCGTCAATTTTTTGTCTGTTTTTTTCTCCTTTATCTATTTCAATATCAATGAAAGGTATTGTTTTTATTTGTATATTTTTTTTGAAAAAAGTACGCATTTCTCCTCTTTTACGTTTGGCAAAGTCTAGTGCATCATGTTCTTTATTATCAGGTAAAACTGTTATAAATATAGTTGCTTTTTTAATATCAGGGGAGACATTGCAGGACGTGACAGTAATAAGGGAAGTATTATTATTTTCACGCTCTAAAAATTGAGCTCCTAGTTCTTTTAAAAGATTTGCTACTTTTTCATTTCTTTCCATAATATTTTGTTGGGGTAAGGTTTATTAAAATTTTTTTGTCTGAGGGTCCCACTTTGTTCCCCTTAATGCGCCCAAAGAAGGGCGCAGGACAAAAAATTTTAATGAATCTTGCCCTGACTATTTCTGTGTTATGTTAAAAGATTCAATTATATCTCCTTCGACAATTTCTATTTTTGATTCAATCATCATTCCGAATTCTGAGCCTTCTTCAACTTCTTTTACTTTTACTTTTCCTTTTTCTAAATTTACTATTTTTCCACGTCCAATTTCAAATTCTCTGCGCATTATTTTTATAACTTTATCTAAAATCATTCGTCCTTTTAAAACCCTACCACCGACTATTTGACGCTCTTTTGTGCGACTAAATACCTTAAGAATTTTTGTACTGCCAGTTGTTTCTGTTGTTTCAATTTTTGGTCTTCTATTTTCCATCTCTATTTTAAGCCATTCAGTCATTTTATATATAATATCAAAGAAAAAAATAGTTATTCCTCGTTTATCTGCTAACTCTATCGCACTTTTATCTATTTTTACATTGAATCCTATAACAATTATATTTTCACTTCCACTTATTGTTTTTATATCAGATTCTCCAATAGGTCCAACCCCTTTTTTTATTATTTTAAATTCTGCATTTTCACTTTCTGTGGCGCTAAGCCCGTAGTGTATTTTTTTTATTTCTTTTTCTATAGCCTCTATAGATCCTGATATATCAGCTTTCAAAACAATTGGAATTATTTTTTTATCTGTTTGTGTAAATAATTTTGTTTCTATTTTTTTTTTATTTTTATTATTTTTCCATTCTTCTATATATTTTTCTGCGTCTTTTTTCTTTTGAAAAGATTTAAATTCTGCACCAATTTGTGGTATTTTACAAAAACCAACAAGACGTATAGGGGAACAGAAAGTTGCTTCATTTATTGGTAATCCTTTGAAATTTTCTATAATATTTGTTGAACATATACTATCTTCTACTACGACTTGCATTCCCTTTGTTAAAGTTCCATTTTTTATAATGAGAGTTGCTTCTATTCCACGTTTAGAGTCAAGATTTGCTTCTAATACATAACCAGAAGCATTTTTATTTTTGTTAGCAGTGAAATTTTCCATTTCAGCAAGTATATTTATTAATAACAATAAATCATTTACGCCTGTACCATTTTTCGCTGAAATTTCAACAAATGGAATTTTTCCACCATAATTTTCGAGATAAATTTCATTTTCTGCTAATTCTGTTTTTGTTTTTTCAATATTCGCATTCTCTTTATCTATTTTATTGATTGCAACAATACATGGTATTTTATTTTCAACTATTGTTTTCCAAGCTTCTATTGTTTGAAGTTTTACACCATCTTCAGCTGAAACAATTAAAATAGCAATATCTGCAATTTGTGCACCTCTTTCTCTCATTTTTGAAAATGATTCATGGCCAGGTGTATCAATGAATGTTATTTTTTTTTCTTGTCCACCATCTGTTTGGGAATGAACAACTTCATAAGCAGAAATATTTTGAGTTATACCTCCTACTTCTTTATCAACAATATTTGTTTTTCTTATATAATCAAGAAGGGTAGATTTACCATGGTCAATATGACCCATTATTACCACTACTGGTGGTCTTTCTATTATATTTTCTTTGTTTATTTTTTCCATATATTTTGTGGGCGAAGGTAGTATTACAATAATTTTTTCGTCTGAGGGTCCCACTTTGTTTCCCTTAATGCGCCCAAAGAAGGGCGCAGGACAAAAAATTGTTGTAATACTATCTTCGCTATCAGACTTTTGCTTTAGCTAATACTTCTTTCTCTTCGGTGGTGAGCTCGTATTCTGACTTTCCATTTTTTACAGGTTTTGCAAATATGCTCATTCTTTCACGAGAATATAAACTTGAAAAAACTACTCCATCTCCTTCTTCATTTAATATACCAACAGCAAAACTTTGATTACTACCTTGATCTGGAAATGGGTTGAAACGTATTGTTTCAAGACCCCTAACACTCTTTTTTAATTTTTTATTTATTTCTATCAGTTCTTTTTCTATATTTTCTTTTGCAGATTTTAATTTTGAAATATTTTCTTCTAGTATAAAAATATTTTCTTCTAAATCTTTTGCTTTTTTACCAGCAAAAAATTTCTTTAAACGTCTTTCTGTCCCAATAGCCCATATAGCGCTAATTAAAATAGCAAATCCAATAAAAACAAAAAAAACTGTTTCGAGCTTTATATTCATCCCGTACGAAATCTATCATTATTTTTTGTGATAGATTTATGTTATATTATAATTAATTCCCGTAATTTCGTACGGGATTCATACGTTTTCAATATATACTATTTTAATGGTAAAATCAAACAAAAAATTGAATAGAATATATATGGATTATGCATCTGGAGTAAAAGCAAATCCAAGTTCTATTCATGCAGAAGGAGTAAAAGCTAAGATAAAACTTCAAAATGCCCACAAAGAGGTTGCTAGTATTTTACATGTTCAATCTTCGGAAATAATCTTTACAAGTGGAGGAACAGAATCTAATAATCTTGCAATACAGGGTGTTGTTTTAGCTTGGCAAGGTAATAATCTACCTCATATTATTACTACCAATATAGAACATCCTTCTGTATTGGAAACTTGTAAAATGCTTCAAAAAAGAAAACTTGCAGAAATTTCAATAGTATCAGTTGAAAAAAACGGAATAGTAGATTCTAAAAAAATAAAAAAAGAAATAAAGAAAAATACAATACTCGTATCTGTAATGTATGCGAATAATGAAATTGGTACAATTCAACCTATTCGTGAAATTGCTAAAGAGATAAGACATTATAAAAAGTTTATAAGCTATAAGCTAAAAGCTATGAGCTATCCTCTATTCCATACAGATGCAGTACAAGCTGTTAATTATTTAGATCTTAATGTAGAGAAACTTGGTGTAGATATGCTTTCTATGTCTGGTTCAAAAATAGAAGGAGCAGGTAGAGTAGGTGTTTTATATAGAAAAAAAACTGTACCACTTTTATCAATATTTGGTGGTGGGGATCAAGAAATGGGTTTACGTCCTGGTACAGAAAATTTGGCAGAGATTGTAAAATTTTCTGAAGCATTAAAATTAGTCCAAAAAAATAAAGAAAAAGAAAATGAAAGATTAACTAAATTAAGAGATTATTTTATTAAGAAATTGTCAAAAGGTACTACTGGTATAATTATTAATGGTGACTTAAAGAATAGATTACCAAATAATATAAATATCACTTTTCCTAAAATTCCTAGCGATTTATTAGTTGTTGAACTTTCAGCAAAAGGAATAATGGCATCTTCAAAAAGTGCTTGTAAAAGTTCTCACAAGGAAGGTTCTTATGTTATAGAAGCTATTCATTCTGCGGAAGCCTTGCTTCCGCTAATTAGCGGAAGCAAGGCTTCCGCAGAAATAGATTCTGAAATAGGTGGTGTTAGATTTTCTTTAGGTAAAGATACAACAAAAGCTGATATTGATTATACAGTAAAAGCTTTGTCACAAATTTTGCAAAAATTAAATAAGTGGTATACTTAATATAGTCGAGTTAATAAGTTATTAATAGTTTTATAAATAAATATATGAATTTTGATCAACCAAAAGAAAAAGACAAAGATCCCAAAGAAGTAAATTATATCGGAAAGTCTGGTGCTGTAACTAGGGAAACAATTCAGCCTGGAGAAACGGAGGAAGATGCAATAGAAAGAGCAAAAAAGATTGATGAAGATTCTTTTAAAACCAAACAGAAGAAGATTGAATTTATGGCAGGATTAGAATCGAATGTTGAAAAAATCAACATAATGATGAATAGTGTTAACGAAGAACTTTCGAACTATAACCCGTCAGATGTTTTAAAAAGAAAATTATTGGATGCAAAACTTACCGAACTGCAGAATAAAATTAGAGGTATAACATTCAATCCGAACTTCAACGATTCTGTTTCGGAGAAGATTAATTTTGAGTTGATCCAATCGAGTTATTTGAATCTTTTAGAAAAAAAATCGAAAAAGGAAGAGGAAACACAATTTGATTCTTAAATCCATTTGATATATGTGATATAATGTCCAGATGGATCCTGTAGTAGAATTTCAAATCATTAATTTGTTCTTTTACTAACGGATCAGATAAAAAGTGTTTAATTTACTAGTTAATAAAATTTTGAGTTGCTTTTTACTAATCAATAAAGAACAATTTGAAATTTCACTACCGAATGGACATTAAAGAATTAAATAAATCACAATTAATAATGCTTGCAATTTTGCTTTCATTTATTACTTCAATTGCAACAGGTATTACCACTGTAACATTAATGCAACAAGCACCTCCTTCTGTTACTGTTCCAATAAATCGTATCGTAAGAGAAACGGTTGAAAAAATTGTTCCACAAGAAGGTAAAACTGTTACCAATACTGTTATTATTAAGGAAGAAGATTTAGTAGTGGATGCTATTGCTGAAAACAAAGGAGCTCTTTTTTCTATAACTAAAGAAATACTAGACCTAGAAGGTAAAACTATTGAAGTAACGGCAGGGAATGGATTTGTAGTTTCTAAAGATGGAATTATTGTAGCTGATGGTTTTCTTGTACCCGATAAGGGTGTTTATTATGTAAGTAATAGTAGTGGAAAATTTAAAGCAGATTTTATTTCTTTAGATAAAAATGGATTTTCTTTTCTTAAAATAGGAACACCTTTAGATGAAAAAAATAAAATTTCTTTTACTATGCCAGTCTTTGGAGATTTAAGTAAAATAAAGATAGGACAGAAGATTTTAGTTTTAGGTAATACAATATCTTCTTTTATTTATGATGGTAGTAAGGATATAAAAATTAGTACTTCAAAATTAAATGCAGGTGGTTTGGTTCTTGATTTAGATGGACAAGTATTGGGGATTGCTTTATCTAGTGATACAATATCTTTCTCTTCGATTGATTCGATTGTTGAAGCCCTAAAAACAATTAAAACACCATAAATAAGTAATTTTGAATTACGAATTACGAATTACGAATTTAAATTTGAAATTAATAATTTGAAATTGAGAATTAAATATATATGCCACCACTTAATAAATTTACAACTAAATCAAAAGAAGCAATCAAAAAAGCTCACGAGCTTGCTATTGAACGTGGACAGAACCACGTATCTTCTTTGCATCTTCTTGCTGCATTATTATTACAAGAAGAAAGTATAGTAAATTCTATTTTGGATAAATTGGAAATAGATACTATGTTTTTAACTGATTCTATTTTGGAATCAATTGAAACACCGGAATCTCATAATACTATTTCTCCAGCTTTTCAGATTTATCTTAATCCAGACTTAGCGCAAGTTATAGAACATTCTGTAAAATTAGCAGAATATATGAAAGATGATTTTGTTTCAACTGAACATCTTTTTATTGCTATGCTTGAAATTACTGGTGAAGCAAGGGAAGTATTGGCACGATTTAGAATTCTTAAGGAACCTGTTATAAAAGTGTTGGAAGAGCTTCGCAGTCAAAATATTACCGATGTGACAGAACCTAAGAAATTTAAATTACTTTTGAAATATACTCGTAATTTAACTAAATTAGCTAAGGAAGATAAATTAGATCCTGTCATTGGACGAGATAATGAAATAATGCGTATAGTGCAAATACTTTCTCGTAGAACAAAAAATAATCCAATTTTAATAGGTGAGGCTGGTACGGGAAAGACAGCAGTTGTAGAAGGTTTGGCTGAGAGAATTGCAAAAAACAATGTTCCAGAATCTCTTAAAGACAAAGAGCTTGTTTCTCTTGATTTGGGGTCGCTCATTGCTGGTACAAAATATCGTGGAGAATTTGAAGAAAGGTTAAAAGGGATTATGAAAGAGATAGAAAGAGCTGATGGCAAGGTAATTCTTTTTATTGATGAAATACATACTATTGTTGGTGCAGGAGGTTCTGAGGGCACTATGGATGCTTCCAATATGTTAAAACCAGCACTTTCTCGTGGAGAACTTCGAGCTATAGGTGCAACAACATTAAAAGAATATCAGAAACACATTGAAAAAGATCCAGCATTGGCTCGTCGTTTTCAGCCTGTTTATATTAATGAACCTGGAGTAGATGATGCTATTACAATCCTTCGTGGACTTAAAGAAAAATATGAACTTTTTCATGGAGTTAGAATTACTGATGATGCGATAATAGCAGCTGTTAATCTTTCTACTAGGTATATTACAAATAGATTTTTGCCAGACAAAGCAGTAGATCTTATAGATGAGGCTTCTTCTTCTTTAAAAATTGCACTTGAAAATAAACCTCCTGTTTTAGAAGAAGCTCATAGAAAAATAATGCGACTAGAAATTGAAAAAGAAGCATTAAAAACAGAAGTTTCCGCCAGAGGCGGATCCGCCTTTGGCGGAGAAAGAGTATTTGAATCAGGGGGCAAAAGAATGAAATTAAGAATAAAAGAGATAGATAAAGAAATTGCAAACTTGCACGAAAAGACCAAGGAGCTTGAATTAAAATGGCAAAATGAAAAAGAAACTGTGGTTGAGATTCGAGCAATAAAAAAAGAACTTGACTCTATGCGATTACTTGCAGAAGATGCTGAAATGAAAGCAGATTTGTCTCGTGCTGCGGAAATACGTTATGGGAAAATTCCTACTCTTAAAAAAGAACTAGAAATAAAACTTTTACGTTTGAAAAAACTTCAAAAATCACGAAGAATTTTAAAAGAAGAAGTTACATCAGAAGATATAGCAGAAGTAGTAGCTCGTTGGACAGGTATTCCACTTACAAAGATGCTTGAAGAAGATCGTGCAAAATTGCAAAGAATGGAAGAAGAATTGAGAAAGAGGATAATTGGTCAAGATGATGCTATAACACGTGTCTGTGATGTTATTCGTCGTTCACGTGCTGGTATAGGAGATCCAGGAAGGCCAAATGGTTCATTTATATTTTTAGGTCCTACCGGAGTTGGTAAAACAGAACTTACCAAAGCTCTTGCTCAATTTTTATTTAATGATGAAAATGCACTTATTCGTGTAGATATGTCTGAATATATGGAAAAATATTCTGTATCAAAACTTATTGGTTCACCTCCAGGTTATGTTGGTTATGATGAAGCAGGACAACTTACTGAAGCAGTCAGACATCGTCCATTTTCTGTAATACTTTTTGATGAAATTGAAAAGGCTCATCCTGAAGTTTTTAATATGTTGCTTCAAGTTATTGATGAAGGAAGGTTAACAGATGGAAAAGGAAGAATAGTTAATTTTAAAAATACTATTATTATTCTCACTTCAAATATTGGTTCACAGTTTGTAGAAAAAATGGAATCTATTGGTTTTTCTAATAATGGAGATAAAGAAAATTATAGTAATATGAAAGAAAAAGTTATGGAAGCAATGAAAGATCATTTTAGACCAGAATTTATAAATCGTCTTGATGAGATTATTGTTTTTGATATTCTTGGAGAAAAAGCAATAAAAGAAATAGTTAATTTAAGAATGAATGTTGTTGCAGAAAGACTTTTTGTTAAAGGAATTAATTTCAAAATTTCTGATGAGGCTCTTTCTTATTTAGCAAAAGAAGGATATAACCCTTATTATGGAGCAAGACCATTAAATCGTTTAATTCAAAATAGAATTCTTAATACAATAGCTGCACATATGATTTCAAATACAGCGATAAAAGGAGACACAGTTTTTGTTTCTGTAAAAAATAAAGAAATTTCTATTGAAATTAAAAAAGGTAATTATAGAGGATATATAGAAAAAAAAGAAAGTAATTTTATTTTCAAGCAAAATAAAGAAAGAGTTTAAGTTTTTAAATTACTATATTAAATGTGAAAACTTCATGAAGTGATAGATTATATTAAATTATAACAATTTTTTTAATTTTGTGCGCCGGGTAGGAATTTTTCCTTCGACTAAATTTTTGTCGTCACAAAAATTTGTTTAAACATCGGGTAGGAATTTCTCTCCTTACAGGAGCAGTATACCTTTTCAATTTCGCTATGCGAAATAATGAAAAGCTTTTCGAATCCTACACGGAAGCAAAGTAGTTTGCTTCCTCACGGCGAGACATAAACTAAAAAGCTTGAGCAGAAGCTCAGCTTTTTAGTTTTGTGCGCCGGGTAGGATTCGAACCTACGAAGCCCGAGGGCGGGAGATTTACAGTCTCCTGTGATAGACCACTCCACCACCGACGCATTCATATAAAATATAACTGAATACAATATTTTAATGTCAGTCGGACAAAATAAAAGTAAAAACTTTCATTTTGCTCCTTCTTAATTAAAATAACATAAAATAATTTTTTTTGCATCTATTATGATATGATATATTTGTATGAATTTATTAAAACATATTTTTACAAAGAGTAAAAAAGAGAAAGATTTAATAAATTCTATCAAAAAGAATCTTTTTGATAGTCTATATAAATTTGCAAAAAATGATATTGATTTTACTATAAGTAATTTAAAGTCTAATATTTTAGGTTTAAGCGAAGAGGAGGCTAAAAAAAGATTGAATATTTATGGAAGTAATGATATTGGTAATGAAAAAAAGATTAGTCATATCTATAAATTATTAAAAATTTTTAGGAATCCTTTAAATTTATTATTGTCTACGTTAGCATTAATTTCTCTTTTTATTGGTGATATTAAATCTTTTTCTATAATAATTTTAATGGTTTTTTTAAGTGTAATTTTGAATTTTTATCAAGAGACAAAAGCTGATATAGCTTCAGAAAAACTTAAAGAAATAACTCATATAAAGATTACTGTGATTAGAAATAATATTAAACGAGAGATTTTTTTAAAAAATGTTGTACCGGGTGATGTGGTTTATTTATATTCAGGTACGATTATTCCTGGTGATGTTAGATTAATTTCTTCTAAAGATTTATTTATAAATCAAGCTATGCTTACTGGAGAATCTATGCCAGTAGAAAAACATATATCTGATCCTGATTTAGATAAAAAAGAAATTATAGAATTTTCTAATTTATGTTTTTTAGGTACAAGTGTAGAGAGTGGTATAGCGACTGCTATTGTTCTAAATACAGGAAAGAATACATATCTAGGTAGCATTGCTTATGATATTGGTAAAAATGATCATGTTTCTGATTTTAATAAAGAATTAAAGCAATTTGTTGCATTAACATTAAAATTTATGGCAATCATGGTGCCAGCTGTTTTTTTATTAAATGGATTTTTTAAAGGAAATTGGTTTGAAGCATTTTTGTTTGCAATTGCTGTGGCTGTCGGAATTGCTCCAGAAATGATTCCAACTATTGTGGCTGTTAATTTATCAAAAGGAGCTATGGTTTTGTCAAAAAATAAAGTAATTGTAAAACACCTAGATGCAATAGAAAATTTAGGAGTAATAGATATTTTATGCACTGATAAAACAGGAACACTCACAGAAGGGAAAATTGTTTTAGAAAAATATTTAGATATTTATGGTAAAGACAGCACAGAGTCATTGCACTATGCCTTCCTTAATAGTTATTTTCAAACAGGAGTGAGTAGTATGATCAATGATGCTATTTTAAAACACGAAGAAGCTGGTGAAAAATTAAAAATAGCAAATTATAAAAAAATAGATGAAATACCTTTTGATTTTAATAGAAGAAAAATGTCAGTAATAGTCGGAGAGGATATAGATAAAAATTTATTGATTTGTACTGGAGCAGTAGAAGAGATTTTAGCTTCTTGTACAAATGTATCTATCGATAATAAAATAATTTCACTGAAAGATTTTAGTGATGAGAAGAAATCATTTATAGAAAAAGAATTAAATGAACAAGGTTTTAGAGTTATAGCTGTAGCATACAAGGAAGTTTCATTGCAGAAAAAAGTTTTTAAAATAGAAGATGAGTATGAATTAATATTAGTTGGATTTTTAGCATTTTTTGACCCTCCTAAACAAAGTGCAAAAGAAACGATTAAAGATTTAGAAGAATTAGGAGTTAAAATAAAAATTTTAACTGGAGATAATGAAATAGTTACAAAAAAGACATGTATAGATGTCGGATTGGAAGTTTCTAAAATATTAATAGGTAAAGATATAGAGAAATTAAATGATGAAGAATTAGAAAAAGAGACAGAAGATGTTTTAGTTTTTGCTAAATTATCTCCTTATGATAAAGAGAGAATAATAAAAAGTTTAAGAAATAAGGGTCATATTGTTGGATTTTTGGGTGATGGTATAAACGATTCTCTTTCTCTTATTGCGGCGGATATTGGTATTTCGGTTGACACAGCGGCTGATATTGCTAAAGAATCGTCAGATTTAATTTTACTTGAAAAAAGCTTGCTTGTCTTGAAAGAGGGAATAAAAGAGGGTAGAAGAATATTTGATAATATTATCAAATATATAAAAATGGCAGCTAGCTCAAATTTTGGAAATATATTTAGTGTTGTTGGTGGAAGTATCTTTTTGCCATTTTTGCCGATGTTGCCTGTACAAATACTTGCGAATAATATGCTCTATGATTTTTCACAGATGACAATACCAACAGACAAGGTTGATGAAGATCATTTATTAAAACCTAAAAAATGGAATTTTAAAAATATTAAAAGGTTTATTTTATTTTTTGGTCCAATAAGTTCATTGTTTGATTATGCTACTTTTTTTGTAATGCTTTATGTTTTTCACGCTTGGGCAAATCCAGCATTGTTTCATACGGGCTGGTTTGTTGAATCATTACTTACTCAGACATTAATCGTTCATGTTATTAGAACGAGCAAGATTCCATTTTTCCAAAGTTGGGCTAGTTGGCCAGTGATAATATCTACACTATGTGTTATTTCTTTTGGTATATATTTACCATTTTCTCCTTTTGCAAATGCTTTGAAATTTTTACCATTGCCACCTCTTTATTTTGTATTATTGTTTATTGGTATTATTTTGTATTTTATAATTACTCAATTATTAAAAATGTATTTTATAAAAAAATATGAGTTTATGTAAGTTTTAAATTATTTATTTGTTATTTTTTAAAATGTATGCTATTATTAGTCTAATCGAATTTAGGCCTCTGGTCTTTTTTTTATTTAATTATGATTTATTTTAAAAAATTATGGAAATTAGAAACATAGCTATCATTGCACACGTGGATCATGGTAAGACAACACTTACTGATGCCTTAATGAAGCAAAATGGTGGTCTTCAAGATGAGAATATATCAATGGATTCAAATGCTCTAGAAAAAGAGCGTGGTATTACTATTTATTCAAAAAATACATCTATAATGTATAAAGGTATAAAAATAAACATTGTAGATACTCCTGGTCACGCAGACTTTGGATCAGAGGTAGAGCGTGTATTGCGTGCTGTAGACTCAGTTTTGCTCTTGGTGGACGCTGTAGAGGGTCCAATGCCACAAACTAGGTTTGTTCTTAAAAAATCTCTTGAATTAGGATTAAAACCTATTGTTGTAATTAATAAGATAGATAAACCAGCTTCTGATCCACATCGTGTGCATGAAGAGGTTTTAGAATTATTTTTTGAATTAGGTGCAAATGAAGAACAAGCAGATTTTGAGACTATATATGCAATTGGACGTGAAGGGAAAGCTTTTAAAAAGCTAGGAGATAAAAGTGAAGATTTGTCTCCACTTTTAGATATGATATTAGAACATGTTCCTCCTGCATCTCTTGATGAAAATGGAAAAATGTCTGCCCAAGTTTTTAATTTAGGTTATGATAATTTTTTAGGACGTATGGCAGTTGCAAGAATTTATTCTGGTAAAATGTCATCTGGAAGTCAAGTATTTATAAAAGGAGAAAATGATAGTGTTAGGACAGGAAAAGTAACAAAACTTTTTGGTTTTGAAGGGATAAATAGAAAAGAAGTTTTTGTTGCTACATCAGGTGATATTGTTTTATTAGCTGGAATACCAGATATATATATAGGTGAAACTATTTGTGAAGATGATAGTATTCCACAATTACCACATATTGCTATTGATGAACCAACTTTATCACTTAATTTTTTAGTTAACGATTCTCCATTTGCTGGTCGCGAAGGAAAATATGTTACATCTAGACAAATTAAAGAAAGATTAGAAAAAGAATTAGAAATAAATGTTGGGTTAAAAGTTGATTTTTCTCCAGACCAAGGCAATAAAACAGAGCAACAAATGGGCCCCAGTTTTTTTAAAGTTTATGGTAGAGGAGAATTGCATATAGCTATTTTATTAGAAAATATGCGCAGAGAAGGATTTGAAATACAAGTTTCTCAACCAGAAGTGATTATAAAAGAAAAAGATGGTATTAAAACAGAACCATATGAAGAATTAGTAATTGATGTTCCTATGGAATCTTCTGGTACGGTTATAGAAAAGATAAATAAAAGAAGAGGTATGATGTTGGATATGGTGGAGAAACATGGAATTGCTAGAATTATTTTTGACATACCTACGCGTGGATTGTTGGGATATCGTGGAGAATTTATTATAGATACAAAAGGTGAGGGTATAATGTCTTCACGTGTTACTGGTTTTAAAAAATATGCAGATGAAATAAAAAAGCGTGAGTATGGTTCTATGGTTTCTATGGTTTCTGGTAAGGCTGTTTCTTTCTCACTTGCAAATTTACAAGACCGTGGTATAATGTATATTGAGCATGGTGCAGAAGTATATGAAGGTATGGTTATTGGTAATGTATTAAAAGGAGATGATATGTCTGTAAATCCTACTAAAGGTAAACAGCTTACTAATATGAGAGCTTCAGGCACTGATGAAGCAATTTACTTGAATCCAGCTTTTGTTTTAAGCATAGAACGAGGTCTTGAGGTTATGAATGGTGATGAGTATTTAGAAGTTACACCAAAATCAGTTAGAATTCGTAAAAAATATTTAACTGAGATTGATCGAGTAAGAGCTCAAAGAAAATAATAGAAAATAAGTTAAGTTAAGTTAATTTTTATTTATGTAAAAACAATTGACATTAAATTAACTAAAGTGTATTATAAAGTTAAATGTTTTATTAATAAAAAATTATTTTATAAAATTTATGTCAGTAATATCTTTCAAACCTAAACAAGTCACAAAAAGAATAACATCACACCTACAAGACCGTACACGCGATGTCATTATGAATCGTTTCGGTTTGGCTGATGATACAGAGAGGAAGACATTAGAAGAAATTGGTAAAAAATATAATATCACCAGAGAGCGTGTTCGTCAGATTGAAAATTCGGCTATAGATTTAATCAAAAAATCTTCTTTATATAAAGAAGAACAAGCAGTTTTTGAAGAACTCAGACATTTAATACATTCTTTAGGTTCTATTGTTAGTGAAAGTGTACTGTTATCCCATATATCTAAGGATAAAAATACTCAAAATCATATTCATTTTTATTTAGAATTAGGAGATTTTTTCAAGAAACATCGTGAAGATGATAATTTTAAAACTCGTTGGAGTGTTGATGATGAAATGGCAGAAAAAGTGCATGAATCTCTAAGAAAACTTTTTGCAAGTTTAAATGACCAAGATCTTATAATAGAAACAGAAATGATTAAAAAGTTTTTTGATGAAATGAAAGATGTTTCAGAACAATACAGGAATGACGAGATGGTTAAAAGATGGCTTTCTATGTCTAAAACTATTTCTAAAAATCCATTAGGTGAATGGGGTAAGACAAGTTCTCCAAATGTACGTACTCGTGGAGTGAAAGATTATGCTTTTCTTGTTATGAGAAAAAATGGTTCACCTATGCATTTTAGAGAAGTTGCAGATGCTATTTCTAAAACTTTTGGACGTAAGACACATTATGCAACATGCCACAATGAACTTATAAAAGATTCTAGATTTGTGCTTGTTGGACGTGGCCTTTATGCATTAGCTGAATGGGGATATAAAACTGGAATTGCAAGAGAAGTCATACGAGATATTTTAAAAAGAGAAGGACCACTTTCTAAAGATGATATTGTGAAAAAGGTAATGAAAGAAAGATATTTTAAGAAAAATACTATTTTGGTTAATTTGGTAAATCCAAAATACTTTAAGAAAAATAAAAATAACCTTTATACTTTAGTATAACTTTGCTTTATTTATTTTGCTTTTTATACTAAAATAGAAGTAATGGTAGATTTAATTATCTTTTGGATTTATAAAATATTTTTAGGACTTTTACCAATTGCTGGTGTTATTTTTCTTGGCTTTTCAGCTCGTTTTTTTTGGCTTCATTATGTACGAGCAAATTTTATTTCTGGTATCGAATGGGTTTTATTAGAAATAGTACCTCCACGAGATGTTTTAAGGTCTCCTAAAGCAATGGAGCTTTTTATATCTAATGCACTTTACCATTGGAGTATAAAAGGAGGATTGGAGACATATTGGCAAGGAGCTGTTTGGTTTTGGTTTTCTTTAGAGCTAGTTTCTATTGATGGACAAGTTCATTTTTATATACGTGTGCCATCTCGTTTAAAGGGTTTAATCGAAACACAAATGTATGCCCAATTTCCTCAAGCTCAAGTGAAAGTAGTGGAAGATTATACTCTGGTGGTTGATAAAGTTACTCCAGATAGTGCTTGGAATTTATGGGGTTGTGAATTTAAATTAACAAAACCGGATATTTATCCTATTAAGACTTATATTGATTTTGGTTTAGATAAAGATCCAAAAGAAGAATATAAAGTTGATCCTATTTCTCCAGTAATAGAGCTTTTTGGTTCAATTAGTAAAGGAGAGCAAATGTGGATGCAAATTGTAATTACTCCTTCAAAAAAGGAATATCGTACACCTGGGACATGGTTTAAAACTCATGATTGGGTGGAAGAAGGCAGAAGAACAATTTTAAAAGCATTAAAAGAATTTACTGGATTTCGTGTAAGACCAGATGGGACATATTCCAAAGAAGTTCGTTCTCCTGATTTTATGAGACCTATGATGGAAGCAGCAGGTAAAAAAATGTTAAAAGTTGGTTTTGAAACTGGAATTAGAGTATGTTATGTTGCTAAGAAAGAAGTATTTAATATGAGTAATCGTAGAAATATTCGTCTTATCTTTCGTCAATATGCTGTGCCCTTTATTAATGAACTTACTCGTATAAATTCTACTCAAGCAGATGCTTTTGGAACAAATTTTATTGCTAAATTTATTCCACTTTCTAGTAAAAAGGTTCTGCGTTTAGCAGATAGAATGCTTGAAGAATATAGAGAAAGAGAATTTTTTCATCCACCATTGCGACACAAAATTCATTTACCTTGGCCTCTTTCTCCGGTCATTTTCCCAAACTTTTTTCATCATCACATTATGATATTAAACACAGAAGAGTTGGCTACTTTATGGCATTTTCCAGGTCAGATTTTGAAAGTTCCTACACTCGAACGTATAGAATCAAAAGAAGCTTCTCCTCCAACAAATTTGCCAATATAATTTACTTGTCCCGTACTAAATTTTTGATCAAAAAAAATGACCACTTTTATTAACAATTTAAAATTTTAGTACTGGGATGTTAAATTTTTCTGCACCAAAGACTATTTATATAATTGTACTTATTATTATTTTTTTATTGGTTTTTTCTCTATTTTTTAATGCTCCAGATAATTTTCCAATAAATATTATTTTAAATATAAAAGAAGGTTCTAGTCTGAGGTCTGTTTCCAAATATTTAGAAGAGAATCATGTAATTCGTTCTAGAGTTTTTTTTGAGACTTTTGTGATAATTTTTGAAGGTGAAAAAGTAGTGTCAGGAGATTATTTATTTGATAATAAAATTTCTGTTTTTGAAGTAGCTAGACGCATATCAAGAGGAGACCGACATCTAGCACCAATTAAAGTAACGATCCCAGAAGGTTTTAATGTATCTGAAATTTCAAAAGTTTTTGCATCAAAATTGCCTAATTTTGATGCTGATAATTTTATTTTAGGAGCAACAGAAAAGGAGGGTTATCTTTTTCCAGATACTTATTTTTTTCTTACCACAAGTACTGAGATAAGTGTAATTAAATCTATGAATGATAATTTTGAGAAAAAAATATTACCTATTCAATCAGAAATAATTTCTTCTGGTAAAAATGAAAAAGATATTATCATTATGGCTTCTTTAATTGAAGAAGAATCAAAGGGTGATATAGATAGAAAAATTATTTCTGGAATTCTGTGGAGGAGAATTTCTATTGGTATGCCTCTTCAAGTAGATGCAGATATGAGTACTTACAAAACAAAAGGATTACCAAAAAATCCAATTTCTAATCCTGGAATGAAAGCCATAGAAGCATCAATATATCCTAAAAAATCTCTTTATCTTTATTATTTACACGATAAAGATGGTAATATACATTATGCAAGGACATTTGAAGAACATAAGTTAAACAAACAGAGATATTTAGAATAAAAATAATATAAAATGCAAAGTAGCTGCTTTTTCACGGCTCGCACTCTAACTTGACGTCATTGTGTATCTTATAGCAGCGTATACCGAAAAAAGCACTACTTTGTATTTTATGAAAGATTTATATGCGAAAACACAATTTAGCTTTTATAGATATAGAAACTACAGGACTTGATGTAATAAAACATGAGATTATTGAAATTGGTTGCGTAATAACTACATCAAAACTTAAAGTAATTGAAAAATTTGAATTAAAAATAAAACCAAAAAAAATAAAAAACGCTGAACCTATTTCTTTAAAAATTACTCATTACAATAAAGTAGATTGGAAAAGTGCTTTTACTATAGAAGAAGCGATGAAAATTCTTTCTGAAAAAGCGAAAGATTGCATAATGGTGGGACAAAATGTTTCTTTTGATTCAGGATTTTTAGGATATAGTTTTGCAAAATTGAAAATAAAAAATAATATGCATTATCATAAATTAGATACAATTTCAATTGCTTGGGCTAAATTAAATAAAAAAAAGAATATTACTCATTTTTCTTTGCGTGAAATGTGTAAACATTTTGGTGTAGAAAACAAAAATCCTCATAGCGCTTTGTCAGATGCCTATGCTACCTACGAGCTTTACAAAAAGTTGATGGAATTGTAATATCAAAATATAAAATAGTACTTTTTCACGACTCGCACACGAACCTGATATCATTAATTATTTTTTAGCAGCGTATGTCGAAAAAAGCACTATTTTATATTTTGAATAATATGAAGAAAAAAAAAGTTTTTGTTGGAATATCAGGAGGAGTAGATAGTGCTGTATCAGCTATGCTATTAAAGAAACAAGGCTACGAAGTCGTTGGGGTTTTTATACGTACTTGGCATCCAGATTTTTTAGAATGTAATGAAAATGAAGAACGATTAGATGCTATGCGTGTGGCAGCACATTTAGATATTCCATTTTTAACTTTTGATTTAGCTGATATATATAAAAAAGAGGTAGCTGATTATATGATTTCTGAATACAAAAATGGTAGAACTCCTAATCCTGATGTAATGTGTAATAAACACGTTAAATTTGGCGCATTTCTTAAAAAAGCAATTGCAATGGGAGCAGATTATGTCGCGACAGGACATTATGCAAAAAATATAAAGCAGCAGCTTTTTCACGGCTCGCACTCCAACTTGGAAACAATAGAAGAGCATACCGTTGCGTATGCCGAAAAAAGCTCTGCTTTATATTTTTTGGGAAAGGGGGTAGATTCATCAAAGGATCAAAGTTATTTTCTTTGGACATTAAAACAAGAACAATTAAATAAAATTTTATTTCCTATTGGTCATCTTAAAAAAACAGAAGTTCGTAAATTAGCAAAGAAATTTAATTTACCAGTGGCAGAAAAAAAGGATAGTCAAGGTATTTGCTTTTTAGGTGCAGTAGATTTGAAAGAATTTTTAAAACATTATATTAAAGAAAAAAAAGGAAAGGTTGTAAACGAAAAAGGAGAAGAAATTGGATATCACGATGGAGTAGTTTTTCATACGTTAGGGGAACGTCATGGTTTTACTATTACTAAAAAAAATTCTACAGATGGAGCATACTATATTATTGGTAAAGATATTAAAAAAAATGTTCTATATGTATCACAAAATCCAAATTCAAACCCCCTCCTCGTGGAGGAGGGGGTAGGGGGTGGTAATTTAAAAAAGCACCGCCCCGCCCTAAAGGGCACCCCTCCTCATCAAGGAGGGGAAATAGTTAATCTAAAAGAAACTAATTGGATTTCTAAAAGCTATCCGCTAAAAGCTAAAAGCTATTCTTGTCAAATTCGTTATCATGGAGAATTTTTACCCTGTAAAATAAAGGTAATTAGTAAGACAAAAGTAGAAGTAATTTTTGAAAAACAAGTTTTAGTTGCTTCTGGGCAATCTTGTGTTGTTTATAATAAAGATATTTGTTTAGGTGGTGGAGTTGTTATATAATATAATTATGGAACAATTTTTTATAGAAAATGGTGATCTTATTTTAAAATTAACAGTAGCTGTTTTGTTGGGTATGTTTATTGGTGCTGAACGTCTTTTTGTGCATAAAGAAGCTGGTATGAAGACTCATGCACTCGTTTCTATGGGTGCAGCTGTTTTTATTATAATTTCTGAAATGATGGCAGAAAAGTATATAAATCTACCAGGTTTTAATCCTGTAATGATTGCTTCTAATATAATTGTAGGTATAGGTTTTCTTGGTGCTGGAATGATAATGTTTAGAGATTCTCGTCTTTTTGGTCTTACTACCGCTGGTGGGCTTTGGGTGACAGCTGGTATAGGCATGGCTTCAGGATTTGGACTTTTTAATTTGGCAATTATTTCAACTATTTTGGTTTTATTTATTTTTATAGTTATGAATATTTTTGAAAAACCAATAAGAAAAATTTCTGATGAAAATGAAAATTTAGGCGAAAAAATATAAAACAATATGGATTCAAATGAAATTAGATCAAAATTTTTAAAATTTTTTGAAATTCATGGACATAAAATAATACCATCTTCTTCGTTGATACCAGAAAATGATCCTTCTGTGCTTTTTACTACTGCAGGAATGCATCCACTTGTTCCATATTTATTAGGAGAAAAACATCCATTAGGAAAACGTTTAGTAGATTTTCAAAAATGTATTAGAACAGGAGATATTGATGAGGTTGGAGATTATTCTCATCATACTTTTTTTGAAATGCTTGGGAATTGGTCTTTTCATGATTATTTTAAAAAAGAAATTATTGAATGGAGTTATGAGTTTTTAACATCTTCAGAATGGTTTGGTCTAGATAAAAATAGATTAGCGGTTTCAGTTTTTAAAGGTGATGAAAGTGCACCTTTTGATGAGGAATCTT
Source organism: Minisyncoccota bacterium (assembly GCA_041648595.1). Lineage (GTDB taxonomy): Bacteria > Patescibacteriota > Minisyncoccia > Phycocordibacterales > UBA9973 > UBA9973. Next base: position 34,263 of record JBAZOQ010000006.1, on the reverse strand, counting down.
TTAATATTTGGAAAAATTTAGGAATAAATGAAAAAAAAATTGCTAAATTACCTAAAAAAAATAACTGGTGGGGTCCAGCAGGTGAGATGGGTCCATGTGGACCAGATACAGAGATGTTTTATTGGGTTGGAAATATAAACAATATTCCAGAGAGTTTTAATGATGATAACTCTCTTTGGCTTGAAATTTGGAATGATGTTTTTATGGAATATAATAAAAATTCTGAAGGTAAATTTGAAAAATTATTACAGAGAAATGTAGATACTGGAATGGGTTTAGATAGAGTCTTGGCTATAGTAAATGGTTTAGATGATGATTATAAGACGGAACTTTTTTGGCCAATTATTAAAAAGATAGAAGATTTATCTGATAAAAAATATGAATATAATTTAAAAGCAATGCGTATTGTTGCTGATCATTTGAAAGCTAGTACTTTTATTCTTGGAGATGAAAAGGGGATAGTTCCTTCAAATACAGGACAGGGATATGTATTGCGTCGTTTGATTCGTAGAGCTGTAAGATATGGAAAACAATTAGAAATGAAATCTTTTTCCAAAGAAATTTCGGAAGTAGTGATAGATATATATAAAGATGTTTATCCAGAATTACTTAAAAATAAAGATTTTATTTTTAATAATTTACAACAAGAAGAAGAAAAATTTGAAAAAACTCTTGAAAATGGATTAAAGGAATTTGAGAAAAGAATTGATCCTTTTGTCCTTTTTACTACTTATGGATTTCCAATTGAATTAACTGTTGAATTATTAAAAGAAAAAGGAAGTGTAATTGATCTTGAAGATTTTAATAAAAAAATGACAGAACATCAAAAACTTTCACAAACTGCATCTGTTGGTATGTTTAAGGGTGGATTGGCAGACGCAGGTGAAGAAACAAAGAGATTACACACAGCTACTCATCTTATGCGACAAGCATTGGAAGATGTTTTAGGAGAGAAAATAGTTCAAAAGGGAAGTAATATTACAGCTGAAAGATTAAGATTTGATTTTTCTTTTTCACGAAAAATGACCGATGAAGAAAAAAATAAAGTAGAAAATATAGTAAATGAAAAAATACAACTTAAGCTTCCTGTCCAAAAAATAGTTATGAAAAAAGAAGAAGCAGAAAAAACTGGAGCTGTTCATATTTTTGGAGATAAATATGGAGAAGAAGTTAGTATATATTATATAGGAGAAACATTAGAAAATTCTTATTCCAAAGAATTTTGTGGTGGACCACATGTGAAAAATACATCTGAATTGGGTGGCACCAATGAGGCGCCCAAGCATTTTAAAATTCTTAAAGAAGAAGCTGTTTCAGCAGGAGTGAGACGTATAAAAGCTGTGCTTTTATAGTTTTTTTGATTTTATTTATGGTATAATTATGCTATGGGAATTTTTTCTAAATTAAAAGATAAAAAAGAATTAGCACTAATTTTTGACATTGGTTCTTCTTCTGTGGGTGGTGCAATTTTTGAAATAGATAAAAAAGGGATTCCTAAAATAATTTCATCTATACGTGAACCAATAATTCTTGAAGATAAAATAGATATTGATAGATTTTTGATTTTGACCATAAAAGCATTAGATATTGTTGCAAGTAAAATATGTATGATGAGTGTTATAAGACCATTAAAGATTTTTTGTATTCTTTCATCGCCTTGGTATATTTCTCAAACTAGAATTATTAAAATTGAAAAGAATATACCATTTTTATTTACTTCTAAAATAGCTGTTGATTTAATTCAAAAAGAAGTAAGTCTTTTAGAACAAGAGAATTTAGTTAAATTTTCGCATGATAATAATAAAGTTCGATTGATTGAATTTAAAAATATGAAAATTATGTTGAATGGTTATTTTTCTCCTAATCCTTTTAATAAAAAAATTAAAAAACTTGAAATGACTATATTTGTTTCAATGAGTGGAGAACAAATTTTGAAAAAAATAGAAGAAACCATATCTAGACATTTTAACTCTTCTGATATTAAATTTTCTTCTTTCGCTATGGCATCATTTGCTGTTGCACGAGACATGTTTATACAGCAAGAAAATTTTGTTTTAGTTGATATTACTGGAGAAGTTACAGATATTTCTATAATAAAAAAAGATGTATTGAATGGTTCTATTTCTTATCCATTAGGATATAATTTTATGATACGTAGTATGGCGGATAGTTTGAATTGTACATTAGGAGAAGCAAAATCATTTTTGTCTCTTTTAAAAGATGGACATGCAGAAATATCTGTAGAAAAAAAAATTGGACCAATTGTGGATAAATTAAAAATTGAATGGCTTAAAGGATTTCAAGAATCTTTAGTTAATCTCTCAGAAGATATATCTATTCCAGCAACTATTTTTATAACCGTAGATCAAGATTTAGTTAATTTCTTTGGAGATATTATAAAAACTGAACAATTTAATCAATATACTCTTACTGAATCAGAATTCAGAATTATTTTTCTGGATACAAAAACACTTCATAGTATTGCAGCTTTTAAAGATGATGTGAATCGTGATTTGTTTCTTATTATTGAAGCTATTTATATTAATCGTTTTATTTGTTAAAATATAATTATGCCAAGAAATTTACTTCAAGATATGAAGAAAGTAAAAACCCCTATAAACGAAAGGAGGAAAATAGAACATGAGATAGAAAAAATTTATTACAAAGAAGAACAATCTAATAATAAAGGATTTAAATATAGAATTTATTTTGTGGCTTTAATTTCTGTTATATTTCTTCTTTTTGCTCTTTCTTTTTTATTTTCTGGAGCAAAAATCACAATAAATCCTAAAATTAAAGAAATACCCTTTAATGAAAACTTGTCTGCTATAAAAAATTTAAACACAATAGATTTTTCTTTTGATTCAGTTGTTATTTCTGGTGAAGAAAGTAAGACAATACAAGGTGGAGAGGAAAAAGATGTTGCCATAGCATCTGAAGGTACAGTTTTAATTTTTAATTCATTTAGTTCTTCTCCTCAAGTACTTGATATAGATACACGGTTGGAAGGATCAAATGGTAAAATTTATAAAACCAATAAAAAAGTAATTGTACCTGGAATGACAAAAGATAATAAGCCAGGAAGCGTAGAAGTTGGTATATATGGTAAAGAAGCAGGAGAAGAATACAATAGTGTTCCGCTTGATTTTAGTATTGTTGGTTTTAAGGGTACACCTAAATATTCTAAATTTTATGCTAGATCAAATGGGGAAATAACAGGTGGTTTAAAAGGTAAATCTCCAGTAGTTTCTTCTTTAGATAAAGAAACTGCAGTAAGTGAATTAAAGAATACCTTAGAAACTAAGCTTTTAAATAAAATAAAAGATCAGATTCCGAGTGGGTTTATTTTATTTAAAGATGCAATTTTTCTTAAAATTGATGATCAAAATATTAGTTTTACTCCAGATAAAGACAATAAGATGTTAGTAAATATAAAAGGTACACTTTATGGTTTCCTTTTTGATGAAAAAAAATTAACAAAAAAGATAGCTCTAGATATTATTGATAAATATGATGGAAGTGAAATTTATATACAAAATATTCGAGATTTAACTTTTTCATTATCCAATAAAGAAAGTATTTCTTTTGTAGATGCAAAAAATATAGATTTTACATTGTCGGGAACTCCTAAGATAGTTTGGAGAGTTGATGAAACAAAATTTGTTGCTGATGTTTTAGGTAAAAAGAAAAAAGATTTCAATCAAATTTTATTACAATATTCAAATATTGATTCTGCAGAAGTAGTAGTTCGTCCTTTTTGGAAATCTTCATTTCCTGAAAAAAGTAAAAGTATAGAAGTAATAATAAATTATCCAAAATAAATTTTATTTAATGTATTATTAACATTATATATTGACCTTTGGTTGAAAATTTAGTATGATAAATTATCTTAATGAGTGACCAAAAAAACGAAAAAATATTAACGACTAGGGGCCTCGTAACTGAGTCGTTACCTTCTACTTTGTTTAGAGTAAAAATAGAAGATAAAACAGAAGGTGAAAAAGAAATTCTTGCATACCTTGGAGGCAAAATGCGTATGCATAGAATTAAGGTTTTAATAGGAGATTCAGTTGAAGTAGTTTTAGATCCATATGGTGGAAAAGGTAGGATAATTAAAAGGTTGTAATTATGTTTGCAATTTTTTTTAGAATGGTGTATTATAGTAACTACAGATTATGAAAAGTTTTAAATATTAAAAAATAAGGGTTTTCCCTTTATTTTTGTTTTGTTTTAATGAGTTTTTATTTCTATGAGAATTAGATCAACAGTAAAAAAAATATGTGATAATTGTAAGATGGTTAAACGTCAAAGGCATTTGCGTGTAATCTGCTCTAACCCAAAGCATAAACAAAAACAATAATTTATTATGAGAATCCTTGGAATAACAGTACCAGATGAAAAAAGACTTGAGATTGGCTTAACAGTCCTTTTTGGTATTGGTGTTTCTACTGCTCGAAAAATTTTAGGACAAGTAGGTATAGATGTAGGTAAAAAAGCAAAGGATTTAACAGACGAAGAGGAAAATAAAATTCGTTCAATAATTGAAGGAATGAAAATTGAAGGAAATTTAAAAAGAGAAATTTCTGGGAATATAAAAAGATTAAAAGATATTAAAACACATAGAGGTATTAGACACATTAAAAGATTACCAGTTAGAGGCCAAAGAACAAAGACTAATTCCAGAACAGTCAGGGGAAATGTTAGAAAAACTATGGCTTCAGGAAAGAGAAAAGAAAGTAAGACATAAAATTATTTATGGGAAAGACAAAAACAACAACTAAAATAACTGAAGAATCTTCAACAGAAGAAACAAAAACAGTTTTAATAAAAACACCTAAGAAAAAAATAACTTCTGGAATTTTATTTGTTGATGCAACTTTTAATAATACGAAAGTTCTTTTTGGAGATAAAAAAGGAAATACATTATTTTGGTCAAGTGCAGGAAGTTTAGGTTTTAGGGGTGCCAAGAAAGGTACACCATTTGCAGCTTCTAAAGTAGGTGATTTGATTGGAGATAAAGCAGCTACTCTTGGAGTAAAGGATTCAGGTATAGTAGTAAGAGGTGTTGGATCTGGACGTGAACCTGCCATAAGAGCATTTATGGCTCATGGTATAGAAATAACTTCTATAAAAGATGCTACACCAGTACCACACAATGGACCAAAAGCTAAAAAACCTAGAAGAGTTTAATTTTTATAATATTATATGATATCAAAACCAAAATTTAAAATAGGAAGAAGATTAGGTGCCGGAGTGTATGATAAATGTCAGACTCCTAAATTTTCAGCTTCTTCTGGTAAAAATGCTCTCCCTGGTGCACGTCGTCCAAAAGCGTTGTCAGAATATGGAGCACAACTTATTGAAAAACAAAAGGTTCGTTTTTCTTATGGTATTACAGAACGACAACTTTCTAATTATGTTAAAAAAGCTTCTCATATAAAAGGATCAGGTACTGCAGAAAAATTTTACGAAGATCTTGAGAATCGTCTTGATAATATAATTTATAGAATGGGTCTTGCTCCTAGTAGACGAGCTAGCCGACAGATGGTTTCTCATGGACATTTTATTGTTAATCTTCACAAAGTTACGATACCTTCTTTTGAAGTAAAAGTTGGAGATATTATAAAAATTCGTGAAGGATCCAAAGTTAAGAAAATTTTTGATAATTTAGTAGAAAAACTTAAAGATTATAATGTTCCTTCTTGGCTTTCTTTTGATGCTGTAAAAATGGAAGGAAAAATTTTAGCTAAACCTAAAAATATAGAGACCTTTCTTGATTTAAATGCCGTGCTTGAGTTTTATAGTCGTTAATTTATTATTAGATTTTTTCCGCCAAAGGGCGGACAAGTATTATTAAAATTAAAAAGTAACTTTCCGCCAGAGGCGGATAAATTTATAAAAAAATGCCTGAATATAAAATAATTATGCCTTCTAAACCTCGTATTGTTTTAGAAGAAGAAAATAAAGGAGTATTTGAAATAGACGGTTTATATCCCGGATATGGTCATACCCTAGGCAATAGTTTAAGAAGAATTATTTTGTCTTCTCTTCCAGGGGCTAGTATCACCTCTATTAAAATAGAGGGTGTTTCTCATGAATTTCAGACAATGGATGGTATTAAAGAAGATGTAATAGTAATGATTTTGAATCTTAAGAAAATTCGTTTTAAAATGATTTCTGATGAACCACAAATTGTCACACTTTCTATAAAAGGCCCTAAAGAAGTTATAGCAAAAGATGTAAAAACTGGTGGGCAAGTAGAAATTTTAAATGGAGATTTACATATAGTTGAAGTTACAGGTAAAATTAATTTAAATATTGAAATGAAAATTGAGAAAGGTTTAGGCTTTATCTCAAAAGAAGTTTTACAAAAAGAAAAAGTTGACATAGGTACTATTACAGTTGATGGTATTTTTACTCCTATTCGTCGTGTATCCTATGAAGTTGAAAATATGCGTGTTGGTGATAATACTAATTATAACTTGTTAAGAATTACGATTGAGACAGATGGCACCTTAACACCACGTGAGGCTTTTTTGAAATCTATAGAAATAATGATTTATCAACTTAAATCTATTATTGATTTCAAAGAACCAGAAGAAGAGAAAAAAGAACCTATAAAAAATGCTATACATAATACTGTGGGTGGAGAAAAAAAGACATCTGAGAACGAAGAAGATAAAAAAACTGAAGATTTTATCGATATTTTAAAAACACGAACAGATGGACTTGATCTTTCTACAAGGACTTTAAATGCACTTACTGCTGCTAACATTAGAACGTTAGGAGGACTTGCAAGAAAAAAGCGCGAAGATTTACTTGAAGTTGAAGGTATTGGAGAAAAAGGAATTAGTGAAATTAAAAAAGTTTTAAGTAAGTTTGGACTTAATTTGAAAGAATAATATAAAATATATGCGACATCATAACACAAAAAGAAAATTTGGAAGAGATAAAAATCAGAAAAAAGCGTTATTAAATTCTTTGGCGCTTAATTTGATTATACGTGGAAAAATAAAGACAACTTTACCTAAAGCAAAAGAATTACGTCCATTTATAGAAAAACTTATAACAAAAGCAAAAAAGGGTGATATGGCCACACGTAGAGTTGTGATTTCTAAACTTTCAAATAGAAGTCGTGAAGTTAAAAAACTTTTTGAAGTTATTGCTCCTAAATATATAGACCAAAAAGGAGGATATACAAAAATTTTAAAATTAGGAGCTAGAAAATCAGATGGTGCGTTGATGGCTCAGATAGAATTTGTATAATTATTTGTTTTATCATTGTAAATGATTTAGTATAAAAAAATGGAAAAAAATAAAAAGATAGAAGAAAAAATAATAGATGCAAGCGAAAGAACATTGGGTAGAGTTTCTACTGAAATAGCTTCTTCTCTTATGGGTAAGACAAGTGCTTCTTATCAAAGACATGTATATTCAGGAGGTAGAGTAAAAGTAATAAATGCTTCAAAGATTAAGATTACCACTAAAAAACTGGAAGAAATTTATCATACAAGATATTCTGGATACAGGGGTGGTCTTCGTATTTTAAAGGGTACAGAAACTAAAGAAAAGAAAGGAATGAAAGAATTAGTAAAACTTGCAGTGTATCATATGTTGCCAGGAAATAAATTAAGAAGAGAAATGATGAAAAATTTAGTAGTTGAAGAATAAATATTACTTGTCCCGTTAAAAATTCAACGGGTGTGACAAAAAAAGAAAGATTATTATTTAAAATTTTTAATGGGATGGAAAATAAAACAACAAAAGAAAAATATATAGAAGCAATAGGGAGAAGAAAAACTTCTACAGCTCGTGTACGTATTTGGCAAGCATCTAAACATACTTTTATTGTTAATGATAAAGAAGCAAAAAAATATTTTCAAACAGAAGAAACACGTCGTTTAATTGATGATCCAATAATAAAAGGTATAAGTAGCACAGAAAAGACTAATTCTAAATGGGGAATAGAAGCAAGAGTATTAGGTGGTGGTATGCATTCTCAGGCTGAAGCAGTGAGGCATGGTCTTGCTCGCGCATTAGTTTTATTTGACATAAAATTACGTCCAAATTTAAAGAGTTTAGGTTATCTTAAACGTGATCCTAGAGCAAAGGAACGTAGAAAATTTGGTTTAAAGAAAGCTCGTAAAGCTCCACAGTGGTCTAAACGTTAAGAAAATCAAAAATAGTGCCTTTTCACGGCTCGCACTTGAACCTGATAATGGTTTACGAATCTAATGTTGCGTATGCCGAAAAAGGCACTATTTTAATTTTCTTTCTAATTTTTTTAAATACTCCTTGAAAATAGGGGTATTTTTTGTTAATATAAGTTTATGCAAGATAAAGAAGAAGAAAAGGTTGAAAATAAAGAACCATTAGAAAATGAAACGGAAGTTTTGGAATTTGAATTTAATGAGGATGGAGAAGAGGATCTCAAAAAGACCCTTAAAAAATTTAGGATTGATTTGAAAGTTTGTAAAAAAGAGAAGGAAGAATATTTGACTGGTTGGCAAAAAGAGCGTGCTGACTTTGCTAATTATCGTAAACAAGAAGATGATAGGAAGGCAAATTTTTCAGAATCTGTACGTGAACGTATTCTTACAAGATTTTTGACAATATTAGATAGTTTTAATATGGCATTTGCTAATAAAGATTCTTGGAATAAAGTAGATGAGAATTGGCGTAAGGGGGTGGAATATATATATGCTCAATTAAATACAATATTTGAAGAATATGATGTAAAAGAAATTGGTATAGTTGGAGAAGATTTTGATCCTAATATTCATCAATCTATAGATATGACACCAACAGATAAAAAAGAAGATAATCATAAAATTTCAGAAGTTGTTCAAAAAGGATATAAATTGGGAGACAGAGTGATAAGAGCTGCCCGAGTTAATGTTTTTGAATATAATGAATCCACCAAAACTTTATAACGAACAAATAATTTTTATTAATAAATATATTTTTCAATATATTATTTTTTGATCAAAGTGTATATTTTGAAAAAAGTTTAGGCGGATGAATCTACTAAATAAAACATGTGAACACTGTAAAACTTCTTTTATAATATCAGATGGCGAGCTTTCTATATATGAAAAAGTGGGTATTGAATTACCTATATTGTGTAATTTTTGTCGCATTAAACTTCATTTATCTTTTTGGATGTTTGGAAAATTTCGTAAAGGAAAATCTGACCTTTCTGGAGATAGTTTAATTACAGTTTTGCCAGAAAAAAATCGCTATCCAATTTACACATCTACTGAATGGTATAGCGATAAATGGGATGCTATGGATTATGGGCAAGATTATGATGAAAATAAACCATTTTTTGAACAACTGCAAGAGCTTCAAGAAAAAGTACCTCATCCACATCAAAATGGGATAAAAAATACTAATTGTGATTGGTGCGATGATGTTTGGAATTCAAAAAATTGTTATTTGTCGCGTTCAATGGAAGAATGTGAAGATCTTTATTATTCCTATAGAAATATAAAAGTAAAAAACTCTATTGATGTTGTTGTTTGTTTTAATTGCGAGAAATGTTATGACTCAGGAGATTGTCATCACTCTTATAAACTTTTTTACTCTAAACATTCTCGTGATTGCATAGAATCTTATTTTTTATATGATTGTCGCAACTGTCAGAATTGCTTTATGTGTTGGAATTTGAGAGGTAAATCTTATTGTATAGAAAATGTCCAATATTCTAGGGAAGAATATTTAGAGAAATTAAAATCCTTTAATCTTAGTTCATATGAATTTATTCAAAATCACAGAAAACATTTTAAAGAAATAACTCAAAAAGAAGTAGTACATAGACCAAATTTTAACTTGAAAATCTATAATTCTGATGGAGATTATTTATTAGACTGTAAGAATTGTCATAATTGCAACACTATATCAGAATCTGAAGATTGTTATAATACCATGAGGGGGTTTAGATCTAAGTCTAGTATTGATGTAACTGGATGTTGGTTTTCTGAATTGTTGGGTAATTGTAGTTGTTGTGTAAATGGTTATGCGGAAAAATATTGTGCGTGGTCTTCTTCACGATATTCTGAATATTTAGATTTGTGTATTGAATGTGAATATTGTTTTGGTTGTGTTGGTTTAAAGAAAAAGAAATATTGTATTTTGAATAAACAATATACAAAAGAGGAATATGAAGTCCTTAAAGTTAAAATTATTTCTGAAATGAAAAAAAGAGAGGAATATGGAAAGTTTTTACCATATTCTATGAGTGCTGGACCTTTTAATTTTTCTACTAGTTTTTTATATTTTCCAGATACTAAAAAAGAAGATATTTTAAAACTTGGTGGTTATTGGGAAGATAGTGTTGAAAGTAATATTGAAGGTTTGCCGACGAGTGAATTACCAGATGACATAAAAGATGTAAAAGATTCTATTATAACTCAAGCACTTATTTGTCCAGAAATTGGTTGGCGATTTAATATAGCCCAGAATGAACTTTCTTTTTATAAAGAAAATAATATTCCACTTCCGAGGTATCATTTTGATGTACGAACAAGAGATCGTTTGAAATATTTAACTGTTTTACAAGCATATCCATATAAGTGTTTTTATTGTGAGAAAGACGTAGAAGCCTATTATTTGCCAGAATGGAAATATCAAAAAATAGCTTGTGAAGAATGTTATAAGCAGAATATAAATTAAAATAAAGATAAAAAATTAGAAAAACGTTAGTATACAGTATATTGTATATTAAGGAATTAAAATTATGGAATATAAAAGTGAAAATAAAATTTGTCAGAATTGTAAAAAAGACTTCACAATAGAGCCAGAAGATTTTAATTTTTATAAAAAAATAAAAGTTCCTCCTCCTACTTGGTGTCCAGAATGTAGGCTAATAAATAGACTTATTAATATTATAGAAAGAACTTTATATAATGATATCTGTGATAATTGTGATAAGAAAATAGTGAGTCACTTTGCTCCAGAAACCCCAAATAAAGTTTTTTGTTCTTCTTGTTGGTGGAGTGATTGTTGGGATGGAACTCAATATGGTAAAGATTATAATTTTAATAAAACATTTTTTGAACAGTTACATGAATTACGAAAAATTGTTCCATGTCCAGCCACAAATTCAAGAAATTCAACTAACTGTAATTATTGTAGTGGGCTAATTCGTTGTAAAAATTGCACCATGGTTTTTGGCAGTATTCAATCAATTAATTGTTATTATTGTTCGACAGCACTTTTTGCGAAAGATTCTATTGATTCAGATTTTATTATAAATGCTGATCATGTTTATGAAGGTACGCATTTAAGTGGAGTTTATAACACGAAATTTACTTATTTTTCGGACGAATGTCTTGATTCTTCTTTTCTTTTTAATTGTGTTGGGTGTAGTAATTGTTTTGGTTGTATAAATTTAAGAAATCAAAAATACAGAATTTTTAATAAACAATATACCAAAGAAGAATATAAAAAAGAGATAGTTAAATGGGACTTAGGAAGTTATAAGATCCTATTGGAAGCACAAAGAGAATTCATGGAACTTTATTATAAAACTCCAAGAAGGTTTGCATTAATAACAAATTCTACTAATGTTCTTGGCGACGATATTCAAAATACAAAAAATTGCCAAATATGTTTTTCAGCTACTCATGGCGTAGAGAATTGTAAATTCATTTTTCATGGTGGTTTATTACTAAAAGATAGTTATGATGTAACTCTAGGTGGGGATACTTCTGAACTTTTATATCAAGTAACTGGTAGTACGGAGTCTCAGAGAGCTTTATTTACTAGAGCAAGTCATCATAACATAAATGTGGAATATTCAGAAAATACTTATAATTGTTCTGATTGTTTTGGATGTGTTAAATTAAAATATAAAAAATATTGCATACTGAATAAACAATATACAAAAGAAGAATATGAAGAATTAATACTAAAAATTAAACAGCATATGAATGATATGCCCTACATTGACAAAAAAGAAAGAATACATAAATATGGCGATTATTATCCTATTGAGCATGCTATGTGGGCATATAATGAATCATGGGCTCATCAATGGTTTCCACTAACAAAAAATCAAGCAATAGAAAAAGGTTTTTATTGGCGTGATGAAGTAGAAAGAGATTATAAGATAACTATTCAAGCAGAGAATTTACCTAATCATATTAATGATGTCAGTGATTCTATTTTGAATGAAGTAATCGAATGTGAACATAATGGAAAAAATTGTAACCAACAATGTACTATTGCATTTAGAATTTTACCTAACGAATTGGAATTTTATAGGCAGATAAATATTGCATTACCTAGGTTGTGTCCAAATTGTCGCCATTATGAGCGACTCAAAAAAACAAATCCACCGAAATTATGGCATAGAAAATGTATGTGTAATGGTGTAGAATCAAAAGATGGTATATATAAAAATACTATAAAACATATACACGGAGATGAACCATGCCAGAATGAATTTGAGACAGCAATAGGACCAGATAGAAAAGAGATAGTATATTGTGAGAAATGTTATCAAGATGAATTTATATAGATAGAATGAAAAAAGTAAAAAATAAAATAGAATATTTAAAACAAGTTTTACCAATGCTTTGGCAGACTATTAAATTTAGGGTTAAAGTATTATGGTATAAGATAAAAAATTAACATCTACGCCATGGCGTAGATAGAGATATCATGAAGTTTTGGGGATTTAGATTTTTGTGGTATAGTAAAAACAAGGCAGAAATGTCTTATTTTTTGGTTTTATATGGTCCCGAACGAAATCGCGGACGCATAAAGAGATATTATAAATAAGAAAAAAGATAGGGCGTACGCGTCCTATTTCGTACGGGATGGAAAAAGAAAAAGATTATTCAAATTTACGTATCAAGTTGGTACTAAAATATTATTGGCAAGTAATAAGACAGTATAAAGTCTCTTTTTTTGCTATTATTATTTTTACAATAATTTCTTCTTCTCTTAGTGTTTATATACCACTTCAATACTTAAAACTATGGAATGTTTTGATTGATAATAATTTTTCTGTTGTCTCGGTTGCTAAATCTATAATAATCTTTATATTAATATTAAACTTATTGAGTTGGGCTATGCGTCGAATTTCAGGATTTGCTCTTGCTTATTTTGAATCACACGTGAAGGCAGGTCTTCGTGAACAAGCTTTTTCATATATGATTGGTCATTCACATTCATTTTTTGCAAATAATTTTAGTGGTTCATTAACTCAAAAAATCGCTAAGTATGCAAATGCTTTTGAAAAATTAACAGATAAGATATCTCAAGATGGTTTACCTTTGTTTATACGTAGTGTTGGAACAGTGATAGCTATTTATACTTTACTTCCCAAATATGCTTATATTTTAGGTGTTTTTTGTGTCGTATTTTTAGTTACTGCTTTTATTTACACTAGATATAAACTTAAATATGATGTTTTAGCTTCTATTGCTGATAGTAAAACTACGGGTGTTTTGGCAGATGCTATTGGAAATCATTCTTCAATACAGTTTTTTACAGGAAATGAATATGAAAAAAAATATGCAGGAGATGTAATTGAAGAACAACAAAAAGCAACTATTTTTAATTGGTATTTATGGGAAGGGCTTACTGTTATTCAAAGTTTTTATTTAATAATTACTGAATTTATTATTTTTTGGGTAGCTATTGGTGATTGGCAAATTTCTCTTATTACTTTACCTGTAATGATATTGTTACAAACTTATTTTGTTCGTCTTGGTGAAAATTTATGGAGTTTTGCTAGTATTATTCGAAATTACTATGATAGTTTTGCTAACGCTCAAGAAATGGCTTTAATTTTTGATACACCATATGAAATTGTTGATGATCCAAAAGAAATTGCAAAAAATGTAAAAGGGGAAGTTGTTTTTAATAAAGTGACTTATGTTTATAAAAATAATAATACAAAAGTTTTAGATAGTTTTTCTTTAACAATACCGGCTGGACAAAAGATAGCTATAGTTGGTTCTTCTGGGGCAGGAAAGACAACTTTTGTACGTCTTCTTATGAGATTGTTTAATTTAACAGATGGTCAAATTACTATTGATAACATAGATATTAATAAGATTTCTCAAGAAAATCTTCGGGAGCAAATAGCCTTTGTCCCCCAAGATCCTGTGCTTTTTCATCGTACTTTAATGGAAAACATCTGTTATGGTAGACGTGATGCTACTAATGAAGAAGTATTAAACGCAGCACACTTAGCGCACTGTGATGACTTTATAGAGCAATTACCATTAAAATATAAGACATATGTAGGTGAGCGTGGAGTGAAGCTTTCAGGTGGTGAACGTCAACGTGTGGCTATTGCTCGTGCTATTTTAAAAGATGCACCTATACTTATATTAGATGAAGCAACTTCTTCACTTGATTCACACTCTGAATCTTTAATTCAAGATGCACTTGTTAAACTTATAAAAGGGAAGACGACGATAGTCATAGCTCATAGACTTTCAACAATAAGACAAATGGATAGAATTATAGTCCTTGAAAAAGGAAAAATTATTGAAGATGGAACACACGAAGAACTTCTTAATAAAGAAAGTGGTCTTTACAAAAAACTTTGGGATCTTCAAGCTGGGGGTTTCAAAAATGTAATCTGAGAAAAAGCGAATATCAAAAATTTTCTGGCGGACAAAACGAAGCCAGTGCCCGCAGGCGAAAACTTTTAATATTCGCTTTTTCTTTAAAAATAAAAATTTAAAAGATTTTAAGAGTCGTGTTGGTTCCCTGTCCTCATGGACTCCGAGGGCGAAGGCTCAGAAATCTTTTGAAATTTTTATTTTTTTATACTTTTTAAAAAAGCTAATTTTGTTTCTTCATCAATTTTATCTGTGATGATAATCATAAGTTCTGTTCCTAGATTTAAATCTTTTTTGATATTTGTAAAAAGATGTTCATATGGTAGTGGAGAAATCCATACAGTATTTTTTATGCAAACAAAATTTGCTTTCTTAAGAAGATAACGCAAAGCTTCTCGTTCACTTTTTCTTTCTTCTGGTATATCTAAAATTATGATTCTCCATAATCCATCCCATGCTGTAGATACGAGGGCACCATCTCCTTCAAGTTTGATGGAATTTAATTTATTTTTACCTTTTTTTGTAAGTTTTAAATAATTTTTATTATCAGATTTAAGCATCTCAATACAGCCAGATTCAACGAGGTTCTTTATAGAACGAGTCAGAGCATAACTAGACTTCACTCTTTCACCCCTCTCCTTACTAAGGAGAGGGGTTGGGGAGAGGTGAATTTTTTTTATTTCATCCACAGGAATAGCTGGTTTTTCAGCTAAAATCTTAAGTATTTTATTGGAATATTGAATTTTACTTGACATATATATATCCTATCATATATACTACTTTTATACAAGTAATTCGTGGTCGCAAAATGATTGTTAATTCTCCTCTTGAGGAGTACCCGAAGGGGGAGGTGGATGAATTTTCCACCCCGTCTCGCAAGCGAGCCACCCCTCAAGAGGGGAATTATTATAAGTTTAATTAAATAAACAAAAAATATGAGTAAGATAATAGGTATAGATTTAGGTACAACAAATTCGGCAGTCGCTTTCATTGAAGGTGGTGTGCCAAAAATTATTGAAAATGTGGAAGGTAATCGTACGACACCTTCTGTAATTGCTACAGCAAAAAATGGTGATCGTATTGTAGGACTTCTTGCAAAAAGACAAGCAGTTACAAATCCAGAAAATACAATTTCTGAAATTAAACGTTATATGGGTCATAGGTATGATGGCCCTGAAGTACAAAAAGATAAATTAACAGCTCCTTTTAAGATTGAAGCAGGAGAAGATGGTGGAGTAAAAGTAAAAATGTCAGAGAAGTTTTATCGTCCAGAAGAGATTTCTGCAATGCTTTTACAAAAAATAAAAGCTGATGTTGAAGCTAAATTAGGAGAAAAAATAACTGAAGCTGTGATTACGGTCCCTGCATATTTTAATGATGCACAAAGAAAAGCAACAAAAGATGCAGGACAAATAGCAGGACTTGATGTTAAGAGAATTATTAATGAACCTACCGCAGCAGCTTTGGCTTATGGATTTAATAAAAAGAAAAATGAAAAAATAGTTGTTTATGATTTCGGTGGAGGAACTTTTGATGTTTCTGTTCTTGAAATTGGAGATGATGTGATAGAAGTAAAATCTACCGATGGAGATTCCCATATGGGTGGAGGTGATATTGATCGAAAAATTATTAGCTGGATTGCTGAAGAATATAAAAAAGAATCTGGCATTGATGTCAGAAAAGATCCACTAGCGCACCAAAGATTAAAAGAAGCTGCAGAAAAAGCTAAACACGAACTTTCTACAACAATAGAAACAGAAATAAATATTCCATTTATTACTTCTGACGCAGAAGGTCCAAAACATTTACTTTTGAAGATGTCCCGTGCAACTCTTGAATCTTTAGCAAAAGAATATATAGATCGTTCTATTGAAATAACAAAAAGAGCACTAGAAGCTTCACCATTTAAGATGAATGAAATAAATGAAATTATAATGGTTGGTGGCCAGACAAGGATGCCTATGATTGTAGAAGCTGTAAAGAATCTTTTTGGTAAAACTCCAAATATGTCTATTAATCCTGATGAAGTTGTAGCTTTGGGTGCCGCCGTACAAGCAGGTGTACTAGCTGGAGATGTGCGTGATGTTTTACTTTTGGATGTTATTCCACTTTCTCTTGGTATTGAAACATTGGGTGGTGTTGGCACAAAGTTAATTGATAGAAATACAACTATTCCAGCATCTAAATCACAAGTATTTTCAACTGCTGCTGATAATCAAACTTCTGTTGAAATTCATATAGTACAAGGAGAACGTCCTATGGCATCTGATAATAAATCTCTTGGACGTTTTATTCTAGATGGAATTCCACCAGCTCCTCGAGGTATGCCTCAAGTAGAAGTGACTTTTGATATTGATGTAAATGGAATATTGAATGTAACTGCAAAAGATAAAGCTTCCGGAAAAGCTCAATCAATTAAAATAGAAGCAAGTTCCGGATTAAAAGAAGAAGATATTAAAAAAATGCAAGCAGACGCAGAAGTTCATGCGGAAGAGGATAAAAAGAAAAGAGAAACTGTGGATATAAAAAATACAGCGGAGATGATTATTTACACGGCCGAAAAAGCATTGAAAGACAATGAAGCAAAAATTCCAGCTGATGTGAAAGATAATGTGAATGCAAAGATAACTGCCTTAAGGAGTGTAAAAGATTTACCCGCCGGGGAGGGTGGTATCAATATTGAAGCAATTAAAAAAGCTACTGAAGAATTATCTGCTGAAATGTCTAAAATTGGTGAAGCTATAAGTAAAGCTGCTGGTGGAGAATCTGCTTCTACTACAGCTGAAGAACAAAACCCTGAAGTTCACGATGCTGAATATAAAGAAGGAGAAAAACCTGAAGGGGAAACGAAATAAGAAAAAAGCCAAACGCTCCCGCGTTTGGCTTTTTGATTTTGATCAAAAAAGAGCATATTATATTGTTATGCAATCCGAAACTAGGAATTGTCAAAACTGCAAAAAGGACTTTATAATTGAGCCAGATGATTTTGGATTTTATGAGAAAATAAAAGTCCCTCCACCAACTTTTTGTCCGGAGTGTAGAAGTCAACGAAGATTAGCTTGGCGTAATAATATGTCTCTTTATAGTCGTAAATGTGATTTGTGTCAAAAATCTATTGTTGCATTATATTCTTTAACATCAAATATTTTAGTTTATTGTAATAAATGTTGGTGGAGCGATAAATGGGATCCAAAAAGTTATGCAGTAGATTATAATTTTTCAAAATCATTTTTTACTCAATATATAGAACTTATAAAAAAAGTTCCACATTCGGCTACAGTAAATGACGATGGTATAGCAAGTTTAAATTGTGAGTATAGTCACGATACTTGGTTTGCAAAAAATTGTTATATGACTTTTTATTCATGGCATATTGAGAATGTTATGTATAGTACTTATATGGTTGGAGGGAGTAAAGATATGATGGATTGTTTAAATATTATGAAACAAAGTCAATGGCAATATGAATGTATTAATTGTGATAGTTCTTATCAATTAAAAAATTCTCAATTTTGTTTGTCGTGTGTAGAATCAAATTTTTTATATGATTGTAGAGATTGTTCTAATTGTTTTATGTGCTTTGGTCTTCGTAGTAAAAAGTATTATTTCAAAAATAAACAATATAAAAAAGAGGATTATAAAAAAATTTTAAATGAATATAAACTATATACTTTTTTAGGGATAGAAAAAGCACAAGAAGAATTTGATTCTTTTATTGTTAATTATCCTAGACGTTTTTGTTATATGTTTAAAAGTTTAAATTGTACTGGAGATTTGCTTTTTAATGGAAAAAATTCTAAATATTGTTTTAGTATACAAGCACCAGAAAATTGTAGATATATAGATAATGGTGATGCTCCAAAGGATTGTTATGATCTTTCAACTTCAGGAGAACTTTTAGAATGTTATGATGGTATTACAGTAGATCATTCACAATTAAATCTTTTTGGGATTTTTTCAGTTAAAAGTCAAGATATTCGTTATACTCAACATTGTCATAACTGTAAGCATATTTTTGGTTGTGTTGGTCTTAAAAATTCAAATTATTGTATTTTTAATAAACAATACACAAAAGAAGAATATGAAGAATTAGTACCTAAGATAATAAAACATATGAATGATATGCCTTATGTAGATAAAAGAGGAAATATTTATAAATATGGAGAATTCTTTCCAATAGAATTATCACCATTTGGATATAATGAGACAATAGCCCCAGAACAGTTTTTTCTTTCTAAGGAGGAAATAGAGAAAAATGGATATACTTGGCAATATAATATACAGAAAACTATTGACAAGGAAACATTAAAATCAGAAAATATTTCAGATGATATAAATAAAGTTGATGATTCTATTTTAGAAGAAATATTATGTTGTATTAAATGTAGAAGAAATTATAAAATTATTCAAAATGAATTAATTTTTTATAAAAAAATGCAGATTCCAATTCCAAGAAGATGTTTTTATTGTAGACATGCAAATAGAATTAAACGTAGAAATCCATTTAAACTCTGGCATCGAAAATGTATGAAAGAAGGTTGTCAAAATGAATTTGAAACTTCTTACTCACCAGATAGACCGGAGATGATCTATTGTGAAAAATGTTACCAAGCTGAGATATACTAAAAAAGTTTTATTTTTATTGATTTTTATTGTATAATTTACCCATATGGATTTGCACGAAATACCAAAAAATAAAGAAATTACATATATTGGGAATACTACTTATAGGGATAAAAATCAGCTTTTTGGCATAAAGCGTAAAGATAGACGTCAACATATTTATATTCTTGGAAAATCAGGTACAGGTAAATCTGTCCTTATGTTTAATATGGTTATACAGAACATACAGAATGGTGATGGTGTTTGTGTAGTAGACCCACATGGAGAACTTGTTGAAGGTATACTTTCTGCAATACCGAAAGATCGTATGAAAGATGTTGTTTATTTTAATCCAGCCGACACTGATTTTCATATTGGTTTTAATGTTTTAGAATTAATTGATCCAAAATATAAACATTTAGTTGCATCTGGTCTCATGGGTATTTTTACGAAAATTTGGGCGAATGCTTGGTCTGCTCGTATGGAATATATTTTAAATAATGCAATTTTAGCATTGCTTGATACTCCTGGTTCTACACTTCTTGGTATTCCTCGAATGTTGGTTGATAAAGATTATCGTCAAAAAATAATTGCGAACTTGAAAGATCCTGTTATTAAAGCTTTTTGGGTACATGAATATGAAGCTTGGCAAGATAAATTTAGAAATGAAGCTATTGCACCGATACAAAATAAAGTCGGACAATTTCTTTCAACTTCTATTATTAGAAATATTGTAGGTCAATCAGTAAGTACTATAAATATTTTTGACATAATGAATGAGGGTAAGATTTTTCTTGTAAATGTTTCTAAGGGGCGTATTGGTGAAGATAACTCTTCACTTTTAGGGGGAATGATAATTACTAAAATTCAGCTTGCTGCGATGGAAAGAGTACGTATTCCTGAAGATGAAAGAAAAGATTTTTATCTTTATGTCGATGAATTTCAAAACTTTGTGACTGAAGCCTTTGCTGGTATTTTATCTGAAGCTAGAAAATATAAATTAAATCTTACTGTTGCACATCAATATACAGCTCAACTTATCATGGAGAAGAATTCAAGCGTCAGAGATGCTATTTTTGGTAACGTTGGCACAATGATGGTGTTTCGAGTTGGTGCGGATGACGCAGAATTTTTAGAAAAAGAATTTGAACCAGAATTTACACCCCAAGATATTGTAAGTTTACCAAACTTTAAAATATATTTGAAATTAATGATAGATGGTGTTTCGTCTCGTCCATTTTCAGCTAAAACTCTTCCGCCAATGGTTAAATCTGGTAACAAAGAAATTGAAGAAGAAGTTATAAAATCTTCTCGTGCACTTTATTGCAAATCAAAAGAGGTAGTTGAAAGGGAAATAAATAATTGGAGTGGAATGTCTATTGGTAATGATAGTGATACTGGTGGAGTAGAGAAATTTGCTACACAATGTTCTGTTTGTAAAAAGGATACGATGGTTCCATTTAAACCAGAACCAGGTAGAGCCGTATATTGTAGAGATTGCATAGCAAAGATAAAGTCTGGAGAATTAAAGCCTATTGCTGGGTCAATAAAGCAAATTAAACAAGATGAAACAAAGTTTTATAAACCGTTAGCTGATTTAGGTATAGAATTTAAACAAAAAGATGGAGATGGAAATGAAAATATTGAAAGATATCCAGAAAGAATAGATAAACCAATAGAAAGTGATTTAAATAAAAAAGTTTTTTCTAAAAATATTCCAATTTTAGCTCCTAAAATATTTTCTTCTATTAAAAAAGTTTTTATTAAAGATAAACCTGTTCAAAAGGAAAATTTAGCTCTCAAAGAAGTTTTAAATAAAGTTCTTTCAGAAAATAAAACTATATCTAGTCAAAATGTAATACGTGAAGAAAAAAAAGAAGAAAAAAAACCAGATGTTATACCGTCAATATCTCTTAGTGAATTAAAAAATACAAAACCAATATCTAGTAATGTGGTTAATGATAGATCTGCTAGTAAAGAGAGTATGAATACATTAAAGGATTTTATTTCAAAAACAGTAGTGTCTACAGAAGTTGAAACCCCAACCCCAACCCCAACCCCAATTCCAGTACCAGAACCAGATAAGGTTCAAGAAGTTGTACAAAAAACTGAGTTAAAAAATGATAAGGTAAAAGAAGTTCCAGAAGATGTTTTGAGAAAAATTTTGGAATAGAAATGAAAAATGAAACAAAAAACTGTCAGAATTGTAAAAAAGACTTTATTATAGAGTCAGAAGATTTTTTGTTTTATGAAAAAATAAAGGTTCCTCCACCTACATTTTGTACAGAATGTCGCACAGTGAGACGTTTATGTTGGAGGAATGAAATATCTTTTTTTAAAAGAAAATGTGACGCTCCAAGTCATGATGAAACTCTAATTTCTTTTATTCATCCAGATGAAAAACTAGTAGTATATGATTCTAAATATTGGTGGGGTGATGAATGGGATCCATTATTCTATGGCAAAGAATATAATTTTTCTAAATCTTTTTTTTCGCAATGGAGGGAATTAATAAATCAAATTCCTATTCAATGTTTATCAAACATAAAAGCTACGAATAGTGACTATTGTAATGTAGCAGAAGAAAGTAAAGATAGTTATATGTCGTCTGCTTCTTGGAAAATAGAAAAAACACTTTATTCAAACAGAATTTCTGAAACTAGAGAATGTTCTGATTCTTATATTTTACATCGTTCAGAACTTTGCTATGAAGATGTCATTTGCTCAGATAGTTATCATTTACTGTATTCCATTAAATGTAAAAGCTGTGTTGATTCTTATTTTTTATATGATTGCACAGGATGTACAAATTGTTTTGGTTGTTGTAATTTACGCAACAAGTCACATTGTATGTGGAATAAACAGCTTTCTAAGGAAGAATATAATCGTGAATTAGCAGTATATAATTTAAATAGCCACAAAACTATTTTAGAACTTAAGGATAAATTTAATGAAATATATTTGAAGTCATTACATCGTTTTTCTGTTCAAATAAAAACAGTGAATTCAACTGGTGACAATTTAGAAGGTGCTAAAAATTGTAAAATTTGTTTTGATATAAGTGGTAATGTTGAAGATGCAAAAAATTCTCATTGGTTGGCTATAAATGTTAAAGACGTTTATGATTCTGGTCCAGGTATAGGATTGGCTGAGCTTGTATATGAATCTTTTGATACAGGAATAGGAAATTTTAGAAATTTTTTTACGAGTGTGGTTTATAGTTCTAATGATGTAGAATATTCATTTAATTGTCATGGTTGTTCTAGTTTATTTGGGTGTTATGGTTTAAGAAGTAAAAAATATTGTATTTTAAATAAACAATATGGGAAAGTTGAATATGAAAATCTTATTCCTAAAATAAAAGAGCAAATGAATGAAGTACCATATATAGATAAAAGAGGAATTGTCTATAAATATGGAGAATTTTTTCCTGCAGAGCTTTCAACTTTTTGCTACAATGAGACTCAAGCACAAGATTATTTTCCAATTTCTAAAGAACGTGCAAAGGAGATGGGTTATAGATGGCGTGACAGAAAAGTTAATGAATATGGAAAGACAATTGAATTAAAAGATATTCCAGATGATTTAAAAAATGTTGATGATTATATAACTAAAGAAATAATTGAATGTGAAAATAAAGGAAAAGGGAACTATTGTCGTGGAGCTTATAAAATAACAATAGATGAGTTGAATTTATATCGTAAAATAGGAGTACCATTACCTAGGCTTTGTTTCTTTTGTCGTCACGAGAATAGGTTAAAAAAACGTAACCCAATGAAGCTTTGGCATAGATCTTGTATGTGTGATAAAAAAAATCATATACATGAAGGAATATGTAAAAATGAATTTGAAACAGCCTATGCACCAGACAGACCTGAAATTATATACTGTGAAGCTTGTTATAACAAGGAAGTGTATTAGAAACAATATCCTTACAAACTGGAGTAAGTAAAGATGATAGATTATGAAATATAAAAGTGAAACAAAAATTTGCCAAAATTGTAAAAAAGACTTCACAATAGAGCCGGACGATTTTGGATTTTATGAAAAAATTATCGTTCCGCCGCCGACTTTTTGCCCAGAGTGTAGAAGGCAGAGGAGATTAGCTTGGCGAAACGATTTTATTTTCTATAATAGAAAATGTGATTTATGTAAAAGAAATATAATTTCGGTTTATTCACCTGATAATCCTCAAATTATTTATTGTAATAAATGCTGGTGGAGTGATAAATGGAATCCGAAATCCTATAGTCAAGATTTTGATTTTTCTCGCCCATTTTTTGAACAGTTTTCAGAGTTTCGCTTAAAAGTGCCATCTATTTCTCTTTTTAATGATAATAATATAGGCAGTGAAAACTGCGAATATACACAAGATTTTGCTTATGGCAAAAATTGCTATATGTGTATGGTCGCTTGGTACATACAAGATTGCATGTATCTTTGTTATGCCGCTGATGCAAAAGACACGGTTGACTCAATGGGTATTTGGGGGACGGGAGAAGGACTTTACGAAACAATGTATAGCGAAAAGTGTTTCGGTTGCAGAAATGTATATTATTCTTCAGCTCTCATAAACTGCTCTTTTTGCTACGATTGTAGTGGTTGTGAATCTTGTTTTTTGTGTATTAATTTACGAAATAAAAAATACTGCATAAAAAATGTACAGTATACAAAAGAAGAATACAAAAAAGTCTTAAAATCTTACAAACTTGAAACTTTCAGCGGAAGCGAAAAAGCAAGAGTCGAATTTGAGAATTTTATATTAACCAAACCAAGAAAATATGCATCTTTTAGAAATTGCTTAAATTGTATTGGGAATAATTTAACAAATAGTAAAAATTCTAAATATGTTTTTCACAACAGAAAGTCTGAAAATAGTAAATATATAGAAAATGGTGATACTCAAAAAGATAGTTATGATTTGTCAGTCGGCGGACAACTCTCGGAATGTTATGAAGGATTAACACCTGATAATTCAAATCGGGCTTTATTTACCATTTACACCTGGAAATGTATGAATATTTTATATTCAGAATCTTGCCAATCTTCAAATAATTGCTTTGGTTGTGTGGCATTAAAACATGGCGAATATTCTATTTTTAATAAACAATATTCCAAAGGAAAATATGAAAATTTAAAAGGAAGAATAATTGAGTATATGAAAAAGACAGGAGAATGGGGAGAGTTTTTCCCAATGAAGTATTCACCGTTTGCTTATAATGAATCAATGGCAAATTTATCTTTTCCGATGACAAAGGATGAAATAATAAATTCCGGGCTTCGTTTTCAAGAAAATTTACAGCAAACGAAAGGGAAAACTACTTTTAAAGAAACTTCGGAAGACATTAACGATATTTCAAATAGTATTTTAGATGAGATTTTAGAATGCACTAAATGTAAAAGAAATTATAAAATTATCCCAAATGAACTTTCTTTTTATAAAAAATGGCAAATTCCCATACCTAGAAATTGTTTCTTTTGTCGTTTGGAAAAACGTTTTTCACTTCGTACTCCTTCTCGTGTTTGGCACAGAAAATGTATGAAACCCGGTTGCCCAAATGAATTCGAAACAAGTTATTCTCCCGACAGGCCAGAAATAGTTTATTGTGAGCAGTGTTATAATAAAGAGGTATATTAACCTCACCCTAACCCTCTCCTGACAGGAGAGGGGAAAAGCAAAGGGGTGAGGTAGAATTTATGCTAATTTTGTAGTAAAATAAGCTATATATATGCCAAAACTAAATCGAGTGCAAATAATCAAATATGCTCCACCTCCACCAGAATTACCAGTATTTGGAAAAGTAAAACCTGAAGAGGTTTCTTTTATTGGACGTACAAATTATGTTGCTTCTTTAGAAGAAAAAAAGTTTATTTTTGGTATTAAAAGAATAGATAGAAGGAGACATCTTTATATCATTGGAAAATCTGGTGTTGGTAAAAGTAAAATGCTTGAGCTTTTTATGCGTCAGGATATAACTTATAATCATGGAATTTGTCTTATTGATCCACACGGAGATGAGATAGATGCAATACTTGATTTTATACCTAAAGAACGAATAGAGGATGTCTGTATTATAGATCCTACAGACTTAGATTTTCCAGCTTCTTTCAATCCTCTTGCAAATGTTGACCCTTTGTTTAAGTTTCAATTGACACAGGGTCTTATAGAAGTCTTTCAAAAACAGTTCGGAGCAAATTGGACACCACGTCTTGAGCACGTTTTTCGTTTTACCTGTTTGGCATTATTAGATTATCCACATGCGACGATGCGTGGAATGATATCAATGTTGACAGATAGGAATTATAGACAGAAAGTAGTCGAATATATTACAGACGATATGGTCAAAAGATTCTTCGCTATAGAATTTGCGGACTGGTCTGAAAAATTTGATACAGATGCTATTATTCCGCTTGTAAATAAACTTGGACAATTTCTTTCAGATCCATTACTTAGAAATATTTTCGGCCAAAAACAAAATAAAATAGATATCAGCGAACTTATGAATCAGCAGAAAATAATATTAATTAATCTTTCAAAAGGACGATTAGGAGAAGAAAATTCTTCTTTCTTAGGTTCAATGTTTTTAACAAAAATAAAACAAGCTGGAATGGAGCGTGCTGCTATTCCAGAAAAAGATCGTAAAGATTTTTATCTATATGTAGATGAGTTTCAAAACGTAGTTACTCAGACATTTGAAAATATTTTATCAGAAGCTAGAAAATATGCTCTAAATTTAACTATTGCTCATCAATATGTTGGTCAAATTCTACCAAAAGTCCATCAAGCGGTACTTGGTAATTGTGGTAGTGTTATTACTTTTCGTATTGGTGGAGAAGATGCAGTAAAAATGAAACCTGAATTTGCTCCTGTTTTTGAAGTTAAAGATATGATTAATCTAGCAGTTGCAGAATTTTATATAAAAATGACGATAGATGGAGAATCTTATGATCCGTTTTCTGCAGAGACTCTCAGAGTTCTTCCTCCAACACATCCATCATATAGAGATGAAATAATTGAAGCATCTCGTAGAAAATATTCAATTTCAAAAGATGATGCCCAAAAACTTATTATGGAAGAAGAAGCAACTATTATAAGAAGTACAGAAGAAAAAGCTATTATTGAAGGAAAGGGCAAGAAAAAATCAGGTAAAGAAGAAGTTGAAGAAGAAATTCAGGAAAAAGAAGAAAAAAAGAATAATTCTCAAGAAGCAGAACCTATGATATAATACCCTTATGAGTAAAGATTATTATGAAATTTTGGGTGTAAATAAAGGGGCTTCAAAAGATGAGATAAAAAAGGCTTTTTATCAATTAGCCCATAAATATCATCCTGACAAAAAAGAAGGAGACGAAAAAAAGTTCAAACAAGTGAATGAGGCTTATCAAGTACTTTCGGATGATAGCAAACGTTCAAAATATGATCAATTTGGATCTCAATTTGAAAGCATGGGACAGGGAGGATATGGAGGAGCAGGACAAAGTGGTTTTGAAGGTTTTGATTTTTCGGGATTCTCAAATGGTGGTGGTGCAGATTTTGGCTCAAGTTTTGATATGGGAAATTTGAATGATATTTTTAGTGATTTTTTCAGTGGGTCTGGTATGGGTGGAGGAAGAACACAAGCTAGGCGTGGACGAGATATATCTACAGAAATTCAGATTTCTTTTTCTGAATCAATTTTTGGTGTTAGTAGAAAAGTTTTAATTACTAAAACTTCTAATTGTTCTGTTTGTAATAATTCTGGTGCTAAACCTGGGACAAGGTTGGAGACTTGTAAATATTGTAATGGTCAAGGTAAAGTTCGTGAAGTAAAAAGAACTATTTTGGGAAATATTTCAAGTACAAAAATTTGTGAAGAATGTCTAGGATCTGGAGAGGTTCCAAAAGAAAAATGTGAAAATTGTAAAGGTAAAGGAGTATTACGAAAAGAAGTAGAAGTTTCTTTAAATATTCCTGCTGGTATTCGAGATGGTGAAATGATAAGGATGACTAGTGGTGGTGAAGCTATTGCAAAAGGAACACCTGGAGATCTTTATATAAAAATAAATATTACGCCACATGCAATATTTAAAAGAGAAGGTAACGATTTAGTTATGAATTTAGATTTGAAACTCTCAGATGCTCTTTTGGGTACAGAATATCCTATAAAAACATTAGATGGAGATATAAGTGTCAAAATTCCAGAAGGTGTATCTATCAATGAAATTCTTCGTGTGAAAGGTAAGGGTGTACCTTCTTCAAAAAGTAAACGTGGAGATTTATTAATTAAACTTAAAATAAAATTGCCTGAAAGACTTTCTCGTAAATCTCGTGAAATTATTGAACAACTTAAAAAGGAGGGAATATAAGGTAGTAGAAAGTTTATAAAGTTCATAAAGTAAAAAGTAAGTGGAATATCAAAACGAAACTAAAATCTGTCAAAACTGCAAAAAAGACTTTACAATAGAGCCAGAAGATTTTAATTTTTATGAAAAAATAAAAGTCCCCCCACCTACTTTTTGCCCAGAGTGTAGAAGACAAAGACGTTTTGTTTGGCGAAATGAACGAGCGTTATATCGCCGTATTTGTGATTTATGCAATAAAAATATTATTGCAATATATAATGAATCTTCTCCTTTCCCTGTCTATTGTCGAGAATGTTGGTATGGAGACAAGTGGGATCCAGTTTCTTATGGTAGAGAATATGATATATCTAAGTCATTTTTTGAACAATATAAAGAATTATCTAATGTTGTTCCAAGATTGGCTATGTGGCAGAGAAACTGCTTAGATTCAGATTACTCAAATATGGTCGGAGAATCAAAAAATGTTTATTTGTCTGTCTCTGTTGTAAAGAATTCAGAGAATATTTTTTATTCAAAATCAGTTGATAAATCTAAAGATATTGTAGATTGTTTAAATATTATAAATGGATCTGAAAGTTTATATGAAAATGTTGAAGCGCAGAGTAATTATAATTCACAGTATCTTTTACTATGTCGGAGCTGCGTAGACTCTTATTATTTGGTTGATTGCGTAAATTGTAGTAACTGTTTTTTTTCTTATAATTTAAGAAATAAACAATTTTGTATCAATAATAAAGAATATAAGAAAGAAGAATATTTTAAGGAAATAGAAAAATTTGATTTGAAAAGTAGAGTTTCTCGCCAAGTTTTATTAGAAAAATTTGATGAGATAAAAAAGAAAGCTATTTATCGTTTTGGAAATATTAATAAATGCGTGAATGTTACAGGCAATAATCTTTTAAATGTAAAAAATGGTAAAAATTGTTTTGAAATTTATAACATAGAAAATGTGAGATATTGTTATAGGGCTTTTGATATTAAAGATTCTATGGATTTTGATTATGGTGGATGGTCAGAATTACTTTATGAATATACAACAGGTGCGTTACATGATTACAATGTCAAATTTAGTTATTCCGCAATGGATTCTGTGAGAAATGCTGATTATACAGAATCTTGCAGAAATTGTTCTAATTTGTTTGGTTGTATCTCTCTTGTAAATACAGAAAACGCAATTCTGAATAAAGTTTATTCTGAAGAAGAATATAAAAAATTTCGCGAAGAAATTATTAAACAAATGAACTCCAATCCTTTTGTTGACAATATGGGTAGGATTTATAAATATGGTGAATTTTTTCCAATAGAGTTATCACCTTGGGCTTATAATGAAACTCTGGCCCAAGAATTTTTTCCTATTACAGAAGATACTGCCAAAGAAAAAGGATATCCATGGCGTCATTTAAATACAAAGAAATTTGAAATTACAGTTATCCCAGAAAAAATTCCAGATAATATAGACAATGTAAGTGAAAATATTTTAAAAGAAGTTTTGGGATGTGCTCATAAAGGAGATTGTAGTTATCAGTGTAGTGCCGCTTTTCGTATAACAGATTATGAATTTAAGTTCTATAAAAAACACAATATACCATTGCCTATTTTATGTTCAAATTGTAGACATTATGAAAGATTTAAAGTTATGCCAGCATTAGATTTATGGCACAGAAAATGTATGAAAGAAGGATGTAGTAATGAATTTGAGACTAGTTATTCTCCAGACCGTCCTGAGATAGTTTATTGTGAGAGTTGTTATAATAAAGAGGTGTATTAAAAAATATGTTACCAGAAAATATAATTTACATTGGAGTTTTGTTAAATTTGATAGGAGAAATTTCTTATTTGAGAAGTATGTTTTTAGGACATGCTAAACCAAATTTAGTTTCTTGGTTTATTTGGATGTTGGCACCTTTTATTGGTGTGTTTTTCCAATTGAAGGCAGGTGCCGGACTTTCAGTTTTGCCTGTATTTATGATGGGCTTTGGACCTTTTTTAGTTATGGTTTATTCTTTATATTTGAAAAATGGTTATTGGAAAATTACTTTATTTGATTCAATATGTGGTTTTTTATCTTTAATAGCTTTAGGTTTATATGTTTGGACACACAATATTGAGATATCTATTATTTTTGTAATTCTTAGCGATGGTTTAGCTGCTATTCCTACTATTGTAAAATCATGGAAATTTCCAGAAACAGAGTCATCTTATGTATATATAGTTGGTATATTAAATAATATTTTAGGGTTATTAATAATAAAAGAATGGATTTTTTCTATATATTCTTTAGGTATTTATTTTATAGTGATTAATACAATAATTAGTTTTGCTATTTTACGCAAGAAGATTCTTAAGAAAGAAGCTTCTTCTTAAATTTATGAGCCATCATTTTATAGCAAATAAGTGCTGCTCCAAATTCTGTAAGAACTGAATCACGTTGTGGAGAAACTTCCACAATATCAGCTCCAACTAATTCTTTTTTATCAATAGCTTTTTCAATTAAATCCAAACCATAATACCAATTTAATCCTCCTTGGACTGGCGTACCTGTGCCTGGCATAAAGCTAGGATCAAAACCATCTACATCAACTGTAATATAAATTTTTTTTGTTTTTATTGATTTCAATATTGTATTTATTGGAATTTCTTTTTTATTCCATTCAAAAACTGTTATTGTTTTTTTATTTTTTTGCCAATATTCATATTCGTATTTTGAATATGTTCTGATTCCTACTTGTACAATAGGGAAGCCGAGTTCATGTATTCTACGCATCACACAAGAATGTGCAAATTTATCATTATCTTCGCTGTAATCACTATTGTTGTCACGAAGATCTTGGTGAGCATCTATTTGTAATATAGTTATATCTTTTGGATTTTCTTTTTTTGAAATTGCTTCAAGAGCTCCAAATGATACTGTATGTTCTCCTCCTAACATAATCACAAATTTATTATCATTTAATAATTTTTGATATTCAGAATTTATTTTTTGAACTGCTTTTTCTGGAATTAATTTATTTAATTCAGTAATTTCTATATGTGCTGTTTTTATTTTTTTTGCTGGTTCACAATGTAATTCAACATCAAAAAGTTCTAGATTATTATCTAAACAATTTATAATTTTTTTAGGACCTTTTGCTGTACCTCCCATGAAAGATACACTATGTTCATAAGGAGCACTTAATAAGACTACATCAGCTTCTTTTATATTTTTTGTATTTATTATTCTATCTATCATATGCGTTTAATAGTACTAAATTGTAATCTTTTTTGCAAAATAATTTTTTATGCAGAAATTGACAGAAAAATAAGATATGTTATTCTTTATTTAAATAAATTTGTCAAATAAATATGAGAGGCTTGCTATGAAAAGTAATAAATTGATCGTTTCTGAAAAGGATTTATCTCTAGAACTAGAGGAATTAATAAATGGTTATGTCTATACTAAGGAAGACCTTTATTTTTCAGGACTTGTTCTCTATTATAAAGAAATTCCTTACAAGGAAGTAAAAGAGAGAATTGTTCAAAACTTTAATCCTCTCCTTGATTATGTAATTAAAAAGATGAATATTAGGCAGGAAATCTTTTTTCCAATAGGGTTAAAAGAAATTGACGATGCCGTTTCTACTTTTAATCAAAAAGTTGATAGTTCAATTTTTGTACCATATGTTATAAAATGCTTGTTCTTTGCATTTAAAAAAGAATTTTAAAAGTTATCTTTTTAGTTCAGCTCATTCTTTTGAATGAGCTGTTTTATTTTAAATCTTAGAAATTTGTGGACCTTCAGAGGAGTCTTTTATTTCATAACCCAAAGAATTTATTTTAGCTCTTAATTCATCTGATTTTTTGAAATTTTTATCTTTTCGAACTTGCTCACGTTCTTCAACAAATTTTTTAATTTCTTCTGGAATCTTTTCTTCTTTTATGTTTTCAAAATCAAGTCCTAAAACTTTATCAAAATCTAAAATTGTTGCTTTTTTATCAGCAGGGGAAACTGTGTCATCTTTTACCAAATCCCAAAGAAGAGAAAGTACTCTTGGTGTGTCAAGATCGTCTTCTATATATTCTTTAAATTTTTGTTGGTATTTTTGGCTTATCTCACCGATATCGTTTCCAAGCTCAATATAGAGCTTAAAAAGGCGTTTTAAGGCTATTTCAGCACCTTCTAGGACTTCCCAGACGAAGTTTACTCTAGTTCTATAATTAGCCATTAATAACCAAAATCTATAAGCTAGTGGATTAATATTTTTATCTAAAACATCTTTTAAAGTATAAAAATTATTAAATGATTTTGCCATTTTTTTCTGATCTACTAATACCCATTCATTATGCATCCAATATTTTACAAATTGTTTTCCTGTAGCACCTTCTGATTGAGCTATTTCATTTTCATGATGTGGAAATATATTATCTACACCACCAGTATGGATATCTATTTGTTCTCCTAAATTTGACATAGACATGGCAGAACATTCAATATGCCAACCAGGTCTTCCTTTTCCTAATTCATTTTCCCAAAAAATATCTCCATCTTTTTCATCCCATGCTTTCCAAAGAGCAAAATCTTGAATATTATCTTTTTCATATTCATCTGTTTTTATTCTTCCAGATGCATTTTCTTTCTGTTCTTCTAAAACAAGATGAGAAAGTTTCCCATAATTTTTAAATTTTTTTATATCAAAATAAATACTGTTGTCTGTACTCTTATAAGCTAAACCATTTTCCATTAGTTTTTTTATAATATTAACCATTTCATCAACATAATCTGTAGCTTTCGTAAATTTATTTGGGCTTAATATATTAAGAATTTTTTCATCTTTAAAAAACTCTTCACTATAAAATTCAGTAAATTTTTTAAGTGTTTTTCCTTCTTTTTGTGAATTTAAAATAGTTTTATCATCAATATCAGTCAAGTTCATTATGTGTTTTACATTAAAGCCTTCATATGTCAAAACACGTTTTAAGATATCTGCAAAAATATAGGCTCTATAGTTTCCAATATGAGGGTAATTGTAAACAGTAGGGCCACAAGAATACATTTTGACTTCTTTTGAATCAATAGGTATGAATTTTTCTTTTTCTCTTGAGAGAGTATTGTAGAATTTTAATGACATATTTAAATTAATTAAGAATTATTTTCTTGTTTAAATTCATTTCTATATATTGAAACTAATGTATAAAGTAAGCTTACAGAAAGTGGGCCAATCAAAACACCTACAGGTCCTAAAAGAACTATTCCTCCTAAAACAGAAAATAGAATCAAAAATGGTGGAATATTTATTTTTTTACCAACTATAATTGGACTTAAAAAATTATCTATCATTCCAACCAATAAAGCTGACCATATTAGTAATCCTATTGATTCTAATGTATGTCCTGTTGTATATAAAAAGATAACAGATGGAACGGAAACAAAAGCTGTGCCTATTGTAGGTATTAAAGAAACGATAGCTGCTACGACACCCCATAAGGCAGGTGATGGAACACCAAAAAAGGCAAGTCCGATGCCCATTAGTATACCTTGTATTAAGGCAATTAAAATACTTCCTGTTATTACTCCATTTATTGTTAAAGAAAGTCTTGAAATAATTTTTTGATCATTTGCGTCAGATAGAGGACTTAGTCGTATTAAAGATTTTTTCCATTGCGCTCCATCTTTTAAAAAGTAAAAAATAGAAAGAAGCATAAGGAAAAAAGAAACCATTGTAGAAAGAGTGGTACTGAATATTTTTGCTATATTGTTTGATAAAAAATATATAGACTCAGAAATTTTTTGACCTATGTCAAAGGTTATACCTTGGGGCAATACTTTATTTATTGATTCATTTATTGAATTAAGAAAAGGGGTAACATTTCCACCTTTTATAATTGTATTATATAAATCTTGAGATTGATTGAAAACTATTACTCCCATACCAAATAAGGGGCCACAAATTATTATAGTGAAAAAAAATACAACAAGAAAAGCAGAAAGCCAACTTGGAAGATGTTTTTTATTTAGCCATTCATAAATAGGGTATAAAACTATAGAGAAAGAAGCACCTAGAACAAGTACTATCCAAAAAGGGCGAAAAATAAAAAAAGAGAAAATAAAAGTAGCGAATAATAAAATGAAGAAAAAATATCTTTCAATAATTTTTGTTTGCATATAAAGCTTATTATAACACCTTAGGCTTGCTTTTTCAACAAAATTAATATAATATGGAATATATGAAATTTGCAGTTATACAAACAGGTGGAAAACAGTACAAAGTCTCAAAAGATGATGTTGTTTCTATTGAAAAAATGAAGGGAGAATACAAAGTCGGGGACAAGGTTGTTTTTGATAAAGTTCTTCTTGTAGATGATGGTAAAAATACTACTATTGGTACACCTTATATCGTGGGTGCTGATGTTGATGCTCTTATTGTAGGAATTGGCCGTTCTAGAAAAGTGATGGTTATAAAATATAAACAAAAATCTCGTTATTTAAAAAGAAATGGTCATCGTCAGCCTTTCTTTAAAGTAAAAATTCTTGATATAAAATAAATCTTGTTATTTATAGGTTTTTCTTATTTTTTGTTTTGGCTATTGACTTTTTATATAAAGATAGTATCTTATAGAAAGATATGCTCTGCTACCCACACCCCCGAATCCGAACACTAACTAGTTAATAATCTTTCTCTAATAATACCACAATTCAGTGGTTTTTTTTGTTTTAAAATCTCTTTTTGGAATGCTTCTTCTGGTGTTCTGTAATTTA
>JBAZOQ010000005.1:0-55526 GCA_041648595.1 Minisyncoccota bacterium | reverse complement strand
CCCTTTATTTTTTCTTCTTCAAACAACAAAAAACCACCCAATAAGGTGGTTTTTATATAAAGAATCTCCCCTATTCCCAATGTTTGTCGGACGTTGGACGTCCGAAAGAGATTCCTCCTTCCCCTACCCCTCGTGTAGGGGAGAATTACAAAACCAAGTGGTTTTTTGTTGTCGGACGTTGGACGTCCGAAAGAGGTTTAGGGGAAATTTAAAATGACAAAAGCAAAAACCACCCCGTCGGGTGGTTTTTGATTCCTATTTCCCAGAAGTCTGACTTCTGGGAAGGGGTTTGGGAAAGATTATTGCATTGAGTTCATCAATGCTTTTGTTTTTGCACCGACGAGACCGTCTGCTACTAAGCCATTAGCCTTTTGCCCCGCCAGAGGACGGGCAGGCATTTCTTTATGACGGCAATAGTCTTTGGACCTAGTTTACCATCTAATGCTAAACCAAGATTTAGTGGGGTTATTTGTTCGCCTCTGGGGCGGAAGTGCTAGGGCTATTTTTCTACAATAATTAATACGACTTTTTTATTTCAAGTTTTTCTTCTACAAAATCCATTCTTGTTTTTAGTTTATTATGATCTTCATATTTGACCCTATTCATTGATATATCATCTATTCTTTTGTTAACTCCTTCGAACTTTCCACTCATTTTTTCTTCTAAATTTTTTAGGTCTTCTTTGGTAGCCATTTTTGCTTCAATCTTAGAAAAACTTCTATTTATTGATTGAAGAAGTTCTACATTTGTTATTTTTTTTTCTTTTTTATTAATCATTTTATTTTTTTGTTTTCTTTATCTATAAATTTATGTTTCTTTAAAAAATCTAACACTGGTTTTCCGCAATTTAAACAAAAATCTTTGCTACTATAAAAACCAAAACCAGCTTTTACTGATTCATCTTTTAAATTCTTTTTACAAATGTCACATTTTTGAATATTCATAAATATAGTATATCACAAGCAAAATAAATATTGCAAACAACAAAAAACCACCCAATAAGGTGATTTTTTGCTACAGATTTAAACCTGTGGGGTGTGAATAACTGGAGGAGGTCGAACCTTCTCGGAAGTAGACAATCGTATCAAAATGATACGATTATAGAGCCTAAATGATACGATTTAAAAACTCTGTGGATAACAAAAAAATGCTATTTCCCCTACCCCTCCCAAGGCGGGTAGGCATCTAGAAAGCTAAGTTTATTGATTGTAGAAAGACCCATTCTTGCTATACTTTTTCTTTTCTTTTGCCTGAAGACACATTCTTTTATCATTCAGATCATCATTTTTACAAGTACAACAAGACTCATACCCTTGAGTGCTTGCGTGTTGGTCACATATTTCATCTTTCGAAAAATAACCTGTTAATTTATCCATTTAATTTTTATAATTTACTCCGTATAAAAGAAACTGTGTAATTCATCTAAAGAAATATATTGTGCTGACTGATTCACAATTGCCTTTAATGTGCCTTTTAAGACAATTTTGTGATTAGGTATAACCAAGACCTGTTTATGTCCATCAATAATCCTTTTTATAATTACATGACTGCTCTGTGTTCTTGCAACTACAAAACCATATGATTCAAAAAACTTTATCACTTCTTTACCTGAAATACTAGTTTTTAGCTTGTTAGGCATAAGAAGGAATGTTGAACTCAAAGTTTGCAACCACTGCAGGATTTTTAACAAAACTATTTTCTGTTTCATCTACCATTTCTTCTAAATACAAAGAAACAGCCTCCCCAATGTTTTTTTCGAGTTCCTCAAATGTTTTGCCATCAGTAACAATTGGCGCATTTACTCCTGAAGCAACATACATACCATCTTCATTTGTAACAGAAAATTGTATAACTTTTTTCATACCCATATTATACCACAACCTAAACAAAACTTGCAAACAACAAACAAAAACCACTCAATATTTCGCAAGAACCGTTCTTGCGAGTCCCAATATAAAAATCTCCCCTATTCCCAATGTTTGTCGGACGTTGGACGTCCGAAAGAGATTCCTTCTTCCCCTACCCCTCGTGTAGGGGAGAATTACAAAACCAAGTGGTTTTTTGTTGTCGGACGTTGGACGTCCGAAAGAGGTTTAGGGGAAATTTAAAATGACAAAACTAAAAACCACCCTATTGGGTGGTTTTTAGTTAAATAATTTTATGAATTATTTATTCATCAATGCTTTAGTAGCTGGACCGACTAAACCGTCTGCTACTAAGCCATTAGCCTTTTGCCCCGCCAGAGGACGGGCAGGCATTTCTTTATTACGGCAATAGTCTTTGGACCTAGTTTACCATCTAATGCTAAACCAAGATTTAGTTTTGCATTTAGGAATTTCTGAAGTTCAACAAAACATATTAAGCAAAAGCAGATTGTTTAACTCCTCCTTTTATTAAAGATTCTTTTATAAAAGATGGTGCAAGTTGAGATTTAGCGTTAAGAAGCTCTATACCCAATATATTTGATTTACTATCTAAATCAACTATTAAGTGGTTTTCAAGTCGAAGAGTCTTAACAATTTTACCTTGTTTAAATTTAACATAAAGTGCATCTGCAATTTTATCATATTTTGTGTTCATAAATAATAAGCTGTAATTATAATAATAATTTGACCTTTTTGTTCAAAAACAATTTCTAATGTTTTTCTTTTTATAATCTTCTGTACTTTTTGTGTCGGAGGATATGACCATAAATTAGAGGTCGGGGAAACAATTGCATTTTTAATATCTGAAATTAAAATTCCTCTTTCAGAAATACGTTCCTTCGAATGATTTGAAAAGATAATCTTCATATTAACAGTCTAGCACATTATATAATAAATTATCAATAATGTTGTTTATATGAAGATAATACATCAAAGGGCATTTCTTCGTTGCTACGAAGAAATGCCCTTTATTTTTTCTTCTTCAAACAACAAAAAACCACCCAATAAGGTGGTTTTTATATAAAGAATCTCCCCTATTCCCAATGTTTGTCGGACGTTGGACGTCCGAAAGACGAAAGAGATTCCTCCTTCCCCTACCCCTCGGGTAGGGGAGAATTACAAAACCAAGTGGTTTTTTGTTGTCGGACGTTGGACGTCCGAAAGAGGTTTAGGGGAAATTTAAAATGACAAAATTAAAAACCACCCCCGTCGGAGTGGTTTTTAATTCTTTCCCTTAAGCCCAGCTTAGGGGAAACTCTTTATTCCATTGAATACATTTTTGCTTTAGTAGCTGGACCGACTAAGCCGTCGGATACTAGACCATTCGCTTTTTGCCATTTCTTTATTACGGCAATTGTCTTTGGACCTAGTTTACCATCTAATGCTAAACCAAGATTTAGTTTTGCATTTAGGAATTTCTGAAGTTCAACAACTGCACTACCTGCACTTCCATTCTTTAGCGTTGAAGTACCAAAGTTGTAAGTTGTTTTAGTTTGTTCTTGTATCTGTGTTTGTTCTTGTGCTACTACTTTATTTTGAGCGCAAGAAACACCTGATGCTGAGCTGAATCCAGTATTTCTATTTCCACATCCTGGAATTTCAGCAGTTGCATTGTTGACACATACTGCTCCTGTAGAAGAATTGTAAGCATTTCCACTAGAACATCCTGAATCTACTACTGGTTCAACAACTGGAATTACTACGGGAGTAACTACTGAAGTTGTGACTGTACAAACACCACTAACTAAAGTGTAATTAGAACCACAAGTTGTAACTGTAGTCCCATCCTGTTGAACGGTTGTACTTTTACCAAGAGTAACAGTCATAAATTGATTTACCCCAGTAGTAAATTGTGTATTAGTCTCGTGAGTTGCAGTTGCAGCAACGGCTCCCCAAGTACCTTTCTTTTGATAAGCTGTTCCAAAATAAAGTTTATTAGCAAGAATAAGATTATCAACCAAAGTAATTGTAGAACCAGTATTAACTGTCAACGTTTGACTAACATCATTATTAGCTGTCCATGTTTTTGCCCCAGTACCAGTTAAAGTAAGATTGTAGTAACCGGCTGCAGTTGCATTAAGCGTCTGCGTACCACCACCATAAGTTACTGTGTTAGCAAGTGTGGTTGTCAAAACTCCAGCACCAGCAGTTGCAGTTGTAGCGAGAAGAGTAAGACTTGAACCAGCTGCTTGTGTCCAAGCACCAGTAAGGGTCAAAGTACCTGTGACTGTAACTGTTCCAGTATTATTGTTTGTAGTTGTTCCACTTGAAATTGTTAATGGACCACCAAAAGTTATAGAACCAGTTCCTCCTATGTTTCCAACTAATGTTACAGCAGAAGCATGTGCTCCATTGTTCATTAGAGTAGCACTATTGTTTGTTATACCTGCGCCGAAAGCTGTGAGTGGACTAAATCCAGAAAGATCCCAGACTCCACCAGAATTTATAGTAACTAGACCAGTAAAAGTTTTAGTACCAGTTGCTACTGTCACTGAATCTACAGTTCCAGTAATAGATGAAGTTGTTCCGATACCAAGAGTGAAGCCTCCTAGGTGCAAAGCAGCTCCAGTTCCTACTGTTAAGCTTCCGGTAACTGCATCATTAGCTCCTGTTGTCATTTGAGCTGTTCCTGTAATACTCACATTACCTCCTATGGTTGTAATAACTGGTGTTGCAGTCACTGTACCACTCATAGAAAAATTACCGGCAATAGTTGTAACTCCCGTCATTACTTTCGCTCCAGTACCACTTAGGCTAAGATGACCGTATGTAGTTGCAAAAGCGGTTTGTGCAGCACCAGAGTAGTTAACAGTGGAAGCAGCGTTTAGGGTAACTGTTGGTGTTCCGGTTGCTGATAGAGTTCCTGTTCCTTGAAAAGTTATTGATCCTGTACTAGTTGCAAGCAATTGAGCATCAACTGTGTCAACAGCAGTCATAGCGATTCCTGTGCCAGTAGTTATAATTGAACCTGTACTAACACTAAGAACACTATCGCCACCAGCAGTAATAATGTCAGTAAGAACAACATTTGCAACTGTAAGTGCACCATCGGCTACGGCAACAGTAGTGTGCCCAGTTCCTGAAGAACCAGCATAAGTAATAGCACCCGTAACAACAAGAGTACCAGGACTAGCGATAGTTATACCGTTACCAGCATTTACTGGGTCAACAAGAGTAACAGTACTTGCTACAGCACCCGCTGTGTTGATAGTAACAACAACTGCAGCGTTAATCGTTACAGTATCAGAAGAAGTAGGAACAGAGTTCCCTCCCCATGTAGCTGTGTCTGCCCAGTTACCTGTGACAGATGCAGTTCTTGCGAAAGCTTCTGCTTTGTTTGTTGAAAGAGCTCCAACTAATGCCAAAGTGAAGGCAAAGATTCCGACCGATAAGAAAACATTTTTTAAATTAAATTTCATCCCGAAAGAAATTATGATATCCGTAAACTATCCTAAGATAGATAAAGAAACATAACTTTTATTTTATAAATACTAACCCGTTTTGTTAATTTCTAACGGGACAAGTAATTTTATAAATTGATTAATAATAATAACAATATTTATATAATAAAAATAACAATAAAACATTTCACCACCAAAACGACCTTCAGTGGAAATTTATACATTATATTATAGCACAAATAAAAAAAGTAATTAACAACTACATACCTGTTAATAACTTTTTCCCCATCCTACACCTTCCCCAGATTACTGGAGAAGGAAATTCCCCTCGTTAGTACTCTCTAGAGAGGTTTAGGTGGTAAATTAGTTTTCCACACCCTGTTGCTTTTTAAGGTAAAATATAGTATATTGACAATGTACTCGTGAACTGTAAAGTTTATTCGGCTAAAGGAATTCCATACGCCGCAAGCGAGTACAACAAAGATGCCGTCATTAAGACGGCTTTTTTGATTCAATTATAAAAAACTTCAAACAATTCTGATTCGGAAATGTATCTTGAGGCTTGACGATAGATCGCTTTGAGCGTACCACTATCTATTTCTTTATGATTTGGTACTGTTAGAGTCTGTTTTTGATTATGAAAAATTCTACGCAATTTGACATGACTACTTTCTTGATCAAAAACAAGAAAACCAAAATCTCCTAAAATACTTATGACGTCTTTCCCTGATAAGACTTTCAGCTTAGGCATAGATACGAGTTGGCATCTCCATACTAAAAAAGATTGAGGGTGTATTAGAAAATTCCCTATCTGCCACATCTTCTCCACGAAAATGGAGTTCTACCGCTTCTTCTATATTGGTCTTTAATTTATCAAGGGTTTTGGCTTGAGTTACAATAGGCACAGAAACACCTTCCGCTACATAGTACATATCCCCTTTTGAAACTTGAAATTGAATTATATTTTTCATATTTATAGTATACCCCCACACTTATTAAAAGTCAAAAAAAATAAGTGTAGCGGGTATATCACAAGCAAAATAAAAAATGCAAATACACCTCACCCCTCCTGCTTCGCATTCCTCCCCTCTCCATTTTAATAAAATGGAGAGGGGTTAGGGGGGTGAGGTCAACAAAAAAACCACCCAGAAGGGTGGTTTTTTTCTACCTGCACACCTTTCAACTTTTGAAAGGTTGTAGAGGTTCACCCACACACTTATATTAATAAGTTGTGTTGGGAATACTTTTTAACCTGCCAGTAACGCTTGAAGCGTAGCTATGCGGGCTGGGGCGTATTAACTCAAGCATTTAACTTTTATTTTATTGGATTAACTTCAAAAATATTATGATCTCTTTCAAATTTAATACGATTTAGATCAAAAAAACCTATCTGGCCGAGAAGACCATTTACAGAATTACTATTTATGAAAGCAACAGGTATCCTTATTTTCCCTAAATCTTTTACTTTAATTTCAATCTCGGTTAAATATATCTCCTTTCTACCACCTTCCACCCCAATAGTAATACCCTTTTGGCATTTTGCTAAGTCTATTCCTATAGCTTTAGCATATTCCAAATTAAAAAGACAATTATCTGCTCCGGAATCTAAAAGAGCAAAAGTATTAATACTTCTAGTAGGACCAAAAATTTCCACATCCACGACTGGACGACGGAAATGCTTACCATTTGGATCATTGGTTAAGACAGTAAGATATTTATATTTCATAGAGTAAAAGGAGAATAAATCATATCCAAAGAAACTACTTTAAATACTTTCAAGGTACTATCTTTCTTAATTTTTTCCATAACTCCACTTAAAGTATCAGCGCTAGCTATAACCTCTGAATAATCGTTAGGCACAGCAACCCACTTGTCCCTAAAAGACTGTATTATTTTACTAAAATTATTAGACAAATTGTCTATT
This sequence comes from Minisyncoccota bacterium, assembly GCA_041648595.1. GTDB lineage: Bacteria > Patescibacteriota > Minisyncoccia > Phycocordibacterales > UBA9973 > UBA9973. Next base: position 48,276 of record JBAZOQ010000005.1, on the reverse strand, counting down.
TTCTGTAAATTTTTCTTCATACTTCCATTATATCAAATGATAATTTTAATGCAATATATTTCGCAAGATTTCACAAGAACGGTTATTGCGAGTCTACAAACACAAAAAACCACCCAGTAAAGGATGGTTTTTTGTTTGCTACTAGGTTTTCGACCCCTCCCAAAGCGGGCAGGCATCTAAAAAGCTAAATTTTTTCTACCTGCACACCTTTCAACTTTTGAAAGGTTGTGGAGGTTTACCCACACACTTATATTTATAAGTTGTGTTGGGAATACTTTTTAAAGCGTATTAAAGAGATTTATTTGTATTTGAACTTATATTTTTTATAAATTTTATCATGATGGTCAAAATCAATAAAACGAACTTCGTTTTCACTAAATTCATAGATCAAAACAAAGGAACCGACATCTAATCTGCGTCGGTTCTTTAGGGTATAGCGAAGAGGTTTCCCAATTTCAGGAAAACGAATAGTCTTTTCTATTTGAACTTCAAGATAATCAAGAATCCTTTTGTCTTTCTTGGAAATACGTTTTAGAATTTTCTCAAATTCAATTGAATAAGCAACCTTGAGTATATCTTGAGACATAAAGGTTAGTTGTTGTGTAAATTTTTGAGCCAGTTTTTCATTTCTATGACAGAGTCAAAAAATAAACCTTTTCCATTATCCATATCATTGCTTATCCGTTCCCACCTTTTTAGAACTTGGGGTCGAATAAATTTTTCATCATCAGATAAAACTATCTTTTTTAGAAAATCCAACTCTGCTTCAACCTTCTCTTGACGCTTCAATAAATGCATATATTTAGTTTTTGGTATTGTTATTGTGGTCATAAATAAAGTATATCACAATATAAATAAAAAATGCAAACTGAATTATTCCCCTCTTGAGGGGTGGCTCGCTTGCGAGACGGGGTGGATGCATTTCCACCTCCCCCTTCGGGTACTCCTCAAGAGGAGAATTTAAACAACAAAAAACCACCCGGTAAAGGGTGGTTTTTTTGTTGCTACTAGGTTTTCGACCACCTAGAAAGCTAAGTTTTTTTCTAACCTGCACACCTTTCAACTTTTGAAAGGTTGTGGAGGAATACATTTTAAGGCGTATTAACCATAACTAACTTCCTTAAAAGTTAAACTAGCTTCTAATTAAAGAGCGTAGTCACTTATAGCAGATGAAGAAACTGGTGAGATAAAGTCTGTAAGATTAATTGTATAGAATTTATCTGCAGTAGCATCAGCCGCTGCCCAGTTGATAGAAGCAAGTTTTACTTGGTAGTAATCATCTCCATCTGTGCCTGCAGTATTAAGACCTACAGTAGCTGTCAACTTGAAACGACGAGTTGTTCCTTCTTTAACAACAAAGTCTGTTGTTGTGTCGTAAGTTGTAACTCCTTCAGCAGTAAGAATATCTGTCATACCAGTAACGGTATAACCAGTAGCTGCTGCGTCTGCTATTGATCCACCTTTAGCTATATAATACTCAATACCTTGTCCAGCTACAACTGGTAAACCAGCTATTGAAGGATCGTGTTCAGAACTTTTATCAAGGTAGATATCTTCACCTATAGCAGTAACATCAAAAGTAACAGAACCTGTGTAGGTATCAGTCAATGTTGCTGTATCAGCAGATACATTTCTTGTACCAGCTCCAGATACTAAAGTAGCAAACATTCCCTTTGTGTAGAATGTTTGAATATTACCAGTTACTGCACCTGTTCTGTCGCCAGTAGCAATAGTGTCTCCACCTGCTGTTGTTTCAACAAGAACTTTATCTACATCAATTAAATCTGCATTCAAGAATGAAAGCTTCAAATTGTCTGCTTGGTCAAAGATTGCAGCTCCTGAAGTTGTTGCCATTGCTTTCATTGTTGCTTTAACTGTGAAATTAGTTGTTGTACCTGATGCAAGAGTAAGACCAGCTATATCAGAGAAAATAACTGTTCCTGCTGTTGTTTCTGCATTTCCATCATAATCCCATGATGTTGCAGTTGTTGGATCTGCATCCGCTACATCAACTGAAACTCCATCTTTAAAGAGTTCCCAACTACTTACCATTTCACCCGCACCATCAGTATCTCCTGTTGAAGTTGCAGAAAGTCGAATCTTAGTAACATCCATATTACCACCTGTTGCCTTTAAACTAAAAGCAAGCACTGGGATAACAGTAGTACCTGATTCAGCTAATTCAACAACACCAGTTGTAGGATTACCTGTTCCTGAAGCAAGTTTAAGTGCTAAATCACCTGAATTTACAACACTTGTAAAACCAATAACTTCTGAAACAATAGTTGAATCTGTTAAGATAGCACCTGTTGCGTCAACATAACGAAGGCTAACAGTTGATACTGTCCAGTTTAAACCTCCTGAATTTTGATCGGTAGAGTCAATGTTACCAATTGGTGTTACTTCAACAGCCAATGTTAATTTTTGACCAGCTTTTATAACTACTCCTGAAAGTGTAATATTTGCACTGTATGAATTATCAGTAGTACTTTTTGTGAAATTTACTGTTGAAAGTGTTCCAACTTTTGTAGAACCCATATATACAGAAACATCACTTATGTAATTATCCATACGATAAGAACCAGTGCTTGCATGAAGGAATTTGAGTTTCAAAGATGTAAGATTCAAATCTGAACCATTATCAGCTTTAACCTCGACAGCAAGAACCTTCTCAGCAACACCCTCATTCAAAACTTCATCATTATAAGTTGAAAGTTTTGTTAGAGAAGTAAGATTTCCTGCTCCACCTGTCAAACCTGTTGGTGTAGTTGTAACTACTCCATCACACTTTGTGCCAGTTGTTGAACTATATCCTACAGCTGAACTACAGCCTGCTGGATAAGATGCAACTACTGAATCACATTTAACACCAGTTGTTGTACTGTATCCTACAGCTGAACTACAGCCTGCTGGATAAGTTGTTGAAACTGAATCACATTTAACACCAGTTGTTGTACTGTATCCTACAGCTGAACTACAGCCTGCTGGATAATTACCTGTTACTGGAGGTACTACTGCTCCTGCTAATTTTGCGCCAGTCATTGCACCGACAACGCCATCTGCAGTAAGACCATTAGCTGCTTGATAAGCGACAACAGCGGCTTTGGTCATAGGACCAAATGCACCATCTGCTGGACTTACATTTAAAGCTTGCTGTAATGCTACAACTTGAGCACCACTTGAACCTTGTTTCAAGGTTACTGAATGAGTGTATGCTAATGCACTAGCAGCACTTACTGCGAATACAAATGCTACAAGCATTCCACCTAAAAGAAATTTTAATTTTAATAATTTACTCATAATTTTTTTTTACGCCGTTAATTAGTTTCGACAAAACCAAAAGCGTATTTTTCTATCATTATTTTTTATTCGCCTATAACTTTTAAAAATTAATAATGCGGTAAATAATTTAAATAATGAACAGATATAAACTAAACATTGAAAACATAGCTATTCGGTTTTCAATGTGCATTTGTCTCCACCCATTTTTACTTAGAATTTTTTCGACGAAATAAAAAATAAAAAATAAAATGAAAACAAATATAATTTGCGAATACAGAACACACAAATAATATGCGATCTGTAAACACTCAAACATTATAATATATTACAATACGATAGAGCAATATAATATGTGGATAACTCGGGTAGGCATTAGGCTTTAGGCGCTAGGCGCTAGGCCTTAGCAAAATACAATCAAGAATCCATATAATAAAGATAACATAAATCAATGCAAACTGCAAGAATTAAATACAGGCCTTCCAGCCCCATCCTACACCTTCCCCAGAGTACCGGAGAAGGAAATTCTCCCCTCGCCAGTACTCTGGAGAGGGGCTTGGGGTGAGGTCTTACTCTCCTCGCCAGTACTCGCAAGGACCCCTCGCAAGGACGGTCCTTGCGAGGGGTTGGGGGTGAGGTCTATTAATTTAAAAAATATTGGCTCCAGCGTTTCTCTCCAGTTTTCTTAAGGACATTGTCCTTTACCATAGAAACAAGTTCTCTTTGCAAAGTTTTTTCTCCCATCTCTTCTCCGAGATTTTTAATCGCAATTATGATGTCCTTTATACTTGCACCAATAGATTTATCCACACCAGAGGACGGACGAGCTTTTAAAATTTTTATTATTAATTCTCTTCTTTTATTTTTTATAATATCAAACCCCGAACGAAAGCCTTCGGCTTCGTACGGGGCAAGACCCTTCTTTCCTTCTACTTTGCTTAATGCTTTTAACAACGTACTTCCCTTTTGGACACCAATTCTAGTTCCTTGTCCTTTATTAAAGGACACGTTTGTTTCACCACCAGACATCCTAATAAATCTTTGATGTCCGTTAGGAAACGAGGAAGATGAAGGCCTCTCATCATTACCACCCCCTTCCCCCTCCTCATCAAGGAGGGGAGATTTGGATATAAATTCTTCAAGCCAAAGATGGTCCTGATTCGTGAAATCTTTAATAGATTGTTTCAACTCTACAAACTCTTTTTTTAATATATTGTAATTCATTTCAGAAATCATATTAATATCTGATGCAATGCTCAAAAAGGACAAAACTGAAGAGATTTTTTCATCAAGACTATTAAAATGTCCTTTTTGTAAAGAAGTAGTGTCTGATAGAATTTCTATACCTAATGTCCTTAACTTGGAACGAATTGGTTCCTCTTTTTCCATTGTGTCCGTTACCATATAAAGGGCGGTAACAAGTTTGTTTGTTTTGGTATAGGAGATAATAATAGAAGACATATCAAAGGTGCCTGCCCCGTACGAAGTCAAAGACTTTCGTTCGGGGTCTTTTACAGAATCTTTAGATGTGTCTTTTAGGTTTTTATTTTCACCTAACATGCTGTCCATTATATACACCCCCACACCTATTTGCAAGTCCTTTAGAATAAAATAGGTGTGGGGGTATAGGACAAGAAAAAATGCAAGCGAATTTAATTCCCCTCTTGAGGGGTGGCTCGCTTTAGCAAGACGGGGTGGAAAACTTAATTTCTGAAATACAAAATTCCAAATACTCCACCCCGCCCTTTGGGCACCCCTCAAGAGGGGAATTTTTAAATTCATTTTAAAAATTAATTTTTTATTTTTTGTGCTAAAATATACTGTATGGCAAAAAACAATAAGCAGAAAAATAACAAAGAATCTTCCAATAAAAATTCTTATTCAATCAGTAAATTAAAAATTGAAACTATGCACAGCATCTGGGCAATACTTTTTTTTGTGTTAGCATTGTTTCTCTTAATGTCTATCCCCCTCTTCGAGCTAGGTGGTGTGGCAGGAAAAAATATTTATGAATTCTTAAGTTATTTTTTTGGTATCGGATACATACTTCTTCCACTTCTCTTCGTATTGCTCGGGTCATCATTTCTGAAATCAGAAACTCCAAACATAGGTGCAACGCGCGCGATAAGTGGAACAATGTTTTTACTCTCTAGTCTCGGTATGATAGACGTCGTTTCAACCCTACACGCAGGAGGACTTTTGGGAAGAATTTTATCGACTCCACTCGTCTATCTTTTCGATGTCTATGCTAGCATAATCTTCCTCGGCGCAATTTTAATAATTTCAATTCTCGTGATGTTCGATGCAAAGCCAGACCTCGCTTCACTACTCAAAAGATTTTTGAATTTTATAAAAAGAAAAAAACCTATCGAAAACATTCCAGACACTTTGAATGCAGACGAAATGAAAGAAGTAGAGAAAGTTTCTGCTCCCCTCCTTGATAAGGAGGGGGCTGGGGGTGGTAATTCTAAAAAATCACCACCTCGCCATTCAGGCACTTCTCCTCAACAAGGAGGAGAAAATGAAGATGAGGAAATTGAATTTAAAAAGCTAAAGCCTAGAGCCTACGGCCTAATGCCTAATTATGTCCCTCCCCCACTCTCACTACTCGAAGAAGATCAGGGTAAACCAAATACAGGAGACATCAAAGCAAATGCAAATATTATAAAACGCACACTAGCAAATTTCGGTATTGAAGTGGAAATGGATGAAATAACTGTCGGACCAACTGTCACACGTTATGCTTTGAAACCAGCTGAAGGAGTGAAACTCTCACGCATAGTCGGATTACAAAATGACCTCGCACTCTCTCTGGCTGCACACCCTATACGTATAGAAGCACCTATCCCTGGTAAATCACTCGTAGGTATTGAAATTCCAAATAAATCAAAATCAATAGTCGGGCTCGCTACATTACTATCAGATGCTAAGTTTCAAAATTCTGCAAAACCTCTCACCGTAGCATTAGGGCGTGGAATATCAGGAAAAGCTATGTTTGGAAATCTTGCAAAAATGCCACATATACTCGTCGCAGGAACTACTGGTTCTGGAAAATCGGTGACCATACATTCTATGATAACTTCCCTATTGTATAGAAATGGACCAGATGATCTAAAACTCATATTGATCGACCCAAAACGAGTAGAGCTAACGCTGTATAATAACATTCCACATTTACTCACTCCTGTGATAACAGATGCAAAGAAAACAATCCTTGCTCTCAAATGGGCTGCAAAAGAAATGGATCGCCGTTATGACATACTTGAAGCAGAGTCTGTACGAGATATAGAAAGCTATCACAACAATATTTATGGGAAAAAACCACCTCGCCCTTCAGGCACTCCTCCTTCAAAAGGAGGAGAAGCTTCCCTCCTTAATAAGGAGGAAGTTGAGGGTGGTGATCGTTTACCATACATAGTCATTATAATAGACGAACTAGCAGATATAATGACTGCTTATCCAAGAGAGCTCGAATCCGCAATAGTTCGCCTAGCACAAATGTCTAGAGCTGTCGGTATACATTTGATCTTATCCACGCAACGCCCAGAGGTGAATGTCATCACAGGACTCATCAAAGCCAACATCCCTGCTCGTGTAGCACTCAAAGTATCTTCACAGATAGATTCGCGTACAATACTCGATGCTGGTGGAGCTGAAAAATTGCTCGGCGCTGGAGATATGTTGTATTCCTCCGGAGATGCTCAACCAGAACGCTTGCAGTCCGCATTCATATCAGAAACAGAAGTTAAAAAAGTTGTAAAATATTTAGCAGATGCATATAAAGATGAAATAACTAATGAAATATCTTTAACCTCTGGATCTATTTCTGCCGATAAAAGTATTTTTGAAAGTGTCTTGGCTGATGAAAAAAAAGAAGATATGGATGATGATTTATACGAAGATGCGCGAAGCATTGTCGTCGAAACACAAAAAGCCTCTGTGTCGTACATACAAAGGAAACTAGGCGTAGGATATTCAAGAGCTGCAAAACTCGTGGATATGTTAGAAGACCATGGAGTAGTGGGGCCATCTGATGGATCTAAGCCAAGAGAGGTACTGGAGAAAATAAATCGAAATGAAGATGGAACAAACATAATTTAATAAAACACCTCACCCCAACCCCTCTCCTTAAAAAGGAGAGGGGGAAATCAAAAAAATGCAAAATAATGCTAAAAAAATATTAAAAATTGGTTCTCTGTCACTTCTTTTTCTTTTTATAATCATTTATTCTTTTTTTATATCAAAAGATTTAATATTTGGTGTAAAAATAAAAAATGTAAATATGACGGTAAATGGTTCACTCGTGCAAGATGGAACAAAAGTTACAGATAATATTTTAAAAATAACAGGCACTGCAAAAAATGCTAATAAATTAACTTTAAATGACCGTGTAATATCTGTGGACTTAAAAGGTAACTTTGACGAGACAATTGCCTTACTTTTAGGATATAATATAATTAGTATAAAAGCACAAGATGAATTTGGGAACAATGATGAAAAAATTTATAAATTAATGTATTAAAGAATTTATAAATAAAAATTTTAAGAGTCGTGTTGGTCCCCTGTCCTCACGGTCTCCGAGGGCGAAGGCTCAGAAATTTTTGATTTATAAATTCTTTACAAAGAAAAAATATGCAAAAGAAAAAAGAAAAAAAAGAGGATAAAACAATGGGTATATCAATGCTAGATGATACCATAAAAGCTATCCAAGCAAAATTTGGAGAAGGTTCTATTATGAAACTCGGTGACTCACCTAAAGTAGATGTGAATACAATACCTACAGGCTCTATCGGGCTCGATATGGCTTTGGGCGTCGGTGGAATACCACGCGGAAGAATTATTGAAATATTCGGACCAGAATCTTCTGGAAAGACTACCCTTTCACTACATATAGTAGCTGAAGCGCAAAAACTCGGCGGAGTTTGTGCATATATAGATGCTGAGCACGCAATGGATCCTGATTATACAAAAAAACTCGGAGTTAATATTGATAACTTACTCATCTCTCAACCAGACACAGGCGAACAAGCGCTTGAAATAGTAGAATCCCTAGTACGAACTGGAAAAATTGACGTCATCGTCATCGATTCTGTAGCTGCACTCACACCAAAAGATGAGATAGAGGGAGATATGGGAGCTTATCACGTTGGAAAACAAGCAAGACTAATGTCTCAAGCTCTTCGCAAGCTCACAGCTATCGTTGCCAAAAGTAAGACTGTCGTAATTTTTATAAATCAAATAAGAATGCAAATAGGTGTGATGTTTGGAAATCCTGAAACCACTACTGGAGGAAAAGCTCTCAAATTCTATACTTCTGTAAGACTCGATATTCGTAAAATTGCTCAAATAAAAAAAGGAGAAGAAATAGTAGGAAGTCGTACACGTGTGAAAGTTGTAAAAAATAAAGTCGCTGCACCATTCAAGCAAACAGAATTTGATATCATTTACAACGAAGGAATATCTCGTGAAGGTGAAGTCATAGCACTCGGAGAAAAATTCAAAATTGTAGAAAAAACTGGAAATTCATATTTTTATTCCCCTACCGTAAAAGACGCAACAGGAGAAAAAATAAAATTAGGTGTCGGATATGACAACACTCGCACATTTTTGAAAGAAAATAAAAAAATAACAGAACAGATATTGAAAGAGATAAAGAAGAAATTTACAGAAACAATTTAAACCTCACCCCCCTACCCCCTCTCCAGATTACTAGCGAGGGGGTTTGTTATATGATTATACAATGACCAAATTAACAACAATAGTAAAAGCAAGGCATCTTCGTCAAGAAGAAACAAAAGTAGAAAAAATACTCTGGGAAAAATTAAGAAACCGAAAACTTGGACTAAAATTTAGAAGGCAACATCCTATTGATATGTATATATTAGATTTTTATGTCCCAGAAATTAAATTTGGGATAGAATTGGATGGTTCAATTCACAATATAAAAGAAAATAAGGAATATGATAAAGAAAGAACTGAATATCTAAGATCTAAAAACATAAAAATCTTAAGATTTCAGAATTCAGAAATAGAAAATAATCTAGATATGGTGTTAAATAAAATCAAAGAAAAAATAAAAGAATTAAGTATTTAAACTTTTCCCCTCGCCAACTTGTTGGAGAGGGGTCAGGGGTGAGGCAGTTGATTAAAAATATTTTTCTGATAGTATAAAAATATGTCACAATTACAATACAGTGAAATAAGAGAGAAAAAAATAATTATTTATAGTGATGAGCCTTGTGAAGTAATAGATTCTCATGTCGCACGAACACAACAGAGAAAACCTCAAAACCAAGTAAAACTAAGAAGCTTGATAACTGGCAAAACTATTTCTGCCACTTTTCATGTTTCTGATTCAGCAATGGAAGCGGATATAGAAAAAAAAGATGTTAAATTTCTTTATCATAATAAAGGTCAATATTGGTTTTGTAATAAAGATGATCCTAAAAATAGATTTGAGCTAGATTCATCTCTCATCGGTGATGCTGGTAAATTTTTTAAAGAAAATGGTCTTGTCACTGCCCTAGTGTGGGATGACGATGATGAAGATTCTTCGAATTCCTCAGGACTAGGAAGAATAATAAAAATAAGTTTACCCATAAAGATGGAATTCAAAGTAAAAGAAGCACCTCCTGCTGTGCGTGGAGATACTTCAAAAAGTGGTAATAAAATAATCACACTAGAAAACGGAACGACGATAAGCGCTCCAATGTTTATAGAGGAAGGAGATGTTATACGTTTAAATACTGAAACTGGGTTATATGTGGAGAGAGTTTAAAAAATAAATTCAAAAAATAAAAAAGCAGATTATTATTTTATATTACACAAAAATTTTCTACTGAAAATTTTCTATGTCCGTCGCCGTCGCGACTTCCAATGTAATCTAAAACAATAATCTGCTTTTTTATTTTAATTTATTTAGCTACGAATGGTAGCAAACCTAAGAATCGTGCGTTTTTAATAGCTCCTGCTAAGGCGCGTTGATTTTTCATCGTAACACCAGTGCGCTTATGATTTATAATCTTACCATTAGGATTTAAAAATTTTCTTAGAATTTCTATATCCTTATAATCTATATGTTTTATATTGTTTGCTGAAAAATAATCTTGTTTCATCCCGTTTAGAAGCAGGTCGCGGTCTTATTTTAAAAATAAAACCCCTGCTTATTTAATTAACATCTAATAATTTCTTAATTCCCGTTACCAACTGCGACCGCGGCTTCTAACGGGATTCATTTCCACCTAAAATGGTATATCTTCTGGATTGATATCTTCTTCTGGATATTCTATCGTATCAATTTCTTCTTTTTCTTTTGTATCTGCTACTTTTCCAGAATCAGTACTTGGCGTAGCCGTACCTGAACCTCCACTCTTTGGACCAAATTGTGTACGATCTGCAACTATTTCTGTACGATACTTTTTCTCTCCACTTGTTTTATCTTCCCAACTTCTTGTCTGCATTCTACCTTCAACCAAAATAGAACTTCCCTTTTTCATATATTGAGCGACTGTCTCTGCTTGACGTCCAAACACTACAACATTGTGATAATCAGTAGATTCTTGTCGTACTCCATTTTTATCTTTCCAAACACGATTAGTAGCTAAAGAAAACGAACAAACTTTTATTCCAGATGGAAGAGAGCGAATTTCTGGATCACGAGTAAGATTCCCTATTACAATTGCTTTGTTTAAATACATCCCGTTAGAAGCAGGTCGCGGTCTTAATTTTTTTACATAAGAAACGCCCCCACTAAATTAATATTTATAATATTTTATATATCCAGTTGTCAGCTGCGACCGCGGCTTCTAACGGGATACATATATTTTATATTGTGACTAATTATACTGCAACCATTGCATCTATCTCTTTATCTATTTCTTCTTTATCAATAGGAATTACTGTCTCGTTTCCTCCATCTTTCTTTGTCATAATTATCTTTTTTCTAGAATCTTTGTGTATAAACCTCTTGGCAGCTATAGTATTTTCTTTTACTGTCTTCAAGATTAGAAATCTGATAAAGTTTGGATCTAAGTCAACTTTCTTTTTAAACTCTAAAATCTTATCTCTACCCATTTCAAATTTAGTCCAGCCAAAATATGCTGTATCAAATCTATTTCGCACATTCTGTGTGACCTTAAGCATCGTATAAGCAAGCGAAATCATTTTAGGCATTTCGTCTGAAATTATTTCTCCACCTAAGCTAGATACAAGCTCTTTCAAATTACCATAAACAACTGGCACATTTTCTTCTTCAATAGTTGGTATCAAAAGATAGCCAATTTCATAAACTCTAGAGTTTACTTCTACGTCTTCTTTATTATCTTCCATTTGTATAATTATTAATTACTTTTAAAAAATCTCACTACGGACCTTCACCCGCCATAGGCTGGGTTTGTGTTACGACTTTATAATCGCAACAAATGAGACTCAAACATGATAGCAATTATATGCCTAAATGTCAAAAAGTTTTCTCGCATTCTTTATCACAGCTCTTGCGACTTCTTCTTCGGATAAATTTTTTACCAAAGCTATCTTTTTTACTATTTCTTTTACATAAGAAGGTTCATTGCGTTTTCCACGATAAGGCACTGGTGCAACATATGGACTATCTGTATCGGTCAATATCATATCAAGTGGTGTTTCTCGTATTACAGCTTCATAATCACAAATTTCTGGTTTTGGTTTATATGTAATAGGTCCTGCAAATGAAATATAAATACCTCGATCAACAAATCTTTTCATATCTTCTATACTACCTGCAAAAAAATGAGATACACCTCTTACTTTAGGAAATTTTTTTAATAATTCACAAGTATCAAAATATGCATTCCTTTGGATTGCCTGTGGTGAGCCTGCTTGCACTGAAGAACTTGAATGTGTCGAACCATTACGAATATGAAGCATTAAAGGTTTTTTTAATTCATCTGCAAGTTCAATCTGTTCAATAAATGCTTTTTTTTGTTTTTTTATTGAATCTAAATCCATATGATAATAATCTAAACCACATTCACCTATAGCTACAACTTTTGGATCTTTTAAAAGTTCTCTATAAACATTCTTATTAAAAACTTCACCGCGAGAAATAAATTCTTTTGTCTCAGAACCTAATTCATCTTCATCATGATGTGAAACACTCGTATGTATCGGATGTAAACCGATAACAGCAAAGACACCTTCTTCATATCTATGAGCCAATTTAATTGCAGCACGAGAAGTATCTATTTGAGTACCAACATTGAAAAACCAAGTACCACTATCAAGCGCCCTACGAATAACTGCATCGTGATCTTCTTCAAAGACTTTAAAATTTACATGAGCATGTATATCTATATATTTTGGAATCATATTATTCTTTTCGTAAAAACAAAGGCTCGCTTGGTTTTTTGTTTTCTTTAATTAATCTTTGTATTTTTTGACTCGTTTCTGGCATCACAGGATTCAACATTTGTGTAATAGTATATAATTCCGAAACTAATTCTTTAATCATTATTTTTCCTTTTTCTTCATCAATTTTTACAACCTTAAATGGTTCTGTCCCCTGAATTTTTTTATCAAGATCTTGTATCTTATCCCAAATAAAATCCATTGCATTTTTAATATCAAAATCTTCATATGTCTTAAAATATTCTGTAAAATCAATTTTCTCTGGAATTTCTGGACACTTTTCCAAATATTTTTCTGAAAGAGTTAAAATTCGAGAAGACAAATTACCAAGCCCATTTGCTAACCCTGAATTATATGCATCTTTAAATCGTTCTATAGTAAAAGGACTATCTTCAAAACTACTTATTTCTCTTAAAAGAAAATACCTCAATGCCTCTGTGCCATATTCGGCTACAATATCTCTCGGGTCAACTCCATTTCCTAAAGATTTAGACATCCTGATTCCTCCTTCACCTGTAATAAAACCATCTACCACTATTTGATGAGAATTCGGCAAACCTGCCGCAATCAACATCGCTTGCCACATAGCTCCTTGAAAACGAGTATTATCTTTTCCACAATATTGTGTAGGGTTTCCATTTACCCAATATTTTTCAAATAAATTATCCTCAGGTTTACCCTGAGCGGAGTCGAAGGGCCAGCCAAGAGTAGAAATATAATTTGTTAATGCATCAAACCAAACATACATCACCTGAGTATCATCATCTGGAACTCCTATTCCCCATGGCATTTTTGATTTTAATCTTGAAATAGAAAAATCTTGTAACCCATTTTTTACAAAAGTTTTTATCTCATTGAAACGAAAATCTGGAATTATAAAATTTGGATTTTTTTCATAAAAATTAAGAAGTTTGTCCCCAAATGCTGAATACTTAAAAAAGTAATTTTCTTCATTTATTTTAGAAACTTTTACACCTGGATGATCTGAACATTCGTCATTGTTTAATTCAGAATCTGTTTTTTCACTTTCACAACCAACACAATATTTCGCTTCATAATTTTTTTTATAAATATAACCATTTTGAGATACTCTTTTCCAAAATTCTTGTGTTGCGATCTCATGGTGTTTGTCTGTAGTACGAATAAAGTGAATATCATCACTCATTCCAAACATTTTTAACTGTTCTTTAAAAGTTTCAAATGCTTTATCAACAAAATTTTGAATTTCTATCCCACTTTCTTGAGCTTTTCCATAAATTTTTATTCCATGTTCATCTGTACCAGTATTAAAATAAACATCATACCCAATAAGTTTCTTATAACGAGCTATAGTATCAGCACGCACAAGCTCAAGAGCATGCCCCATATGAAGAGGTGCATTTACGTAAGGTAGTGTGGTAGTAATATAAAAACTATTTATTTTCATTTTTTTCTCTAGCAAAAGTTTTATGTTTCTCAACGTCATTTATTAATTCCATCAAAAATACAGCTACGGGTATAGCAAGGACCAATCCCCAAAATCCTCCTAATTCAAAACCTATTACAACAGCAATAATGACAACTAAAGGAGAAAGACCAACAACACTCTTTATAACAAGTGGAGAAAATAAAAAAACTTCAAACTGATGCAGTATTACATATGCTCCACCAACCATCAATGCAGTTGAAATTCCTCCTGTAAGATATGAAAAATAAATAGCTGGAACAAGAGCAACTAAAATACCATAAGGTATAAGCTCCATTATTCCTGCAATAATAGCTAAAAGTAAAGCATATTGAATTCCCATTATGGATAACATTAAATACGTCAAAATAGTTATCAAAACACCTAAAAGCATCTGCCCTTTCATCCATAAAGCAATTTTAGTACGTGAACGTTCCCATAAATCTACTGCATACTCTTCATATTTAATAGGTAAAATAATTCTCAAAAATTTCTCTATTCCTTTTTCTTGAATTGAAAGATAAAAAGAAATAAGAACTATAAGCACAACATTAAATATGCTTCCAAAAGCTACAGAAAGCATTTGGAAAAAGCCCCCAGAAAGATTCGTAACAAAAGCAGAAGATGTCTCTAGAAGCGTAGTTATAGATAAACTGTGAGAAAGATTATTTATAATATCCTTAGCACCTCCAAATGCATCATTTCTAAAATAATTTATTATTGAAGAATCTGGAATATACAAAGACAAAAATACTGAAAAATTATAGAGCTCAGTTATCAAGAGTGGCACAAAAAGATAAAACAACAAAGCTAAAGAAATGATCGTAGTAAAATATATAATAACTACTCCAAAAATTCTGCTAATTTTTAATTTTTTTAAGTGAGGTATGCCTGATTCTACGAAAGAAGCTAATATAATAGCAGTCAAAACAACAAGAAGAACATCTCTCAAAAACCAAACTAAAAAAAATCCAAGTGCCACGAGAAAAAATCGGATTATTGTCCCAGTACTTATTGAAACAGAATTAATATCTTCTTTTTCAAACATATAAATATAATACCACAAAATACACCTCTCCCCAACCCTCTCCTTATCAAGGAGAGGGCGAAGGGTGAGGTTACCTAGAATTTCAATATTTTAGAAAATTTAGACTTATCTTTAAAAGGTCCAATAAGTGCTAAGTTGAGTTTATTATCGGTAAAAATAATATTTGCTATATCTTTGATTTGTTTTGCTGTAACATTACGTATTTCCCTCGCTTTTTCTTCTGCACTTTTCATTTCACGTTTTAAAAGTTCTTGACCACCATAAAAATTTGCAATATCATCGCTAGACTCAAGAGAAAGTTTCATATTCCCTATCAAACATTCTTTTACTTTATTTAATTCTTCTTTTTCAACTAAATTTTCTTTTAGTTTTTTACATTCTTCTATGACTGCAACAATTACTTCATTTATTCTTTTATTATCAACACCAGCTGAAACTTGGAAGAAACCATGATCAGTAAAAGCATCGTTATAAGCACGAACATAATAACCAACACCCATCTCCTCACGTAATTTTTGAAAAAGTCTTGAACTCATTCCTCCTCCTAAAACTCCGCCTAAAACAGAAAGAATGGAACTTTTTTTATTAAATAAATCAAAACTACGTACACTTAAAACAAAATGTGTCTGATCTGTCTTTTTAAACTTAACTAATGTTTCTGGTTTTGTTTGTAACTCCTTTACTTTTAATTTTTTTTCTTTTTTACCACGCAAAACTTTTCCAAAAATTTTATTTACTTCTTGCATTACCATTTTTTCATTTATATTTCCTGAAACTATCATAACAGTGGCTTCTGGTAAATAATGTGCTTTTTTATATTTTACAAAATCATCACGTTTCATCTTTAAAATATTTTTCTTATTACCAGCGATATTCCACCCTGCTGGCTGATCACCATAGAGAAGCTCCATCATCAAATCTTGAACATGCCTATTGGGAAGATCCTCATACATATTTATTTCTTCTATTATCACACCTTTTTCTTTCTGCATTTCAATCTCAGGAAAAGTAGAATTTAAATAAATATCTGAAACAACATCAAAAACTTTTTTAAAGTGTTTAGCGTCAGACTTTGCATAATATCCTGTATATTCTTGTGCTGTAAAAGCATTGTATTGAGAACCAATAGCATCTAATTCTTTTGAAATATCTATAGCCTTGGGCCTCTTAACTGTCCCCTTAAAACACATGTGTTCCAAAAAATGAGATAAACCATTTATTTTTTTTGTCTCATATTTAGAACCTGCTTCAACTAACACTAAAACAGTCACCGTAGGATTATCCTTCATCGGTACTGTCACAACTCGCAAACCATTTCCTAAAACCTTTTTTGTAAATTTCATAATTATATTATCGCAAATCTTTAAGAAAATTCAAAATTTTTCTTTTTTTGTTTAAGTCAGGAAAAATTTTTTTAACACTTGGTACTTTATATTTTATTTTTTTAATTCTGTCATAATAAAAACCTTTTTGGTAAGAAAAAACACATTTTTTAATATCTTTATCAATCATTTTTTGTTCTTTCTTGGTAAAATATTCACTACGTTTTACATAAAAATGAGCCCAAACACCTAAACCTTTTTTAAAATGTATTTCCACTAAACGACCATTCATAATAGCAAAAGACCAGTCATCATTAAATTTTATATTATTTTTCTTTTGAATTTTTTTCATATATTTTCTCTACCCTTCGCAAGGACGGTCCTTGCGAAGGGTTCCTCAACATCAGTAAAATAATCTTCAATAAATTCTTTAAACGATTTGGCATCTTCAAAATAATCAGGGAATTTCCCTGGTTTTATTATATTCTTTTCTACTCTTTCCTCTCCAATATAATCAGGATAACTTGAGTACCTATATAATTCTAAAAATTTATTCATCTTATTTGATTGTTTGTTTATTTGTTCTTCCCATTTAGGAAATTCTATCTCTAGGGGATTTAAATGAATGTACGCAAACAATTGTCGTAAATAATTATCATCAACTCCAATTAATTTTGATTTAAATAATCCTCCAAATAAAGCCCCTTTTCTTTGGTATTTTATATTAAAAAACATAGAATAAGCTGTACCAAGTTTTTTCATAAATTTGGTTATTCCGCCATCTACCTCTTGTCTAACAATCATATGAAAATGATTTGTCATAAGACACCATGCTCCTATAGAAACAAGCGGTTCACCTTTTTCTGAAATTAGAATTTCGTTAAATGTTTTCTCCTGTTTATTTAAAATATCATCAAGACGAAAAGGTTGATCAGAGTTTGATAAATACAACAATATCATAAACCGTTCATAATCCCTTCTTAATTTAAAGATTACTCGTTTGTCAATACCTCTATTATAAATATGATAATATTCACCAGTAACAAATGGATCTTTACGTAACATCTATAAATAATAGCAAAAACTTAGTCTTTTCGCAAGGACGGTCCTTGCGAAAGGTTATGAAATTATTGTATAGAAGATGTATAAACTCCATTGAAAGAATATATTATAGCTCCTGAGTTCGCATCCAGTACAACTATCACTCCTCCATTTGAAACCGACCAAACTAGTGCATAATTTTCTATATTATTACTTGACCCAGCATTTTTATCCCAATAACCAAGTTTAGGTTCTGCATTTTTAAGAGTTGGTTGTTCTGAATTTGCTTTAGCTCTCGCCTCTGATTTAGAAATACTAGGATTTTGAGAAACATTAATATCTACAAAATTTATATCATTCGAAAATACTCTAAAATTTCTTGAACTTGGAGAAAAATGAATACCAAGTTGACTCGTAAAAACTGGAAGAGATTTATAAAAAACATTAAACCAAGCTCTTGTAATTCCTGTTTCTGATTCTTCTACAACAGTACGAGAAGACAAAGTAAAACTATACCCTGTTGGATTTTTATCATAAATAAATAAACTGTCACGCTCCCTATTTTCCCAGTCATTCTTAATAGAACGTAAACGACTTAAGTCAATATTATTCTTCTGTAATAATTCAGACACTTTTTGTCCAAACTGATTTTCAACTTTTTGCTCTAACTGTTTTTCTTTTTTTTCTTCTTCGTTATTATAAGAAAAATTATTCCAAAGAGTGTATACTCCACTTACAGCGAAAAGAGCAATTATTAATGCAATTAAAAAAAATTTTATATTTCTTCATATTTTTTAAAAATTAATTTATAAAAATACTTCTAACTAATTTTATCTTTTATATATTTTTTTAAATCTTCTACTTTTATTCTCTCCTGTTCTCCTGTATCTCTATCGCGTACTGTTACTGTTTCATTTTCTAATGTATCAAAATCAACAACTATACAAAACGGTGTGCCTATCTCGTCTTGACGACGGTAACGCTTACCTATGTTGCCATTATCATCCCAAATCACTCGGCCAAATTCTGCTTTAAGAGGAGCAAATACTTTATCATTTGCATATTCCACAAGCTCTATTTTATTTTTAAGTAATGGCGAAACTGCACAAATAACTGGCGCAATATTTGGTTTAAATTTTAAGTACGAGCGAATCTCTCCATTTTTTTCATCCTCGGTATAAACAGAAATTAATAAAGCAAGTAAAACACGACCAACACCAATAGATGGTTCTATAACGTGTGGAACTATTTTTTCACTTCTCTCTTCATCAATATAATCAAGTTTGTGATTATTCAAATCAAAATCTGTTCTATAAGCTAAACCAAGAAGTTCTTTTTGTCCAAAAGGAAAATCAAATTCAAAATCTATCGTTCTTTTTGAATAATGCGCACGATCTTGATCTCCAACTTCAACTTCATGAACTTTCCCCATATTTATACCTATTTCTTCCATAAAATCGAGCATCTCACTTCTCCAATATTCAAAATATTTTTCCCAATCTTCATTTCTTATAAAATATTCTATTTCCATTTGTTCAAATTCACGAACACGAAAAATAAAATCCCGTGGTGTAATTTCATTTCTAAAAGCCTTACCAATCTGAGCAATACCAAAAGGAAGTTTTGGATGAAAAGCATCTACTGTATTTTTAAAATTCACAAATATACCTTGAGCTGTCTCTGGACGTAAATATGAAATAGCAGAAGAATCATCAGATGCTCCAACACGTGTCTGAAACATCATATTAAATTGTTTCGCTTCACTTAATTTTCCATTACAATTTGGACATTTATTTTTATCATCAATTTGATCAATACGAAATTTTTCTTTACATTTTTCACATTCAACCATCGGATCTGCAAAATTTGCAACATGTCCTGCGTTTTGCCAAACCTCCTGACGCATCAGTATCGCTGCATCAATACCATACATATCACGTCTACTATCTACAAATTTCTTCCACCAAAATTGTGTAACATTATTTTTTAAAGCAACACCAAAATGTGCCCAATCCCATATTCCTCCTAATCCACCATAAATTTCTGAACCTTGAAATACAAAACCTCGTCTTTTACAAAGTGAGACTATTTTTTCCATTAAATTAATTTCTTCTTTTTCCATATTTTTTATATATACTTTCAAAAACAACTTATTGAATCACAATACCACCATTTGCTGGGAAACTAGGATCACTCAAAAGTCTTGTATTTAATAATGTTTTATTCACTTTCACATCAACATTAGCAAAATCATCATGCCCAGTCAAAGTTGCACTATTTATAATAACTGGAATCGTATTTAGTTGAGAAAGTGAAGGAGTGAGTTCTACTTGAAAAAAAATCTCTTTATCTGCTTCAGTAATTCCTGTACCTTTCAAAATCGTACCAACATTCCAAATTATTTCTTTTGTAGAATTATTATAAACTAAATCCTCTGTTGATGGAGAAAATGGACCTACAAATTTTATCCATGATGGAATAGAAGAACGAATTTGCACATTAGAAATATTATTTGCAGTATTAGAAAGAGACCAAACAATAGTATATTTTGTTTTTTGTTCTACTTTTGGAGGAATCGGACCACTGTTTACAAAAGGTCCAGAATAATAAAGCGCTTTAGTTAAAAATCCAACATCAGAAATAATTTTTACAACCTTAGATTCTGTATTAGTTAATTTTGTACCACTGCCTTGTCCTTCTACTCCTGTAATCGAAACATCTATATTAATAGAAGGAAGGGACATAATTCCATTTGCTGCAGAAAAAAGAGAAAGAGAAGAAAGTGAAAAAGAGACTTGTCCTGATTCACCAGGGCTTATTTCAATAAATTTATTTTGAGAATTTTTATCCCAAACTATCAAATTTTGCGCAGAATCATAAAAACCTTGTTTAGCAACTATTGTATTACGATCAACTGCATTACCAGAAATTTTCGCTCTAATTTCTAAATTATTTATATTTGTATCTAAATTATTCCTCCATAATATAGTGCCTTCAATTGAAGATTTTGTATCTATTGCATATTCTCTTTGAGAAACACCATTTATAGAAAGAGTAGCCTCAATTGAAGATTTTTTCACCATAACAGTACGTTCCAAAGAATTAAAAAGGACTCCAATCAAAGATTTATTTGTTGTAGATTGTGATCCACTAGAAACACGAAATACTTTTTCTTCTCCATCAAAAACATCAACCATTTTACCAAGAATAGAAATATCATGTTCTGCGCCGGGAGCAAGATCTCCTAAATTCCAAATATTATTTCCCAAAGATGGAGATGGTGTCGCTTTTATAAATTGAAAACCAATAGGATAATCAACTTTTAAAAGTATGCTAGAAACTGGTTTAGTGGCATCAAGTGTAACTTTTACTCCAAGAGTAATTTCTTGATTTGAACTGATAGTAGAAGGAGCATCTATTGAAAGATTTATTGGAGTAGAATTTATGGAAACATTAAAAAGTTTATTTGTAACAAAAATAGCATTTGATCCTTCCACTCGATATTCAAGAGAAATTTTTATCTGACGCGAAGTTCCTTGTTCACCAAAAAGTATTAATTTTACATTCTCATTCTTTATTCCGCCAGCTGGTATGTCTCCTAAAGATAAACGAATATGCTCATTGTCTTCTGGTAACCCAGTTTCTGAGCTTTTTGGATATTCTATAATAAGATCAGTAAGAAGAAGTGAAGAATTATTTTTATTCACTATTTCAAGTAATAATGGATAAATCTCTCCCCCACCAGTAAAAGTATTACCTAATATAGAAATATTAATATTGTCATTAGAAACTGTATTTCCTTTTGCAAAAAACATATAAGAAGCATAGCTTAATGCTAAAATAAAAAATATTATTGAAAATATAAAAAATTTTTTAAACATTGTTGTTTTCGCAAAAAACTTTTCCATAAAACCTATCTTCCTTTCTTCTTTCTCCCAAGAATCTTTTATATCCTTATTTTCAAAATGAGGAAAATTGTCATGATATTTAATTCTCGTTTGATAGTTTTTACTGAAAAGTTTACTTTTCAAATCTTCTATCCTATTTAATTTATCTTTATCTTCTAGGGGCATCTCCTAATTGTATCACTTCAAACAAAATTTTAAAAACCCAATATATTTTTAGAGATGCGTTTCTTTGAGTGCTTTATTTATTTGATATAATATTTTTGTTCTACTTTTAGAAACTTTAAACATTAAATCCTCTTCAAATGGTGATTTAATGAAATCTTTTAAAATTTCATTACCTCCTATATAACCCAAATTATTAAGGATACGTAAAACAATAATAACTTCAATATTGTGAAGTTCTTCTTTTGTCTCTGCTTTCTCTAAAACAAATAATCCATTCAATAAATCAACAAACAAAACTTCGTTGGCGTCTTCTCCCGGAAGTAATCGTTTTAATAATTTAGAAATATTCATAAATATTTTTAAATTCTCTATCTTATATAAATTCTCAAGTTTATTTGTTTTAGAAGCACTTGTAATTCGCCAAAAATCTTTTCCTTTTACAAAATCAATTTTTACATAAGAAAAATCCTGCAAAACAAAACGAAGTTTTGAAGACATTTTTCGTACCCCCTGAGCACTAGCAAAAATCATCCCCAAATCACGCGTAAAAATAGAATAATACTTCCCTGTTTCTCCAAAGTTCTGATTTCCCAATATTATTCCTTCTGTGTGATGTATATAGTGCATAAAATATATTTTAACATAATTGATTATATCAATAAACATTACTCAACACTTTCAGACGATAGGACAAATGTGTCGATAAAATTACTGTTTCCTTTTAAGATTATATACTCTAACTCCATCATTAACTTTTAAATATCTTAGTCTTTCAGTAAATTCTTTCGGCAAAGGTCCATAGCCAATCCAAACACTCTTTTGAATCATTTCAAAGTCCCATTCTTTTATTTGATTCCTAATCCAAGTTCTGACTTTCCTCTTTGTTTCTGGTATATCAAATATTATGAGAATTTTATTGTCTTTTAATGGTTTCTCTTTTACTCTCCTATACGGATTCTGAAAAAACATCTTTCCTTTTCGAGAAAGATAAAATGTGTCGTTTTTGTCTTCCAAAATTCCACGTTTTTTTAATCTGTATATATTTTGATAATATACATTTTGAGAAATTTTACGCTTTTTTTGTATTCGCTGCCATAAAATTTTTTTCCTTATAGAAGTGGAGCGACAAGAAAGAAGAAAAGCAATTAATTCATCAGTAAAAGTTGTTTCGCAATACATTTCAATATTATACTACATAACACTTTCAGACGATAGGATGAAGGTGTTAAGGAAGTAAAAATTATTTTATTTAAACATTTTCATCTAAAAACTTTTTTAAATCTTCAAGATTTTTCTCATCATTGTCATAATAATATGTTTTAATACCAACTGATTGAGCACTTTTTACAGCATCCATATTGTGTTCAAAATAAATTACTTCTTCTTTGTTTAAATTAAAATTTTTAAGTATTATTTTATAATATTCTGGATCTGTTTTCTCTGGGTTATGCTCTAACGTAAAAACATCATAAGGCATTTTATTTAAATTATAAATTTTATATTTATCATAAGGAGCACCCGTTAAAATTATCTTTTTATCTGTATAGTTTTCAAGAATATCAAACATTCCTTTAAAAATTTGACCCTCTTCAGAAACAAAACAATTTACTGCATCTACTAAAATAGTTTTCATAAATTTATTTAATAATTTGAATTTTAAAGATTAGCTCATCAATTTTTAGAGACTCTCCATTATTTTCCTTAAATTCTATTTTTAAAGCAAGAATTACTTTCAATAAATCAGTCTCAAATTTTTGGATTAATTTTTTACCATCGTCGTTCGTTTCAATAATAAGAGAAATGACATCACTCGGAGTAAGACCCATCTTTTTTCGCATATCTTGTACTCCCCTCACAAATTCACGATAATCTCCTTCTTGTTTTAATTCTGAAGTTATTTTTCCATCAAGGGTCACTTTATAGATACCCATTTTTGTTTTTAAAATATAATTAATATTTTTAATATTTAATTCATCTTTTATAATATCTAAATATTCATTTGTTAATTCTCCTGCTACAATTTCTAAACGATTCAAAGGCTGACGAACTTTTATCCCAGCCTTTTGGCGAGCATCAAGTCCCAATGTAACAATTTCTCTAACTATTCCCATACTTTCTAAAACCTTAGGTTTACCAAAAGAGAAAAAACTATGTTGCTTTTTTGGCCATTCACACAAATGCACACTTTCCACATCCTCTTTTGTTTTTAATTTTATCCAAATATCTTCAGCTGCAAAAGGTGCAAATGGCGCCATAATTTTCGCAAGAGTTTTTAATACAAAATACAAAGTATATTTTGCTTCTTTATCTCCTTCTTTTATTCTGTCACGTGAGCGACGCAAATACCAAGTAGAAAGATCACCAATAAAATCCCTTATCGCCCTAGTAGGTTCAAGTAATTTATAATTATCAAGATTTTCTGTTGTAAGTTTTATTAATTCATCTAATTTTGCCAAAATCCATTCATCAAGAACGTTCGCCTCTTTAAGGCCTTGCCTTGGGCTCCCTAAAGGCAAGGCCTTTTCCCGGCGTTCTAAATCTTTATCTCTATAAAGTTCATAAAATGCTAAAACATTGTAAAGTAAACCAAAAACCTGCCTATGAAGCTCCATTACGGTCTTTTCATCAAAATTCTTCGATTCACCTGGTTGATTTATCGAATACATCCAAAGTCTCAATGTATCTACACCATATTTCTCAATCATAGACCAAGGATCAACAATATTTCCAAGAGATTTAGACATTTTCTTTCCAGAAGCATCTAGCAAATGTCCAAGACATATCACATTCTTGTAAGCCTTACCACGTCCCATGAGCACTCCCACAGCATGTAGAGTATAAAACCATCCACGAGTCTGATCTATCGCTTCACAAATAAAGTCAGCAGGATACAACAATTTTTTATTTTCAAAAGGTTTACCCTGAGCAAAGTCGAAGGGATAATGATCTTGTGCAAATGGCATAGCGCCAGAATCAAACCAAACATCCATAACTTCTTTTGTTCTTATTAGATTACCGCTACACTCACAAACTAAATTAATTTCATCAATATAAGGTCTATGAAGATCAAGTTCATAATCTTCATTGTGCGGAATAGGAACAAAATTTATTTCTTTTACCTCTCCATTTTTAGGATAGTTATTCTTTGAAAACTCTATCGCCTGTTCTATATTCATTCCATTCGTTGCAGTAAACATCATCCAAATTGGATCACCATGAGAAACTATTAATATATTTTTATTTTGATACCTTGATTCAATCTCATAAAAAAACTCCCCAACTCTTTTTTTAACATCGTTCTCGCATTCTCCACCCTTAGGTCTTTTAGTAAATTCATCAATTATATTTGGACAAAACGTGTGATACTCATCAATAGACTTACCGTCAAATTCACCAGTGTTAAATTCTAACAACCTATCATCAAATATGGTCGGAAAATTAATTTCTAATTTGTTTTTTACAATCTCTACCGTTTCTTTAGTTCGTAGAAGGGGTGAAGAAAATATAAGGTCAAACTTTATATCTTCTAATTCTTTCAATTCTTTTTCTATTTGTTCTACACCTTTTTTTGTTAAATGATGTTGAAAATTAATATTAGCACTTACTACATTTAGTGTGTTACTTTCCGCCTCTCCATGTCTCATCACAAAATATTTATTTCCAGATTTTTTTGTTTTTTGTTTTATCTCTTCCAAGCTTCCTAGAACTTCTCTTTTTTTGCAAGATGCACATTCCCAAACAGGAAGTGGAGTACCCCAATAACGTTCTCTAGATATTGCCCAATCTTTAATATCTTTCAACCATTCACCAAAACGTCCATCACGAATATGAGATGGCTCCCAATTTATACTTTTATTTTCTTCTATCATTTTATTCTTGATTTTTTCATCGGACATTTTGATATACCAAGAATCACGAGCATAATAAATGAGAGCAGTCTTACAACGCCAACAGTGTGGATATGAGTGTTCGTATTTTTCTTTTTTAAATAATAAAGGACCAGTTGGCCTATTTGCTAAATCTTTAATAATATCAATGGCTACTTCTTCATCTCTCACAAATCTACCTTCCAAAAATCCTGTACCAGCTAGAAATTTACCATCAAGACCAACAAGATGATGTTTTGGTAAACCAATCTGTATTCCTAATACGAAATCGTCTTGACCATACATTACTGCAGTGTGAACAACGCCTGTACCATCTTCTGTGGTCACAAAATCTGCTACATAAACCTTAAATGCTTTATTTAATTTAGATTTTTCACTTTCAGATATTGTATTTTGAAAAAATGGATAAAGTGGTTCATATTCTAAACCAAGCAAATCCTTACCTTTCATTTCTTCTATTATTTTATATTCTCCTTCTATTATAGATAAACGCGCTTTTGCTAATATTAAAAATTCTCCATTTAAATTAATCTTTACATAATCAATTTTTTCTCCTACGGCCAAAGCAACATTTCCAGGTAATGTCCATGGAGTCGTCGTCCAAGCAAGAACAAAAGTATTTTCTTTACCAACTATTTTAAATTTTACTGTCACAGACAAATCTTTTATATCTTCATACCCTTGAGCAAGTTCATGAGAAGAAAGAACTGTTCCACAACGTGGACACCAAGGCACAACTTTATAATCTTTATAAAGCAAATTCTGTTCATTTACCTTTTTCAAAACATTCCAAACAGATTCTATATAATTATTATGATATGTTACATAAGCATTTTTTTGATCAACAAAATAGCCCATACGTTCGGTAAATTTACTCCAAAGATCTGTATATTCCCAAACACTTTCTTTACATTGTTGATTAAATTTTGCAATTCCATATTTTTCAATTGCAAGTTTTGAGTCTAAATTTAATTTCTTTTCTACTTGAAGCTCTACTGGCAAACCATGCGTATCCCATCCACCTTTTCTACGAACATGATATCCTCGCATCGTTTTATATCTTGGTATCGCATCTTTAAATGCTCTTGCTTCAAGATGATGAATTCCTGGTTTACCATTTGCAGTTGGTGGACCTTCATAAAAAATAAATTCACCTTTTGACGAAGGTTTTTCTAAAGATTTTTTAAAAATATTATTTTCTTTCCAAAATTCTAAAACAGCCTCTTCCCGAAGTGCTGTTTCTGACTTACCTGTCTCGAGCTTGGTCGAGAGATTTGTATCTTTATCCATATATAGATATTAACAGAAAAAAGAGTTTTTTTCTACATTCTCTCAGGGGTTTTTATGCCTAAGAGATAAAGTCCATTTTTCATAATTAAAGAAAAAGCTAAAGTAATGGCAACCTTATATGGTGACATTAGGTCATCTTTATCTATAATTTTACTATTTCCATAAAAAGTATTAAAAGCACGAGCAATATCTACTAAATAATTCGATATATAATGTGGTGCAAATTCTTTTGCAGATCTTTCTACAATTTCTGGAAATCTATATAATAACTTTTCTATTTCAAATACAGATTCCCCAAAGCCAGGCTTTTGCAAATCCCCAAAGCCTGGCTTTAGAAATACAAAACCAGGTAAAATATTTTCTACTTTTGCTTTTCCTAAAACAGAATTTGCCCTCGCGTATGAATATTGTAAATATGGTCCAGAATCTCCTTCAAATGAAATAGATTTCTCCGCATCATAAATAATATTTCCACCAATATTTTGTTTTAAAATTGAATATTTAAGTGCAGCTACTCCGACATCATTACTTACTTGTTTTTTCTCTTCATCTGTAAAATCTCTATCTTTTATTTTTTCTAAAATTTTATCACAAGATTCTATGATTAAAGATTCTCCTGTAATGACATTCCCTTTTCTGGATGACATCTTTCCAGAAGCAAGACGCATCATGCCATGCACTATATGCTTCATCCTAGAAGCAATCTCAGGATTCATTATTTCTAATGCTTTACTGACGACTTTCATATATTCCTCCTGTTCATTTGCTGTAATTACAATAGATAAATCAGGATTCTCTTTTTCAAATTTCATTTGAGTGAGTCCTAACTCCTTCGTCTCATACGTAGGCAAACCTTTAGAATTTATGAAAACTCTAGTATGAAGCTTCGGGTCGTATTTTTCTGCATGAAAAACTATTGCTCCATCACTCTTTTCAAAAATCCTTCGACTATGCTCAGGACCTTCGGCACTTTCATAATTTTCATTAACTATTTTAAGACCAATAGGGGCCACTATACTTTCAAAAAAATAATAATTAAAATTTGTTCCCAATTTCTTATAAATTTCTTCAAATGCTTCGAGTGTGACCATTCTCCCCCAATCATAAATTTCATTTATTTTTATATCACTTTTTTCATATATCTTTTTATTTATTTCATCAATTTCTTTTTTTATATTTTCATCTGTATCATACAAATTACTACCATTAGAATAACACTCACCTATATAACGTGCTTTTTCAGAAATAGAATCACTTTCATTTGGTAATCCAGACTGCAAAAGTTTATAAATTGCTTTTGCAACATGAGGGCCTACATCTCCTTGATAATTAGCTCGAACAGTCTTTGCTCCAGAAAATTCTACTATACGTGAGATAGATTCGCCTATTGCATTACTCATTAAATGTCCAATATGAAAAGGCTTAAAAGGATTTGGGTCAGAATATTCCACCATTACTTTTTTACCATCAAAAAGATTATTTTTTCCAAAATTTTTATTTTCTAAAACATCTTTTATACTATTTACAAAAAATTCTTGTGATAAATAAAAATTAATAAAACCATTTTTTGCTTCAATGTTTTCTATTCCTTTTTCCTGCGTTAGGTCTTGCCTAACGCAATTAACTATTTTTTCTGCCAATTCTTTTGGATTCATCTCAAGATTTTTTGCCAAAATCATTGCAATGTTAGTAGAATAATCCCCCATCTCTAAATCTGCAGGATGCTCCAAAAAAATATCACTGGATTCTATATCAAGATTCTTTAAAGATTCTCTTATTAAATTTTCTAATTTTTCTTTCATCCCGTTAGAAATAGAAAATCTTTAGATTTTCGTAATTAATTTATTTATAATAATTTCTTTATATTTCATAATTTTTTTATTCATAGAAACATAAACTAACTTTTTGATTTCTAACGGGATTCATTTTTATTTTCTTCCCGTAGAACCAAACATTCCCTCACCACGAGCTGATTCACTTAATTGATTCACTTCCTCTAACTCTGCAATAATTACAGGGTAAATAATAAGTTGTGAAATTTTATCACCCTCTTCTATAGTATACGATTCAGTAGAAAAATTAACTAGATGGGTATTATATTCTCCTCTGTAGCCAGCATCGAAAACTCCACCCATCGTATGAAGTCCTGCTTTAGAAATACTTGATTTGTCTTTTATAATTGCCGCATATCCTTCTGGAAATTCAAGAGCAAAACCATGCCATAAACGAGCATGTCCCATTGGTGGAATAGTTACTGTTTCCATTGAATAAAGATCCATACCAACATCTCCTGGATGATGATATTTTGGTAATTTTGCATCTTTTTTTAGTTTTTTAATCTTAATTTTCATTTTTTATTTTTTATTTTAAAATTCTTTTAACTTTTTCATAAACTTCTTTATGAATATCTTCTCGAGAAAAAATCTTATCATTTTTAGAACATTCTATTTTTATAAAATTAGGAATTTCTTTAACAAGCTTTAATGCACTTTTACGAGAATTTATTAAAAAATTAGTATCTTCTTCATGAACATCTTTTTTCTTCTTTAAATAAGCTCTTTTCATTTTACTACTATTACGATCTTTCAAAAGTTTTAAAACTATTTTTATAGGTAAATCTAAATATAGAGTAATATCAGGATGAGGAATTCCAAAAGTTTCATATTCCATCTCATTAAGCCATTTTATAAAATCATTCCTTTTTTTAGTATTTTTAATTTTTCCACCTTGGTGAATCTGATTAGCTGAAACATATCTATTTGCAATAATAATATATCCTTTTTTAAGCCAAACTTTAATTTCCTCACTCGATTCCCAACGGTCTGCTGCATAAAGTACTGAAGCAATTTTTGGATGAACATGTAAAAATTTATAATATTGTTCACTTAAACAATGCCCAATAAAAGCCCCAAAAAAATTTTTATAGTATTCAGGAAAATCAAGAAGTTTCACAGTATACCCTTCTTTTTTTAGTTTTTTTGCTAAAAGAGCAACTTGTGTTGCTTTTCCACTTCCATCTGTACCATCTATGACTATTAATTTTCCTTTAAATTTCTGCATATTTTTATTATATCAAAAATACACTCATTTCAATAATTTTACATGATACACTTTCTGCCATGGCAGAGTTTGTATCATTACTTAATTAAAGATATAATATACTACATGTCTATGGTAAAAGAAATTTTAGAAGAACTTTGGAATACTGAACTCAATTATAAGGGAATAACTGTAAATATTTTTGGTATCCCCCGTTTTAAAAAGTATTCATCAAGAAGTATTAGAACTACGATTGATCGTTTAAGAAGAAAAGGTATCATAGAAAAAGAATTATCTAATATCATACTTTCAAAACATGGGAGAGAGTATACCAGAAAAAAAATTGATTCTCTGAAACAATTTAAAAGACCTGAAAGTATGACAAAAAACAAAAACCTTCTTGTAATGTTTGACATACCAATAGGAAAAAAAGCTGAGCGTGATTGGTTTCGTTGGCATCTAAAAAAATTTGATTATATTATGGTCCAAAAAAGCGTCTGGGTCGGTCCGTCACCATTACCAAAAGAATTCAAAGAATATCTCGAAGAAATAAAATTAAACGAATGTATCAAAACTTTCAAACTAAACAAACCATACATCAAGTGATACATTCCTCGCACGTGCGAAAAATGTATCACTCAATTTTTTGTTTTTTTTGTTTGTTTATTCTTCCCCCAATTCTTTTAACGCTTCTTCTGCATAAAACAAGACATTAGGTACAAGGTTCATTTTTCCTAACTCTCCTCGTGATACCCAGCGAGCTTCAGCCTTTTCTTTATCGTTTATTGCATTAAGTATTTTATCTGAGTCTGCAACACCAAAATAAACCAGAGTAATATGTTTATGTATTCCACCAGCAGGATGCATACCTAAATATTTTGGTGGTATTAAATCTTGATATCCTTTATTTTCTGGACTACCATCACCTATTCCTTTTTTCCCTCCAATAATTTCTATTTTGAGCCCTACTTCTTCTTTCACTTCACGAAGAGCAGCTTGTATAGGATCCTCATCTAACTCGATGTGTCCGCCAACCGATAACCAAATATCATATTTTTCATGCCTACGCAAAAGCACTTTATTTTTATAAACAATAAATACTTCTACTGTAAAATCAACTTTTTCGTGAATGTGTGACATTTATTTTCTTCTTAAAATCTTATCAATTTTCTGGGCAATTTTTATAAAATCTTTTTCTCTTTTACCTCGAGTGGTTTCGGCACAGGTGCCAAGACGAATGCCAGAAGGATCCATCACGCCACGAGTATCACCTGGAATGGTATTCATATTCACAATTATTCCTTCTTTTTCAAGCCTATCACTTGCTTCCTTACCTGAAATACCTTTACCGTTCATCCACGTATCCATAAGGATTAAATGCGAGTCCGTACCGCCAGAAACAATATGCCAACCAAGTTTTTGAAGTTCTTTGGCTAAAGTTTGAGCATTTTTTACAACTTGTTTTGCGTATTTTTTAAAAGCCGGAGTACTGGCTTCTTGAAGTGCAACAGCTGCAGCCGCAATATTATTTTCATGCGGTCCGCCGAACAATCCGGGAATTATCATTTTGTCTAATTTTTTATCAAAATCTCTTGCATCTTTTTTTACAAATAAAATCGCATGTCTCGGACCACGAAGACTTTTATGTATGGTGGTCATCACAGAATCGGCATAAGGAAATGGCGATGGATATACTCCGCCTGCAACAAGTCCCGCAAAGTGCGACATATCTACATGCAGAATTGCATCACAAGCGTCTGTAATTTCTCTAAACTTTTTAAAATCAACAAATCTTGGATAAGCGGTAAAGCCGGCAATAATAATGTCTGGTTTTTCTTCTATGGCAATTTGTTTCAGTTTTTCATAATCAATAACTTCAGTTTTTGGATCAACTTCAAATTGAATCGGTTTCCAAAGTTTGCCAGTCATAGAAGCCGGATGCCCATGAGTCAAATGTCCGCCGGAAGTTAGTTTCATTCCCATAATTTTTCCACCGATTGGCACTAGAGCTGCATATAAAGCAAAATTAGCTGGAGAACCTGAAAGAGGTTGGACATTCACATGCCATTCTTCTCTATTTAATTTAAAAAGTTTCAAAGCTCTTTCCTTGCAAAGATTTTCTACTTTATCAATAATACTATTTCCACCATAATATCGTTTCCCGGGATATCCTTCAGCATATTTATTTGTAAGTACAGATCCTAATGCATCTAAAACATCTTTTGAAACATAATTCTCAGAAGCAATAAGATTTATAACACTTTTTTGTCTTTTTTCTTCAGATTTTATTAACTTTTCTATTTGTTTATCTCGCATTTGTTTATTTTAACACATTTTAAAATTATTGTTCCAAGCAAATCAGTACGTAAAACTTTAACACCAAACTGACTTAATTCACCTAATATCTCTTGGTGTGGGTGACCATATTTATTATTTTTTCCATCTGATATAAATGCATAAACAGGATTAATAGCTTTTAAAAACTCAAAAGACGTAGATGTACGTGAACCATGATGTCCTACTTTTAAAATAGTACTTTTTAATTGTTCTTGAGAATTTTCTTCAATAATTATTTTTTCTGTTTTTACTGATGCATCACCTGTAAGCATTATTCTAGTATCTCCATAAGTAAGTCTAGCTACTACAGATCCATCATTTGTCGACCAAGAAGACACGTCACGATCTGGAAATAAAATATCAATAAATACTCCTCCACCCATATCTAACTTCATTCCCCTTTTTGCTAAAACATTTTGAACACCATCTTTTTTTATTTCATCTTTTAAATTTTGATATATTTTTGAATCAGTCAATGTACCAGACTCAAATATATTATCAACCTTATAAACTTTTAAAACATCTAAAAAACCAGCAATATGATCTTGGTCAGGATTTGTAATAATGAGAGCATCTATATGTCTATCAAATGGAGAAACAACTTTTGAAAGCTCACTTAAAATTTTCTTTGGTGGACCTCCATCAATCAATATTTGTGTTCCTGTCGGGGATTCTATAAACAAAGCATCCCCTTGCCCAACATCTAACATAGCAAAAGTAAAACCCTTGTGAGAATCTCGCCAATCAATATAAAAAACAAAAATATTAACTATCAAAAGTAAAAAAGCAAACAAAAATAACCAATATTTTTTGTAGTCCAGAAACATGTTATAATAATAACATGCAAATATTTATACAAAAAACTTTTAACATAGGAGAGCTAAAAGGTATTTCAGCAAAAAATATAGAAGAACACCTTAAACTCTATGCAGGATATGTGAAACATGCAAATCTTATATCAGAAAAAATGGAAGAATATATGAGTGATTCTGAAAAGAATGCTTTTGTTATAAGTGAATTACAAAGAAGGTTTGGTTTTGAATTTAATGGAATGAGAAATCACGAATATTATTTTCAATCCCTAGAAGGTGGAGCAAAACCAATATCAGAAAATTCTAAATT
The DNA here is from genome assembly GCA_041648595.1 of Minisyncoccota bacterium. GTDB lineage: Bacteria > Patescibacteriota > Minisyncoccia > Phycocordibacterales > UBA9973 > UBA9973. The sequence continues at coordinate 15,010 of JBAZOQ010000005.1, read as the reverse complement.
AAAAGAAGAAATCGAAAAACAAATATCATCTTTTAATGTATGGCTATCTAATTTTAAAACTTTAGCTATGACACGTGGAATAGGTTGGGCAGTATTAGGTTATGATAAAGAAACAAAACAACTTATAAATATTTGGGTAGACGAACAACATATAGGGCAACTAAATGGCTTAGAATGGATTTTATGTATTGATATGTGGGAACATGCTTTTATTTACGACTATGCAACTTCAGAAAAGAAAAAATATATTGATGCTTTTTTTGAAAATCTAAATTGGGAAGTAATTGAAGAAAATTATAAAAAAGCACAGTAAAAAGAAAATTTAGAATAGTGCCTTTTTCAGCATACGCAATATTAGATTCGTAAACCACATTCAAGTTCGAGTGCGAGCTGTGAAAAGGCAGCTATTCTAAATTTTCTTTAAAAAAACTTTTAATACTCCTACCAAAAAGTCTATAAATAAAATAGACGTAGATTAAAAGTGTAAAAATAAATGGAAAGTTTGGTATAGATAATGCTGCAAATGGGATATTCGAAAAGAAACTTATTACAATAAGTTCATAATGAAGCAAAAGATATGAAAGCAAACCAAACGGAATTGCAAAAACATACCAAATAGTTCCAAATATTCCAGTCAAAAAACCTAAAATCATAGTAATTGGAATAAAAGGTAAAATCAAAGCATTTGCTGGTAAAGCAACAATAGAAAGATTCCCCATCTTATAAAGAATAAAAGGTAAAACAAAAATATAAGCAGCACACGTGACTGAAATAATATCTCGTAACTTAAAACGAGGAGTGACCCATAAAAAATATTTCTCAATTTTGGGTGCTAAAAATATCACAGCAACAGTCGCTATAAAAGAAAGCTGAAAAGAAACATCAAAAACAAGAACAAATGGATTTATAATAATCATAATAATACCAGCAAGTATCAATGCTCGTGTAACATCATAATTTCTTCCAATAAGACGCGCAAACAAAGCAAGACTTGCCATTATTCCAGCACGTATAGCAGTGGAAGATCCACCAGTCATTAAAACAAATAGTAAAATAGAAATTATACCAGCTCCAATCCCTATATTTTGAGGAAACGAAGAAAAAATTTTCATAATCCATTCTGCAACAATGGTTACGTTATAACCAGACAATGCGACTATGTGTATCGTCCCTGTATTCACAAAACTCTGTCTCATAGACTCATCAAAAGCAGCTTTCTCCCCTAAGATAAGACCACCCATGAGTAATGATTCTGGTTCAGGAATAGCTAAATTCATTTTATTTAAAAATTTTTCTTTAACATAGAAAAGAGAGTTTTTTATTATATTACCATTACCATGAGATACAATTTCAATAACAGGATATCTCACAACATAAAATATTCCATCTTTACGTAAATAATTTACATAATCAAATTCTTTTCCTTGGTCAGTAATAAAATTTTCTGGTTTTTCTAAAGTTCCTTCAAAATTTATTTTGTCACCATATTTAAAACTCTCATTTAAATCAACCGATAACAAAACTTTTGTTTTTTCTTTCTTATTTTGTATTTCAACACTAAATTTCTGATTATTTTCTCCAATACTAGGTTCGTCTATAATTTTCCCAGATAAAGAAACTTTTTGATTAAAAAAGGATTCAAAAATTTGAGGAGCAGAAACGTCTACTAAATGAAATCTAAAAATTCCAAACGAAAAAGCTAAAACAAAAAATCCTATAAATATTCCCCACTTATTTTTTGAAACAAAAGTATGAAATAAAATAATTGCAAAAGCAATTATCACAAGCCAAATAATCAAATATATATTTACAAAAACAAAAGAGCGCAAGAGCACTCCAAATATAAAACCAAAACAAAATGCATAAAATATTCTATCTTGCATTTATATTATAAATTAAAATAATAAAAATTATTTTTCGTTTTTTAATTCTATCTTAATACCATCTGCAAAACTGGTAGCTATTTCATCTGCTCTTTCATTATATTTATCTCCACTATGTCCTTCAACATAATTCCATTTAATCTTAAAATCTTTAGAAAGATTAAAAAGTTCCATCCAAAGTTCTTTATTTAAAACTGGCTTTTTTGCAGCATTTCTCCAATTATTCTTCTGCCAATTAAAAATCCATTCTGTAATACCCAAAATCACATATTTTGAATCAGAAAAAATCTCTAATTTCTGCGTTAGGTCTTGCCTAACGCAGTTTTTCTGCAAATATTTCAAAGCTCCAATTGGACCAGAAAGTTCCATCTGATTATTCGTCGCATGACTAGATGAACCACCAAGCTCAATAATCTTTTTACCAAAAATTAAAACAGCTGCCCAACCAGCTTTCCCAGGGTTCCCTCTTGCAGCACCATCTGTATAAATAATAACTTTATTTTTTTTCATCCCATTAAAAATTTTAATTAATAATTTTTTTCTTTAACTCTTGCCCAATTGAATTTCTAACAGGACAAGTATTTTACATTATATCAACTATTCTTAATCTTAGCTCTTCTCTACCTCTAAATCTAGATAAATCAAAAGTTGCCAACAAATTAACTATATCGTCTTCTTTTATTATTTTTTTAAATGACTCATTGTTTGAAAAAAAAGAAATTGCTTTTACTTCTTTTTTAAAATTGTCAGAAAAAGTAATTTCCATATGTTCTCCAGATCCATTTTTACCAAATTTTTTTATCTTCTTTATTTTTACACTTTCAAAAAGAAAAATTGGTTTCGGATTGGCTAATCCAAAAGGAGCCATCTTTTCTACCTCTTTCCAATTTTTCATATTTATAATACTCAAATCAGATTTAACATCATAAAGTATTTCTTCATCTATTTTGTCACGCTTAACTTTATGAAAAGAAAGAGACAGGGCTTCTTCTAGAAAATAAATTTTTTCATTATGTACAGTAAAACCACCAGCAAATTCATGCCCACCAAACTCTAAAAAGGATTCACTAGTTTCAGTCATTAACTCAACAAGAGAAACTGAACCATCAGAACGACAAGAACCTTTTATAAAATCATTTTCATCTTTTCCCCAAACAAAAACTGGTTTTTTATATTGATCTGATATTTTATTAGCTACTAAACCTAACACACCTACTCGCCACAATGGATTACCTATCACTATAACTTCTTTTGATTCTTCTGCTGTACGTTTTTCAAGTTTTTTATTAACTTCTCTCATAATATTTACAACCATTATTTTTCTATCATCATTTATCTTTGATAAATGGTCTGCAAGAATACCTGCCTCCACTTCATCTCCCGTAGAGAGAAGCTCATATGCTCTCATTGGGTCATCCATACGTGATGCAGCATTTAAACGTGGAGTAACCATAAAACCAATATCGTCTTCAGATAAATATTTTTGATCAATATTCATTTTAGAAAGAAGTTTTTGTAAACCAGGGCGAGGAGATTTTCTCAAAACTTTCATCCCAAAATATACAATAGCCCTATTCTCACCATTAAGTGGTACAAGGTCGGAAAGAGTAGCAAGTCCTGCCATATCCAATAGCCACTTTTCCCAACCATTATTTATTTTATAAAATTCATTATACTTTTTTATAAACCCTTGTACAAATTTAAAAATAACTCCAGCACCACACAACATCTTTTCAGGATAATCATCCACTTTTGGATTTAAAATAGCATAAGCACGAGGAAGAATAGCATGAGGCAAGTGATGATCTGTAACTATTACTTCAATTCCATTTATCTCCGCTTCTGCAATTTCAGATACTGCTGTAATTCCAAGATCTATAGTTATCAAAAGTTTAACTTTTTTTTCAACAAATTGTTTTATTGCAGTAAGATTTAAACCATAACCTTCAGAATTCCTTCCAGGTATATAAATTTCATAATTTATAAAACCAATCTTTTTAAACAAATCTTCCAAAATGACTGCACCAGGGATACCATCACAATCATAATCAGCATAAATAATTATCTTCTCTTTGTTTTCAATAACTTCAAAAAGCTTAACACAAGCTTTTTCCATATCTTTCATCTTAAAAGGATCATAAAAATCACGTTCATAATTTGGATTTAGAAAAATCTCAGCTTCAGTTTTTGTTGTTATACCTCTTTTTTCTAAAATTGTCCTTAATAATTCCGAATATTGCTGCATCCCATTAGAAAATTAATTAATAATACCTTAGCGTTTTACTTATTTTTCCCATAATTTTCTAACGGGACAAGTAAAAGAAATTTTACCATAAATAATGTATAATAACGAGATAATGAAAGACTGTATTTTTTGTAAAATTTCAAGTGGAGAGATACCCTCAGAAAAAATATATGAGGATAAAAATTTTGTATCTTTTTTAGACATACAGCCAGTTTCTCATGGACATATTCTAATAATCCCCAAAAAACATATTATCTGGATGCAAGATACTGATGATGAAACAATATCTGAAATTTTTAAACTATCTAAAAAATTAATGTTAGGAATAAAGAATGGTCTTAATTGTGATTATGTACAATTAAGTGTAAGTGGTACAGATATACCACATTTTCATATTCACCTGATCCCGCGTTATTTTAACGATGGACTTTCTGAATGGCCTACAAAAACATACGAGAAAGACCAATCAAGCGAAACTGCAAAAAAAATTACTCAAGCGCTTTAATTCCTGGAAGCGTACCATATGCAAGAAAATCTAGTGTTGCCCCACCACCGGAAGATATAAAAGTAAATTTATTTTTTAATTTTAATTTTGAAATTACTTCACTAGTATCTCCGCCTCCAACAACAGAAATAGATTTAGTTTTAACAATGGAACGAATTATTTTTTCTGTACCCAAATCAAAACCAGCACTTGATTCACCAAGTGGCCCATTCCATAAAATCATTTTTGCTTTTTTAATTTTACTTTCTAATTCTTTTATTGTTTCTGGACCTATGTCAACAATATTTCCTTCCTTAGATACACCATTAAATGATACAAAATGTTTTGTTTTTCTTTCAGTAACCAAAAGATCAATCGGTAACATTATTTTATTATTTTTAATAATAGAAGAAAGATTATAATTTTTATCTTCAACCAATGAAAAACCTGTTTCAAATCCTTTTTCCTTTAAAACTTGATTCACAAGAGCACCTCCAACAAAAATATCGTCTGCTGTTTTTAAAAACCGTTTTATGATAGGAAGTTTCGTATCAAACTTTGCTCCACCTAAAATCAAAAGAAATGGATGTTTAACTTTTTTTAATACAAGTGATAAATATTTTATTTCTTTCAAAAATTGAAATCCTGCAAATTTCGGTAAATACTTTGGTACGCTCACTATAGAAGCATGCTCTCTATGTGCATCTGGAAAAGCATCAAGAACATAAATGTCTCCAAGTTTAGCTAATTTTTTTGCAAAAACTATATCATTTTTTTCTTCTCCTGGTTCAAAACGTAAGTTTTCAAGTAAGAGAATTTCACCTTTCTTAAGAGATCTAGCCATTTTTTCTGTTTCGACACCAACACACCTATCTGCAAATTTAATTTTTTGTTTAAGTAGTCTTTCTAAAACTTTAACTATTGGCTTTTGACTAAAAATCATATCCACCTTACCTTTTGGTCTACCTTGATGAGACATTATTACAAGCGGACCTTTGTTTATAAGGTATTTTATGGTTGGCAATAAAACTTCTATTCTTTTTGTATCAAGAACTTTTCCATCTTTTATAGGAACATCAAAACCAGCCCGCAAAAGTATCACCTTATTTTTAGAATTTTTTATTTGTTTAATGCTATGCATATTTTTATAATTTTAGAAAACTTCTTTGAATTTAAACTCGCTCTTCCTAGAAGAAAGCCATCCGCATTTCCTTCTTTAATAAATCCTCCTGCATTCTTATCGTCTACTGATCCACCATATATCACTCTGACACTTTCAACATTTTTCACCCCAAATTTATCACTTAAAATTTTCTTAATAAAAATATTCATCTCACGAAATTCTTCCCCATTTGCAGGAGATGCTCCGAGACCAATAGCCCAGACTGGTTCATATGCAATAATAATTTTAGAAATAGAATTTTTAGAAATTCCATTTAAACATTCCTCTACCTGTATCTTTACAAAATTTAAATATTCATGATTTTCATCCCGTATATTTTCTCCTACACAAAGTATTGGAATAAGACCAGAACTCAATGCCCCTTTTATTTTTTTATTTACATCATTATTACTTTCTCCTAAAGTACGTCGTTCAGAATGACCCACTATTACATATTTTACTCCTATAGAATACAACATATCTCCCGAAATCTCTCCAGTGTAGGCACCTGTATCACCCCAAAAAGTATCTTGAGCACCCAAACTAGCTTTTAACTTATAGCTTATAGCTTTTAATAAACGACTCAATGGTTCAAGATAAACAAAAGGAGGACAAATGACAACATCTGTTTTTTTAATATCTAAAATTTCTTTTGCAATTCCACTAAACAATTTATCCGCTTCTTTAAAAGAAGCTGGGTTCATTTTCCAATTGCCAATAATTATTTTCTTAGACATACAGAATATTGTAGCATATTATATTATAATATAAATTTTATTTTTCTCTCCATTCTTCTACTGTCCACGAACCAGACGGGCCACTCGAAAAGTTATTATTTGTTAAACCAGATTCATATGTAAGAGATGAACCTCCTTCTATTTTTACCCTATATCCTACTGCCTCTTTCAAACTTGCCCCTCCTTCTATTTCTATAGTTCCATTTGGTGCATACACTATAACGGCCCCTGCTCCTCCTGCTATGGTGGCCGCATCACTTGAAAAACTCGTAGTAAGCATCATTATATAACTTCCAGAAACACCAGAACCTGTAGCATAAGCTCCACCTGTTATTGAGACAGTGCCATCAGAAACAATAACTCCATCATTCATACCATAACTTGATGCTAATTTTATTCTTCCACCACCTGCTAAATTTATATTTCCCGTCACCCATAATGTACCTGTTACAGTAAGTATACCTCCTCCCGTCACAGACAAATCCCCAACTATTTTTTTAGGACCAATAGTAGCTCCCACCCAACCTACAGAATAATTTCCATTATAAACACCTCCATTTTCAGCTTCTGTTTGCCATTGTGTAATATTCGCCTCAGAAACAGGAAAAGCTATATAAACTGGATCTGGTTGTGAAGTGCAAGCTTTATTATTACCAGTTCCTGACTGACAATAAATATTACCAGTAGCATTTGTATAATTTACAGTGTTTGCTTGAGCTGTGCCTGACACTGTACCCACATGTAATTGATTCCATTGACTACCAGAAGTGCTAGCTATTAATCCATTTAATCCTCCAAGATAAATACTAAAATAATAATCCAATCCAGAAGGTGTAGTATTGTTCCAAGTTCCATTCATTTGTCCAATTTTTCCGAGACCATTTGCATACCCTCCACTTGATGCACCAATAACATAATATTTTGAACTTGAAGTACTAGCATCGACTACCAACCAATATATAGTACCTACATCCAATAATGGATTTGAAGAAAATGTCACATTTATCCACCCATAAGAAGTCGTGACTATCGAAGCTGAAAGAGTACCACTCGCATATACCGTAGTTCCCGGGCTTCCATTTACATCATTAACGATTTTGACTGTCGCATTACTTGGAGAACTAATTTTTTTTAAATAAAATTGAATTTTATTTAAAGGACTTGAAACTGATACTTGGAAACTTTGAGCAATATCTTGTGTACCACTAGAATTTCCAAATGAAATATTGTATGCGGGAGTTCCTACTCCATTAGCCTGATCTGATGCAAGCGAAGGACTATTTGCAGAAATAGCAGTACCTGTGATAAAGCTTGAGCTATCACCTGTGATGGGACCATTGGCATAGACATTACCATTTATGCTAGAACCTCCCGTCAGACTCACACCTCCTTGTCCTACTTGCACACCATAATTAAATGAGACACCAGTACTAGAAGTAAGAATAATATTATTTAATCTTTGATAATTAGAAACATCACCCAAAGATGTTATCTCAGTAGTATCTCCTCCCAAAGATGTTATCTCAGTAGTTGCTGTATTAGAATCTAGGGTAATAGTCTCACTTGTACCTATCGTTTTATTTGTTATTAATCTATAAAAAGCATCTTCACTTCCTGATTCAGAAAGAAAAAAAGATTTTTTAGAATTTAAATTTACACTAGCATTTTTAAATTCACGAATTGAAGGTGAGACAAGTCCAGATATTATAGAAAGTGAAATAAAAAGAAAAAATATAATCGATATTAACATCGCTGCACCTTTCTGTTTATTTATCCCGTTAGAAGTCTTTAAAATTATTTTAATATTATTTTCCCACTTTAGGAAACTTCTAACGGGATTTATTTTTCTTTTTTTAAAATTTTGCATTTCTAAATTTCGTAATTAACTTAGTAGCTTCCTCGAAGCACTATCGTATTATAAAAATCTCGATCTCGATTTAAAGAATCATATAAAGATCTAATTGTTAGAAATACTTTTATAGCTACCCCTTTCGCTGTATTTATCTGTGTAAAAGTAATATTAGAAATAGATATATTTTGTGTATTTAAATTACCAATAAAAGTATCGTTTTCCAAAAATCTAATATCTAAACCAGAAAGTGAAAATTCAACTGTTTTATTTGTTCCTGCAGAATCTTTAGTATTAAGTTTTAAACTCGTAGAAGTTATAGCATTTATTCCATAAGCTTGTCTTGTTTCTCTAGAAATTTTCTCCATTATATCTCCACCTTGCATCAACTCAGCATGGATTGATGTTTCTTTAAAAGATTTAGTCATTGTGAGTAATGCATCTATCACAGCAACAGTGAGAATAGCAAAAAGTGCTATATAAAAAACAGTTTCTAAAATAGCATAACCACTATTTCGCTTAAACTTTAAAAAATGTGTTTTATTTTTTATTTTTAAAAAATTATTATTCATATTTTATGATGAAAAAATATCCATTATATAAAAAGATAGTGTCTTTGTTATGGTCTCTCCTCCTTCAGGAAAAGATACAGTGACAGTGACTAATTTTGTCCCAGGATCATCGACACCAGCAACAGAAATATCTTGAGTAGTAACATCACGGTTAACATTGAAAACAGTAATGGTGCGTGTAAAATTACCAACAGAAGAAAAAGAAGTAGATAAAGACCAAGAACTAGAAAAAATGGGATAATAATTGGTGGCTGGAGCAAGAGAAGATATATTTGTCCAAGCATCATCTCGAAGCAACCTCACCACTTCAGCACCTTCTTCTAATAAAAATGTAGCTTGAGAAATATGAAAAGATTGTCTTGAAACATAAACAGATTTTTGAGTGACAGACATAGCAGCCAAAACAGAAACTACAATGATGGCTGCCCCTATCACTATTTCTATAACCAGAAAACCTTTATTTTTTAATTTATGTATTTTCATTCGTAATTATTTTAATTTATACTTATTGCTCCTGTAGGAGATATTGTAATTGTTTTGGAATTAGAAGACGTGGAAATAATGATAGTACCAGTCTTACTCGGAATAGCCGTCAATCTTTCAAAATAAAAATCTCCTTCACTCGAGCTCACACCAGAGAGTATCACATTTGAAATATTCGCTGGTGGTATTATATCTATTACATTATTATCTACTGCACTTATTGAAAAAACTTTCCCTTTAAAAATTATAATTTTATCAGTTTCTAAATGCACTCCGTATTCTGATGAACCCACAGAAGCCAAACTTTGCGACCGAGCATTATTGATAGAAGAAGTTATATCGTTCACGGCATTTTTAAGAGTTTGATTTTCTTTCATTTTTGAAAATTGTGGAAGTATAATTGAAACTAAAATGCCAATAATAAACACAGCTATTAATATCTCTATCGTTGTTATTCCCCGCCTGCAAAAGCTAGGCTTTAGGCATTGCGGGCAGGCTTTGTGATAAAATTTATTCATTAATTTATATTATCCATTATAGAATACAAAGGAGAAATCATAGAAATTGCAAAAAATCCAACAGCCCCACCAATAACTATCATAAGTATTGGTTCAATAATTGTTGAAAGATTTTTAGTTTTATTTTCTATTTCTTCTTCGTAGAAAAGAGCTGTTTGTAATAACATGTCAGATAGTTTACCAGTCTCTTCTCCAACTTCTACCATTTCAACCATCATTATAGGATAAAGATCTGGATTCTCTTCAAAGGCTTTCGAAAAAGGAGCCCCTTTTTCTATTTCTTCTTTTGCTTTCTCAAGCACTTTTTTATAATAAATATTTTGTACAACATCTTGCGTTATTTCTATTGCACGAATTATAGAAATTCCCGACAACAACAATGAAGCCATAGTACGTGTAGTACGAGCTGTATTTAGTTCTTTAGATAAATTACCAATTACTGGAAGTTTCAACATTACAAAATCAACATATCTTTTCATAAAACTAGCACGCAAAAGAGAAATTATTCCAAAAGCAAATCCAAATATTAAAACAAAAGACAAAATCAAATATTGTGAGAAAAAATTACCTAAAAATATTATAAATTTAGTTGAAGCTGGTAAATCTACCCCAAGTTCTTTAAATGTATTTGCAAGTGTTGGAACAACAAAAGCGAACATCAAAACACCTATCAAAACCATTGCAGAAAGAATGACTCCAGGATAAACGAGTGCTCCTTTTATCTTTTTAGTTAAAGAATGTGCTTTTTCTAAGTTCATACCAATATCAGAAAGTGTACCCGTTAGATTGCCAGATTCTTCACCAGCACGTGTCATTGAAATAAAAAGTTTTGAAAAAACTTTTGGAAATTTCTCAAGACCAGAAGAAAGAGTCCCTCCAGAATTTATTTCTTCACTTAATGATGTTAAAACATTACTAAAAGTAATATTTTTTGTTTGTTTTTTTAAAACTGATAATGCTCTATATAAAGAAAGTCCTGCTTTTAACATCCCACTTAAGTTTTTTGTAAAAAGAATTTGTTCTTCGATTTTTACTTTTGAAAACAAACTTCCAAATATACTTAAAATATCAAACGAATTATTTTTTTTCTCTATTATAGAAATTGGATTATTACCATGAGATCTTAAATCACGAGAAAGAGAAAAACGGTCTGAGGCATCCATTGTTCCTTCAAGAATTTCTCCATTTTTTGATTTTGCCTTGTATGAAAAAAGCATATTAATTTTAATAAAATATAAATAGTGCTTTCTTCGGCATACGCTTCATCCAGATCGTGAACCATATTCGAGTTCAAGTGCGAGCCGTGAGAAAGCATCTATTTATATTTTATTACTCAGAAACAACACGAAACACTTCTTCTAAACTTGTCTGTCCTAACGCTGCTTGAAAAACTCCATCTTCTAAAATGGTCATCATTCCTTCTTTTTTTGCTTGTGCTTCTATTTCATCTTGAGAACTTCCACGAATAATCATTTCTTTTATAGAACTAGTAACTTTTAAAACTTCATGTATTCCAACACGACTTGTATATCCATCTGGAGATTCACTACTTTTTACTGGTTTATAAAAAGGAATTGTATCCCAAGTATCCTTAGGTCCTATAATTTTTTCATCTTTCAAAAAAGTAATCATGCGATCTAAATCAATAATTTTTGCTAAATTTTTTTGTTCATCTTTTGACAAAAAATATTTCTCTTTACTCGATACGAGTTTTCTTACTAACCTTTGTGCAATAATTGTTTTAACTGTAGAAATTATTAAGAACGGCAAAACCCCCATATCTATTAATCTCGGTATTGCTCCTGCTGCAGAATTCGTATGAACAGTAGACAAAACCAGATGCCCTGTAAGTGAAGCATTTATCGCAAGGTCTGCTGTCTCTCCATCACGTATCTCTCCAACCATTATTATATCTGGATCTTGACGAAGAAGAGAACGAAGTCCATTTGCAAAAGTAAGACCAATTTCTGGTTTTACCTGAGTTTGATTTACTCTAGGCATTTGATATTCAATAGGGTCTTCTACCGTAGAGATATTAACTTCTGGTCTATTTAAAATATCTAGCATTGTATAAAGCGTCGTCGTCTTTCCACTTCCTGTAGGACCTGTAGCAAGAATCATTCCAATTCTTTGTTTTAGAGAATCATGTATCCTCTCTAGCCCCTCACCATGAAAACCAAGTATATCCAGAGAAAAACCGTGTGCGCTTTCTTTCAAAATTCTTATAACTGTCTTTTCACCATAAAAAGTAGGTAAAGTAGAAACACGAAAAGAAACTTTCTCTCCATTTTGTTCTATTTTAAATCTACCATCTTGAGGTAATCTTTTTTCATCTAATTTTAAATTAGATAATACTTTTATACGAGTAGTTATTCCAGGTCCAGCATTTTTATCCAGTATCATTGCGTCGTGAAGTATTCCATCTATTCTGTATCTTATTACAAGTTCATTTTCTCCTGGTTCAATATGAATATCAGAAGCATTTTGTAAAATAGCATGAAAGATTAAAGAGTCAACAATTTTAATTACAGGTAAATCTTCAGCCAAAGCTTTTAATTCTTCTTCACTCTTTTCTTTTTCTTTTTCTCCTTTTTTTACTACTATATCTTCACCAGTAATATTTTTAAGTGTCGTAGTTTCTTTTTGAATAAAATTATCAAAGTCAGCCTGTAAACTTTTTCTATATTGAACAAGTGCAAATTTAATAGAAGCAGAATCAGTAAGCCTAGGTAATATTTTTTCTCCAGAACGTTTCTTTATAAAATCAATCATCGGCAAATCGTCTACGTCAAGCATCGCTATTTCTAAGCCTGTTTCATTTTTTTGATATGCGATTATATTATGATTTCTGGCAATTGGTTCAGGAATGAGAGATAAAATAGCAAAATCAATTTTTTTATTAACTAAACTCACAAAAGGTATTTCTAAAACGAAAGCTTCCATTCGTCTTAAGTCAGTTTCAGAAATTTTTCCATCTGATAATAAAATATTACCAAGTTTTTGATTTTTTGTTTTAGCTTTATCTATCGCTTCATCAAGTTCAGAATGTGAAATAAGTCCTGAATCTAAAATAACTTTTTTAAGTTTATCTTCTTTGATTTGCATTTAGTTATTATAACACAATACAACCCCCTAAATCCCCCTTGTCAGGGGGACTTGACCTCACCCTTTGCTTTCCCCTCTCCAAAATTAAAATTTTGGAGAGGGGTTGGGGAGAGGTTTTAATTTTCTCTAATACTAGGTTTCTTTGCTTCAACATTTACCAATACTCTCGTCGTAGCAATAACTGTATCAGTCGTATTACTACACTCTATAGTATAAGTATGAGTACCATCAGTCAAACCTGTTATATCTTGCGTGTGCAAAACCCCACTCGTTGATGCTTTCGATCCAGTCCATAAAGACGGAGGATCAGTTATAGGAGAATATGTAGCAGTACAACTAGTTGGATCACCTACTGTCTCCCAAGTCAAAGTAGTTGAGTTTGCTGGAGACACTAAATAACTTGGCGAAGCAGAAATTGTTACTGATATTCCTGTAGTAGAAATAACACATTTTGATCCATCCCATTGATTAAGTCCACAGTTTGCCCAAACATTTCTATTTGTATTTGGAACAGAAATACCATTATTATATAAACTAAAACCTGCACCATTAAATGGAACTGGAAGTAACACATTAGAACCAGTATCACCACCAGTTGCAACAATTTCATTACCATCTTGCTTAACTACAGTTGTGGGACCAGAAGGATTTTGAACACTCCAATCAAAAGGTAAACTACAATTACTTGCACCAAGTGGAATAGTACAAGTTATTTCATAATCTGGAGCAGAAGGAGTTAATGTCCCTGTTGTTATGCTTGTACCAACTACAACATTTGTCCATGCACTACAATTATTATTTTTATTAGGTTCATTGGTAATTCCAAAAGTATTACTATCCGATTTATTTGCACAAGCTCTAACTGAATACGTACCAGCAGTTGTAAATGTGTGTGAAAGAGAAGTGGCAATAGAGGTAGCTCCCGCAGAAAGTGCGGGCATAGGATTTGGAGTAGCTGGTGTATAGTCAGTGATAGTTCCACTACCATTTGCTAATGTTGCTATTTGAAAGAAATTAGGGAAAGTATCTATCGTAGAATCAACACCATAATTATGTATTACAGAAGAAAACGTTAAAGCAGTATCTATTGCAGCCACATTTGGAGTAGGAGCATCAGCACTTAAATCAAAAGAATTAGGTGGCAAAGAACATTCATTTCCTATCCATGAACTTCCAGACTCACATGTTGCAGTGACTGTCTTAGTACTAAGTAATGTCTCACCATCTTTCAAATTAAATACTGTTGAAGGATATGCCACCCATACTTTTAATGGTGTCCCCCTATTGGCAAGAGTAGAAATTATGCTTCCAGTATTTCCATCTACAAGAAGAGGGTTGGTCGCAAAAGTTGTACTCCAAGTAGCTCCAGTAACAGTACAAGTACTATCATTTTTCTTAATTTCACAAGAAGATGGAGAAATAGTAAGAGTCCCTGTTACTACTTCTGTAGGAGCACAAGAGATTCCATTCCATAAAGATCCTATTACACAAGTTGTATTTAAGGTTGCACTTTGGGCTAACAAAACTCCATTATGATATAGATAAAAAGTTGTTGATCCATAATTAATTGTATTATTTACATTTGTTCCAGAAGTTAGAGAAGAGACATGTGTGCCATTAGGATTGTTTCTTGTAACTTCAGTTGGATTAACTGTTAAGTTCTGAGTTGTCCAATTTAACACAGAAGTACAAGCAGATGCTCCACTTGCAATAGTACAAGCGGCGGCACTTAAGGTGCCTGTTGTAGCTTGTGTAAACGTCGCACTAACCGCACAGTTAGCAGTAATTGCTCCTGTTGTATATGTTGTTCCAGATAATGTTCCTCCACAACCTGAAGCCCCAGCTGTATATCCTGTATTTGGAGTAACTGTAAATGTTGTAGTACTACCATAACTTACGCTTCTTGAAGCTGGAGAAATAGTTCCACCTGCTCCAGCAGTTCCTGTAACTGTGAATGTATTTAATGTACAAG
>JBAZOQ010000004.1:0-59156 GCA_041648595.1 Minisyncoccota bacterium | reverse complement strand
TCACACTGCATTAAAGATGTCGCCACGAGAATTTGCTAAGAAAAATTGTTTAAGTTAAAGTTTAAATAATTGCCGGGAATAGTTGTCTTAAGAATGGGGTACCTTACATGCCGACGCATTTTTTGGCGGGAATGCTCTAACCCAGAATTTGCGGAGCCGGGGAGATTCGAACTCCCGAGGGGTTTTAAAGCCCCTGCGACTTTAGCAAAGTCGTACGTTAGACCGCTCCGACACAGCTCCTTTATACTTATTTACTTTAGCATATTTTTAGCTTTTTTCCATTTTTTAATTTTCTTTAAATGTTTTTGATTATTTGAACCAACCTCCTGTATATATTTAAGAATATATTGACTCTCCACTATACGTATATCTCTATAGTGCTTATTTATGACGACTTTAATTCCCAAATCTCCTAAAATTTCAGCGACAGATGATATAAGGGGTTTAGATGCACTGATAAAAGCTACTTTAAAATAAAAATACTTTTTACCATTAACTATATATGAATTATTATAAAAGCAACCGTCAGTATCTATAAGCCCTCGAACACATGCCTTAGAAAAATCTTGATTTTCTTTAATCCAGTTAGGTATATCTATTTGCTGTTTAATTTTATTACCTTTTACTAATCCAATTTCTTGACAAAAATTAACCATTTGTTTTCTATTAATGACAATTCGAACAGCTTTAGCATCTTTGTGCTTATATACCATAGGAACAACATTGAATAATTTATTTATGATTTTACTTACAAATATTATGTATTGTTTTTCAACACTAGAAAGTGTAACAGTAGTGTAAAATTGATTTACACCTCCATCTCCTAACATAATACCCACAAACTCAGCAAGTAAATTATCTTTTGGGGGGATTTTTATTTTTATGAGAGACTGAAATCCTTTAGGGTTTTCCTTGTATTGCCCTATATTTTTCCACCACTTTTCCCATCTTTCTTTACGATATTCTTCATTTGTAGATACCTTTCCATATTTCGCTATTACCGCACGTCCTCCACTCTTACTTATCTTTTTCAAATGATCATCCCAGTTAATAATAATATTATCCTTTGGAATCTTTAACCTACTCAGTTTTGATATCATTTTAGCCGCTTTTTCAGACATGGTAAATTTTTCTCCCGCCCATTCAGCGAGAGTTCTTGGGTTTACCTTTAGTTTTTGTGCAAATACAGACCATGTTAAGTTTAGAACCTCCTTAGAATGTAATATAAATTTACCTTGAACTCCTTTTTTATTAAATTTTATCCTATTAGTAATTAACGGCTCAGCCATGTATCTATTATACACTAATATAAAAATAATATATAGTATATCTATCAAGGACAGATGTGTGAGAGGCTTAAACAAGCAGTTTACTAAACTGCCGTCCCCTTAAAAGGACCGTGGGTTCGAATCCCACTCTGTCCGCATGGAGCTATCTGACAAATTAGAAATAAAATTTCGTTTAGACGAAAATCAAAAAAAGGCTTTACATAAACTAAATCTTTTTTCTATTCACGATTTACTTTTTCACTTCCCTGTCAGATATAGCGATACAAGTGAAGTAAAAAAAATATCAGAATTAATTCCTGGAGAAACAGCAACAGTTTATGGAAAAATTTCAAATTTAAAAACAAAAAAAGGATTCAGATCTAAAATACCCATGGGTGAAGCACAAATAGAGGATTTATCTGGCAAAATAAAAATCACTTGGTTCCATCAAGCATATTTAGCAAAAATGATTCACGAAGGTGATAGTGTAAAACTTACAGGAAAAGTAACAGCAAGCAAATATGGCACATATCTAGCCAATCCAGAATTTGAAAAGACTCCCAATATGCCAACAGACTCTCATGACTCCTTATTTAAAAGCCCCGCCTTGCGAAGGGAGGGGTTTGGGGAGGGTCTATCTTTCCCTATTTATCATGAAACAAAAGGTATAACCTCCAAATGGTTTTACCATGCAATAGAAAAAATATTCAGAGAAAAAACTTTAGATAATATAGAAGATTATATTCCAGAAGATATTTTAAAAAAATATAATTTACCAACTCTTAAAACTTCTTTAATATGGATTCATAAACCAAAAAACATACGTGATGCAGAATCTGCTAGAAAAAGATTCGCATTCGAAGAAGTCTTTTGCATTCAATTAGAACGTCAACATGATAAATTTGAATACAAAAAAAATAAATCTTTTCAAATAAAAACAAATAAAAAAGAAAAAGATAATTTTCTAAAACGTTTTCCATTTTTACCAACAAATTCTCAAAAAAAATCAATCGAGACTATATTAGAAGATATGGGAAAAAACTTCCCAATGTCGAGACTTTTAGAAGGAGACGTCGGAAGTGGAAAGACGGCTGTAGCTGCCACTGCTGCATATACCACTGTTATTCAAACTCCAAACGGACAAAATTTTGGTAACTTACAAGTCGCATATATGGCTCCTACCGAAATCTTAGCGACTCAACACTTTGAGTCTTTTATACAATATTTCAAACATCTACCGATCAGTATTGGACTTATTACAGGCTCTGGTTGTCGTAAATTTCCCTCTAAAGTGAACCCCGAAGGATGGACCGACATATCTCGCACACAGCTATTAAAATGGACAGCTGAAGGCATTATACCTATCTTAATAGGTACACATGCTCTCATTCAAAAAACTGTTAAATTTAAAAATCTAGCATTAGTTGTAATAGACGAACAACATAGATTTGGCACAGATCAAAGAAGAAAACTAGTCCGCAAGGATAATATAGCCCCACATTTACTATCTATGACAGCGACACCTATTCCCCGCACGCTAGCACTCACCATTTATGGTGACTTAGATTTATCATTACTTAATGAAATGCCAGCTGGAAGAAAAGAAATAATTACAGAAATAATTACACCAAATAAACGCGATGAAACTTATGAAAAAATACGAGAAGAATTAAAAAAAGGAAGACAAGTTTATGTTATTTGTCCAAGAATAGATGAGCCAGATCCTGCTAAAGAAATGGCTGTTCAAGCAAAATCAGCTATCGCTGAAGCAAAACGGTTAAAAAAAGAAGTATATAGAGAATATGAAATTGGTGTACTTCATTCGAAAATGAGTAAACAAAAAAAAGAAGAAGTAATGAAAAAATTTGTAAATGGAGAAATAAATATTCTTTGTGCAACATCAGTAGTGGAAGTCGGAGTAAATGTAGAAAATGCAACCACTATCATAATCGAAGGCGCAGAAAGATTTGGACTCGCACAACTTCATCAACTTCGTGGACGAGTAATAAGAAGCAACCATCAAGCTTATTGTTATGTTTTTGCGGATGCAAAATCTGATAAAACAATTCAAAGATTAAAAGCACTCAAAACTGCAAAAAATGGTTTTGAATTAGCTGAATTAGATTTATCATTGCGAGGCTCAGGTGAACTTGGTGGCACAAAACAATGGGGTATCTCTGATCTTGGAATGGAAGCAATAAAAAATCTAAAAATGGTGGAAGCCGCTCGTACTGAAGCCATTCGCCTAATTTCCGAAGACCCGGAACTTTCAAAATATCCTCTCTTAAAACAAAAAGTTCACGAAAAAGCTGGTGAATTTCATTTTGAGTAAATTATTTTTCTTCTATCAATCCTAATTTAACTAATCTTGAGCGAATACCACCAACTTGGCGACCAGATAATGCTGAAATATTTCTTATTGATTTTCCTCCTTTAAAATAAGCCACTAATTCTTCTTCCTCTTCTTTACTCCATTTTTTATAAGCGTTTTGATGTTTAAGACGGATTTGTTCTAAACGACCTATTGCTGCCCCACTTGGAGGCAAGGCCTCCAAGTGGGGCATTTTCTTTTCTTTTTCTTCTTTCCATTTACCACCTAAGGCAATTACAAAATTTTTGTGCATCTTTTTTATCTCCTCTGCACCAAGCGTCTCAAAAGTCTCTTGTGCTTTTTCTGATTCTTTTTGAAAAACACTATCTTGTTTTAAAATTTGTGGATGAACTTTAAGGGCATGTTCATTACAACCTAAAAGATAGAGCCCATCTAGTCTCCTTACGCGCGAAAGCGCCACATAGCCCTGGCCATATTCAAATACAGAAGACAAATCCATTACTGCAGCATCCATACTCATTCCCTGACTTTTATGTACCGTCATTGCCCAAGCGAGACGAAGAGGAATTTGAGTAATCTTTGCTTTAATTTTACCATTCTCTTCAACTGCCCAATCCATCGGAGTAATTAATATATTTCTACCATTTTTAGTTTTAATAATTGGGTTACGAGATACTGGATCAAAATCCACCACTGTACCTAGAGTGCCATTTACAAAATGTTCCTTTTGGTTATTTTTTGTACACATCACTACTGCTCCTTTTTTTAAAATCAAAATTTCTGGAGAAAGACATCCTTTTTTAAGTGCCATAACAAGTGGCAATGAGCCAGTTGATTTCATATCAAATTTTAAACTTTCTGCCTCTATTCTTGAAAGCTTTTCACTATTCACTTTATCTACATCTAAATTATGTGAAAAAAGTTTCGTAATGTTATCTGGAAAATTTCCTTTCTCCACATAGCGTGATTTTATTTTATCTTGATGCTCCTCATTAAAATTGTTATGCCGAATAGCCAATAATAAATCAAGAAAATCATTGTCATCCTGACGATGTTGTTCGCTAATATAACACACCATTAGAGATAAATGCATCCAAACATTAGCTTCATAAGCAAAACGTGCTTGTTTTTCTTCTATAAAACTTGTTTGTTTTTGTTCAGTGTTTTTCTTTTCAATTGGTGGAAGCTGAAAAAAATCTCCAACTAATATCACTTGTATTCCACCAAAAGGTTCACTATTTTGTTTTATTTCTCGACAAACTGCATCTATCATAGAAAGAGTCTCTGCTCGCAACATAGATATCTCATCAATTATTAAAACTTTTGTTTTATTTACACGACGACAAATATATTCACTTGATGCAATTCTATCCAAATCATATTTATTTAGAGTTTCTTTAATACCAATACCACTCCAAGAGTGTATGGTCATACCACCAATATGCGTAGCAGCTATCCCTGTGCTCGCAGTAATAGCATGATTTATTTCATGTAGACGTAAATAATCAACATATTTATTTATTGTGTATGTTTTTCCAGCTCCTGGTTCTCCAGTTAAAAAAACATTCACCCCGGTTTTCATTATCCGAAGCGCTTCATCTTGAGTCATTTAGTTATTATAATATAATTTTTAGATTTACTTAAATTTTCTTGTCCTCTTATCTTAACCTTTGCACGAACCTTTTTCGAGAACCACTAATGCGCACGCTCCGCGTGCATCATTTCTCGAAAGCAATTACTACGCTCTATTAATGTGGTAACTCAATGAACTCCGCCACTCCGACCAAGGTCGGAGTCTGCCCTCGCCTCGCCACCGTTTCCATGCATATATTATTTCGCGGGGGTTTTTTTTGATTTGGTATGGGTGGCGGGCGAGGTCAGGTTTCTTCAAAGAAGAAACGGCGGCTCCCTGCAAAATTAAATCCTAGAATAGAAAACCGCTTTCCCAGTTTTACCACTTTGTTTTATTTTTCCTTCTTTCTCTAGTTGTGAAAGATATCGGGTTGCTGTTGCATCCGAGACGTGAAGAAACTTTTCCACTTCGTCGTTTGTGACTTGTGGTGAGCTTGTCGAACCATTTTTCTTTTTATCAAACAAAGACATAACTTTATCTAGTTTCTTTCGCTTTCGAAATTGTATTGCGTTTCGAGCTGTGATTAAAAGTTCGCGAGCTAGATTAGATTTAGGTTGTTCACTCACAGGCTTCGCCTGTTCGTTTTGAGAAGTTTCCGGTTCTTTCAACGGCTCATTTACTGGTATTTGAGCCGTTTCGAGTTCAGGAGATTCTACGGGTTCAGAAACTGGCTCAATTGAGGGTTCACTTGTCCCGTTAGAGGCAGGATTTGCTTGCATATCCGTTGGCTCTAATGGGATTGCTTCTTCTGGTATAGGGGTAGAATTAGAGGGTGGTATATTAGTACTTTCATCACTTAAACCCTCCCTAGAAGCTTCCGGGGCCTCAGAAGGCACTTCGGCAGGTGCGGAATCCATGGGTGGAATAGATGCATCAGCTATGGGCTCTTGGGGGCTTGGTGGAATAGAGTTTTGCTCAGAATCTTGGTTTTTGGTTGTATTTTCGTCGTCCATAAATTTATGCTGGCAAATATTCTCTGTAAACTCGCACAGTTTCAAGATAGATAGATTCAATCAATCTTTTGGTTTGCATTTCCTCAACAATTCCTTTCTGAAGCAAAAGAAGTCTAACATTCTGGCGAATACGCGCTTTTATTGTTTCGTTATTAGTCCAGTCAATCGCTAAATCGCGCCTAATACGCTTCGTTAGCTCTTTCACAAATTCTTTTATATCAATTCCTGCATTTTTTAGATCAGGATTTTTTTCAAGAGTATCATAAAATACAATTTCTTCTTCAGAAAGTCCCGTGTCTTTACTTTCTTGATCTAGTTTTTTAATTTCATCTGCAATTTCAAGAAGTTGTTTTATAATTTCAGTAGAGCTGATTACGTTGTTTTCATATTTTTCAATAAGTCCTTCCAATAGCGTGAGCATTGTTTCGTAGCGAGCAGTATTAACACGCATACGAGCGCGAATTTCTTGATCAAGAAGTTTTCGAACTGAATCAACAGCAAAATTGTGATACTGTGATTTTTTTATTTCAGCTACGAACTTTTCATCGAAAATTGAAATACTTTTCCTTTCTTGACCGGGAACATTAAACAAATCAACAATTCCTTCAGCTTGAATTGAATCTTGCATTAAACTGCGAATAGCACTTTCTGTTTCTTCCGGAAAAATCGCATGCGGTAATACTGTCTGCTTCCGGATCGCTTCGCGAATTGATTGAAAGAATTGTAAATCATTCACAATTTTCATAGCTTCCTCGCCCGGCATAACAAGGGCATGTAGTTTCGAAAGTTTTGAAACCATTCCCATATATTTCATTTTTCGCTCATCAGATAAATATCCGTTATTAGTTATCACTTCATTTATTCCTGCCTGCATGATTCTAACTAACTCAACTCCTTTCTTTTGTTTCCAAGAAGCATAATCGACTTTGCCGAAAAACTCGCCAACCTGTTTGTGCATAGTGTGCATTAGTACAACAACTTCATCAATAGGAATAAGTGCATCATTCTGAATATCAGAATCATACCAAGCGAGTGCTTTTTTTAAGTTTTCAGCAATACCGATATAATCAACAATCAAACCTCCTGGTTTATCTTTATATACTCTGTTGACACGAGCAATTGCTTGCATGAGCCCGTGATTTTTAAGTGGTTTATCAAGATACATCGTATGTAGGCACGGCACATCAAAACCAGTCAGCCACATATCACACACAATGGCGATTTTTAAAGAATCATTTACTTTTTTAAATCTTTTTTCCAGTTTCTTTACATCTCGCTCTTGCTGTATGAGAGATGCGTATTCATCACTATTAGAAATGACCACCGCACATTCTGGCGCGCCATTAATTTTTTGAATTGCTTCATACATCAAAACCGCAATCCGACGACTCATAGTCACAATCATTGCTTTGCCTTCAATTGGTCTATTATTAAAGTGGTGTACAATATCTTCTGCAATTTTTTCTATACGACTCGGTGCTCCGACTACTTCTTCAAGCACAGCCCATTCTTTTCGCATTCGAGCGTTATCATCAGAAATAACTTCGCCTAACACAGCATCAAATTTAGTATCAATGAACTTATCAGCTAGATGAAGTGGTACAAGTCGTCCTTCGTAATAAATTGGTACAGTTGATTTATCTTTTACTGATTGGCTAATTTTGTAGGAGCTAACGACATTACCAAAAACCCTGACTGTATCTTTGTCATTTTTTGATATAGGTGTTCCGGTTACTCCCAAAAAACTAGCATTAGGTAATGCAAGGCGAACATTACCAGCTAAATTACTGTATTGCGTACGATGCGCTTCATCCGCAAGAACAATAATATTATCTCGCTCGGTTAAAGCATTTTGAGCGTCAGGGTCTTCTTGGAATTTCTGAATAGTAGTGAAAATAAGCTCACTACCCAAATGCGACAATCTAGCGCGCAAATTTTTTATACTAGATGCTTTTTTGGCAAGCGTCCCATATCCGGTACGACTGAAGGTTTTAAATAACTGGTCATCCAAATCTTCACGGTCTGTCAGGAATACATACGCAGGACTTTTCAATTCTGGAATATTTTTTGTTTTATTCACATAGAAAACCATCGACAGAGATTTACCCGAACCTTGTGTGTGCCAAAATACTCCGATTTTTCTATCTTGCTCTCCTAGAATTGCGCGGATAGTGCTGGTAATTGTTTTATTCACTCCATAATACTGATGATACATACACATCTTTTTTGTATAGGTAACCGCCTCACCATCACTATCGGCTTCAAAAATTGTAAAGTGTTGTAGCACATCCAAGAAGCGTTCTTTATTAAAAAGCCCTTTAGCCAATACTTCCAATTCTTCTGCCTCTTTTGAAAAATCATTTTCGACTGTGATACCTTTCCATGTTCCATAGCGTTCCCACGATGAGGAAATAGTGCCGTGTCGCGCATTAAACAAATCAGACAATCCAACAACTTGGTTGTATAAAAATAGCTTCGGAATTTCCTTTTTGTAATACTCAACATCTCGGTATGCTTCACCGATTGTCGCTTCTGTGCGAACGCCACTCTTTAATTCAAAAACCCCAAGCGGTAAACCGTTCACAAAAATAACAGCGTCTAGACGGCACACAGCATCAATACCTTGTACTGTAAATTGATTCACTACAAGAAATTCATTTAATAGTGATTCAGTAAAATCTATAAGTTTTACCAGCTCTGTTTTTTCATCGCCATTTTCTCTCCACGAAATCTTTTTGCCAGTCGTAACCCAAGAATACACTTCTTTGTTTCCAAGAATAAGATCATTGTGAGAATAATCCGCAATTTCTTTAACAATAATCTCTGCTTGCTCGGCTGGAAGCGACGGGTTTATTCTTCGAACAGCTCCAAGAAGTCTGTCTTTCAAAACAACCCCCCGAAAATCCTCGCGCTCTGCGCGAGTCTGTCCGGGATTTATGTCCGGTCCATAAATATGCTCATATCCCTCGCCCTTAAGCCAGTCGATGAGTGATTGTTCTGTTAAATTGTTTTCGTTGATGGGGTTCATATTGTTTTTGCTATATTTTTTGACTTATCCACATTTATTTGCTTTTACCTAACAGCTTGGGTTATACTTATGTAAAGGTTCCAGACCCCCGACAAGAGCCCCTGGGCTCTTCCGAAAGGATAGGGGGTTTGGTCGTTTTTGTATATGTCTATTTTCCATATTGGTAATATTCAACATCTCCGTTTTTAAAGATATCAAAATAACTTTTAACCATATTCCTAATAATCGCAAGAGGACGCTTTTCATCTCTCTCAATTTTTACAAATACCGCCCAACAGCAATAATCAGCTATCTGACAATTTAAATCAGCTGCCGAAGCGTGCATAAATATTTCGAAGCGTACATCAGGAAAATTCTCTTTAATATGTTTTTTGATTGAATGCATAATTATCTTTTTCTTTTCCCCGGTATAAAGTGCACTCAGTACGACTATAATCTTATTTACTCTTCCTTTTTTTCCATTGAATACGTATGTGAGGAGATTCTTACATAAAAATTCATATAGACCGAAACCTTTCATTCCGCGTACCACTTTTCCATTATGGTCAACACTATCACAATATAAAACAGGATTCACCCTATTCTTTCTTGCCGCGACACTATGAACTTCACAAGTATCTTTTAGTCTTTCAATCACTGCAAAAACCATGTCGCGGTCTACCTGCCTATCTTCTGTAGCATGAAAGTACTCAAGATCAATACCCTGACTCAAAATATCGTATCGTAATCGTATGAGCTCCTCTCTAAACGGCAGAGGATCAAATGTCACAAGACCACTAAGAACAAAAGCTTTTGTCCCCTTAGGTGAAAAATCGAAATTTCCAGATTCATCTATAAAAAGATAAAGTGTTTTTTCATTTAATTTTTGTTCAGTATTCTGGTTCATATTAATTTATCTAATAATTGATTTCTCGACTCTTTAAGTTTTATATTTTCTTGATTAAGTTTTTCTATGCCTTGAATAAAACCCAAAAGTATTTCTTCAAAAAAATCTGTTTTTTTAGGTAAAACTATCTTATAAGAGTATACTTTTTCTTTATCGGTATGCGGAATTGCTGAACCCGTCGTGTTATCTTTGATATCTTTTTCTTTTGTCTTTAGAAAAAAATATAATATTGATCTGATTGGTTTTTTAAGTTCAAGTTTCGATATAGTAGAACCAACAATACCAGTTATGCCAAATTCAATTCGTCCAGAACTTGCTCCGTCCATAACCATAAGTAAATCTTGCTCACTGGCAATTACCATACCTTTCTTATCTGCATAAAGTTTTTTACCGTTTTCGAAACTATCTATAAGAATTTGCTGAAGAAAACCCTCTTTCTGAATTTCTGAAACTTCTGCGGGTTTTTTACCTTTCACGAAAGTAAAAATATCTTTCAGATTAAAAATCTCCCACCCTTCCGGAATTTCTCCCATTTCACTCTCAACCATTTTTACTTTTTCATATCCAGGGAAGCGGAAATTTACAAACCATTCATTAAAAATAGTTTGCGCTGTTGCTTCAAGATTTTTGATTATCTTGTTATTGTTTTCAATTTTTGAATCATAAGCACTTAAAATATCTGCGATTTTCTTTTGGGTTGGGAGGTCGGGAACATCAATTTCCATTTCAGAAAGAACTTCTGGTCTAAACGCTGGGAAAGTTGTTGTGGTTGCTTCTGCAATAGAACTCAATGTAGTAGTTATCGAATCTTGAGTTAGATATGAATACAGATAAAATGGATCAATATTTTTGGGAGTTAAAACTGCAAAGCCAGTAGATGCTACGGTATTAGGTTTTGGATTTTTTATAAACCCATAATGACATAAACTAGGTCTCACGGTCGAGAGAATTGTATCTCCATCCTTGAGTAATCTTTTTGCTCTACTTGGAGCTTCGTTGATATTTAAAATTTGAGGCCTATCAAAATGATTTCGCGTTACTGAAGCGGTATCAATATACTCAATTTCTCTATAAGAAAAACCGTTTGTTATTGAAGATTGGTTAATCAATACCAAATCGCCCAATCTCTTGGTTGTTTTTGTATTATTAATTTGTTCCAGTAATTTGCTCATATTTCTGTGTAACCATTTCGTTGATATCAACGAAATGGTTGTGGATAACTTATTTTTCTTTCCGTTTAACAATGTTAGTTCCAGTTGTCCGATTTTTTCGGACAACTGACTTCTTTTTACTCAAAAGTTTCCTGCGTTTTTCTTTAGATTTGTGCTCGTCAATTGCGAGGTGAAAATCTTTGGTTTTCTGTTCGATTTCAAGATAACCATCAAAATCAGAAATATATTTTTTATCCTGCTCAACACGATATTTTTCGTATTCACCAAGTGCAAGCGCCTCAGCAACTTCGTGACTGATTTTTCCATTATCTTGCAATATTTCTTCCTCATTAAATTTTAAAAACGAATCCAGTTTCACGACCCAATCTTTCATATACATAATTATTCCTTTCTTTGCTTGCATTTCAGCATAATCAAGATACATAGTGACTATTCTATTTAGATAATCCAATTCTTGCTCATCAAGATAATTTTTAGCAATAACGACATCAGTCTCTCTAATAGCTCCTTTTGGTGAATTCTTCCAACTAGTTAAGCCGATATTTTGTTTTTTACTATCTACCCTATCATAAATTATTTCTGCCGCAGTTTGCCCCGTAATGGTAAAGTGTAATTTGTTCTGCACGGTGGCAAAAAATAATTTAGTAATTTCTTCGTTCGGATTATAGTCAGCGCTACATTGTGCATAA
Organism: Minisyncoccota bacterium; assembly: GCA_041648595.1. Lineage (GTDB taxonomy): Bacteria > Patescibacteriota > Minisyncoccia > Phycocordibacterales > UBA9973 > UBA9973. The sequence continues at coordinate 47,195 of JBAZOQ010000004.1, read as the reverse complement.
ATATCAGTCACTTTTTGATACATTCGTCTTTCACTTGACCGAATATTTCTAATTCTCGCTAACTGTTCTTCGAAATAATCATGTCCGAAAAACCCATTTGGGTCTTTCAACCTCTCATCATCCATAGTAAACCCTTTGATGATATATTCCTGCAATCTCTCGGTTGCCCACATACGAAAAAGTGTTGCTTTGGTTGAATTTATTCTATACCCAACAGAAATAATCACATCAAGGTTATAAAACTCCAGCTCTCTATTTATACTCCTGCCACCTTCATTTTGAACTGCTCTAATTTTTCGAGTAGTTGAATTTTTATTTAATTCTCTTGATTCATATATCTCTTTTAAGTGATAAGTGATTGTGTTGGATTCTACATCAAAAAGTTCGGCCATTTTCTTTTGTGTAAGCCATACAGTCTCATTGTGTAAAAAGATCTCCACTTTAACTTTTCCATTTGGGGTCGTGTAAAGTAAAAACTCAGTAAAGCTGTTATTTTTAATAATTTTTTTTGTTGTTTTTTTCATATATCTATTAAAACCCCAGTTCCTTGAGATTCTTCTCAATCTCTTTTTCTAATTCACGACCCTTTGTAAATGCTTCGCGGAGTTCTCCGGAAAGTTTTTGCATTTTGTCCTCAAATGAAATTCCATCGTCTTCAACATCGGCAAGCCCGACATATCTTCCGGGAGTAAGTGTGTATCCGTTCTTTTTTATTTCTTCTAAATTTGCTGATTTACAAAAACCAGAAACATCTTCATATTTTGGCGCTCCTTTTTCTCCACGCCACGAACGAACAGCACCCGCGATTTTTTCAAGATTTTCTTTATTAAAAACAACTTGCTTACGAGATATTTGCTCAAAAGTATCTCGTGCATCAATAAAAAGAGTTTCGCCTTTGCGGTTGCGGAAACGGTCTCCACCTTTATTTTTTGCCAAAAACCATAGAGAAACAGGGAGTGAAACATTATAGAAAAGTTTTGACGGACATGAAATAATCACATCCACAAGGTCTGCGTCGATGAGCTTCTGCCGAAGCTCTCCTTCCTTCCCAGATACAGCAAGAGCTCCATTTGGCATAACGAATCCTGCTTGCCCATTTGATGATAGATGATGAACAAAGTGTTGCACCCATAAGAAGTTTGCATTTCCGGAAGGCGGAACACCTAAAATAATGCGTGGGTCATTGTCAGAAAGTTTTTGAGGTTCCCATTCTGCATTAAAAGGTGGATTTGCAATAACAAAGTCTGCTTGAAGATTTGGAAATTTATCTTGATAATATGTATTACCAAGTTCTATTTTTCCAGAAAGCCCTCGAATAGCAAGGTTCATTTTACAAAGGCGAAGGGTTGTTTGATTACTTTCTTGCCCGTTAATAGAAAGTTTAGACGGATCCATTTTATGGTCGCGTAAATATTCGCCCATAGACACAAACATTCCTCCACTGCCTGCCGCAGGATCTAAAATGCGCGCGTTTTCGTACGGTTCAAGAATTTCTACCAGTAATTTAACAATAGAGCGTGGCGTGAAAAACTCGCCTCCACGTTTTCCTTCTGCTGAGGCAAATTGCCCCAAAAAGTATTCATATATACGACCAAGAATATCTTTTTCGCGATCAAAATCGTGGTCAAAAGAAATTTGTGAAAATATATTTACCAACTCGCCGAGAACAGTGTGATCAAGATTTGTTTTTGTATATACACGAGGAAGGACATTTTCAAGTTGCACCGGATTATCTTTTTCAATCAATTCCATCGCGTTATCTAAAACTTTTCCCAAATCAGAACTCATTGTCTTTGTCTGCAAATATTGCCAACGAGATTTTTCAGGAACATAGAATACACCTTCGGAAGTATAAAAATCTTTTGTTTCAAGAATTGCTTTTCGTGCTTCATCGGTCGGAACATAAAAATCTTCATTCTTTTTGTCACGAGTCATTTCTGTAAGAACTTCTCGGCGTTTATAAAATGAGTCAGAAATGTATTTCAAAAAGAGTAATCCCAAAACTATATTTTTATATTCCGAAACATCTATATTTCCGCGCAGTCTATCCGCCGCCGCCCAAAGCTCTTTCTCAAAACCAAGATCGTGATGATTGTTCTTTGTAAGAACCTTTTCAGTATTCTTTTTCTGCTCATTTTGAATGCGATCCTGTATTTCCTGAGATAAAGAAGCTTTAGGTATTAAATATGTTGGTTTTGAAGAATCCCCAATATTTTGAACCTCAATTTCGCCCTTTTTGATCTTTTGATGTATTGCTACACGGGTAATCCCTAACATTTTGGCAAGTTGTGTAGGAGTTACAAATTTTGATTTATCTATTGACATACTATAAGTATAGCATACTCCTTATAAAAAAACAACTTAACATGTGTTAAGTACTATGTTATGCTAAAAAGGTCTCCCTCGCCCGCCACCCATTGCAAGATACCCTATTCTTAAGACAAATATTCCAGTAATTATTTTAATTTTAACGCAATTGATTTTTTCGCTGAAGTTTCGTCTTGTCCGCCCTCTAGGACTCGAACCTAGGACACGACGAGTATAAGTCGTCTGCTCTACCAACTGAGCTAAGGGCGGATATAAATACACTATATTACTTCTTAAATAAAAACAATATACTTATATATTAACTTTTTATTTCCAACTTCGCTTCCCCGTCTATCTTTTTCGGCATTATTCCATTGGCAATTATTATTTTGTTGTATTCTTCTTGTTCCAACGTTTCAACTTCTATGAGTTTGTTTGCTATCGCATCTAGAGCTTTCTTATGTTCTGTCAAAACTTTTTCCGCAGACTTTATTCCATCATTTATAATTCTTGAAACTTCAGAATCAATTTTTGTAGAAATTGTTTCAGAATATGCATCCTCTCTCGTTTCACCCCAATTTAATTTACCACCATCGTTCCCAAACGTGACAGGACCAATAACATCAGACATTCCCCATCTCGTTACCATAGCACGAGCAAGATTTGTAGCTACCTGTAAATCACTTGATGGACCAGTAGTAATGTCTCCAAATATCATTTTCTCAGCAACATATCCACCCAAAGACATAGCAATATCATCTATAAATTCTTTTTTAGATTGTAATCTTCTTTCTTCAAGAGGAAGTTTTAATGTATATCCACCAGCATTTCCACGAGCTATTATAGATACTTTGTGAACTGGATCAGCATAAGGAAGCACAGATGCTACAAGTGCATGCCCTGCTTCATGATACGCAGTAATTTCTTTTTCTTTTTTAGAAAGTAAGTGACTTTTTCTTTCAGGCCCAAGCATCACTTTTTCAATAGCACGAATCAAATCAAATTGAAAAACTTTTTTACGATTCTCACGTGCTGCAAGTATTGCTCCCTCATTCATTAGTGAATATAAATCTGCTCCAGAAAAACCAGGAGTTCTTTCCGCAATTAATTTTAAATTAATATCTTCTGCTAATGGTTTCATTAATGCATGAATATTTAAAATCTCTTCGCGGTCAATACGATCTGGTAAATCAAGTATAACTTTTCTATCAAATCGTCCTGGACGAATTAATGCTGGATCAAGAACGTCTGGTCTATTTGTAGCTGCCATAACAATTACCTTCTCATTAGGCTCAAAACCATCCATTTCAACTAAAATTTGGTTTAATGTTTGTTCTCTTTCATCATTACCTCCTCCAAATCCACCTCCTCTAGTACGTCCTATGGCATCTATCTCATCCATAAATATAATGGCTGGTGCTGCTTTTTTAGCCATCTTAAAAAGGTCTCGAACACGAGATGCGCCTACACCAACGAACATTTCTACAAATTCTGATCCTGATAAATGAAAAAATGGTACGCTTGCTTCCCCTGCTACGGCTCGTGCCAACAATGTCTTACCTGTACCTGGAGCACCAGTTAAAATAACCCCCTTAGGAATTCTTGCTCCTATATCTAAAAACTTTTTAGGATTTTTCAAAAAATCAACAATTTCTTTTAATTCTTCTTTCGCTTCTTTACATCCAGCAACATCTTTAAAAGTTACTTTATTATTTTTGTCATTAGGATCGGTGATACGAGCTTTAGATTGACCAAAAGAAAATGCTTGCATACCTGCTCCTTTCACTTGACGTGAAATATACCAAAAGAAAAATATTATAAAAATAATTGGTATCAAAATAGGAGCTAAGTTCATAAACCAATATCCAAAACCACTCTCATTTTTTACTTCTATGTTTGTAAGAGCTAAAGATTCTGGTTTTACACCATAGTTAAAAAGAGTTTGCGAAAGAGAAGACTCTATCTCTTTTTTAGAACTTTTTATTGTATCATCTTTGTATGTAATAGTTAATTTTTCTCCTTCAACTAAAATATTCTTAACTTCTCCTGCTGTGACACTTTTTGCCAATTCAGAAATTGATATTTCCACTACATTTTTTGGGGTACCAGAAATTACTAAATAAAGAGCTGTAATAGTCATAAAAATCAAAATAGCCCCGAGAATACTCCCTGAAAACTTAGGAGTCTCTTTTTTCTTTTTACCTTTACTTTTTGGTTCTTTTTGATTTAAAAAATTAAAATCCATATGTTAGATAATAGCACAAAAAATACAAAAATAAAAATCCGCACGACAAGTATGCCGTACGGATTAAAAAACACCAATATGTGTTTTTATTCTTCTAATAAATTCGAGAGAATTAAAAATTGGTTTAATAATAAAATCTGTTGCACCAACCTTAAAACATTCTTCTCTATGATGACTAAGGGTCGTAATTGTAATAATAGTGGTATTTTTATATTCAGGTATTAATCGAACTTGCTTAATTAGTTCAAAACCACCAATACCAGGCACCATCAATTCAGTTAAAATCAGATCAAATTGTTGATTTTTAATCTGATTAAGTGCATCGAACCCATTGTTAACAACAACCAAATCATCAAAACCATTCTTCTTAAGAAGATGAGTTACAAAAAAAACAGAACACTCATCCTTGTCTACTAATAATACTCTTACCTCTTTCATTAGATTTTCTCCTATATTTATTTAAAAAACCAAATTTATACAAGAATACCATAATAAAAAATAAAAACAAATACTAAATTTTGTGGAGATGCGGGGAATTGAACCCCGGTGCAGAAAGTTTTTGCAAAAAAGTCTACATGTGTAACTCATTTTTTGTTTTAAATTAAAAAATTCTTAAATGAGTAAAATATTTTTCAATCGATTCCCTTAAATTTTCTAAGAAAGTCAGGACCCACTTTCCCCTATCCCGATAATATTATGCCTTACTCTTATATATCGGAAGTCTATAAGAGAGACACCAACCTGCGCTTACGCGAAAGCTGGAGCAAAAGCAAAGTCATTCATACCGAAGTATGGAGAGACTGCTGCTTTTACTTTAGAAGTCAATTTTGCAATTAACATTTAAACGAATTTTAACGAGATTACGTCCGTTCTCGACATGCATTTTTACAAAGAAACTTACTGTCTATGCCTTGCATCCCCAATTTTGCGAAGCAAAATTGCCCTGAGTGAACGTAGTGAGTCGAATGGGCAAATCTTGTTTCCTATTGTCAATGATCTTTGTATTCTCTTCTAATCTCGCGATCAGTTTCACGTTTTTTTATAGTTTCACGTTTATCTATTTTTTTCTTTCCTTTTACTAAAGCAATTTCTACTTTAATTTTTCTACCTTTATTATACACTGAAATTGGCACTATTGTCAAACTCTTATTTTTCTCACTATCAGCAAGTTTGTCTATTTCTTTTTTAGTAAGTAAAAGTTTTTTATTACGAAGTGGGTCATAATCTTTTGCTGTATTATTTACTTGAAAGGCAGAAACATTTGAATTAATTAAAAATACTTCCCCTCCTCTAACAACGACAAAGGCTCCTTCTAATAACATTCTCCCATTTCTAACAGATTTAACCTCCACGCCTAAAAGCTCAATACCTGCTTCATATTTTTCTAAAATTTCATAATTAAAATAAACTTTTCGGTTTTCAGCATAATGAGCCATATTTATATACTAACATTTGAAACAATCAATAAAAAGTCTTTTCAAAAAGAAAAATTTTTGTGCTAAAATATAAACATGCCATTAAAACCTGAATTAAATGTTTCTGGATATAGAGGAATATGGAGAGAAACTTTAAATGATGAGATCATAACAAAATATACTCGTGCTTTTGCTCTTTTCACGAAAAAAGAAACAAAAAAAGAAAACCCAACTATTTTAATCGGAAGAGATGGACGAGAAAGTGGCCCCGAAATTAGAAAAATAATTATTAGAGAATTAACAAATATTGGAGTTAATATTATTGATGGAGATATAATGCCGACACCAACAGTTTTATTTTCTGTTCGCAAGCACAAATATGATGGTGCAATAATAATAACTGCTTCTCATAATCCAATAGAATACAACGGTCTAAAATTTGTTAACAACAAAGCACTTTTTACTATCGAAAAAGAAGTAGAAAAAATAAATAAATATTATGACCATTCCTAATTTCACAAAAGAACATGCAGATAAAATTTTAGCTAATGTTAATGTAGAAGCAATTCGTGCTAGAAAATTTAAAATAGTTGTAGATATGATAAATGCTTCTGCTTGTGTAATGGATCCTTATCTTTTAGAAAAATTAGGAGTAGAATTCATACCAATAAATAATGTTCCAAATGGTAAATTTACCCATAAACCAGAACCTCTTAAAGAAAATCTAGGTGATATTGAAAAAATGGTAAAAGAAGTAAAAGCTGATCTCGGTTTTGTCCATGATCCTGATGCTGACAGATTAGTAATCGTAAACGAAAATGGAGAGGTAATTTCAGAAGAATACCCAGTAGCTTTAGGGATAGAAAATATTTTATCAAAAAATCCTGGCAAACCAATAGTAATAAATTTATCAACATCTCAAATGAGTGCTGATATAGCCAAAAAATATAATAGTGAATGTTTTCGTTCAAAAATTGGAGAAGGCTATGTAGTTGAAAAAATGCTTTATTGTAACGCAATAATCGGAGGTGAAGGAAATGGAGGTGTAATATACCCTACTATAAATACAGTTCGTGATAGCTTCACTAGCCTTTCTTTAATATTAGAACTTTTAGCAGAAAGAAAACAGACAGTAAGCGAATGTATCGCAACATTACCAAAATACTTTATGAAAAAAGATAAGTGGTCAATAATAGGAAAAGATTTAAATGATATATATAAAAAATTAAAAACTCACTTTAATAATGCAAAACTAGATGAACAAGATGGTTTGCGTCTTGATTTACCTGATGGTTCTTGGCTTCATCTAAGACCCTCTAATACAGAACCAATAATACGCCTATTTGGTGAAGCAAAAAGTAAAGAATCTATAGAGGCCTTATTTAACGAAACAAAGTTGACTTTAAACGATAAATAAGCTAAACTCTTGTTATCTTAAAGTATTATATATATCCAATTGCGTGAAAGAATAAACAACCAAATACGGGCAAAAGAACTTCGTATTTTAGACAATGAAGGGAAAAATCTAGGTGTTTTAAGTATAAAAGATGCACTAGAACTAGCTCAAAGTAAGGGACTAGATCTAATTGAAGTATCTCCAAATACGCTTCCCCCAATTGGTAAGATAATGAATTTTGGTAAATACCAATATGAGTTAAGCAAAAAATTAAAAAGAGCTAGAGCAAATTCTAAGCCAACAGAAACAAAATCAATTCAAATAAAAATAGGAACTGGAGACCATGACCTAGCACTTAAAGCAAAAACTGCTTCAAAATGGCTAAAAGAAGGACATAGAATTAAAGTTGAACTCTTTCTTGCTGGACGCACAAAATACATGGATGAAAAATTTTTAAGAGAACGACTAGATAGAGTACTTCACTTAATTACAGAAGATTATAAAGTATCTGATTCATACAAAAGAAACCCTAAAGGATTATTTATAACAATAGAAAAACTACGAGCTTAACGCCACATAAATTTATGAAAGGAATGAAAACAAATAAATCATATTCAAAAAGATTAAAACTTACAAAAAATGGAAAGGTCATTTCTAATAAACCAGGTTTTAATCATTTTAATGCTAAACAATCACGAAATAAACAATTAGCTGGAAAAAAGGGTCAAAGTTTTTTAATTAAAAATAAACCTAAAAGTCATTTATTACCATTTACATAACAGCTTATAGCTGTTAGCTGATAGGTGTTAGAAATTCCTAAAAGCTAAAAACTAAAAGCTAAAAGCTAAGCAATGACCAGAGTAAAAAAAGGAGTACATGCGTTAAAAAGAAGAAGAAGTGTATTAAAACAAACGAAAGGTTTTAGACACGGTAGGAGTACAAAAGAACGTCAAGCCAAAGAAGCATTATTGCACTCTGGAAATTATTCTTTTGCTCACAGAAAAGATAAAAAATCACATAATAGAAAACTTTGGAATATAAAAATAAATGCTGGTGCACGTGAACTCGGTATGTCTTATTCTAAACTTATCGGAGCACTCAAAAAGAAAAATATGTTATTAGATAGAAAAATTTTATCTGACCTAGCAGAAAATAATCCATTAATTTTTGCTAAAATTTTAAAAAGTCTTTCATAATAAAAAATCCCCTATAAAGGGGATTTTTTATTATGCTCATCTATCTTTAATTTTTTAGTAAGTAAAATAATATCTTCTATAAGTTTTTTGGGGTTATCACCAAAAATTATCCTATCATTTGGGCGATGCCCTTTCTCAATTATCTCTTCTAACTCTGTACTCATTTCCCATGGCCCTCTTAAAATACCTATTGGTTTATTATCTTCAAAAGCAACAGTAAATTCATGAATAGTACCAATACGTCCACAACCAAATACAACCGCATCCGAAGAACGAGTCAAAAGAATATCACGTCCTGGATAACCAAAACCAGTATATATTATCAAATCCATATAATCTAATGGAAGTTTATAAACCTCTACGTGTTCTTTTTCAGAAGCTGCTGGAGAAAGACCAATAGATATACCACCCTCTTCCTTAGCTCCCATAGCAGCCCAATATGGAAAACCAGTTGTTGCTCCTGTGACTAGCACTGCTCCCTGTCGGGCAACTTCTCGTCCAAGTTCTTTTGCTATATCCAATGTATCTGGACCAGAAAAACTAGTATCAGCTGCTCCAGAAATACATATTTTTATTTGATTATGACCATGCTTATTATAAGGACTTAACGAATTAATTTCCATAATTTGATTATATATTTATTAAAAATAAAGTAAAACACTATCTCCTTGTATTGGTGCCGATGCATCTATTCCTAAATTATCTCTTATCTTTTGAGTTAAAAACATAGAAGACTTTGGTTCACCCATAACTACAAAAACTTTTTTAACTCTATCTTGCATATCTTCTACAAAACTAAATAAACCATCACTATCTTTATGACCTGAATATCCTGAAATAACTTCTACATGAGCTCTAACAATTACTTCTTCTCCAGAAATTCGTACTTTTTTTACACCCTCTTCTATCATACGACCTAAAGTATGAGTTGCTTGATACCCAGTAAGTAAAATAGTATTTTTGGGATCAGGTAAATAATGTTTTTCATGATGTACAATGCGTCCACCTGAGGACATTCCTGAACCAGCAATAATTATCTTTGGATTAGGTGCACTATTAATCATTTTTGATTCTTCAGAGCGTAATGTAGAATGAAGTCCTGGAAAATCAAATAAATATTTATCTTTCGATAATTCTTTCTGAGCTTCTTCGTTAAAATAATTATTAAATTGTTTAAAAATTTCAGTTAAACGAATAGCAAGTGGAGAATCAAAAAAAATAGGCATTATTGGTATACGATTATTTTCAACTAAATCATTAAGCTCAAATAAAAGTTCTTGTGAACGTTCAAGGGAAAAAGTAGGTATTATAAGAGTTCCCTTTCTTTTGTAATTATCTTCAATCGCTCTTTCTAAAAGAACTTTTCTATCATTTCTTGATTCATGATTCCTATCACCATAAACACTTTCCATTATTAGATAATCAGCATCAGTAATTTTTTCAGTGGGAGGTAAGAGTGGTGAAGGTGAATTACCTAAATCACCAGTAAAAAGAATCTTCTTCCCCATATAAACAAACTCAATCATGGCTGAACCCAAAATGTGTCCAGCATCTTTAAAAGATACTTCCAGATTGTCAGTAATCTTTATCGTTTCATGATAATCAAAAGAAAGCCATTGTAAAAATGCCTTCTTTATATTTTCTTCATTATATATTTTATCTAAGTCAAAATCCCTATTTTTAGATAAAATACCAGCAGTATCCTCAAGCATTGGAAGAGTAAGAGAGCGAGTAGGTTTCGTAGAATAAATCTTTCCATTGAAACCTTCATAAATCAACTTGGGTATCCTACCAATATGATCAATGTGAGCATGAGTAATAAAAAGAATATCTATTTCTTTTGAATTATAAGGAAATGGTACCCAGTTGACATCATCTGCTATTTCAAATCCTTGAGTAAGACCACAATCAACTAAAATTTTTTTACCATCAATTTCAAAAAGAAAGTTCGCTCCTGTGACCGAACCTGCTCCCCCACAAAATGTTATTTTAGCAATACCTGACATAGTTTAATTATACCTTGTAAGAAAACTTTTTACAAAGTTTTTACCTCAGATAATATTGTATTCTCTTCAATTAGAAGAAGCCTTTTTAAAAAATATACTATTGCAAATATTCCACCAGAGATATCAAATGACAAATCGGACAATGTATCTAGTAAATTAAAATAATTTTGAGTAATATAATCATTAATTATAACTTCAAAAAATTCCCATAAAATTCCAATAAACAAAACGCCTAAAATAATTTTCAAAATTAATATAAGAGAAATTTTATTAATCTTAAAAAACAAAATAATAGCCAAACCAAGCCAAACTCCTCCCAAAAAATGCATAGGCATATCGAGATACCACACCGAAGAATACCAATAAAATTTCATTGCTAAATAATTTAGCAAAAAAAGAAAAAAAATGAGATAAACTAAACGTATTAAAAATTTCTTGAAATCCATGTTAAAATTATACACTTTTTAAGAAAAAATCCCCAAGTAAATGGAGAATTTTTCTTAGGGTTATTTCCGATGTATTACCATAGCTTAAAGCTAAGTGGGTTCCAGACATATGTGACCAAGGTCATACATGATCGAGGCTCCCATAAGATAGTGTTCTAGGTAATAATCGGAAATAACCCTATAATCAAGTTTATGCCTTTTTAAAAAGTTAGCAACTGGACGAGACTAATTTTTTGTATCTGAATAATCAGTAAATAAAAATCACTATAACTTAAAGTGTTTTTGAATAATAAAGGCAACTTTTTCAGGAGAAATATTTGTAGTGTCTATTTTAAGGTAAAATTCAGGATAAAAAAATGGATCTGGGCTTGTAAAGTTAAGAGTGTTTTCTAAAGCTAAAACTCTCTCCCGATTGGGTGCATATTTTTTCTCTACATTGCGAGTAGGACTATTTGCATGTTCAGCTCGAACGGAAAGAGGAGCAAATAATTCCACAAAAAATACTTTACCACCAGTTGATTCATAAATATTTTTATAAAAATCTATATTAGTCTTTCCTTTTTCTTTTGCAAAATTCCACACATAGGTAAATATAAGATTCATACCAACTTCAGCAGCTTCTTTTATTACATTTTCTCGAATAATACGACTTAATTTATCTTCAGAGGGAGTCCCTACTCCAAATAAATGCATTATACTATCCATAACCATATGATTATGAAAAAGTTTAAAATCTAATTTTGATTCTATAATTTTTCCTACTGTTGTTTTCCCTACTGCAGGAGGACCAAAAATAATAAGCAATTTTTTATCTTTTATTCCACTCATAATGTCTATAATAACACAAAATCCCCTTTCGGGGATTTTTATAGTTATTATAATTCTAGAGCTTTAACTAATTGTTTTAAAAGTCCTATTACGACAGGTGGGGCAAGTAAACTATAAGATTCAACCCCTTCATCGTCTTTAATTATCCATGGTTCTTCGTCTGTGTGTGTTTTGTCTGTATCTTCATTATACTTAAATACATACTTAGGTGTTACTTCGTAATCATCAATAATACCATTTTTAACACTATCAACTGGTACAGCATTTCTAAGTAGAATTTTAGGTATTCCATGTAAAGACATAACTTTTTTAATCAAGTTATCATCTATCGTCAAACGTTCACGAATACTTTCAATACCAGCATTATCTCCTTCTTTTCCAATCATTCTTGCACCACTACATTCAGGGTTATCACAAATCAAGAAAAATTCTTTAGAATCTTTATCGTATCCTATTTCTTTTGTAGGAAAAGTCGTTAGATTTCTTGGTGCCTGACATTTTGGACAAACTACGCGATTACGCATACGTTCATCAATTACTGATTCTGGAATATTAATGGCAATAAATAAATCAGGATCCATACGATAATTCGCTAAATCTCTGAAATAAAGTGAGTATTGTACTTGATCCAATTCACGAGGAAAACCATCAATAAAAATAACTTTTCTATCAAATTTATCAATCTCTCTCTTCAAAAGAGCAAGAATAAATTCTGTAGGCAAAAGTACTTTTTGGTTTTTACCTATTAGTGCATTGATAGCATCATCAACAGAAATATATCCACGATAATGATCCTCTAAATATTCAACTATCTCTTCTTTTTTCTGTGGGTCACTGATGTCCTTATAAACAGTACGAACTAAATCTCCTACAGAAATATGTCCAATCTTATCTTTTCCAAAAATCTCTGCCATTAATTTTGTATACGTACCCTTACCTGAATTTTTTTTACCAAGTAAATATGCAATAAAAGTATTTTCTTCTAAATATTTTTTAATTTTTTCGATTTCTACACCGGCTTTTACTTCAAAATATTCTTTTCTCTCTTTTGGGTCGTTAAGGTCAAACCTTGTATTAAGGCCTTGCACTTTAGTCTTTATAATTGGAAACTCAGTTAATGGTCCTTTCATATATAAATAAAAAATTAGCTTTCAGCTAATATAATGATAATAAACCTATCCTAGCAGATTTTTTCCAAAACTCCAAACTAATTCCCTTTCTTTCCCTAGGTCTTTCCTAGGGAACATTAACCATTCAAAAATTTCTTCCTTTAAATCTTTAAAATTCAAAAAATACTTTGGAAAATGAGTAATATTAACTATTTTTTGTATTTCACTTTTGTTTTCATCTTTTCTATCTTCGGTAAAACTGGAATATCTATACTCTAAAGCAAAATTATAGGCTTGTATTTTGTTTTTTATTCCAACTTCTTTCCAGTCTTTTTGTATGAGTTTCACTGGATTTAAATCAATATAAGAAAATAAATATTTTAAATATCTATCTGAATCTACGTGCTGAGCTTTAAACTTTCCCTCAAACAAAGACCCCGTTCTTTTGTATTTTTTATTAAAATACATTACGTATGCAGTCAGTAATTTTTTCATATATAAACTTATATTACTATCAGATTTTTCATAAATAAGAATGTGAAAATGATTAGGCATTAAGCAATATGCTCCAACATCAACCAAGGTATCACCTCTTTCAAAGTCATAGATACTATTAAATGTAATAAATATATCACGAAAATTTATATTCTCATTAGTATTACAAAGGAAGAGAAGTTCAATAAAATTGATTATAATCTTCCTCGTCTAAAAAAATCTTCTGTTTTGAATTACCCCGATTGTAAATATGATAATATTCTCCTGGAGCAAATACTTTTTTTCTAAAACCCATACTTTATATTATACCAAATTCCCTAGGAAAGACCTAGGGAAAAGTTACTGCATTGAAGAATACCTGGACATTATCTCTGCCTCTACTTCTTCCCTGTCACGTCCAAATTTCATATACGAAAGTTGTTTTAAGTTATCAACAATATCAGGGTTACCTTTTTCTGGTGCTAGTGTTGTTATATTAAAAGGTTTTGTTGGTTGTCCTTTTACCAACATACTCATATAAGCATTATAGTTATCAAGTTTGGTTATATCATTAGCATCAAATGTAGGCTTAAACTTAGGCTCTAAGAATGTAGCATCTTCTGTACCCACACGAAATACTGCCATTGAGCCAACGTTACCAAAAACTGCATTTTTAATATTTTCTTCAAGTTGCGTAATATATTGATGAGCAATATTGAGAGACAATCTATATTTTCTAGCTTCAGACAAAATAGAAGCAATGGAATCAGTCGTGACATTCTGAAATTCGTCTATGTAAAGATAAAAATCATTCATAGGTTTACCAAACATATCTACACGAGAGAGTGCTGCCATTTGTATCTTCCCCACAAGCACGAGACCAATCAAATTAGCATTGATGTCACCCAATCTACCTTTTGAAAGATTTACCAAAAGAATTTTTTTCTCATCCATAATTTTTCTGAAATTGAATACAGAATTCTGTTGAAGCACTACAGGACGCATAATGTCATTACTAATAAAATTATCAAATTTGGAAGAAATATACGGTACAAAGTTCGCGAGTGATTGATCTCCTGTAGTTTGTTCAGCAGAAATCCAAAATTGTTTAATAATAGGATTCTTACATTTAGAAAGTTTCATATCACGAAATTCTTTATCAGCCAAAACCCTAGTAATTTCAAGCAATGTTGAGCCTGATTCTGGATCCTCCATTACTAAAAATGCACTATTCCTAAAATATTGTTCAAACATAGCTCCACCTCCCACTTTCATATCAAAAAGTTTATTAAAAATACCCATCATTTCATTAACTACAAAAGTTTTTTGCTCAGGATACCTCGGGTCATATTCAAGCATATTTAATCCCATTGGTCGCATAGTGTAAGCTGGATCAAAATAAATAACATCGTCAATACGTTCTTTAGGAATACGTGACAGGATAGTTTGTATGTCTGTACCGTGTGGATCAATATAACAACAACCATCACCATTTTTTATATCCTGAGTTATCATATTAAGCATAATATTTGTTTTACCTGTTCCAGTCTGACCAATAACATAAAAATGCCTCATACGATCTTCGCGTGACATATGTATCATCGTATCTTTTCCTCTATAACTATTCACTCCTAAAATTATTCCCTCATCTGCCATTTCCATAGGAGCTGGAGCTATGCCTGCTTTAGCTTCTTTAAGTTGTGCCTGACCATTAATCCCAACAGGAAAATGAAAAACTGAAGAAAGCTCTTTCAAATTCATTGGTAAAATTTTATCTTCTGATAAAGTACGAAAAGAAAAATCATGAAAAAATTCCTTTAAATCATCCCCTTGAAATTTTTCAAAAACAAAAGAATTACTAGCTGGTTCAGTAAATTGATTAAAAGAAGATTCTATTTCTTGAAGAATTGCTTTTGCTCTTTCTTTCGTTTCTGCAGAAGAAACGACACGTATATTCGCTTTCATGATTGAGCTTTTCATTTTATTTCCTATTTTTTCTTCTGCGCCTTCATCTACAGCCTTTCTTCCTGGCATATGCTTATGTTCCGGATCTTCTTTTTTCTTTTCATTAGTAAATAGATCTTTTGATATTTTAAAAATTTCTTTTTTAAATTTATAAAAATCATCATCTGCATATTTAACCGACATACCTTTTTTAACATCGTGTAATATAGAATTAAATTTATTTATAAATTTTTCACCAGCAGGAGCTATTACAAACTGAATAGCAGCACCTTCTGTCTCTTTTTTTAATTTAGAAAAAACATTAAGTATTATATTCATCGGATCGTGTTCTATATTATCATAAGTTTTTATAGGAAGAACTGGGCGTTCAGAAAAACTAGCATATGCTCCAGCTGACTCACCTTTTTCATTAAAAATATTATAATCATCAACTACTTCATTAATTTTTGCATCATGATAAAAAGAAAGCACTTGTTTTTCAAAAAGAGAAATATGTTTATTAGGTATTGCGGCATAAACAATAACTTGATCAGACCTAACACTTAATGCAACCTCTAAAGTAAAATAATTTTCTCTTTCATTATTTTTACCTTCTGAAATAGATTGCATACCAGCATAAAACTGCTCCATAGCACCAATAAAATCTTTAAAGCCTTTCTGTTTATCGGCTTCATCTCTAGGTGGCGGAAGTGTTATCTCAAAAAGAGTCATATTAAGAGATTTATAAAAAGCTGTACCTTCTTTTACGTTAAGAACCTTGCCTGTCTTAAAATATTGAACTAATATTCTATGAAAATCATCATCTATATGCGGATTCGCCATTCCTTCTACTACAGATAAAGCATTTTTTACTCCTTTAGTTATAACTATACCCAAAAGCTCTTCCATTATTATATCGTGCAATTCTGGTTTCAACTGTAATACAATAGCTTCAGTTTCTTTTTTATTTAAAATATTATCTTCATGTATTAAGTGTTCTACGGGTTTTTCTTTATATTCTCCAATTATTTCTTTAACTGCTTTTTCATTTACATTTTCTGTATGCCCTTTATCAATAAGCTCTGCTTCTCTCTTTGCTACATGCGCACGCAAATATAGAAGCTCCTCCTCTGGAGTTTTAAATTTTGGCATCTCATTTAAAAACGATCCTTCCATATATTTACATTATAGCACTTAAGAAAAATTTTTTGAATTTATTAAGATACAACCCCCTAAATCCCCCTTATCAGGGGGACACTACCTCACCCCCTACCCCCTCTCCAAAATTTTAATTTTGGAGAGAGGAAATCCTGTTTAACAACAGGCAGGGGTGAGGTTATATTTTAGTAAGTATTTCAGGTTCTCCTTCTGTAATTAAAATGGTGTGTTCAAAATGTGCACTCCTTTTGCCATCAGCTGTACGAAATGTATATCCATCTTTATCTAAAGTCACATTTTTTGTCCCATTATTTAACATTGGTTCTATTGCTATAACCATACCAAGAACAAGTTTCGCACCTGTTCCAGATTTTCCAAAATTTGGTATATAAGGATCTTCATGTATAGCTCGTCCGACACCATGACCAGATAAAACTTCAACAATTCCATATCTATATTTACGAACAAAATTTTCTATTGCATAGCCTATATCACCTATTCTATTACCTCCTTGAGACACTGCAATACCCACTTTTAAAGCGTCCTCCGTCGCTTTCATGAGTTTTATAGATGAATTACTTACTTCACCTACTCCCACAGTAATAGCCATATCTGTAAAAAGATTTTTATGTTTTAACCCTAAATCAAGAGAAACAATATCACCAACTTTTAATATTTTTTTTGTACTTGGTATTCCATGGACAACTTCATTATTCACTGATATACAAAGTGATGCTGGATAAGCAAAATCTGCACCTTCAGGTTTATAATTTAAGAAAGCTGGTTCATCACCCATATCTTTTATTAATTTTTCTGCATATTTATCCAATTCCCATGTTGAAATTCCGGGTTTTACTATTTCTTTAACTTTGTACAAAACAGTAGCAAGCCTTTTGCCTCCTTCTCTTAATATTTCTATTTCTTTCGGCGTTTTGATTATTATCATAAAAGTTACAGGATTCTAGATTTTGAAAATAAAAATTTTAAGAGTCGTGGGTTCCCTGTCCTCACGGACTCCGAGGGCGAAGGCTCAGAAATTTTTGATTTTCAAAATCTAGAATCTAAAAAATTATCGTTCCTTTAAATTCTTCCCCATTTAAATAATTCGCTAAATTATCAATCGGTTTACCATTTATTATCACTACTTCCATTCCCTCTTTTTCAGCAATTTCTGATGCTATCGGATCAAATGGAGAATTGAGCCCTGGATTCCATTCTTTTGGAATTAATTTTCTATATTCCAACCAAGAAATTTTTTCAATCTTTTTTGCATCTTTATTTATACTTGGATCAAAATCATAAACGTAATCAGTATTTGAAAGATTTATCACTTTTTTAGCACCAACATTTTTTGCTAACATCACTGCATCCCAGTCAGTACTATGTCCTGGCTCGTTTGCTGAACCCACCACTATAGGCATATCAAAATCAATATGTTCTGTTGGATTTTTTACTATTTTGGGATGTGTATAATCTCTAAAAATTACTCGAAGAAGTTGAGCATTTAATCTCAAAGAAGCAATTCCTATCCAGTCTAAATCATCACTAGAAGGATCAGATATAGCTTTTGCAACTTCCTGATATTTTCTAGAAATTTTTCCTCCTCCTGTTACAATTACAAACTTTTTACCTATCTCTATTTGAGAAACAATTAATTCTTTGAATTCTTTTAAAAAAGAAATATCAATATCATCAGGAATAATTAATGAACCACCTAATGAAATAATAATAGTTTCTTTTTCCATATATTTATTATTAGTCAGCTTTTCCGCCGAAGGCGGATCCGCCTATGGCGGAAATTATATCTTTATGAACATTTTCTATACTCTGCTCGCCATTAACATCAATAAAATTATATCCTAATTTATTTTTGAAGTATTCAACAGATGGTAATACATCTTTCTCATACCAATTCAGACGATTTTCTATTTTCTCTGGAGTATCATCAGCACGTTTTCTTTCCAACATTCTTTGATAAGACCACTCTTTTGAAACATTTACTAAAATAATATTTGGTTTCTCAATTTTATAAAAATCAAAAGCAGAATCAAGAGCTACTGCTTCTTCGTATCTTCGACAAACACCATCTAAAATCATATCTTCTTTGCCTGTAAAATTTTTAATCATAAAACCAGTCCATATCCAAATGGGAAGAAAGACTGGAATCAGGTACCCATTTTTAATAATATCTTGAATGTTTTTACCAGTTAAATTTTCCTCTTTTGAAAGCTCTCGGAAAGAACTACCTGTTTCCACATATAAAACTTCCCTCCCTTTTCCTTTTAAAAAATCAGCCAATAATTTAGCTTGTGTACCCTTACCACATCCAGACCTACCAAAAAAAACAATAGCTTTTGAATTCATATCAACAGAATACACAATTTTTAGAGAATAATCAAATTTAATACTCCCTCATTGAGATCTGAGCATCAATTTTTTTGATGAGATCAAGAACCACAGAAACAACGATAAGAAGTGCTGTACCACCTAAAGCAATAGCTGTAATCCCTGTAATAGATCGTACGATAAGAGGCAAAACTGCTATAAAACCTAAAAAGGTTGCACCAAGTAATGTGATGCGACTTAAAACTTTCGAAATATAGGTAGAAGTAGATATTCCAGGACGAATACCTGGAATGAATGCACCATTTTTTTGTAAGTTGGTGGC
The DNA here is from genome assembly GCA_041648595.1 of Minisyncoccota bacterium. GTDB lineage: Bacteria > Patescibacteriota > Minisyncoccia > Phycocordibacterales > UBA9973 > UBA9973. The sequence continues at coordinate 28,003 of JBAZOQ010000004.1, read as the reverse complement.
AAGAGCTTCAGGGTCAAACGTAACTGCTGTATAAAAGTAAGTAAATAAGAATACTAAAACGAAATAAAGTACTGCATAAAGTACGCTTGTTTGTGAAAATGCCATAAGTACTTTAGAAATACTTAACAAAATTGAATTAGAAGAACTTGCTAAAAAATTACCAATCATTTGTGGAAAAAGTAAAAGAGAAAGTGCAAAAATTATAGGAATAACTCCAGCTTGATTAACACGTAAAGGTAAATATGTAGAACCTCCACCATACATTTTCGCCCCTCTAACTTGTTTTGCATAAGTCACAGGAATAGGACGTTCTGCTTCAGTAACAACAACAACTCCAGCAATAACTAATGCACCAGCAATTAAAAACATAACAAAAAGAGGAATTTGAGAAACATCAAAAGTAAATAGAAGTTGACTTACTTCTGTCGGAATTCTTGAAACTATACCAGCAAAAATTATCAACGATACTCCATTTCCAATACCAAACTCAGTCATAAGCTCCCCTATCCACATCAACAACATTGCTCCAGCTATAACAATAATTATATTGCTTACGCGATCAAAAACCGTCAAATTTACTAAAATCTTTTGACTTTCAAGAATAGCTAAAAGACTATATCCTTGAATTGCAGCAAGTGGAATAGTAAGCAATCTTGAGTATTGTGTAAATTTCTTTTTACCTGCTTCTCCTTCCTCATGATATATTCTCTTAAGCGCAGGAACCATTATCGTCAAAAGTTGCATAATAATAGAACTTGTTATGTATGGCCCAACACCAAGCATTATTATAGATAAGTTAGAAAGTCCACCTCCAGAAAATATATTCAAAATACCAAAAAACTGGTTATTGGAAAGGAAACGACTAAGTGCTATCGTATCAATCCCAGGTATTGGAATAGCAGAAAGCAATCTAAAGATTACTAATGAAGCAAGTACAAACAAAACTCTTTTTCTTAAAGTAGTATCAGTCCAAATTAATTTTAATTTACTAAAAAAATTTTCCATAATTTATTTTATTTCTTTTACTTCTTTTACTTCTTCTTTTTTATTAGAATCAACACTACCACCAGCTTTTATAATTTTTTCTTTAGCAGAATCTGAAACAAAACATTTAGAAACTTGTATTTTCACAACTATATCCATTTTACCATTTAATATCTTTACTTTTGGAATCCAACCTTTTACTTTTTTAATTATTTTAGATTCTAATAATAAAGCAGGATTAACTTCTCCACCTTTTTCATATGCTTTTATTATTTTATCTAAAGAAACACCAATAGGTTTTATTTCGAAAGAATTAAATTGATATCCGCGATTCTTTGGTAATTTTTTTATAATATCACGAAGTTCTGGACGGCGTTTATTACCAGCTCTTGCTGTTTGACCCTTACCTCCTCTGCCAGAAGTTTTTGCATGCTTACCACCACGACCAACAATTCGATCTTTTTTATTCTTATGTTCTCTTTTTAAATTGTGTATTTGCATAGAATTTTAATTACTTTGACTCTTTTTTAATACTTTCTACTTGATTATCAACTTTTACTGAATCTTCACCTAATGGTATTACTTTTGTATATTTTGATGAAATCTGAGAAAGTGCTTGCATTACAGCTTTTGAATTATTCAATTTATTCTTACTACCAGATAAAATTTTCCCTGTTATGTCTTTTATGCCAGCCAATTTTGCAATATCACGAAGAACTGTGCCAGCAACGAGTCCACGGCCCTTATTTGGCATAAGTTTAATATATGAACTTGAAAATTTTGCTGAAACTTCATGTGGTATAGACATTGTCTTTGTAAGTTTTAATCTAACCATATTCTTTTTTGCATTTCTTAATGCTTTATTTATGGCAAGAGAAGTATCTCCTGCTTTTCCTAATCCTAAACCAATAGAACCTTTTTTATCTCCAGCAACCAATGCAACACTAAAAGAAAATCTACGTCCTCCTGCAACAACACGAGTGACACGACGAATATTTAAAATCTTCTGATCAAATTCAGGCTTTGGTCGACCAAAAGATGATGATCGACGATTATTATTCTTTTTTTTATTTTCTTCTTCTGCCATATAATTTATCCGCCTAAATTTTTAATATTTTTTAATTTTAATGCTTTACTTTATTTTTGTAAAAAATTTTGGCGGATTAAAATTTTAATCCAGCCGATCGTGCTTCTTCTGCTACTAATTTTATACGTCCAGTATATCTAAAACCATTTCTATCAAACACAACTTGATTAATCTTTACTTTTAAACAAGCATCAGCAATTAATTTACCTATTTGTTTAGCTCTTTCTGTTTTTGTACCTTTCGTTGTTTTGATGTCACTTGCTTGTGCCAAGGTTTTACCTTTTTGATCATCAATAATTTGTGCATATATAAATTTATTTGAACGAAAAATAGATAACCTCGGACGAGCTGAAGTACCAGAGATCTTTGCTCTAATCTTTGCCTTTAATCTTTTTCTTTTTTCATCTTTTTTAACCATTTTTTTATGCTGTTTTCTTACCTTGTTTTCGTCTAATAATTTCACCTTCATAACGCATACCTTTACCTTTATATGGTTCTGGCTTCTTTAATGCTCGTATCATTGCTGTAAAACTTCCAACCAGTTCTTTGTCAATTCCTGTAATTGTAATATTATTCTTTTCCGCTGTTGCTGTTATGCCCTCTGGTATTTTCACAATAACTGGATGAGAAAATCCTAAAGCAAAATTAAATTCCTTTCCTTTGACTTCAGACTTAAATCCAACCCCTTCTAAGATTAATTTCTTCTGATATGGAATTTCTACTCCTTTTATCATGTTCTTTATATGTGAAGCATAAGTACCCCAAAGAGACTTAGAAAATTTATCATTTCTCTTTATGTTCAAAGTTATTATTTTGTCTCCTATGTTTATAGTAATATCATCACGAAAAATCTTTGTAAGTGTTCCCTTTGGGCCTACAACTTTTAAAAGGTCACCGCTTTTTGTGACTTCAACTCCTTTTGGTATTTGTATTTCTTGTTTTCCTATTCTACTCATATGTTTTTATTATTTTTCTACTATTTATAGTGAGCTTGCCGAACTACCAAATTTTAAATAACGCTTCTCCTCCAACCTGTTCTTTTCTTGCTTCCTTCCCAGATAAAATTCCTTTTGGTGTGGATAGAACAAGAAGTCCAGAACCATTCCTAACCGAATGAATATCCTTCATATTAAAATAAACACGTCTAGATTGTTTTGAAATTCTTTCTACTTCTGTAATTTTTGGTTTTTTGTCTATATAAACTAATTCAATCTCCAAAACTGGAAAACCTTTTTTTATTTTTTTTGAAGTTTGGCCAACATATCCTTCTTTTTTTAGACATTCCGCAATAGCATTCTTCATCTTAGAGTATGGAAAAGATACAGACTCCTTGCCTGCTAAACTTCCATTCTTTAAAATTATTATCATGTTTGAAATTGAATCCATTTTTGTTTATATTCTCCTCTTGAGGAGTACCCTTTAGGGGGAGGTGGAAGAATTTATGCATCCACCCCGTCTCGCTAAAGCGAGCCACCCCTCAAGAGGGGAATCTACCAACTTGATTTACGAACACCCGGAAGCATTCCTTCATTAGCTAATTCTCTAAAGCAAATGCGACAGACGCCAAAATCTCTCATAAAACCATTCCCTCGCCCACAACGAAAACATCGATTTTTCTGTCGACTAGAAAATTTTGGTTTTTTTTTACTTCTCGCTACAACTGATGTTTTTGCCATCCCAGTACTAAAATTTTAACTAATAATCTTTATTTTTATGCCCCATAATCAAAAATTTAGTACGGGACAGGTATAAAATGTTATCAGGAGGGCTTTACAATATCACATTTTTTTTCTTATTTCTTCAAATTTACTTGAAAAGACAAGGAGAAAAATGGATTAATCAAAGCTATATTCCCTTATTGCTATACTAACAAATAATACAAAAAGAGTCAAATATTAAACAAAAACTATAAACTAATAAGCACATGGCCCTTTAGATCTATCACAACAAGTATCATCATATATTTTACTTAAAGGAATCCAAAACCACTGATCATCACCATTCCCCCAAATACCATCTGGTCCATTGGTTGTAACATTATCAGGTGTACAATCCTTTGGTCCACCTTCTCCTTCATTTTCGTCTACTGTATAAGGACTACCCCAAGGATCTCTTAACATATTATCAACACCTGAAACTATACCATTTGTAGCATTTTGTATTGACGTCACATCATGCACCCACTGAACATAACAAGAATTATCAATTGGAATATTTCTAAAATCAGGACCATTGGGGTATCCAACCCTACATCCCCCAACACAATTACTACAACCAGAACCTGTTATCTGCATTAAAGTTTTATCACTTTCTCCTTGAGCAATTATTACCATTTTCATAAATTGGTTTAACTGAACCTTAACAGCTGCATATTTTGCTTTTGTTCTAGCACTATTTAAACTTGATAATACAATAGCAGACAAAAGTCCTATTATAGCTACAACCACAAGAAGTTCTATTAATGTAAAACCTTTCTCTCTTTTTTTATAAAAAATTTTCATCTCAAATTTTCAAAACTCAATAAATTTTAAAATTATCAGGTGTATTTTTTCTAAATTCAGCTGGTGGTACTGAAGAGCCTTTCAAAATATTTAATATTAAAATAATTGTTAAAACAATGGCCAACACCGCAATTCCCAACAGTACATATTCTGCTTGTTTTTGTTCTTTAATTATCCCACCAGAATATTTTATGACCCATTGAACCATCTTTGGAGTTTCAATGTTTTTTGAGATTTCAGGATTTTTTTGTATTTGTTCAATGCTAGATTTTATCTCAAATTCTTTCAGAGCTTCACTTATTTCTGTGTTTTTATTGAGATCTATATTTTCATCCATAGAAATATTATACATCAACTATTAATTATTTTAATAATTTTTTGAATAGTTTCTTTAATTTTATTTTCTTTTAGATTACCAACTTTATATAAAATAATATTCTTATCAGCTGTAAAAATTCTGTTCGGTCTTATATTACTATTAACTAAAAGATTACCTACTACAAAATCAGTTTTTCTAAGTAAAATTGAATATTTATCTTTAATTGTCTGACTAGTTATTTGGCAAAGAATAACATCGTCTCCTTCAAGTTTACTGATGACAAAAGCTGGTCTCTTTTTTACTTCAGATAAATCAGAAAAAGGAAACGGAATAACGACAATATCTCCTTTTATAAATTCTGCCATACTTTTTCTTCTTCTGGTTTAAGCCAGTCTTTAGACAAACTAGATTCACTAGTAATAGCCAAAATGTTTCTGTGTGATTTTTTAATATCTATTTTTATATTTTTAAAACTTAATTCATGTAAACTTTTAATAAGTTTTTCATACATATCCAAAGGCAAAAGGACCATTGGTTTGTTCCCAATAGCCATATTAGTATTTGATTTTAACACTAAATGATTCATCTTTATATTATAATGTAAGCTAAAAAATAAGTAAAGGGAATGTACAGTTAACCATATGAGGTGACACTTTGATAGACTAAAAGATTCCTGATACCTTTCTTCCTGACACCTTTCTTTTTCTTCACCTTTCTTTCTCTTTCATTAAGGATTATTATAACATCCAGGTTGACCACCATAACCCGGATACTCACCTTTTCTTCCGCTACTACCAGAACAAAACCATTTACCATTATTTAAAGCTATCATAAAAGAATATGTACTAGCACAACCAAGTGAGGTATTAGAATATATACGATATTTCCCAGCAGTCCATATATCTCCAGCATTATTGTATATATTGGTACAAATTTCTCGAGCTTTGGTTGCATAACTACCAGAAAATATGGAACTACATGTGCCTCCAGATGCAGTAATCCATCCATACTGCAACTGGCAATAACTTCCATAATCATTATAATTAAGAGCCATCACGGTTGAAAGTTAAAAAACTGCTTCTTTTATTGCAGAATCTTTTGCTTTTTTACGAGCAGTATTTAAACTAGAAAGAACAACTGAGGACAAAAGCCCTATGATAGCAACTACCACAAGCAATTCAATAAGAGTAAATCCTTTTTTATTATTTTTATACATTTTCATTGTTAAATATAATCTTATTTATTCACAGGCATTTGTTCTATTTCTCGTAACATTAAATCAGGAAGTTTTTGTAAATTATTTTTACTTCCTCCAAAAAACAAAAACAATGAAACAACAATAGCCACAACTACAAAACCAAGCAGAATATACTCCGCTTGTCTTTGTTCTTTAATTATTCCACCAGAATATTTTATAACCCATTGAACCATCTTTGGAGTTTCAGGGTTTTTAAAAGTTTCTTGCTTTACATTTTGTATCTGCTCTTCAATATTAGCTTTAATTTCAAGCTCTTTTAGCGCATTATTTAACTCTATATTTTTACTTAAATCCAAATTCTCATCCATAAGAATAATTATACAACTAATGGATTTCTATATAACAAAAAATTCCCATTTGGGGAATTTTTTTAATTTATATATTTTAAAAATCTATTTTTTCTTTTGTTCCTCTTTCTTAAAAGGTACACCTAAATGTTCAAAAAATGCTTTACCTTCTTTTTTTTCTTTAGCTGAAGAAACAAGAGTAATTGCAAGCCCAAAAACATCTTTTATATCTTCATCTGCTGTTTCTGGAAAAATAGTGTGTTCTTTTATGCCAATTGTAAGATTACCAACATTGTCTACTGCACTAAGGTTAATACCACGAAAATCTTTAGTGCGAGGAAGAGCAACATTTATTAACTTCTCTAAAAATGCATACATTCTCTTTCCACGCAATGTAACAACTATCCCAATAGGATCACCCTGTCGTATTTTAAAAGATGCAATAGATTGTTTGGCACCTCTCAATGCTCCTTTTTGTCCAGTAATTTTTGCCAAACGTCCTAATATAGCTTCATTTTTATTTTTATCTTTTTTAATAGCTGTTCCTGTACCAACATTTAAAATAACCTTCATCATTTTAGGTGCAGCCATAACATTTTTATAATGAAAGGCACTCTTCATCTTTTCAAAACTTTCTTTTTCTTTTTCTTTTACGGTTAAATGTTTTATCATAAAATTTTTATAAATTAATCTACTTTTTTAACATTTGAAGCATGTATAGGCATAGCAATATCTATCTTCATACCTTTTTCTCCAGACTTTCTCGGACGTTGATGTTTTTTCATCATATTTATACCTTCCACTACAACTTTATTTTTCTCAACTAAAACAGTAACAATCTTACCTTTTTTGCTTTTGTCTTTCCCTGTTATAACTATTACATTGTCTCCTTTTTTTAATTTCATCCGCCTAAATTTTATACCAAACTTACTTCTCTATTGTAGTATTATATGATTGATATAAAAATAAATTAATTTATAATATTTCTTCGTTAAAAAATTTTGGTGGATTCATATCCTTTATTAAATTACTTCTGGTGCAAGAGAAATTATTTTCTGATACCCTCTTTCAGCTAATTCTCTTGGAATCGGTCCGAATACACGTCCAGCTTTTGGATCAAGTTTATCTTTTTCTAACAGAACTACTGCATTGTCATCAAATCTAATATAAGATCCATCTTTTCTTCTAAAAGCATTTCTTGTACGAACTACGACAGCCTGACATACATCTTTCTTTTTGACACCTTTTCTAGGGGAAGCAATCTTTACAGAAATAATAACCTTATCTCCCAATGTAGCATATCTTTTTCTAGAACTACCTAAAACCTTAAACACCTTCCCTACGGTGCCTCCTGCATTGTCTGTTATTTTTACTAATGTTTCGGTTTGAATCATATTGTCCGTTTAATTACGGTAAATTATTTATAAACTACTTTAAATTTTTTATCTTTTGAAATTGGCCTAGTTTCAACTATCTCTACTTTATCACCTGTCTTATATTTATTCTCTTCATCGTGTGCTTTATATTTCTTATTTATTTTATAAAATTTTCCATACTTAGGGTGCTTAACAAATCGTGAAACAGAAACTACTACTGTTTTATCCATTTTATCTGAAAGTACAACACCACTTAATGTAGTATTTACCTTAACGACAGAATTACTATTTTCTTTTTTTGCTTTTGTTTCCATAAATTATTTTTCTTTTTTATTTTTATTTATCTCTGTTAAAACCCTAGCTACTTGTTTTCTCAAAGTTGCAGATTCTTTAACATTTTTAGATTTTGAACCTTGTGCTTTAAATTTTAAAACCCTTATTTTTTCTTCCAAACCAATAAGCTCTTTTTTAAGCTCATCTTTCTTCATACCTTTTAAATTTTCTTTTTCTGTTTTTGCCATCCCAGTACTAAAATTTTAACTAATAATCTTTATCTTTATGCCCCGTAATCAAAAATTTAGTACGGGACAGGTATAATTATTTTATCATTGATTATGAACTCTTGAAACAATTCGAGTTTTAACTGGAAGTTTTGTACCAGCTTTCCTTAATGCTTCATGGGCAACCTTTTCATCTACTCCATCTACTTCAAATATTATACGCCCAGGTAAAACATCAAAACAATATCCTTGTGGATCTCCTTTTCCTTTTCCCATTCCCATTTCTGCAGCTTTAGCTGTAAAAGGTCTGTCTGGAAAAATACGAACCCAATATTTACCAGCTTTGGTCAAGGTACGAGATATAACTTTTCTTGAAGACTCAATTTGATTTGATTTAACGCGTGCTTGAGTTGTAGCTTTCAATCCAAAAGATCCAAAAGCTAATTTTGTACCACGAGTTTCTGGCGTCCTAGCTTTAGGGTTCATTCGTCCGACTTGCCATTTTCTAAATTTTACTTTTTTGGGGAATAACATATAATTTTATGTGGTGTTAAACTCATAGTTAATTATTTTTCTTGTTTTTTGGAAAAGATTTTACCACGATAAATCCAAACCTTTATACCGACATCACCATACGGCAAATGTGCACGTTCTCTTTTAAAATCAATATCAGCACGAAAAGTCTGAAGAGGTATACTTCCTCGTTTTAGTTCTTCTGTACGAGCAATTTCAGCTCCACCTAAACGTCCAGACAACACTACTCTAGCCCCTTCTACTCCGTGGGCCACCATAACCTTTTCAAGAACTTGTTTTATAACTCTACGATATGGCATCCTTTTTTCTAATCCCTCCGCTATCATATATGCAACGATTGCTGCATCAGCTTCTGGATTTCCTACTTCTACAATTTCCAATTTAAAATCTTCTGATTTTGTAAGTTTTAGTTTTTCAATCTTCTTTAAAATATCATTTTTTAATTTTGTTACCCCTTCTCCATTTCTTCCAATAATAAGACCAGGACGAGAAGTTCTAATAACAAAACGAGTTGTTTTTTGGTTTCTTTCTATTTCGATAGAAGAAACATACATACCACGTAACTTTTTTTCTAAATATTCACGTACTAAAACATCTCCTTTTAAATAATCACAATATTTTTTAGGGTCGGCAAACCAATGAGATTTCCAATCTCTTAATATAATCAATCTATGGGCATATGGGTGAACTATTTTTGACATAATTATTTTTTAATTCCAACCTTATTTGTTGAAACTTTTTTTGTTTTACCTATAACTTTTGAAATAACTTTACTAATTGGTTTCTCTTTTTTACTCTTTTCAGCTTTCTCAGCTAATAAAAGAGTCACGTGGCTTGTACGCTTATTTATTCTATGCCCCGTACCCATAGCTGCTGGCATCATTCTTTTCATTACAATTCCTTTATCTACTCGTAATTCTTTTATATATAAATTTTCTTTTGCTACTCCAGTTTGAAGTGCGTTTGCAACAGCTGAAAGTAAAAGTTTCTTAATCGGAAACCCTGCACGTTTAACTAAAAAATCTAACATAGGAATAGCTTCCTCTACGCTTTTTCCTTTAATTAATCCTGCAACTAAACGAACTTTTCTTGGTGCTTGTCTGTAATTTTTTAAAAATGCTTTCATGTTATTTTTATTTCTTTTTTGCATCTGCAGCTGCTGCTGTAGCAGATTTTGCTTGAGTTATTTCAGCCTCTTTTTTCTTTTGCTCAAGTTCTTTTTGCATCTTTCCTCCATGCTTCATAAATTTCTTTGTAGGTGAAAATTCTCCTAGTCTGTGTCCAACCATGTCTTCAGTCACAAGAACTTCTATATGAGTTTTACCATTATGAACACCGAAAACAAAACCAACCATTTCAGGTGAAATCTGACAAGCGCGCTTCCAGGTCTTAATCATTGGAGTTTGAAGCGGGTTTTTACCAGCTATTTTTTCCAATAATTTTTCATCTATATTTAAACCTTTTTTGATTGATCGTGTCATATATACTAAACAAAAAGCTCCTAACGAGCTTCATGTCATCATATCAAAATATAAAATAAAGTCAAATTCTAAAACGAACATTAAATTTACTAAGTCATTTAAAATCTAGTTGCAGAATTTCAAATATGTTGTGTAATATTCATATAATTTAAAATAAAATATAAATTATTAAATACTCCTATAACTCAAAATAGACTTTTAAAATATTCCTTACTTTCTTCATATTTTTAGCATCTAACTCACCAATCTGTCCCAGAATTACTGCTTTATCAAGGGTAGCTATTTTTGTAACTTTTATGATTGATTTTGATTTTAAACCTGTCTTTTTAAAAGACTTATCTTCTGAATCTATTAAAATGTCAAAATTATGAATTTTATCTGAAACAAGAGAAGAAATAAAACATACAGTAATATCATCTCCTTTGTTTTGTACTCCAAGAATAAGAGCTGGACGAACTTTCTCACCAGAAAGGTCGGTAAATGGAAAAGGAGTTAAAACTATGTGTCCAATTTTATGCATATTTTTGTTTTATATCTCGTACTGAATAAATTTCTGGTTCATCATTTAAAAAATCAAAACTTTTAGAATATGCATTAATATTTGTTATCTCTGAAAGTTTTCCATTCCAAAATGTTGGAAAAGGAATAAGAACAACCTCTGGCACGTTTCTACGTCCAATAACAATAGATTTACGACTTGTAGACACAATATTTATAAGCTCGCTTATCTGTTCACGTGCTTCTGTGGTTGAAAGTGTTTTTATATTCATACCTATATTGTACAAAATGTACAAATTAAATGCAAGCACTTACACACTAAAAAACAAAAAAATGGAAGCTTTACTTCCATTTTTTTAATATATATTTTTTATTGTGACTTTCGAGACTTACCTGTCTTTCTACGAGTTACCATAAATACATTTGAATATTTTTTTGGGGTGCGGGTTTTGCGTCCTCCTGTTACCTTGCCCCACATAGTCTTTGGACGCTTCGTACCACGGCCTTGTCTTCCTTCTCCACCTCCATATGGATGGTCTACTGGATTCATAGCTGTACCTCGTACTGTTGGCCTAATTCCCTTCCAGCGACTTCTTCCTGCCTTGCCGTAATTTTCCAAATGATGTTCTTCATTTGAAACAGTGCCAATGGATGCCCAACATTTTTCATCAATTTTTCTAACTTCAGATGAAGGCATTTTTAAGTTTGTATAACCATCGGCATTTGCCACAACTTGTGCAAAAATCCCTGCTGAACGGCCAATCTTAGCACCTCCTCTTGGTTTTAATTCAATATTATAAACAAATGTTCCAACTGGAATATTTTTTAACGGCAATCTATTACCAGCTGTAAGTTCTGCTTTTTCTGAAACAATAAATGACATTCCCGGTTTTACAGATTTTGGAAGAACTACATATCTTTTTTCTCCATCTTTATATTGAGCTAAACCAATAAATGCGCTTCTGTTTGGATCATATTCAATAGATTTTATTTTTGCGAGAATATCTTTTTTATTATATAAAAAATCGACATCACGAAAAAGACGTTTATGTCCCCCACCTTTATGTCTCATTGTGATACGCCCAGCACTATTTCTACCGACAGAACGTCTAAAACCATAAGTAAGAGACTTTGTAGGTTTAGTCTCGGTTAAAAACTCACGATAATTAATGTTCGTCATCTGTCTCCTTGATTTACTTGTAGGTTTATATGTTTTCATAAATTTATGTGGCGTTAAGCTCGTAGTTAAATAAATTCTATCTTATCTTCTTTCTTTAAATAAACGATAGCTTTCTTTCCTCCACCCCTTACACCTTTTTTACCCTTAGAAATAATATTCTTATATGGAATAGGAAGAACATTCACTTTTATAGGTTTCACTTTATAAAGTGAAAAAATAGCCTTCTTTATCTCTTTCTTGTTCGCAGATGTTGCCACATTAAAAATATAAACATTTTTTTCAAAAGCACTACTTGCCTTTTCAGTTACTCTTCCATTTTTTATTGTTTTTAATATTATATCTCTCATAAATTTATCCGCCTAAATTTTTTAATATTTCTTAATTTTAATGTTTTACCTTAGTTTCATAAAAAATTTTGGCGGATTAACCACGGGATTCTAAAAATTTTATACTCTCTTCGGGTTTTTCTATTAAAAGATATTGATATTTTAAAACATCAAGCGGGTTTAAATTCTTAATAAAAACTATTTCAAGCTGTGGTAAATTTCTAAAACTTTTTTCTATTTTTTCACTTCTTTCATATAATGCAACAAGAATTCTAGGTTTTTTCGAAGCTGCAATTGGTTTAAAACCAGAAGCCTTAGAAAGATTTTTCATAACTTCTAATGCTTTTTTTGTTTTTACTTCAGATAAAAGAAGAGAATCAACAAAAAGTATCTCCTCATCTTTCATCTTTTTTGAAAGAACAGAAAATAAAGCTTGAGCGCGCATTTTCTTTGAAATCTTTCTCTTATAATTTTTCTCGGAAAGTGGTCCATGAGTAACTCCTCCTCCTACCCAAATAGGTGAACGTATTGATCCATGACGAGCACGTCCTGTTCCTTTTTGTTTCCATGGCTTTTTTCCTCCACCGCTAACTTCACCACGATCTTTCGTATCTGCTGTTCCTGAACGTTTGTTGGAACGCATACCTTCTACAACCTGATGCACTAAGTCTGCACGCCACTTAGCTTCAAAAACCTTAGATGGCAATTTAATTACTCCTGCTTTATCTCCTTTTTGGTTGTATATTATTGCTTCCATTATTTTTATATCTTTTCTATAATTTATATTACTAACGACTTACAATTTCAACTAAAGTTCCGCGCTTACCTGCTATTGCTCCTTTTATAAGCATCATATTGTTTTCTTTATCTATAAAAATAACTTTCAAATTCTTTTGTGTAATACGATCACTGCCCATTCTTCCAGCCATTCTCATTCCTTTTGGAACATGTGTTCGAAGTCCTCCACCGATAGAACCTGGTTCTCTTTCAGAATGCTTTTGACCGTGTGAACGTGGGCCTCCATGGAAACCATGACGCTTTACAACACCTTGAAAACCTTTACCCTTAGAAATACTTGAAATTTGAAGTTTGTCTCCTACTTCAAAAATTGAAACATCAACAACATCTCCTTCTTTAGAATCAATTGTATCTTGTGGTTTTAACCTAAACTCTTTAAGTTCTTTATAAAAACCTCCCTTCATGGCACCCCTGCTTCCTTTTGTTATTCTGTGTTCTTTCTGAACACCAAAACCTACTTGCACAGAATTATATCCATCTTTAGCTTTTTCAAATACTTTAGTAACAGTTACAGGCCCTGCTCTAACAATGGTTACTGGAAAAACCTTTCCATCTTCTGAAAAATACTCAGTCATATTCTCTTTTTTTCCCAATATAAATTTCATAATTTTGTTCTACAGTCCGCCATAGGCGGATTTTGAAAATATAGTCGCTTCACTCCTTATTTTCTACAACATCTTTACATCAATATCAACTCCAGAAGGAAGAGATAAATTAGTAAGAGCTTCAACTGTTTTCGCATTTGGATTTATAATATCAATTAATCTTTTATGAACTCTTATTTCAAATTGTTCTCGTGTATTTTTATAAATAAAAGACGCACGATTAACTGTATATTTTTTTATTTCTGTAGGTAATGGTACTGGTCCAACAATCTCTGCATCATAACGCATAGCTGTATCTATAATTTGTTTGACTGACGCATCTAAAATCTTGCTCTCATAAGCACGAACCCGAATACGAAGTATCACCTTACTATCTTCTTTTTTTTCTTTCTTAGGAGAAACTTTTTTAATCTTTTTTTCAGTTAAAGTTTTTACTTTTTTTGTTTTTAATTCTTTAGTTGCCATTTTTTTAGGCTTTAGGCTTTAGGCTTTAGGCTTTAGCATTTTTTGCTAGCGCCTAGTGCCTAGTGCCTAATAGCTACCCTAATATTTTTGTGACCACTCCAGCACCAACAGTCTTACCTCCTTCACGAATAGCAAATCTTTGCGCTTCTTCAAGAGCAACTGGTGTAACTAATTTAACTGTAATTTTTACTGTATCTCCAGGCATAACCATTTCTACTCCTTCTGCTAAGGTGACATCACCTGTAACGTCTGTCGTACGAATATAAAATTGAGGTTTGTAACCTTTGAAAAATGGAGTGTGACGTCCACCCTCTTCTTTTTTCAAAACATATATTTCACAAGTAAAATTATCATGAGGAGTAACAGTACCTGGTTTTGCAAGAACTTGACCTCTGGTAACGTCTTCTTTTTTAAGACCTCGTAAAAGTACACCAGCATTGTCTCCTGCCATACCTTCTTGAAGATTCTTATTAAACATTTCAATACCTGTAACAGTTGATTTCTGAGTAGGTTTAATTCCAACAATTTCTATTTCTTCACCAACTTTTACAATACCTCTTTCTATCTTTCCTGTTACGACAGTACCACGGCCTTCAATAGAGAATATATCTTCAACTGGCATAAGAAATGGCTTTGTAATATCTCGTACTGGAATTGGAATATAAGTATCAAGTGCATCTGTAAGTTCAAGAATTTTCTTTGCCCATTCATCATTTAAATCTTTAGCTTCAAGGGCTTTAAGAGCAGAGCCTCTAATAATAGGAGCATTTGCACCATCATAACCTTGTTTGGTTAGAAGTTCACGAATTTCTTCTTCTACTAAATCAAGCATATCTTTATCGTCAACCATATCGCACTTATTCAAAAACACAATCATTTTTGGAACACCAACTTGTTTTGCAAGAAGAACATGTTCACGAGTCTGTGGCATAGCACCATCAGTAGCTGCAACCACCAAAATAGCACCATCCATTTGAGCGGCACCTGTAATCATGTTTTTAATATAGTCAGCATGTCCTGGGGCATCAATGTGTGCATAGTGACGAGCGTCAGTAGCATACTCATTGTGAGAAATGTTAATCGTGATTCCACGAGCTTTTTCTTCTGGAGCATTATCAATTTGATCAACACCACGAAGTCTAACTGTTTTACCAGCCATATTAAGCACATGAAGTATTGCTGCTGTTAAAGTTGTCTTTCCATGGTCAACGTGACCAATTGTACCCACATTGATATGTGGTTTATCTCTCTTAAATTCTTCTGCCATAATTTTCTTGCCCCGAGCTTAGTCGAGGGGTTGACTAATAATGAGAACTCAGTGTACGAGAACCCCCTGTCCGCCTCTGGAGGAAGTCACTAAGGCCTTATTACTAACTTAATTAACTAATAAATTTATAAAAATACAATATAAGGAAACCTTGTATTGCCATCGTTCGTGAATCATGTAAAACATAAAGTTTTCCGCGATTTCACTCACTCGGCAATATAAAAACTGCGAAAGTGCAGTTGTTAGCATAGTAGCAAATTAAAAAATAATGTCAAATTTAAATTTTATTTCCTAGCCGCAATGATAGTTTCAGCGACATTGTTAGGGACAATGTCATAACGTAAGAATTCCATAGTAAATGATGCACGGCCTTCTGTCATAGAACGAAGTCCTGTCATATATCCAAACATTTCAGAAAGAGGCACAACTGCACGAAGAGCTTTATTCATTCCTCTATCTTCCATACCTTCAATAAGTCCACGTTTTGAAGAAAGATTGCCTGTGATATCTCCCATAAATTTCTCTGGTGTGACAACTTCAACCTTCATCATTGGTTCCAAAATTACTGGTTTTGCACTCCTACACGCATCTTGTATCGCCATAGAAGCTGCAATTTTAAATGCCATTTCATTTGAGTCCACTTCGTGATAAGATCCATCCCAAAGCTCTACTGAAACATTTACCATTTTAAATCCAGCAAGAACTCCCCTATCAAGACCTTCTCTAAAACCTTTCTCGCAAGGAGCAATATATTCTTGAGGAATTACACCTCCTTTAATTGTATTTATAAATTCAAATCCGTTTGCTCTCTTTGTATTTTTAGGTAATTTTTCTTCTTGTTCTTTAGTCAACACTGCCATAGGTTTAACTTTAATTTTAACGTGACCATAGTTTCCACGTCCACCAGATTGTTTAATATATTTACCTTCTGCATCTGCTGTACCAATAATTGTCTCGCGATAAGCTACTTGTGGTTTACCAACATTAGCCTCAACGGTAAATTCTCTCTTCATACGATCAACAATAATTTCAAGATGAAGTTCTCCCATTCCAGCAATAATTGTCTCCCCTGTTTCTTGATCAGTAGAAACTTTAAATGTTGGATCTTCTTGTGCGAGACGATTAAGAGCCATACCCATTTTTTCTTGATCGGCTTTTGTCTTTGGTTCAATACGAAGTTGTATGACTGGTTCAGGGAAAATTATTCTGTCTAATTCTATTGGGTGTTCTTCGTCACAAATAGTATCAGAAGTAATAGTATCTTTAAGTCCTACAGCAGCTGCAATTTCTCCAGCAAAAACTTTTTTCATTTCTTCTCTATCGTTCGCATGCATACGTAATATTCTACCAATACGTTCTTTGTTTCTTGTTCTTGGATTATAAATATAAGAACCAGCAGTTAAGGTTCCAGAATAAACTCTAAAAAAAATAAGTTGCCCAACAAATGGATCTGTCGCAACTTTGAATGCTAAAGCTGAAAAAGGTTCTTCGTCTCTAGCATTCCTAACAATAGGTTCATCATTATGATCTGGATCTGTACCTGTTATTGAAGGGATATCAAGTGGTGAAGGAAGATAATCGACAACACCATCGAGTACCAACTGGACACCTTTATTCTTCAAAGCTGAACCAGCATATACTGGAAAAATTTCATTAGCTATAACACCTTTTCTCAAAAGTTTTTTCAAAACAACCATATCAGGAATTTTTCCTTCTAAATAATCATTCATAACATCATCGTCCTGTTCTACAATTTTTTCAATAAGTTCATGATGATATTTTTCTGCAGGAGCTTTCATTTCTTCTGGCAAAGTATCTAAGTCTTTTTCAATAACTTTATTCCCCATTTCTCCTTCAAAATAAAATGCCTTCATGGTGAGCAAATCTATAACCCCTTCATGTTTTTCTTCCAAACCAATCGGAATTTGCATTCGGACAGCTTTTTTTGTCAAACGGTCTAAAATTGTAGCATATGAATGTTCAAAATCAGCGCCTATTCTATCTAATTTATTAACAAAACAAATACGAGGAACTTTCGCTTCATCAGCATAACGCCAATTTGTTTCTGACTGTGGCTCAACTCCCGCAACTCCATCAAAAACAACAACAGCACCATCGAGCACTCGAAGTGACCTTTTTACTTCAACAGTAAAATCTATATGCCCTGGTGTATCAATAATATTAAAACGGTGTTTTTTACTTTTATCTTTTATGTCAGAATATGTAGGTGTCCAAAAACAAGTAACAGCAGCAGAAGTAATAGTAATACCACGCTCTCTTTCTTGTTCCATCCAGTCAGTAACAGTTTCACCATCATGAACTTCACCTATTTTATGAGATACCCCAGTATAAAAAAGAACACGTTCTGTGGTGGTTGTTTTTCCTGCATCAATATGTGCAATAATTCCAATATTTCTAACTTTTTCTAGTGGATAATCTCGTTCCATATATTTTTATTTATTATTTATAGTGAGCATAGTCGAACTACCAAGCAAAGTGAGCAAAAGCTTTATTGGCTTCTGCCATTTTGTGAGTATCTTCTTTCTTTTTAATAGCAGCACCTTCATTTTTAGAAGCGGCAATCAATTCATCCGCTAATTTAATATACATAGGCTTTCCTTTTGTTTTTCTAGCAGCATCACGAATCCATCGCATAGCAAGAGCTAAACGACGTTCAGGTCTGACCTCTCTTGGTACTTGATAGTTTGCACCACCAATACGTTTAGACCTTACTTCAGTCAAAGGACCAGCATTTTTCATTGCTAAATCAAAAATTTCAAGTGGATTTGGATTACCAGTTTTTTCTTTAATAACATCAAAAGCCTTATACATTATTTTTCTAGAAGTTTCTTTTTTCCCAGACCACATGACATAGTTAATAAACTTCTCTAATTTTTGAGAATTATATACAAAGTCCGGACCAACTATATTTCTATTTTTTACTTTACCTCTCATATTTGTTTAGTTATAAAGTTCATAAAGTTTTTAAAGTATAAAGTTAAATTAATTTATATATTTACTTGATGAACTTGATTACTTTCTACTTTTTACTAATCTTGGGTTTCTTATTTCCATAAAGAGACCTACTTTGTCTACGTTTCTCGACTCCTTGTGTGTCTAATACTCCTCGTACGATATGATATCTTACTCCGATCAAATCTTTAACACGTCCTCCGCGAAGCATTACAACTGAGTGTTCTTGTAAATTATGTCCTTCTCCTGGAATATAGGCTGTGACTTCCATACCATTAGTCAAACGTACTCTAGCAATCTTTCGAAGAGCTGAGTTTGGTTTCTTTGGAGTTGTTGTTGAAACTTTCGTGCAAACGCCACGTTTAAATGGTGCAGGAAAAAATACTGGTCTATTTTTTAAAACATTAAATCCTCGTGCCAAGGCAACTGTTTTTGATTTAGCATGAGTTTTAACTCTATTTTTTTTAATTAATTGATTAATTGTAGGCATACCAAATTAGACTAATGAAAACAAAAGAGTCCAAAGACTCTTAGTAGTAATATAATATAAACTAGAAAAAAATGCAAATATCAAATAAAAAAACAAAAAGCCGTTAAAAAAGATTATTTTTTTATTTAACTATAAAGACAGCCCCGTAATCAATTGAAACAAAAAAGCTAACATTGGATATAAATAATCAATCAAAAAAACAATAAAAATAAGAATCAAAACTAAAGAATATTGTTCAAAAAAGAAAATTACTTTATAAAAAGAACTTGGTAAAAGTGAAAAAAGTATTTTAGAGCCATCAAGAGGTGGAATAGGTACAAGATTGAAAATCGCTAATCCTAAATTAATAATAACAATTGAAGAAATTATAGAAATAAATTTAATTGATACCGTACTATTTAGAGAAAAACGTAAAATAAGTCCAAAAAGGATAGCTATGAAAAGATTTGCTAAAATTCCAGCTGCTGCGACGGCAACTGTCCCCCATTTTCTATTAGTAAAATTATTTGGATTATACGGTACTGGCTTTGCCCAACCAAACAAAAATGGTGCATGAGTCAAAACTAGAAGTAATGGTAAAAGTACAGAACCAAATATATCTAAATGCTTTAAAGGATTAAGCGTGAGACGTCCTGCATATAAAGCAGTCCTGTCATCAAACCATAATGCAACAAAACCATGAGAAACTTCATGGATTACAACAGACATAATAAGTATAGCTACATAAAAAATCGTATTGGTTGCGTCCATATAAATTATATGATAGCATACAAGGACTACATTATGAAAATATGTGAAATATCAAAAAAGGGTTCAATCGTTGGTGGTGGGTATTCAAACAGAACTCGTGCTACTAAATTTAACCCAACTGGAAAGAAAAGAAAGTATCCAAATCTTCAAAAAAAGAAAGTTTTTGTGCCTGAATTAAATAAAAGTGTAAACGTAGAAATTTCTACTCGTGGTATGCGCACAATGACCAAAAATGGCGTCTACAAAACTCTCCTAAAAGCCGGATTAGTAAAAAGATAAAAAGCTTGCATATGTATTACAGTATGCTATACTAAACTTACAACAAGCTTACAGGGACAAATTCCTCTTAGGAAAAGCGAAAGCTACCTGCAAAGCTGGCCACCCCGCAAGGGGTGGCTTTTGTTTTTATCTTTTTATTCTTCGAGAGTAATTAATATCTTTTTAGAAAATCTTTCATATATATCTTTAATCCTTTTATCATCTGGATTTTCATATCTATATCTTATAGCACCAGCAATTGCATCAGCAACACGCAGGGCTGGGTATGCTTCATCGTTTGCTGTTTTTAATTTTTTCACAGATATTCCCTTGTCACGCAAAACTTTTTTAAATTTTCTTTCATAATTTTTCCCTTTTTTGCCGTCTATTATTAAAGACATAACATTTCTCTCAACCACTAAATGTTGCAAAGCATATTCATAACCGCTACTAGCAAAAAATGGATTTTTAATTAAAGCTACTTTTATTTTAAAGTCTTGTTTGCAAATTTCTTCGATAAAAAGTTTACGAACTTTCCATGTGCTATATGACCAATGAAAATTTTTAATTCCAATAATTCTTTCGGTATTCAAAACTGCATTTTGTAAAATATCTAAATTATCAACCGTAATATAAACCAGAGCAATTGATGATTTACCTTTCTATTTATCAACACCTGATTCATCTAAAAAAATATACATCTATTTATTTTAACATAAAAATACTAAGAAAAAATGTTATACTGTTGGAATGAAAAAGAGTAAATTAAATAAAACAATAAAAGAGAGAATAGAAAGATTCTGTGTTATTTGTGGTAAAAAGATAAAAGTTATTTTATACAATAATCGTTCGTATAGAGGTGGACATTATTTTAAGTTTGGAGACAAGAGACCTAAAGATCCACAAAAAGAATATTGGGAATGTCCGAAATGCTACAGGGGATTATAAATAAAAGAATGGCGTCTACAAAACTCTCCTAAAAGCCGGCCTCGTAAAAGCAAAATAAAAATTAACAAAAAATCCCCGATCGGGGATTTTTTTAATTATAAATATCGTGATCGCCTATATCTGTAAATAAAACCTCATTTTTAGAAGCATAACGAAATACTATCCTAAATTTATAATTCACCGAGAAACCAAAATATTCTTTAAATTTTCCGTGAAGTTTATGAACTTCTAATATTTTATGATTCTTTTTATCTTTAAAAAAATCAATTTTCTGTAAGACATCTTTTTGTAAATCATTTTCTAATTTAGAAAACTTTCGAACAAAAAATGGAGAATAGATTATTTCAATCATATTATTTAAATTTTTTAGCTAGTTCCCGTAGATCTCCCCTCAAACCCTTACCTTGAGCTATCTCCATTTCTGATTGAAGAATATTTGCTACTGCTTCATTTTCTTCATACTCCCTTAGAGCGCGTCGAACAACGTCAGCTTTATTTGCACCTTTTCCATCTAAAACCATTCTTTCTATAAATTTTTCTAAATCTCCTGATATGGGCACTGATAATGTAGTCATATTTTTATATTATATATTAACTTATATGATAATCTAATATGATAATATCATATACCTAAGAAGTAATGAAGTCAAGAGTTTTTTCTTTAAAATTGAAATCTCCACTCGTGGTATGCGCACAATGACCAAAAATGGTGTTTACAAAACTCTCCTAAAAGCCGGTCTAGTGAAACAAAAATAAAACTAACAAAAAAATCCCCCATATAGGGGATTTTTTTGTATTACGGTACAATTAAATTAGAAAAAGTCCCAATCCAAAAAGCACTGACAAAACACATATAGTCTGCAAAGTACTCTTATTTTTTGTAAAAATAGCAACAAGAGTAAGTGGAAGTTGAAACCCAAAAAGCCATATTCCTAAAAAAATACCAACGTCCCACGCATTACTACTAAAAAAAATAGCAAATCGCACAAAACAAATAATAAAAATAATTATGGATATTGAAATTAAATATTTTCTGTAAGGAATTTCTAATGAAATATTTTCAACTGGTTGAATAGCATTCCGTTTTTTTAATCTATGCAAACTATTTAAAATTAAAGTAATCACCAAACCAATCCACACTATTTGGAACATTAAAGTACCAGGTAACTCTCTTGTATCTTTAAGAAAATTTAAAAAACCATATAGAATATAAATGATAATAAAAACACCAACTATTATTGAAATAATATCTAGAGTTTTAGAGAACCTATCTTTCTTTAAAAATTCTAATAATTTACTATTCATGGTAAAAGTATATCAAAATAACACATTTATACAAATGTCAAAGCTATACCCTTTTTGCCAGAACGGCCGGTACGACCTATGCGATGTATATATGTCTCGTAAGTTTGGGGAATGTCGTAATTGATGACATGAGTTACGTCTGGAATATCAAGACCTCTTGCTGCTACATCTGTCGCTATTAAGATACTAATCTGATCTTTTTTAAATAATTCTAGCGTACGGATACGTTCACGGCTTCTTTTGTCGCCATGAATACAACCCACCTTGAAACCCATATGAGAAAGCTCTTTTGTAAGAGTATCTACACTATGTTTCATTTCTCTAAAAATTAAAGTTTTCATTTGGTGACCTCCCTCCATTCCGGCGGGCAGGCCTTTTTTTAATACTTCATGTAATTTTTCTAGTTTTTCTTCTTTAGATCTTGTACGAATGACATCTTGATCAATATTTTTTGCTGTCTCTCCAGAAATTACAGAAATAAAAACAGGGTCTTTTAAAAATTCTGTGGTTAATTTTTTAACTTCAGGAGAAAGTGTCGCTGAAAAGAAAAGAGTTTGACGTCCTTCTTTTGGAACTTTTCCAAGTATAAAAACCATATCATCACGAAATCCCATGTCTAACATTCTATCTGCTTCATCAAGCACAACAGAATGACAAGTAGAAAGATCTAACACTTTTCTTTCTATAAGATCTCGCATTCGTCCTGGAGTACCAATAACAAAAGATACCCCCCTTTTTATTTCAGTTATTTGTTTCATTATTGGAAGTCCACCAACACAAGATACAGAAAAAATTCCCAAACCAAATGCTAATGTACGAAAATCAGAATCTATCTGCATAGCAAGCTCTCTTGTCGGAGCCATAATTAAAACAATCTCTCTTTTATTTTGTCCTTTTGTTTTTACAATTTTTTCAATAAGAGGAAGAATAAAAGCTGCTGTTTTACCCGTACCAGTATTTGCCATACCAAAAACGTCCATTCCTTTAAGCACAGAAGGAATAGCTTGGTCTTGAATAGGTCGAGGATTCATAAATCCTGCTCGTGCAATATTTTTATGAATTTGTGTATCAAAAGGAAAATCAGCAAAAGTATGTTTTGAAACATAAGGTTTTTCTTCTACATGTTGTCCTTTTTTAATGAAACGAGAAAAATCTATATGCTCCGAAAAACCCCTCCTCTTGGGACGACTGTTGTTTTTTTTAAAATTTCCACCTTTGAACTGATGGACGGGTTTACTTCCAAATTTGTGAACAGACTTTGGTTTTAAACCAAATTTAGAATGCCCGAATTTCTTCGGTTTTGATGTGATATTATTTTTATACATACTTGCCCGCCTCTGGCGGGATGGGTCACTCCCAATATGTAATAGTCGAGAATGATATTTAAAGAGTAGCATTTCTGTCATATTTTGTCAAATTTGTTTCATCTTATATAAAAGATATAATAAGATTATATGAAAGCATATTTAAATATTGTAAAAAATGTTTTAGAAAATGGAATAAAAGTAGATACTCGCACAGGAGTAAAAGCTTACACTATAGCAGGAGCAATCTTTGAACATGATATGTCAAAAGGCTTTCCTCTTTTAACTACAAAAAAAACACCCTTCCGTTTAGTATCAACTGAATTAGAATTTTTTATAAATGGAATTACAGATAAAAAATGGCTACAAGATAAAAACAATCACATCTGGGATGAATGGGCTAAACCACAAAAAGCTCCATATGGACACGATGAAACTTCTAAAAAGAAAATGCTAGAAGAGCGAGACTTGGGACCAATCTATGGTTTTCAGTGGAGACATTTTAATGCAAATTATAAAAGCTACGATTCAGACTACACAGGAAAAGGAATAGATCAATTAAAAAAAATTATAGAAACCTTAAAGACAAATCCACGCGATAGAAGAATGATAGTCAACGCATGGAATCCTATACAATTTAATGAAATGGCTCTTCCTCCCTGTCATTATGCTTTTCAAGTTACAGTAATCGATAATAAATTAAATCTTCTCTGGAATCAGCGTTCTGTTGATACAATGCTAGGACTTCCCTTTAATATTGCTAGCTATGCACTACTTCTTCATTTATTAGCGAAAGAAGCAGGACTAGAAGAAGGAAAATTAGTTGGATTTTTAGCAGATGTTCATATTTATGAAAACCACATAGAAGGGGCAAAAGAACAATTGACACGAGACCCAAATAAATATAAATTACCACAAATTAAAACAAATAATTTCAAATCTATTTTTGATTGGCAATATACAGATACAGAAATAATCAATTATCAGAGTTATGACAAAATTAAATTTGAAATAGCAATCTAAAAACAAAAATATGATTCTCTCAATTATCGCAGCAATTGGTAAAAATAATGAAATAGGAAAAAAGAATGATCTTCTTTGGTCTTTGCCTGCCGACATGAAACACTTTAGAGAAATGACAAGAGGTCACACTGTCGTAATGGGACAAAAAACTTTTGAATCATTAGGAAAAAATGAGAATGGCATACAGATTGGAAGATTACTTCCAAATCGTAGAAATATTATTCTAACTCAAGATAATTCTTTTAATAAAGAAGATGCTGAAGTAGTATTTTCCGTAGAAGAAACGATTAATCTATTAGAAAAAACATCCTCACAAGAAGAATCCATTCGACAAGCTCAGGACGAGGAAGTTTTTGTTATAGGTGGTGGTCAAATATATAAATTATTTATAGAAAAAGCTAACAAACTTTATATCACACATGTTGATGCAGAATTTACTGATGCTGAAATATTTTTCCCTATTATAGAAAAAAATATCTGGCAGAAAATAAAAAGTGAAAAATATTTAAAAGATGATTTAAATAAATATAATTTAGAATTTACAGAATACATTAAGAAAGTTTCTTAATTATCTCATCTATTTGTTTATATAGATTTTCAAAGCTACCACTGTTATCTATAGAGTATTTCGCTGTTTCCATCACACTTGGAACTAAACTATCAGCTTCAGATTTATGATCTTCTAAAAATTCTTCAAAAGTTTTTTTATCATCCCCCACATTTTCATTCCTTAAAACCAGTCTCCCGTGTCTTAATTTTGGATCAGCATCAACTTTTATTAAGAAAAAATTAGAGAGTTTTGTTAAGTGTTCTATGTCTGTAGGTCTTCGCACTCCATCAATAACGACAATGTCAGCATCCAATTTTGATGCATCATTTGCAATTGCTTTTGCTAATAAATCTTCTCCAAAATTTGCACGAAGCAGCGTAGAGAATTTCTGAAGATTCTCACGACTTATTGGAATAGCAGCTCTAGTCATCGCGTCACGTAAAATACTCGAAAATTTACAATCTTTTGCATTATATTTTTCTACTATATATTTTTTTGTTGTTTCTTTACCACAAGCAAGTGGTCCCACAAGACCTAATATAATTTTAGACATAAAAAATTAAAATTTTGGTATTTTATTTCCCCACATTTCTTTTAAATAACTTTTACCACTGATATTATGACAATCTACTTCAGGTGAAGACAATAACATTCTAGTGATAGCTTCATTGGTTAAAGAAGTAGTCATCGACTGTGCATTATTATTTGCCTTGCTTTCAACAACAGGATTTTTATAAATAATTTTTTTAATGCCAGCTTGAATAATATGTTTCAAACAATTTTCACAAGGAGCATATAGACTATATAAGATACAACCTTCTAAATCTCTTCTAGAAAAAATAATAGCATTCATTTCAGCATGAATAACTAAATGATATTTTATAGGTCTTTCTTGAGACATTTTCTTTTCGTCACAACCACTCATAAAGCCATTATAACCAAAAGAGATAGGCCTTTTCTTGCTATCAACAATTACACAGCCAGTTTTTGTAGATGGATCTTTCGACTTTTTAGCCACTTGCTCGGCTATGTTTATAAAATACTCTTCCCAGGTTAAACCAATATTTTTAATCTCCTTTTTCATAGTATAAATATACTCCCAAAAATATAAAAAGCCAACAATAATATAAATTACTGTTGGCTTTAGAACAAAAAATTAGGCGACTTCTTTTCTTACTTTTTGCAAAAGAATAGGGTCTTCTGGGACATTTTTGTTTTCTTCCAAAAAATTTAACATCCAATCTTCTAAGGAAGGAGTAAAAATTTCTTGTCTAAAGCCCGGAAGTTTTTCAGCAAACTCCCGATACTTTTTTAAATTCCCTCTCATAACCCATACCAACAAATAAGGATGTCTCTTTAACATCCATTTAGGATAAAAGAGATATTCAAATTTTTCTAATGCCTGAAATGTCAAAGCTTCATAATAATGGTCTTTCTTAATTTTTTCCATTAATATCCTGGCCCTTTCTGGAAAACAAGATGGGTTTTTAATTGCAAATTGTAGAAGAAAAGCATACCCTAATTCATTCCAAACAATTTTAGGCATATCTGAATAAAGTTTTTCAACAGCCAAATATTCGTTTAAATCATCAAGATCCGTTTTACAAGGTGCAGGAATATCACCTTTAAGTGTAAGACCTTCCCCAAGGTCGTGCATTTCAACAGCATCTTTTAGAAGATTTGCGTCAAGTTTCTTGCGAAATGCCATTTCTATGTGAGGTTGTAAACAAATTATACTAGCTGAACAGAACAAAGCAAAAGAATGTTGATGTTTTAGAGTAGTTTGTCGAATCATTCTTTTACCTATCCCATCATTAAGACGGTCAGCCCATCTTATAACTTTACTCAAATCTTCTTGAGAACTTATCCATATTGGCATAAATTTACCAATTATACTGCTGTTAAATGAATTCATTATATCCTCGTTATTTTATTGACAAATATTTTCCTCTTTTAAACTACCCCAAAACACTAAAAAAGTAAAGCGTCTCAAATTGAGACGCTTTTTATTAGACACAAAAAATTACATTTTCCCCATAGCCTTAAATACTTTCGTATACAAAGACTCTACAATATCCTGCTGTTTCTTTCCTAAAGAAGCATAGTGATCTAACCCTGGAGCAGAATTAATTTCAATTACATACCATTTTCTAGTAGGTAGGGTAGAAATATCACCATCAATCATTAAATCAACACCACATAATCGCAATCCCATATCTTTAGTTAACTTTATAGCAGTTTCCCTAAAAAATGGATGCACTTTTTCTGTGACATCAACAGAAGTTCCTCCAGTAGATAAATTTGCATTATTAAGCAACTTTAAAATTCTACCTTTAGTAAGATGCGACTGATTTCTTTAAACACTTTAAAAAATTCAGTCTTAGTATGCACTTTAGTAACTCCAATGCCTTGACTTTTGCTGTTTGGTTTAAGAAAAACTGGTAATCCAATCTTCTTTGCAAACTGCCATGCCTTATTGATGTTCTGTTTGGATTTAATTTTAAAAGCCCAAATTGGACTATAAAATTTTTTCCAAGGAATAACTGGGTATCCCATTTGTTTCATAAAGATTTTTGCATAATCTTTATCACGAGCTATTTCCGAAGCACCCATTGTATTTATATCTAATGTAGTACCACGAAAATACCTGTTAGCACCATTTGAATATGATATTTTTCCAACCACACCATATTCTTTTTCAACTAAAACCTTTACACCAAGCTTTTTACCAATTTTTTTAAACAAATCAGCAAGTAATGGTTGACCTAGAATTGTTTTAACTTTCATTGTTTTACCTTTATATATAATTGATGCAGATTTACCTTTGAATCCGAACACTTGTAAAATAGAAAGATGAATAAGTTTAATCATTTTAATTTAGGCGAAAGAAAAAGAATTGAGCGATATTTAAAGAAAGGAAAAAGCTTGCGAGAAAT
>JBAZOQ010000003.1:0-77419 GCA_041648595.1 Minisyncoccota bacterium | reverse complement strand
AAGAGTTCATATCGACGGCGGAGTTCGGCACCTCGATGTCGGCTCACCTTAGCGCGGCGGTGGAGAAGCTGCCAAGCGTTTGGCTGTTCGCCAATTAAAAAGGTACGCGAGCTGGGTTCAGACCGTGAAGGAGCTTTTAGTTATTAGCTTATAGCTTATAGCTTTTAGTTAAAAGAAATTTCACAGTCTGAGCCCTCAGAGGAATTAAGAACTAAGAAAGAACTTAAACTGTTTTAATCGAAATTAACCATTGCTAAGTTTTAGCAATCACGGCGGCATAGTATAGAAATATATTATGGCAAGCTAACTTATATCGGAGAAATCTTATCACGTTTGACGTGAGGACAACGCCGAGGGAAGTATTTAATTTTGAAAATTAAAAATTGGAAATTGAAAATTATTTACACCCGTAGAGACTGAATGTTAGATATCCTAGCTGAAGGAATATTCCTTCGACAAGCTCAGGATAAAGTCACAGTCCAATCCCACGAGTAATCGTGGAAGAATAGTATTTTAAGCTATAAGCCAAAAGCTAACAGCTATAAGCTATTCAATAGATGCGTGAGACAGGTTGGTCTCCTATCTACTGCACTCGTTGATTCTTGAGAAGATCTGCTTCTAGTACGAGAGGACCGAAGTGGACTGACCTCTGGTGTACGAGCTCTACTGCCAAGTGGATTGCTCGGTAGCTA
This sequence comes from Minisyncoccota bacterium, assembly GCA_041648595.1. GTDB lineage: Bacteria > Patescibacteriota > Minisyncoccia > Phycocordibacterales > UBA9973 > UBA9973. The sequence continues at coordinate 76,727 of JBAZOQ010000003.1, read as the reverse complement.
TGTCGGGATTGGATAACCTCTGAAAGCATCTAAGAGGGAAGCCAGCTTCAAGATTAGGAATCGTTAAGAACCGTGAGAGATGATCACGTTGATAGGCTTTAAGTGTAAGCACAGTAATGTGTTGAGCTGAGAAGTACTAATGTTTCGATTCCTGTTAAGAAATTTGCAAACCACAATTAAAAAATAAAAAACATCAAATTTTCAGTGTTGGTGATTTGTCGTAGGGGCCACACCTCTTCCCATTCCGAACAGAGAAGTTAAGCCCTATTGAGCCGATGATACTCTTTAGGGGAAAGTAGGCTGTCGCCAACACTGAGTATTTGATTCTAAAAAAACTAGTAAATTGAATTTACTAGTTTTTTGTGTTTGTAATTTTTAAATTTTTCTAATTTGGACAAAAAAATATCTCCACAACCTTAAATAAGATTATGGAGATACGGAGTAGTACATGAGCGCACAAATTATGAATTAAATTAGGGGGGTGAAGAATTTGAAAAAAATAAAAACAATGCGCGGAAGATCATGAATCACCTCCTTCTTTTGATTAAATAAATAGCTTGCCCTTTTAGTAAAATGGGAGTGAGTATTTACCCGTTTAGTTTAAAGAACAAGCTTGCGACTTCATTAAGTATGTTATACCTAATATTTTGATATGCAATAAGACCTGTGGATAACCTCCACACCTTTTGTTTTATCTTTTGGACAAATGGGATACAAATGGGGTCAGGATACAAATACAAATGACAAATGGCAAATGGGGTCAGGAGCCTTTGTTTTAAGAGGATATAATGATATAATTATTTTATGCCAAGAATAAATAGAGTTGATGTTGGAAATGTAATTTATCATGTTATAAATCGTGCTAATGCACGGATGCAGATATTTAATAAAGATGAAGATTATATATTTTTTGAAAAAGTAATAGAAGAAGCAAAAGAAAAATTTGATATGAGAATACTTTCTTATGAAATAATGCCAAACCATTGGCATCTAGTATTGTATCCGAAACAAGATGGTGATTTGCAAAAATTTATGGGATGGGTCTCTATGACTCATACACAAAGATGGCACTCTAGACATAAAACCATAGGTTCTGGACATCTCTACCAAGGAAGATATAAATCATTTCCGATAGAAACAAATCGATATTTATTACAATTATTTAGATATGTAGAAAGAAATGCATTAAGAGCTAAATTAGTTAAAAAAGCAGAAGATTGGAAGTGGTCAAGTTTATACAGAAGAGAGAAGGGAAGTATTAATCAAAAAAAGTTATTATCAAAATGGCCTATTAGTATGCCTGATGATTATATTAGATTGGTTAATGAAGCACAAACTAATAAAGAAATAGAGTCTTTAAGATATTCAGTAAATAAAGGAAAACCTTATGGATCTGATGTTTGGATAAATAAAATGATAGATAAATTTAATTTAAAAGCGACATTAAGAAATCCTGGTAGACCAAACAAAGGCTCCTGACCCCTTTAATTTTATATTAGATTGGTTAATGAAGCACAAACTAATAAAGAAATAGAGTCTTTAAGATATTCAGTAAACAAAGGAAAACCTTATGGATCTGATAATTGGATAAATAAAATGATAGATAAATTTAATTTAAAAGCAACATTAAGAAATCCTGGTAGACCAAACAAAGGCTCCTGACCCCTTTAATAAATAAAATGATAGATAAATTTAATTTAAAAGCAACATTAAGAAATCCTGGTAGACCAAACAAAGGCTCCTGACCCCTTTAAGACTACTTTCTTACGAGATAATGCCAAATCACTGGCATTTAATATTATATTCCAAAAAAGATGGTGATTTGCAAAAATTTATGGGATGGGTATCTATGACCCATACCCAAAGATGGCATTCTCGGTATAAAACCATAGGTTCTGGGCATCTCTACCAAGGAAGATATAAATCATTTCCGATAGAAACAAATCGATATTTATTACAATTATTTAGATATGTAGAAAGAAATGCATTAAGAGCTAAATTAGTTAAAAAAGCAGAAGATTGGAAATGGTCAAGTTTATATAGGAGAGAGAAGGGGAATATTAATCAAAAGAAGTTATTGTCAAAATGGCCTATTGATATGCCTGATGATTATATTAAATTAGTTAATGAAGCGCAAACTAATAAAGAAATAGAGTCTTTAAGATATTCAGTAAACAAAGGAAAACCTTATGGATCTGATATTTGGATAAATAAAATGATAAATAAATTTAAATTAAAAGCGACATTAAGAAATCCAGGTAGGCCAAACAAAGGCTCCTGACCCCTTTAATCCTGACCCCTTTAATCTCCTGACCCCTTTAATCTTTAAGTGTTCTGCTTGAAACAAAGGCTCCTGACCCCTTTAATTTTTAATCTTTAATCTCTGACCCCTTTAATTGACCCCTTTAATTCCTTTAATTTCCTTTAATTCTTCTTTTGTTTTCAACATAATTTTAAATATGCCGGGTGAAAAGTTTATAAAAGAAATTAAAAAAACAACATTATTTATCAAAATTTAACAGAAAACAGGTGTTGGTCTGTTACTTTAAAGATAAAAACAGGTAAAATTTTCTTTTTAAGAACGTCATAATTATACCATAATTATTTCTTCAATTGTTGCATCAATAAATATCTTCATACTATCATAAATTTTTAACTTAGGATGATGTGGTAATAATAACTGTAAATCAGTACAGGCTAAAACAACATATTCAACACCTTTTCTTTCAAAATCATTAATAATCTCAATTAATTTTTCACGATCTTTATTATCATATCTATTTGATACTAAATTATGAATTATTTTTCCTATTTTAGCTTGCTGAAAATCATCTAATGTAATTTGTTTAATTCCATTAGCTACAAAGGAATTTTCATACAATTTTTTATTTAATGTTATTGCTGTAGAAATAATTCCAACCTTAACTATATTTTCTTTTTTTAAGAATTTAGTGGTTTCTTCTACTATGTTAAGTACAGGAATTTTTACTGCACTTCTAATTTCTTTAATAAAGGTATGTAAGGAATTACATGGCATTACTATAAAATCTGCCCCAGCTTTCTCTAATTTTTTTGCAGCATCTAAAAGAAAAGGAACACATCTTTCTTCACCTATACCATTAGCAATAGCATCCTTCTCAATATCATATGGTAAAGGAACACTTGATATAATAATCTCCGGTCTATGAACCTTATTCAACTTTTGGCATGAAAAAACCAACTCCAAATAAAATTCAGCTGTTGTTTCTGGTCCTAATCCACCAATTATTCCTACGGTTTTCATTTTTATTAATTGAAATAATTTATTTTAATAACCTCTCTAACTTTTCTCATTGTTTCTTTTGCCACCTCCCTAGCTTTTTCAGTACCTTCACGCAAAAGCTTATCTATAAATTCGGGATTTTTAGCAAATTCTTCTCTCTTGTTTCTAATTGGTGCAATTACATTTTCTAGAACATTAATTAATCGTTTTTTAATTTCAACATCTCCCAACCCACCATTTTTATAATGTTCTTTTAGTTTTTCTACTTCTTTTTTATCAGTATCGAAAATATCAAGATAAGTAAACACAACATTTTTATTAACTTTTCCTGGATCATCTATGTGAATATGATTTGGGTCAGTATACATCATCATGACTTTTTTCTTAATTTCTTCAAATGAATCATCTAAATAAATAGCATTTCCGAGTGATTTACCAGCTTTTGTATTTCCGTCAATTCCAACCAAGCGTGGAGTTTCAGAAAGAATAGGTTGAATTTTACGAAAAGTTTTTCCGTAAGTAGAATTAAATTTATCTACAATTTCATTTGCTTGTTCAATAACTGGTAGTTGATCTTCACCAACTGGAACAATATTACTATTACAAAAAAGAATATCTGCTGCTTGGCTAACTGGATAAACCAAAAATCCAACAGGCACATTTTCACCAAATCCTTTTTGTCTCATCTCGTCCTTTACTGTTGGGTTTCTTTTTAATCTTGCCAATGTAACTAGATTAAGAAATAAAACGGTCAATTCAGAAATTTCTGGAATTTGAGATTGTATAAAAAAAGTTGTTTTTTCTGGAGTTAAACCAACTGCTAAATTATCAAGAACAACTTCTAAAACATTTTTTCTTACTTTCTCTGGATTATCTGCATTGTCTGTAAGAGCTTGAATATCTGCTATCATATAAAAACAACTTTCATATTGATTTTGAAGTTTTACTCTGTTTTGTATAGAACCGACAAGATGACCAAGGTGTAATTTACCTGTTGGTCTATCTCCAGTTAACACTATATTTTTAATTTGATTTTTCATAATTTGAATGTTTTTCATTGTTTTTATTAAATGTATTTACAAATTGTAAAAATTTTTCTTTAGAAACTAAAGAAAAAATTTCTTCATAATCTTTATGTGTACTTTTGTCTAGTTTATTAAAATCTATAGTCTGTAAAACTTGACCTAATGGTAAATCACCGTCACGTGCAGAATAATAAACAGGAATTTTACCGGACCTAATTAACATATGTAAGACTGGAGGAGTAATATAGTCTTCTTTTCCACGATTTTTTTCTATTAACACTCTTGATATTTTATTAAAAGTTCCTTGCGGTTTTCCACCATGATCTATAATAACAGTTGGTAATTGAGCAGATTCATCTTGGAATAAAGATCCTAATTTTTTATTTACAACTGATTGATTATAAAATGGGTGTGCAGACGCATACAATAAAGAGTTTTTTATTCCTTTTTCTCCACCGTGTTTACTTCCCATTTTAGTAATACTTGTAATTTCTTCATTAATACTTTCTTGATTTTTTAATAAATCACTTTGCTTTTCTAACTCATTTAAAAATATTTTTGTAGGTTGTCTATCAGTACAAAAAATAAAACTTGAAACAAGGTGCGGATAAAATTCATTTAAGAAAGCAATCATAAAATCAAAGGTTATTTTTGTAACTTCTTGCACACGAGCCAAATCAAAACCATTAACAAATGAAGCCATATTTTCTGCTTTAAAAACTCTAACTTTTGGTATTCCTATAATTTTTTTTTCTTCCATTAATTTGTGCATTGTTTCCAAGGTTTTTATAGCTGGCACTAAATATGCTGGAGTTCTAACGTTCGGTATTCCGATTGACCCACCCATTCCAATAGAAATAACAAAATCATTAAAAGATTCTTTTATGGCAATCTTTTCAGCAATTATTCTTATAATCTCAGGCAAATCATGAATATCTATACTTATATAGCCTAACTCTTTTGAGATAAGAGATAATAAAACTTCTGGTGTATAAAGATTTACTTCTGCTTGAACGGAGGGATCATATTGTGGTATTGTTAAAGACTTAAAAACATTATCAGCATCAGCTTTATTTATACCAGGATTCTTCAGTATCTCCATAATTTTATTTTGAAGTTTCTTTGAAAATCCCGTATTTTTACTCTCTCTCTCTGGCACTATTTTAAATAAATTAGAATTTTCCATAAGTTAATTATAACATATTTTATATCAATATAGGTAGTTTGTACAGTTAACCATATGGAGTGACACTTAAGGTTAACTAAACATAGTTGTTAAATAAGTACAAAATTACCCTAGTAATGACCATTATTATCTTTTAAAGATGAGATTTATGATTATAAAGCTATTTTTATTGATATATTTGATTAACTATAATTTCAATTTATTTAACTTATATGAGATCTTTTATAAGTTGCGCAAGAACCGTTCTTGCGCAATCAATTTAATTTATCTAGTGTTTATATATCTTCTTGTGTTATGATAATAAGTATATGCTTGATTTGATTTTTTCAGGAGACACAAAAGCTGTTTTAGGAGTGATTGCAGGGATAATTGCCTTTTTAGCTTACATAGTTTATATAATTTCTATTTTAAGAGGCAAGACAAAACCCAATAGAGCAACTTGGTGGATTTGGGCATTTATGGGTTTAGTTCTTGCTTTAAGTTATAAATTTTCCGGCGCAGATAATACTGTATGGGTGCCATATGTGGAATTTTTGGGGCCATTTACTATTGCTTTGTTATCTATAAAATACGGGGAAGGCGGATTAGAAAATAAAACTGATTTATATTGTCTTTTTGGGGCAATTGGCAGTATTATTCTTTGGATTATATTTGATAATCCGGTGGTTGCTCTTGTTACCAATCTTGCTGTTGATTCTTTTGCTATTATTCCAACAATTAAAAAATCATACTTGCGACCAGAAGGAGAAGATTTTTGGGCATGGTTTGGTACTGGCATGGCTGATACTTTAAATATGTTTGCTGTTGAAAGATTTACTTTTGCTATTCTTGTTTATCCTATTTATATGCTTGTTTCTGATTTAATAATAATTTTTATTCTTCTTTTAAGGAAAAAGGGTATAATAAAAGATGTTAGTTTTCTTACAAAACACGATTAATTTATGAAAAAAATATTTAAAAAATTTTATGTTGGACAAAGTAGAATACACAATAAAGGTATCTTTGCTGTTAAGGATATAAAAAAAGGGGAACTTGTAGGAGTTGTCCAAGGTCCCAAAAAATTTAAAATAAATAAAAATATAAATGATGCTTTATCCAATCCAGATTGGATAGGTTTTAAAATACATAATTGGGTAGATCCGATTCCTCCTTATAAACACTTAAATCATTCGTGTAATCCTAATGTTGCAATCAAAGGTAATAAAACATTAATAGCTATTTGTGACATTAAAAAAGATAAAGAAGTTACCATAGATTATTCAATAATTGAAGCTGATCTACGTTGGTATATGAAATGTTCCTGTAAAGAAAAAAAATGTAGAAGTATAATAAAATCAATTCAAAAATTGCCTAAAAAAGTGTATAATAGTTACTTGCCGTTTATTTCTAAAGAATTTCAGAATTTATACATGAAAAATTATAATTTAAGAGAGTAAATTATTATGGACAAAAAGTCAAAAATTTTATTTGCAATATTTTTTCTCGTAATTATAGTTTCAATTGTTTTTACTTATTATCATTATATAATATTAGAAGATTTTGTCGTATTCACAGATGAAGAAGCATTTAATGAGGCATTACTAGAGGAATAACAAAATGGAAACATCAATTCAAACGTTTATAAAAATATGTCAATGGGATACCTCGAGATTTTTGGTTTTCTCAGATAATGTTTTTGATTCGCTTATTTATTATTCTCATTTAGTGCCATTAATTATATCTTTAATTTTGGCAATTTTTATATTTAAAGCAAGTTATCGACTTTTAGTTTCAAAAGTTCTTTTTTCTACAATCTTGTTATTAGGTTTTTGGCTTTTTGCCGATTCAATTTTATGGGCAACCAATAATCCTAAAATAACGATGTTCTTTTGGTCTCTTATTAATATGGTTGAACCCATGATTTACGCTGGTATTCTTTATTTTTTGTATCTATTTATAAATGAAAGAGATATAAGTTTTTACAAAAAAGTTTTTATAATGGCTTTGTTGTTACCAACTATCATTTTAACTTCAACAAAATTTTCTTTATCAGGTTTTGACTTGACAAATTGTTTTCGTGATGCTATTGAAGGTTCTCTAATATATTATAATTATTTTATTGAAATTCTATTTATATTTTGGATTTTATTTTTTACAATTAAAAGATTTTTTACTGCTAAAGATAAAGATTCCAAGAGAAAAATACTATATATAACACTTGGTTCACTTGGGTTTTTAATAACTTTTGCTTTTGGTAATGTTATAGGTAGTTTATTTGATTCATATGGGATTGCAGGAGACTATAGTTGGACTGTTGGTCAATATGGAATTTTTGGAGTTCCTGTTTTTTTAGGTTTTCTGACTTATATGATAGTTAAGTTCAATATTTTTAATATAAAACTCCTAGCAACTCAAGCATTAGTTTGGGGACTTGTAGCGCTTATTGGTTCACAATTCTTTTTTATTAAAGTAACTACTAATTTTATACTAAATGGTATTACTTTTGTTGGTATAATTATATTCGGCCAATTTCTTATAAAGTCTGTTAAAAAAGAAATACAGCAGAAAGAAGAATTGGCAAAATTAAATATTAATTTGGAAGAACTTTTGAAACAAAGGGAAAGTTTGGTACACCTTGTCACCCACAAGGTTAAAGGATCATTCACGCGTTCTAAATATATTTTTGCTGGTATGCTCGATGGTATGTTTGGTGAGATAAATGATGAGATAAAGAAAAGAGCAGAACAAGGATTGGAATCAGACAATATGGGAATAGAGACTGTTGACCTAGTTTTAAATGCAGCTAATTTGGAAAAAGGCTTAATTAAATATGAGATGAAGCCTGTTGATTTTAAAGATTTGGTTGAAAAATCAGTGGATGAAAAGAAAATTTCAGTTGAAGCTAAAGGATTGAAAATGGAAACAGAAATAAAAGACGGTGTTTATAATACTCTCGGTGATGCTATGTGGTTGAAGGAAGTTGTGAATAATTTAATAGAAAATTCTATAAAATATACAAGAGAAGGTAAAATAACAGTAGGACTAGAAAGAAAAGAAAATAAAATTTTGTTTTATGTTAAAGATACGGGTATTGGTGTGTCAGAAGAAGACAAGAAAAGTTTATTTACTGAAGGTGGAAGAGGGAAGGATTCTGTAAAAGTAAATGTAGATAGTACTGGTTATGGTCTTTATTCAGTGAGATTGATAGTGCAAGAGCACAAAGGTAAAGTTTGGATGGAAGCAAATAAAGAAGGTGTTGGCTCTGTCTTTTTTGTAGAACTAGATGCGGATTAGTGTTATAATATTTTTATGTTATGGGCTCTTAAAAGACAACTTTTTTTGAATTTAAAAAATCAATAAACTTATGGATAAAAATATTGAAATTGAAATACGTGGGCCTTTATCAAAAGAAGAATTTGATAATTTAGTTAAATTTTTTGAAAATAAAGGGGAAAAAATATTAGAGAAAAATAGGGTGCTGATTGATTACTCTACTTTTTTGGAAGGTGGAGTTGAAAATAGAAAAAAGGATATACGCTTGCGAGTAACAAATGGCGTTCCAGAAATTGTTGTCAAGGTTGGTGAATGGGGAGGAGCTGAACAAAGAAAAGAACTTTCTGCTTTTACTAAACCAGGTGAATTTGATACTTTAGTTGAAATTTTTGGTGAACTTGGATTTGGTCAGGGAATGTTGTGTGTAAGAAAAAGCAAAGTTTACCAATATAAAGATATTGAATTTGCCTTAGTAGAAGTGCCAGGACATAGCTATTATTATGAAGCAGAAAAAATGGCAAATAATAAAGAAGATGGTGATGAACTAATTAAAGAAATTAAAAATGTTTGTAAAGAACTTGGATTAAATATTTTTGACAAAAAACAATTTTTTGAATATATAGATAAATTAAACAAAGAATCTAATGAAATTTTTAATTATAAAAATTATACTTCTAATTATTTTAAAAATAGATTTAGACTCTAGGGTGGAAATAAAAACGAGCGACTAGATTTTAACCTAGCGCTCGTTTGAGATGATTTACTATCGTTGTTATCCATGATGACCTCTCACAAAAACTTTTCCGCCAATAATTTTGTGGGCAGGTCTATTATGGATTATTGCATGACGAGCAAACTCTTGCCCGCAGCTAGGACACTTCAGGTCGCCTTTAGTATTATCCTTTATTATCATATCGGCATAACACTTAATAAGTGTTCCAGCTCCTTCTTTTTTATAATTGTAAAGTAGAAATTTGCATTTTGAGCAGTGTACTGCTATTGTGTATGTTTTTTTCATAAATATATCTCCTAAAATAATGCTTGAATAGCATTGAATTTTGGAGGACATACTCCAACACAAGCGTTACATGAAATGCAGTTGTTAGAGATGACCGCTAGTGTGTTTTTGCCCGCACTGCTAATCATCGAAAGAGCATCAAAAGCACAGGACTGTATACAGATTCCACAACCAGTACATCTTTTTTCGATTACTACTGGACTAGGCGATAAGAATTGATGGTTGTCTGTCTTTCCTAGAGTGAGTCCAATAAGATCCTTAACTGAATTATACTTTGGATTCTCAGTGAGAAACCTCTGTAAACCAATCATAATTTGCCTAAAAATTGTTGGACCTTTGAGCGCAGGTGCAGTATAAAGTTGAACTGCTGATGCACCTGCCATAAGCATTTGAACTACTTGATCAGCCGTAAAAATTCCTCCACAACCAACAATAGGAATATTTAACACTTGAGAAAGTTGATGGACACACCATAAAGCTATAGGGAATATAGCTTTTCCTGTTACTCCACCTCCGCCACCTTTGATTCCGAGTTTTGGTTTAGCTGTTTTGGTATCAATTAATATTCCTGGGCCGATACTGTTCGTACAAACTATAGCATTAGCTCCAAATTCTTCTGCTTGTTTTGCCATAGTAATCAAAAAATTTGAATAAGATAATTTAATCCAGATTGGTGTAGTGGTAACAGCACGAACTTTTTTCATAAGTTGTTCTAAATATAGTACGTCAACATTTAGATTCCCATGTAATACTCCAGAATGGGAACAAGATATATTGATTTCATAAGCATCAACACCTATTTCATCAAAAATCTTTATCAAATTACAACAGCTGTCTGAGTCTCGACCACTTAGTGAAATAATTATTGGGCAGTTAGTATTTTTCACTTTACCTACACCATAATCTCTCCATTCGGTCCATGGTCTTTCATTTCCCCATTCACAATTAAGCATACTGTCTTGATCAAAAACAGCGTAACGTGGAGAGGGAATTTTAGTGCGTTCTGGTGGAATATGTTCTTTGAGTGAACGAGTAATTATTCCTGAACATCCATAAGGTTGGGCTTTCAAAAAGAATTCAGGTGTTTCAGTGATGTATCCTGAAGCTAATAACAAAGGTGTTTTTAGTTTTACAACACCGATTTGTGTATTTAGTAGCATAATCTTTCTCCTATTTTTTAAAATATGGGTTTAAAACTGTAAGTACTTGATCAAAAACTAAATTCTCTGAAGTTTCTGTAATCTCGACAATTTTTGTGAACAAATTCTTTTGTTTTAGAATCATTTTAATCTCAACTTTTGCCGATTTAATTCTTTGTTCTATTTCTATCAAACTTTCTGTCTTACGAACAACAGAGAGTCTTTTGTGTAGTAGCGAAAAATCGGAAGTTATAAAACCAATACAAAGAATTGATGGATTAATTTTTAATGCCTTTTTTAAATTACACGGATGTAATTCCGTTATCTTTATTAATTGACTCGGAAGTAACTCTTCTTTTTTTGTTCCATAACGATATCCATAAAGATTTTGCACCAAAATTAACTTTTTAGACTTAATAATTCTATCAAACTCTGATGGTAGAACGCTTATCCTATTACTGTCTCGTTCATTGGGTCGATACGGACGAGTTGTAAACCACGGTATTTCCTTCATGAAAGGATAAAGTTTTAGTAATTCTTTTTTTATAAAACCTTTCCCAATTCCTGAAGGACCACTTAATGATATTATCATTGTAATTCTCCTTTTATTTTGTTTTCAAATAATACTTACTGCAGTATGCCAAATTTTGAGTGATTTGTCAACAGAGCTCTAGAATTAGAACTTAAACTTAAGTAAAATTAATGCTACAATATTCTTATGTCATGGGCTCTTAAAAGACAACTTTTTTATATAGCTATTTTAGTTATTTTTTTCTTGGTATTGGGTTATTTGATAGCTTCTCCATATATAAACAAATTACCAACTTGTACAGATAATAAAAAAAATGGAAACGAAATGGGTGTAGATTGTGGAGGATCATGCGTCAAGGCATGTTCTTTTGCCGTAGATAAAATTTCTGTTTTGTGGTCTCGTTCATTTGAAGTAATTCCTGGACGTTATAATGCTGTTGCATATCTCGAAAACCATAATACAACAGAGGTTGTTTCTAAAATAAATTATAGATTTCGTTTTTCAGATAAAAATAATGTTTTTATAGGTAAAAGAGAAGGGCAGACATTTATTCCAGCTTCTGGTAAATTTGCTATTTTTGAACCAGGTATCGGAGTTGGTAATTCTATTCCTGTATATACTACTTTTGAATTTACAGAAATACCTGTTTGGACTACTGTCTCAGAAGAGAAATTAAAACAATTAAATTTATCAATTTATGATATAAAATTAGAGAATCAAGATACGAGCCCACATCTTTCTGCTATTATAAAAAATGATTCCTTTTTTACTATTCCAGAATTAGGGGTAGTTGTCATTTTGTATGACGAGAGAGGGAATGCTATTTCTTCTAGTCGTACGTATTTGGATGTGTTAGCTTCAGGAGAAGATAAAAATATTGATTTTACTTGGCCACAGCCAATATTAGGTAATGTAATTACTAAAGAAATAATTCCTATGTATGATATTTCTTTGGTTAAATTAAATTAAATCCACCAAAATTTTTTTATAAACAAAAACCAATGATATTAATAACAAGTACTAAAAAAATTTAGGCGGATAAAAAAATGGTAGATAAAGTTTTTAAAAGAATAGACCCCGAACGAAATTTTATTAAATTAAATGAATAAGTTAGATGGAAATAAGAAACTTTATTAGAAAGATTTCGTACGGGGTAGATTGGCTTTTGGTTTTTTTTATTGTTCCCATACTTTTTGCTGGTCTCTTTACGATGAAATCTTTCACTGGAGGCGATGATATGGTTAATTTTTTTGAAAAACAAATCATATGGATTTTGATATCATTTTGTGTTTTCTTTATTTTTTCTTTTATTGATTTCAGGTTTTTGCGTCGGACGGATGTATTAATAACATTATTTTTGAGTTTTTGTGTTTTATTAGTTGTTTTAATAATTGTTGGTAATGTTATAAGGGGTGCACAAAGCTGGTTTTCTTTAGGTTTCTTTTCTTTTCAACCAGCTGACCTTATGAAACTTGTACTTATACTCATATTATCAAAATATTTTTCACGTAGACATGTTGAGATAAGAAATATAAAACATATTTTTATTTCTGGATTTTATGCATTTGTTCCTTTTGTTTTAGTTTTACTTCAACCAGATTTTGGTTCTGCTATGGTTATATTTTTCATTTGGTTTGGAATGATACTTGTTTCTGGAATTTCTAAAGCGCATTTGTTTTTTGTTTTTTTATCTGGTGCTCTCATTTTTGTGTCTCTTTGGGTTTTTGCATTTGCTCCATACCAGAAAGCTCGTATTGTCAGTTTTATAAATCCTCTCGCTGACATACATGATTCTGGGTATAATGCGTCTCAGTCCACCATCGCTGTTGGTTCTGGACAGGTTTTAGGTAAAGGTCTTGGTTTTGGTACACAATCAAGATTAAAATTTTTACCAGAACCACAATCTGATTTTATTTTTGCTGCATATGCAGAGGAATGGGGTTTTATTGGATCCTTTTTTATTCTTTTGCTTTTTGGTCTTGTTATATGGAGAATTCTTCACAATGCATCACTTGGAGTTTCTAATTTTGAAATGCTTTTTGGAATAGGAATTGCTATTTTTTTTATGAGTCATATACTCATAAATATAGGCATGAACATTGGGTTAATGCCTATTACGGGTATTCCTCTACCATTTATGAGTTATGGTGGTTCACATTTAGTTACCGAATTTATGGGATTGGGGATTTTAATGAATATGCGCAAGTTTGCCAGATCGGCGCACCGAGATGACATGAAAAATGAATTTTTAGGAGTATAAATAATCAGCTTATAGTTATTAGCTGATAGCTTATAGAAAATTAAATTCTTGAAGCTAAAAGCTAAAAGCTAAAAGCTAAAAGCTATGAACATTATTGATGGTAAAAAAATAAAAGAAGAAATTTTGGATTCAATAAAAAAAGAAATAGCTTCTTTATCTTTTAAACCTATTTTTTGTGATATTTTGATAGGGGAAGATAGGGCTTCTGTTCAATATGTAGAAATGAAGAAAAAAAATGCAGAAGCTATTGGTATAGACTTCCATAATGCAAATTTTCCAATATCTATTAGTACAGAAGATTTAGTGAAAGAAATAGAAATTTTAAATAAAATTCAAAATATGTGTGGTATCATTGTTCAACTTCCATTACCTAAAAATTTAGATCAAAGAAAAATTTTAGATGCTATAGATACGAAACTTGATGTAGATTGTTTGGGAACTCTTGCAAGCGATCGATTCTACGGAGGCAACGCCTCCGTATGTCCGCCAACGGCGATGGCTTGTTTGAAATTATTGGAGTCTTTAAATTTAGATAATAATTCTTCGACTATGTTATTGAGAACAAAAAAAATAGTAGTTTTAGGTAATGGTGAATTAGTTGGAAGACCAGTTTCTGCCTTGCTTAAATTAAAAGGATTTAATCCAATTGTGATTACTAGTGAAAGTGAAAATAAAAAAGAAATTATGAAAGAGGCTGATGTTATAATTTCTGGCATTGGTAAAGGTAAATTTATTACAAAAGATATGATAAAAAAGGGTGTAATATTAATAGATGCTGGTACTTCAGAATCAAATGGAGGAATAGTGGGTGATGTTGATTTTGAATCAGTGAAAGATGAAGTGAGTTTTATTTCACCTGTTCCTGGTGGGGTGGGCCCTGTAACGATAGCTATGCTCTTTAATAATGTGCTTAATGTGGCAAAACAAAAAAATGTTAAATAACGAAATTTTTTTCTTTTTTTATAATTTATCTCATCAATCAGTATTTTTTGATAAACTTATTATTTTTGTTGCTGATACTCTCCCTTATATTGTGATATTACTTGCTGTAATATATTTATTTTTTTATAAAAAAAATTGGAAAGATTTTTTTATAATTTTTATTTCTTCTGGTTTGGCTTGGATTCTAGCATATATTTTTAAAATTTTGTTTCATACTCAAAGACCTTTTGATATTTTTTCAAAAGTTATTTCACTTTTTTCTGAAACTGGATATGCTTTTCCATCAGGTCATGCGACTTTTTTTATGGCATTAGCTATTTCTATATTTTTTAATCATAAAAAAGTTGGATATATTTTTATTTTTTTTGCTCTGGTTATAGGTATTGCTCGTATTATAGCTGGAGTTCATTTTCCCATAGATATTCTAGGAGGATTTATTTTAGGCTTTTTAATTGCTTTTTTACTGAAAAAGGTTTAATATATGGAGATTAATTTATGTTGAAGAAGATAGTTTCTATCTTAATAGTACTTATTCTGGGCGCTGCTGTAGCCTTTTTTGTCTTTAAATCAGAACCTAAATTAAACCCTAATTTTGCAACAGAAAATTCATTTTTTAAGAACTCTCCATTTCGTCTTGGTTTAGACCTCTCTGGTGGAAGTCATTTGATATATAAAGCTGATGTTAGTGCAGTTCCAGCCGGACAAGTCTCTGTATCTATGGATGCATTGCGTGATGTTATAGAAAGAAGAGTTAATCTTTTTGGTGTTTCAGAGCCAGTAGTGCAAGTACAGAATAGTGGATTTATTTCTGGTGAAGAAGAAAAATTAATAGTTGATCTTCCAGGCGTGACTGATGTAGAAAAAGCGACAGTTATGATAGGACAAACACCACTTTTGGAATTTAAAATTGAGGCACCAAAAGATACACCACGAAATGCGACAATAGATAAAGATGGAAAAGTAACGCTAGACACATCTTTACAATTTGTTTCTACAGAATTAACTGGTAGATATTTAAAGAAAGCTACTCTTGATTTTGATCAGACGACTAGTGAGCCAAAAGTAAGTTTGCAATTTGACGATACAGGTACAAAACTTTTTGCGCAAATTACAAAAGATAATATAGGTAAAATGGTTGCTATATATTTAGATGGTGCACCTATTTCTACTCCTGTTGTTCGTGAGGAGATTCCAAATGGTCAGGCAGTTATTTCAGGTAGTTTTACACCAACAGAAGGTAAACAATTAGTAGGTAGATTAAATTCTGGTGCACTTCCAGTGCCTATTACTCTTTTATCAAGACAAACTATTGGAGCAACGTTAGGAGGAAATGCTGTCGATGCTGGAGTGAAAGCTGCGATTATTGGATTTTTAATTGTTGCATTATTTTTGATTCTTTGGTATCGCTTGCCAGGATTTATTGCAGTACTTGCTCTTTGTATATATATAACGATGATGTTGGCTCTCTTTAAATTATTACCAGTTACTCTTACTGCTGCTGGTATTGCAGGTTTTATTATTTCTATTGGTATAGCAGTCGATGCGAATATTCTTATTTTTGAAAGATTAAAAGAGGAATTACATTCTGGTCATAATATTTCTGATGCTGTTTCTGCAGGATTTCATAGAGCTTGGTCTTCTATACGTGATTCTAATTTTTCAACAATAATTTCTGCTATGATCTTTTTCTGGTTTGGAACACCTTTAATTAAAGGATTTGCGTTAACTCTTGGTATGGGGGTTTTAGTATCAATGTTTTCTGCTATTATGATTTCTAGAATTTTTCTTTCAGGGCTTTTCTTTATAGGAGAAGGTAAGATCGCGAGGTTTTTATTTTCAAGTGGATTTAGTAAATAATTTGCAAAACAATAAATAAAAAATGTTTATAATAAAACACAAAAAAATATTTCTCATAATTTCAGCAATTTTAGTTTTATCTTCTGTTGTTTTACTTTTTGTATTCGGACTTAAGGTTGGTATTGATTTTAAGGGTGGTGCATTGACAGAGGTTGTTTATAAAGAATCTCGACCAATACAATCTGACTTAGATTCTCAATTTAAGACTCTTGACCTTGGTTCTGTACTTATACAGCCAACTGGGGAATTAGGCTATATTGTTAAATCTATCGATTTAAATGAAACACAGCACGCTTTACTTTTAAAAACACTTTCACAAGATGATAAAAGTCCACTTGAAGAGAAAAGTTTCAATTCTATTGGACCATCAGTAGGGAAAGAACTTACTAGAAAAGCCATAATTGCTATTGTTTTGGTTTCTCTTGGTATTATTTTATTTATTGCATTTGCTTTTAGAAAAGTTTCAAAACCAATTTCTTCTTGGAAATATGGTCTTATGGCTGTCGTATCATTATTACATGATGTTATTATTCCAATTGGACTTTTTACTATAATGAGTCGTTTTTATGGTGCCGAAGTTGATACTCTCTTTGTAGTTGCAGCTCTTACGATATTAGGATTGTCGGTATCTGACACTATAGTTATTTTTGATAGAATTAGAGAGAATTTAAGAAATAAGACAGGAGAGAGTTTTAGTGAAACTGTTGGTAAAAGTTTGGACCAATCATATATGCGATCTATTTTTACTTCTCTTACAGTTATAATAGTTTTGTTATCTCTATTCTTTTTTGGACCAGAATCTACTAAATATTTTGCATTAATGCTTACTGCCGGAATGTTTTTTGGAACATATTCATCAATATTTCTTGCTTCTCCATTACTTGTTTTAATTGAGGAACTACAAGTCAAAAAACAAGCAAAAAAATAAAAAAGAGATTTTTTATGATATAATAATATGAATCCCGTTAGAAATTTACAAAACGGGAAAAAGATTATAAATTAACAATGATTGTACATCTTTATATATAGTTATATATATGTACGGATAGTATGATTTCTAAACGGGATGAGTGTATTAACAATTGTTTTAATAGTATTAGGTTTTATAGTTTTGTGGATTGTTTTTGCTTATAATAGTTTTGTAAAATTAATTAATCGTACGAAAGAAGCTTGGGCAGATATTGAAGTTCAATTAAAACGTCGATATGATTTGATTCCCAATTTGGTAAATACCGTTAAGGGTTATGCTACACACGAAGCTTCTCTATTTGAGAATGTTACAAAAGCACGTACTGCTGCGATGGATGCACAAGGACCAACAGAAGATCATGCAAAAGCAGAAAATATGCTTACTGACACATTGAAATCTCTTTTTGCTGTTTCTGAAGCTTATCCAGATTTAAAGGCGAATCAAAACTTTTTAGCATTACAAAGTGAACTTTCTGATACAGAAAATAAAATTCAAGCTGCTCGCAGATTTTATAATGGCAATGTTCGTGACTTGAATATTTCAATTGAAAGTTTTCCAAATAATGTTATTGCAAGTATATTTAAGTTTGCAAAAATGGATTTGTTTGATCTTGCCGATAATGATGTTGCCCAGAATCCAGTAGAAGTTAAATTTTAAATGGCTACATTATATACACAACAATCAAAAAACATTACAAAGACGTGGTTTTTGATGAGCGTATTTTTGGTAGTAGTGATAGGTATTGGATTTTTCTTTGCACAGTATTATGGGAATCCTAATATTCTTTATATCTTTATTATTTTTAGTGTAGTTATGAATGTTACAAGTTATTGGTATTCAGACAAAATTGCACTTAAATTAAATCACGCTAGACAAATAAAGAGGGAGGATAATATAGATCTTTGGAATACAGTTGAAAATCTTTCTATAACAGCAGGACTCCCAATGCCGAAGGTTTGTATTATGGAAGAAAGTTCACCAAATGCTTTTGCTACTGGACGTAACAGGGAACATGCTGTTGTTTGTGTAACGACTGGTTTACTCTCTATTTTAGATAAAACTGAGCTTGAGGGAGTGATTGCCCATGAACTTTCTCATATAGGAAATAGAGATATTTTACTTTCAACTGTCATCGTCGTGCTTGTTGGTTTTGTTTCTATTGTGGCTGATATGTTTTTGCGATCTACTTTTTTTGGTTTAGGAAGAAGAGATAGTGAGAATAATAATGGTGGGTTAATGATAATTATAGGAATTGTAATTTCAATTTTAGTACCTATTTTTGCAATACTTATACAACTCGCTATCTCTCGTAAGAGGGAATTCTTGGCAGATGCTTCTGGAGCATTGATCACTCGTTATCCAGAGGGGCTAGCAAGTGCATTACAAAAAATTTCAAATCATTCAAATAAAATGCAATATGCAAATACAGCGACAGCACATCTTTTTATAGTTAATCCTTTTGGTGCTGGCAGACAACTAGGAAAAAGTATTTCTAATTTATTTAGTACTCATCCTAAAGTAGAAGATAGAATAAAAGCATTGATTGGTAAACAATAAAAGAATTATCCTTTTTCACGGCTTGCATTCTAACTTGATGTCATTAATTATCTTTCAGTAGCGTATGCCAAAAAAAGTATGATTTTATTTTTGGCTTTGTTTTTTAGGTTATTTTGCTATAATTTATATATGGAGATTAAAGATATAGAGAAACTAGCTGAATTGGCGAAAATTGAATTATCTGAAACAGAAAAGGTAATACTTCTAAAAGATTTAGATGGTATTTTAGGTTATGTTAAACAGATAGAATCTGTCGATGTTCCTGATGTAAAAGAAAATTTTATACAGAAAAATATCTGGCGTGAAGATGAATTAAAAATACAAGAATTTTCAAGAGATTTAATAATTGACCAATTTCCAGATAAACAAGATGATTTTGTAAAAGTAAAAAAAATTCTATAAAACAATATGTTAAACATTAAAGACCTTACAATAAAAAAAGCAGGAGAAATGATGAAAAAAGGAGAATTAACTTCTGTTGAGCTCGTATCTCTGTGTTTAAAAAATATAGAAGAAAAAAATAAAGAATTAAATGTTTTTTTGGAAGTTTTTGACACTTCGACTTTGCTCAGTGCAAGTGCATTAGAACAAGCAAAAAAAGCTGATGAAATGATAAAAAATGGAAAGGGAACTTTACTTACTGGAATACCAATTGCTATAAAAGATAATATTCTGATAACAGGGCATAAGGTAAGTTCGGGGTCTAAGATGTTAGAAAATTATGTTGCGAGTTATGATGCATTTGTTATAAAAAAATTAAAAGAAGCTGGAGCAGTTTTAATAGGAAGAACAAATATGGATGAATTTGCTATGGGATCTTCGACAGAGAACTCAGCCTACGGACCAGTCAAAAACCCTATTAACACTGAATATGTTCCAGGTGGTTCTTCTGGTGGATCAGCAGCAGCTGTTGCTTCTGGCATGGCACTAGGGGCTTTAGGGTCTGATACTGGAGGCTCTATACGTCAGCCAGCATCTTTTTGTGGACTTGTTGGAATGAAGCCTACTTATGGTGTTATTTCACGTTCTGGACTTACAGCTATGTCTTCTTCTCTTGATCAGATAGGTCCTTTTGCTAAAACGAGTCAAGATGCAAAAATAATTTTTGATTGTATTGTAGGACATGATGATATGGATAGTACTTCGGTTGATTTTTCTCCCCTTCACCAGGTGAAGGGGGAGAAGGTGATTGGTATTCCTAGAGATTTTCTTAAAGAGGGAGTTGATGTTGAGGTTTTGAAAAATTTTGAAGAAGCGATAGAAAAATTAAAAAAAGTAGGTTATAAAATAAAAGATATATCATTACCATATTCAAAATATTCTTTAGCTGTTTATTATATAATTATGCCAGCAGAAGTTTCTACAAATCTTTCACGATTAGATGGTGTAAGGTATGGTTTACGAAAAGAAGGAGAAAATATTTTTGATAGTTATAAAAAAAGTAGATCTTTAGGTTTTGGTATGGAGACAAGAAGAAGAATAATATTAGGTACTTATATTTTGTCGCACGGATATTATGATGCTTATTATAATAAAGCTTGGAAGGTACGAAGAGCTATTATGAAAGAGTATGAAGATATTTTTAAAGATGTTAATTTTGTAATGACACCTACGACACCTACGACAGCATTTAAATTTGGTGAGAAAAAAGATCCTTTGCAAATGTATTTATGTGATATTTTTACTACACCAGCTAATTTAACAGGTCTTCCAGCTATTTCTGTACCTTTTGGTAAATCTACTTCTCTCTTGCCTGTCGGTATTCAGTTTACAGGACCATTATTTTCTGATGAATCATTATTTGCGATTGAAAAAGATTTAAGAGATAATTAATAGTACTTGTCCCGTATTAAATTTTTGAGTAAATATTATGACAAGTAAACATAATTAAAAAGAATAAAAAGATGATTATTATTAATAAAAATTTAAAATTTTAATACTGGGATGTATACAACAAATACATTTAATAGTACTAATCCACTCCTAGAAGATTCAGTTCTTGGATCTAAATTTCTTGACCCGAATTATTTATTTAGTCAGGGACAAATTTTTTTAAACCTTCTTTTAACAGAAAAAAATTTAGGGTATTTTTATATTCTTCTTTCTTTTTTAGCAATATTTTTTATTGCTATTATTATTTATGTTACGATTAGAATGTTTGAAATTAGAAAAAAAGAGCATGCGCATTTACATCATGAAATTGAAGAATATAAACATAATCAATCTTTGAAAACAGAAAAAACAGGTCAGGTAATTTTTAAGGATATACGTTGGAAAAAGGTTTTAGATTATCTTTTTTCAACAAATGAAAATGATTGGAAGCTTGCAATTATTGAGGCGGACTCTATGCTTTTTGATTTACTTACTAAATTAAAATTTAAAGGAGAAAATATTGGAGATAAATTAAAAGAGGCAAATAGAGACAGTTTTCATAGTCTTAGTTCTGCTTGGGAAATACATAATATAAGGAATAAAATAGCTCATGAAAGTTCATCTTTTGAACTTTCATTACATGAAGCAAAAAGAGTGATTTCTCTATACGAGCAGATTTTTAAGGAATTTGATTTTATTTAGAAAACTAAAATTGTTGCGGGGCCACGAATCGAACGTGGGTCTTAAGGTTATGCTTACCACTATAGCTTTCGCTACTCCACCAGTAGGTGGTTTGGGGTCTGGACTATACCATCTCCTTTCTAAAAATAAATTAAAGATTCAGGAGTTCGCCATCTAGTCTCTACACATTTTCTAATAAATTAATATCAGATTTAGCTCGGAATTGTCTTTTCATTTTTTAATAACGAATAGGATTTCTCCGAATTTGACGAATACGCACTCAAAGATTTCTCTTCGAGGGGCCCATTATGTCGAGCCTTACGAGATACCTCTTCTCTACCCCGCTATGGATATATAATATAGCAAAAAATGAATCTTTGCAAGGTTTATTTGAAAAAAAGCTTTAATATGTTATTCTATTTATTATGTCGATGTAGCTCAGGTAGTTAGAGCATGGCACTCATAAAGCCAAGGTCGCAGGTGCAAGTCCTGCCATCGACACAAAATAACTTTGAAATTATATAAATTTATGTATAATTGGAAGTATGCGATCGTAGCTCAACTGGTTAGAGCACCCGCCTGTCACGCGGGAGGTTGCCGGTTCAAATCCGGTCGGTCGCGCATCAGTGAACGAAGATGAGGAAAGTCATAAATCGTCTTTTGTTCACAACGTATTTCTGGTTCAGTACCAGCCAATTGTTCTCTTAGTGAAGAATAGGCTCTTTGGATGTGGAAATACCATTCGAAGGCTTTAATATTGACTATTTTGTCTTTTATCTCTCGGTTCATACCCAGACTCTTGATGATTTCATTTCGGGTTCTTTTGTCGCCTTTTTTGAGAGCAATCAAGGCATAAGTAGAATAGTAGAATGCTTTCTCAGTTAGTTCCATGAGATTTTCATTCTTATCACTTTCAACCTCATTTAATTGGGTTTTTAGGTTATTTATTGTCTTGTCTAATTCAGTTCTGGATTCCCTAAACTCTTCATCCGAAACAAAGCCTTTTGTAGCCATTTGGATTAACTTCTTTAATTCTTCCTGCTTGGTTTCTATAGTCTTTAAGACATTCTCTTTTACATCTTTCTCCGTTACTATTTCTAGGACGTTATTATCTTTCATTACTTCAAGTGTCCAATTTAAGAAGTCAGAATCAATTGTATATTTCTGGATTTCAGCTATTATTTGTTCTTCTACTTCAGTTTCGTTAATGTTGTATTTCTGGCTACAGTAAACAACACTCTTTTTATGACCGCATAGATAAAATACATAAACTCTCGTTAGCTTTTCACTTTTTATATATTTTATTTTTTCAATCCCAACGAAAGAACGATTACATTCTCCACACATAAAAGTTCCACAACCATAAGCAAATTCATGGGTTTTTGCTCTTGGTTTACCATGTTCTTTAAGGAGCGTCTGTACACGGTCAAATTCTGCCATAGTTATCATTGGCTTATGATCTCCTTTGTACATTTTACCTTTATACATAAAATATCCTGTGTAGAACATATTAGTAAACATGCCATAAGCACTGGTGTAACCAATTTTTCCTCCACCAACTTTTTTCTTTTTAGGAGTAAGTAAGCCCCATTCATTTGTAGCAATATCTCGCACTTGGGGGACACTGTAGTTTCCAGTTAGTAATAAATCCCACATTTTACGAACAAGAGGAAATCGTTCTGTGTCTTCTATTATTCTATTGTCTTCTCGGTTTGCTAATTTTGTATTATAATAACCAACTGGCGCTAAGCATGGCATTCTACCCATTCCCAGTTTGTCATTTAATCCACGTTTTACATCAACACCAAGTTTAGCTGAGTAGTATTGTGAGTCAGAAAGAGCGTTTTGTAGGTGTTTTATTCCGTCTGGTGTATTTTCAAAATTGTAGCTCACAAACTTTAAATCTTTGAGTATTCCACTTCTTATAGCGTAGGTAATATTAGCTGCATCGATTTCATTACGAGATAATCTGTCTGGGTGCCAAGCTAAAATCCCATCTAGCTTGCCTTCGTGAACCATTTTCATTATGCGTGTAAATTCAGGCCTGCCATATGGCTTAAAGGCACTTTTTGATTCCACAAACCATTCAGTTATATCAAGGTCAGGGAATTTTAATTTTATTTCTCTTTTTTGAGATTCATTTGAAAGAGCTTGTTTTTCTCTGCTCTCACTTGATTTTCTAATACTAGCACCATATTTATATTTCATAATTTTTTCTACATTAATTAATAATCTACACCTTTTTAGTTTTAAGAAACATTTTCTTAGCCAAAGCAGCAGAATAATCGGATATACTTACTGGCTGATAAAGAATTGCTATTGTTCGGAGTAATATCTCTGCTCGTGTTAATGCTTCTGGTTCTGCTAATGTCACACCAGTTTTTGCTTTAAAGAGATTTATAAACTGCAGAAGTCTTTTGTTTGAAATATTCATGCTGTTTAGGTTCATCCTATTAAATTTATTTGTAATTTTATCCATTTTTATTTATTTAGATTTTTAATTTTTCTAGTTTAGGCAAACTAAAAGGACGTTTCTGGCTGTCCAATACATTTTCTCCAACGGAGTAAGTATAATGGCAGAAACGCCCTTTTAGGATCATTATACTTTGTTTTTGTATTAGACAGTATATGAATTATAGCACCTTAGTCCCAACATCTAAAATGGGGGATTATCAATGCCATCTTCGTCTTTTTCGACCTCTTCACACTCAAACGATTCTTTATAACCTTCCTGCTTTCCTGCCTCTATATAGGATACGGAAGCAGGAAGTTCATTAACCTGAGTAATTTTAATAGGAGAAAGTATCCAAGGGAGACGGTAGTGTGCCTTTTTACGGTTTTCTTTTGGTACTTCTCCTTTTGGAACTCTTTCAACCTTCTCATCATCTTCTGCTAGTTTTATTCCTCGGTCTATAACATCTCTACCATAATCGTCTTCAAAAAATTCAAGAATTTCTGAACGACTTTTCATTTCTTCTCCTAGGAATGACACTAAAGCCGTTTCTACTTCTTCGGCTTTTTTCTTTTTTTCATCATGATCACCAGCATATTCAAATCCTGATGGACCTGATTCACTTTTAATGATATTGATTTCAAACGGTGGCAACAATTCACCTTGACGTAATTTCGTTTGTCGGAGAATAAGACGATCTTCGTTTTCGTTTTTTTTCTCAATAGTCATATGACAATCCACCGCTGCTAAAATATCTGATGAGCCTCGCATACTTTGGCCAGGATTGTTCGATCCTTGCCCCTTTTGTTGTTTTCTGTGGTGGTGAGTAAAGAGAATAGATGCTCCTTCGGTAATTATCTTTTGGAGATTACTAAACACTTTTGCCATACCACCTGCATCATTTTCATCTTGTCCGTGAACTCGAACCAGAGAATCAAGTATGACTAGTTTTATATTCTTCTCTTTAACAATCCCTAGTATCATGTCGCGGACTTCTTCCATATCCACTTTAATACCACTCTGCGATAGATAATGAATATTATCAGTTTCCTTTGCACCAAGTAATTCCAAACGTTTTTGTAATAGTCGGATATGATCCTCTTCGTCTATTATCAATACACCTCCCTGTGATGCCTTGAATTTACCAAAGACAGGAAGATTGCGTGATACACAAAGCGCAATATGAATAGTTACCCAAGTTTTAAAATCGCCAGGGTTACCAGAGAGTGCCATCATGCCTTGTTTGGATATTAATGAATCTACAAGCCATTTCTCCTCTCCAAAATCTTGCTCAAGAATTTCTCCAATCGTCCATAGGCGAGGTCTGTTTGTGGAGGACATTCTAGCTTTTGTTCCAGTCTCTCTATCTTTTACATTAAGTTTAAGTATTCCTTCGAAAGTATTATCTAATTCTTTTTTACGTTCCTCAAATTGTTCTTTCGAACCTACAATTTTCTGATCCCATGCGTAATAGTTCATTCTTGCAATTTCAACCTTTTCTGCAGTGTCTGCATTTTTTAGAAGAAGACCTGCTATTTGTGCTAATGCACCATGTCGTAGACTTTTACCTATTGGCACACCCTTAAGCAACAATTCCATTGCAGGAGTTTTAGTATCGCTTTCATTGTCGGAATATTTTGGTACCATTCCATCCAATTCTTCAAGTGTACATTTCGCCTCTGGCTTATACGACACAATTTTAATCTCAAAAGGATTGTTAGGATCTTTTAAGTGTAGTGTATAAGGCAAACGAAGTACTCGTGACGGATCAGTGGGATTTTTGTCACCATTAAAACATTGCACTAGCCTTTTTTGTACAGTTCTCCATTTTGTGATATTTTCTAATGTAGGTTTAAGAGGTTCTGGATAAAGCCAAATTAAGTGCGCACCTTTTTGAGTACGATTAATTATCGTTGGAGTCGGCACACCAGTTTCTAGGCCTGACATAAGAGTTCCTTGAATTAATCTATCTTTTTCTTCCTGCGATAATCTGACCTCTACATCAAAATCTACATAATTGCCATTTAACGATAATAACTGTGATTGATCTGCTTTGCCAGTAGGTGGAAATCCATTAACTGTAAAAAAGATGCCATATCCTTCTTCATTCCATGATAGATTAAGCATATTGCTTCCTTGTATGGCTAATCCATTTATTGAGTCATGTATATAGCGGAATCGAGTGTTGGGGAAGAGTGCTATAAACTCTTCTTGTGTTAGTTCTTTTTGCATATAATTTCCTCAGTTTTAACTGCGTTTTTAATGCCCGACTTATCCGTATTCATTTTTTCTTTTTTCGCTTCTCTGAGAGGTGCGATATTGTCGTTTTTCGTACGGTTAAGGGGTGAATTTAGGAGATAGACATATTCGAGAATCTCTTTTTTCTCGGATCTGTCATATTCTTCTTTATCGACCAAGACGTTGAACCACCTCGCGATTCTATCGCGAGAAAAGTTTTTTCCATCCACTATGTGGTTAAAGACAATCACTGAACCCCAGTTAGGATGTTCTCTAGCCACTTTCTCAAACAATCTTTGAATGCTCTTCATAATTTAATTCATTTAGTAATTGCTTATAAATTTCGATCCTCTGGCGACACGTAAGGGATACCAAGTAATTTGAAGAGATCTTGCTCTTCCCTTACTTCAACTATTTCTCCATATTTAGTTAGGTATCCATCTTTCCCTTTGTAGCCACACTGTACCCATCTTTTTGCTAAGGTGTTATGACTAAAGTTATCTGATCCAGTTCTCATTGCAAAAATATAGCCCCAGTTCTTCTCGTCTGCGAAAAACAGATCAAGTTTTATACCACAAGGCAATATACGTTGAGTATATTTTGTTTTGCCATAATCTAGATCACCACGGACCTTAGGCCATTTGTTTACGATGGTTGCTATTCCACTTTCAAAAAGTCCAGTTGAATAGGGGAGAGGTACCGCAACCACCTCAGCGTCTCCGCAGTCTTTCTTTTTTCTCCTGATACTCCCTGCAATTTCTATTCGTTTACAGAATGGTTTTAATTGTTCTACCACTTCTAAAGCGATTCTGTATGCTTCTGCATACGGATATCTTTTAATTTGTTCACTCATATAATTTTAATTTGCTGATATACAGCGTTATGTCTTGTAGGACAAGCGGAGTAAATTTATTTTATTTTTCCGCTTGTCTTTAAGACGTGTTTATAATTTTATTGATTTCTGAGATTTAGGTATCTAGAATTCCCCAGTCTTCTCCTAAAACCCATCTTAATGTCTCAAAACGACCATTTAACATACCCCACTCGAATTTTGTATACGGACCAAGGTTTCTCTTTCCGTATTCTTTCTCCATTTTCTTAGCCGCCTTTTCGCCTCTCTTATAGGCTTTTCGGCTTTCAAGGTTCTTGTCTTTTGGGTATCTTTTTTGCATACCCACTTGATGTCTGTCGTACCAGACTTTGTCCCAGGCAACACATAACTCTTGCTCCATTTCTTTTCTTGTTCTAGTTTTAAATTTCATTTGATTATTTTTTATTAACTTTTAATATTTAGACCCCCATTCATTTCCTAATGCCCACATTAAGCCTTCCAATCGGCCATTTAGTTTCCCCCATTCAAAGTCTGTATATGGACCAAGGTTTTTCTTTCCATATTCCTGTTCCATTTCTTTGGCATCTTCTTCAGCGTTCTCTATATTTTTTCTAATCTTTGGATCTTTCTCCTTCGGATATCTATTTTTCATAACATCCTGGTGACGTTTGTACCAGACCTTACGCCACGTTTGAGATACTTCTAGTGCAATTGTTCCCATTTTTTTTAGTTTAAATTTCATGTTATTACTCCTCTCAAATTAATTTTAATAAGCGAGACACCGACTGCGTTTCTATCTACCTCCTCATCACTAACTCATGTTTTTGTTTCTTTTGACATGTCATTTTTTAAAACTTAATTCTAATAATCTACGACCAACCACCTTCTTTTATCTAAATTTTTTTATAAATAAAATGATGATGAAGTGATAATAGAACATTACGCAAATAAACACGACTTTTGTCGTGAGTCAAGTGACTCATGGTGATTAAAAGAAAAAAAGCCCATATTTAAAGGGTTGTTTAGAATTTTTATGTATTATTTAAAAAATTATAGAATCCACCGAACGTTATTTTCTACTGAAAAAATATCAGTTTCAAAATTTTCTTCTAAGCGAGATTTTGTATTTAGACCATTTAATGAATCAAGAATTGCTTTTCTTTTAATAAGTGTTTCTGATTCCCAGCCAGAACCATATCTGATATATGTAAGGATTTTTTGAAGAAAATTAATATCAACTGGATCACCTCTTTTATAGTCAGCATCTCCTGTATGATATTTCTTGCAAAAAGAATCTATGGATATTAATCTTCTTGGAAGTCGGATACTTTCACCCGCAAGTAGAAGTATAAGATATGGTGCAATTGGAAGAAGGCGAAGACTTCTTCTATATGTCTCCATTGTTTTTTCTCCAATAGAGATTGAAGCTCCACCATTTGTAATAGCAACAACTGAAACAGCTCCCAATTTTCTTTTTAGTGCTTCAGTGCGTTTTCTAAGTTCTTTTTGATATATTTCCAAATTTTTACTAGTGCATCCAATTCTTACTTCAACATTATTTCTAAAGTTTTCTAAAAATAATTCTAGAGTTTCAAAATTGAGTATTTCAATAACATTTTGTTTTCCATTTTCGGTCATAATAGTTTCAGTGCTTAATCCGTATAATTCAGTTTTGATTTTTTTCATTTCTTCTTCTTCGTTACCACTATGTTCAAAAATGTTAGCTAATTCATTAACACGAAAAGAGAAAGGTCTGTTAAGACCTCTTCCCTCAGTTGAATACTTTTTTTGTAATAAAAAATCACACAATCTATATATTGGTTCTTTGTATATATCTATCTCTGTAATATCGGTTAATTCTGGCATTTGACATATTTTACTATTTTTAATGGGAAAATACTATTCAAAAATCACTTTCAAAATGAAGCCTAAAATGCTATACTTTTTAGAGTTTAATATCAAATGTTATAATATGAAAACTGATACTCAAGAAAATAATACGACAGAAGCTAGTGTTATTGGTAATCTTGCTTTTGTTAAAGAAGTTGCTAAATATTTCATGGATTTTCTTGAAACCGATTTTCATAAGAGAAAAAATCCAAAACGATCAGTTAAATATAGGACCAATGACAATTTGCTTGTTGGTATAAATCTTTCAAAATATCCATCTTTTACAAAAGAAATTTGGAAGTTAATTACTCACGGTTTTAATAAAAGTTTATTAAGCACAATAAGTAAAGGGGTATATCGTAGCGATCTTCCAAAAAATCTTTTAGATCTTATAACTTTACAGGTTGGTAAAATCCAAAATTCTCAAATAAATGAATTAATTAACGCCATAACAGACGACTTGGAAAAATCTGTTGCTCTTTATTCAAAAGAATATGATAAGGCTTTATCTGTAACTCTTGAAGCAGCTTCATTACACATCAAAACTTTTTTAGTTCTTCCGTTTGTTGGCAGTATTGAAAAATCTATTGAAAATCTTGGTATAGGTGACGAGAATGATATTTTTTTAATGGAAGAGGAATTGACTGAAATTTTCTTGAATCTTATCGAGAATAAAGTTTCTGAGTTATTGAAAGTTTTAGTTTCTAAACAGAAGATTAATATTCAAAAAGAACTTAAATCAGTTATAGACTTGGGTGATACAAAAAATACAATTACAAGTTTTTTTGAATCATTTCAAGTTGGAGATTTATTCAGTGAGCTTTTTGAGATTGATAAAAACAGAGCAATTTTAGATAAACAAGAATTTTATCTTTATTTCTGCGACATTAGTTTTAATAAAGTAAAATATCCAATTTTTTATACACCTTTCTCTCTCAGAAGAGATAACGATGTATTTTATATTGAATTTGATTCTCAGATATATATAAACAAGAAAGCTATTGAGTTTATTGTGCAAGAATACAATAAGGAAACAGGTACAAAAGGTAGTCTTAAAAGCATCACTGAACGTATAATCTATTTATCTAAAGAGACAGATAATGCTAATAGTATACTTGAAAAAATTCTTAATGAAATTACAAATCTTTTTGGACTTAACAAAAATATCGATCTTGACTCAAAGGATCACCAACAAGCAAAAAGCTTAAATGTTAGAACGTCTAATTCAGTTTATCTTTCATTGTTTGATAAATCAGACGAAGCCCTTGTAAATGACTATGAAGAAATATTGCAACAGCTTAGCTCTGGTGACGGAGAACTTGCTGAGATATTTAATACATTAGTTGATGATTTTATTCATAAAAACCCTATTTCTGTAAGTCCTGAAGTAACAAAAGAATGGGACGATACATCAACCCCCGACAGACTTGTTTCCGAAAGCCCAATTCCGCTTAATAGCGAACAGATTCAGATTTTATCAGCGATAAAAAAAGAAGGTTGTAAATATATAACAGTAGAGGGTCCACCTGGTACTGGTAAAAGTCATACAATTACTGCAATTATTTTTGATGCAATTTTAAAGAATCAGTCAGTACTTGTTCTTTCTGATAAAAAGGAAGCTCTTGATGTTGTTGAAGATAAAATAACCGAGACTATGAATAGGGTTCGTCGTCTTGATGATGGGGAAGTCTTTCAAAATCCAATCTTGAGACTTGGAAAGACTGGTAATACTTATGGGCAGATTCTTGCAAAGTCATCAATTGAAAAAATAAAAACCCATCATCATGCAGTTCAAAAAGATTATTTAGCTATTGAAGAAAACATTTTAAAGATTTCAAATTCATTAAAAGAAGATATTGAAGCTGAAACTTTAGCATATTCTAGTATTGATTTACAGGAAATTAATGAATTCTGTGGTTTAGAAGAATTTTATTCTTCTAAAGAATATGATTTTGATATAGATGAACTATCTGAGAACGAGAATGCAGTTATCTTTTTTGATGACTTAAGATCCTTACTTTTATCTTTGCCAGATATCATTAAAAATGATTCTCTTTCAAGAATATTAAATTTAGAGTTGAAAGCATTAAAAAGTATGGATATGTTTTTTGAAATACTCAGTATTCTTACAGCTTTTTATCAAATTACACAGGATGTATCTCTTAGGTTTAATCATGATTTTAAAGCACTATCTCATTTTAAAGTTTTTTCTCATAAAGATTTAGGTGAGCTTAAAAAATGGTCTCGTTTTTACGAAGAGGCTAAGATGCCTATTTTTGGATACTTATTTAGAGGTTCCAAGCTTCAGGTTTTAAATAACTCTTTTAAAGAACTATTTCCATTAGCAGATTTTCAAAATCCTCATGAAAATATAAATGATATTAAGCGAGTTGTAGAGATTTGTGATTATTATAATGCCTTAAAAGATCAAACGAAAACTATTTCACATTTGGAGGTTGATCATATTTCAGTTCTTTCCCAACTAATTTCAACTGGCAATGATTTTACTGAAAACAAAGAAAAAATATCCTCTGTTGAAAAAGATTTCTTGTCACTTGTCCCAGAATTCGATTCTTACCCTAATTCAATAGAGAAGTTAAAAATCTCAAAAGGAAATTTTTCAGACATGTTGAATAGTAGACTTGTCACTATGACTAGCTTAGATTTTGATAAAGCAACACGTTACGCAATCTTAAAAAATTCTTTGGTTTCTAAATTTGGGGCAATTCCAACTTTAAGTTATGTGGGGCAAAAGAAAGAGTTAGAAACCTTAGTTACTACACAAGTCACTCATGTTTTAGATAGTCGTCTCATTAATTTCTATAATAACAACAAAGCAGATGCAGAAACCCTAAGAGAAGTTATTAAAAATAAAATGAAATTTCCAAAGGAACAATTTCTTAAACTTAAAGAGGCTTTTCCTTGTATATTAGCTGGTATTAGAGATTATGCAGAATATATTCCATTACATGCAGGATTGTTTGATTTGGTTATTATTGATGAAGCCTCGCAGGTAAGTATCGCACAAGCCTTTCCAGCTTTGATCAGAGCAAAGAAAGTCCTTATTCTTGGTGATAGAAAACAGTTTAGTAACATTAAAGCAGCACAAGCTCGATCTGAAACAAATCGGGAATATTTAAATTCTTTAGCACAAGTATTTCGTGATCAGGTATCTGAAGAAGATTCTAAAATGGTAAAGCTTGGGAAATTTGATATTAAGACCTCAATACTTGAGTTTTTTGAATTTATAACAAATTACAACACACAACTCCTAAAACACTTTCGTGGATATAAAGAAATTATTTCTTATTCAAATAAGTATTTTTATCAAGACAGCCTTCAAGTGATGAAGATTAGAGGTAAAAAAATTGACGATGTTATTAAATTTAGTTTTGTTGACTATGACGGAAAGGATGAACCAGTTGCAAATAGTAATAGAGCCGAGATTGATTTTATCATTAAGCAATTAAAGATATTACACGAGAATAACATAACCCAAAGTGTTGGTATAATTACACCTCATACCAATCAGCAAAAATTACTTATGGAGGCAATTAGCAAACTACCTGAGCGAGATTTTTATTTTGAAAATCTAAAATTAAAGATAATGACATTTGATACTTGTCAGGGAGAGGAACGAGATATAATTTACTATTCAATGGTTGCTAGTGAAAACTCTGATCGATTGTGGGGTGTTTTTATAAAAGATTTTAATAGTATTGATAGTGAAGAAGATGGAAAGATAAAAGTTCAGCGTCTCAATGTTGGATTTAGTCGTGCAAAAGAAACTATACATTTTGTGCTGAGTAAATCACTTGATAAATTTAATGGCTCAATTGGTGATGCTTTAAGACATTATAATTTTATTTTAGAGGAAGCAAAGAAAGAACATGAAGTTTCTGAGGTGGACCAAAACTCAAAAATGGAACCGAGGGTTTTAAAGTGGTTTTATGACACTGATTTTTGGAAGAATAATAAAGAGAGTATTGAGTTTTTTCCACAATTTGAAATTGGAAAGTATCTTAAGCAACTTGATCGAACCTACAAACATCCTCATTATAAAGTTGATTTCTTGCTCGTGTACAAGGATGAAAATCAAAATGAGCACAAGATTATCATTGAATATGATGGATTTACAGAACATTTTAGTGATATTGATCAAGTGAATGAGTTTAATTATGCAGATTATTATTCCGAAGATGATGTGTATCGTCAGAAAGTTTTAGAAAGTTATGGGTATAAATTCTTACGAATTAATAAATTTAACATTGGATCTAACCCTGTTATAACACTAAATGAAAGAATTACTAGTTTATTAAAAAATTATCGTTCATCAAATAATTCTGTATTGAATGGTATTCAAAACACCATTCAAGGGCTACAAAATGGAGAAAAAAAAGAGTGTCCAAAATGTCATGAAATAAGAGATTTGGTTGATTTTAAAGACCCAACTTTAATTCGTGGTTATGGACGTTTTTGTAAGCCTTGTAAAAGTTTATCTAGGAATTATAGAGACAATAAACCAGCACCAATTCTTTCTGATAAAGATTGTCCGCGTTGTGGTTCAAAAATGATTCTTCGAAAAGGTAAAAGAGGACAGTTTTATGGTTGTTCAAAATTTCCATATTGTAGGGGGACAAAATCTGTTTAAAAAAATTATTTATAAAATAAAAAAATATGAAAAACGACACAAAAAATATTATATGCCCCAACTGCAAAGCAGCAATATCAATTGATGATGTATTGACACATCAAATTGAAGAAAACCTAAAAAAAGAAATTAGTGAAGAGAATAAGCTTAAAGAAGCTGAAATGGCAAAAGAGAAAAAAGAAATAGCAGAAGAAAAAGCAAAACTGGAGGAATCGCAGAAAAATGCCCAAAGTGAAATAAATAAGAAGGTAGCGGAAAAAATTGTAATAGAAAAAAGGGCATTATGGAAAGATGCACAAGTGGCCGCTGAAAAACAAACTGCTGCTGAAATTAAACTTTTAGAGGATCAGATGAAAGAGAAGGATAAGAAATTAGAAAAAGCAACTGCTGAATCTCTTGAGGCTCGCGCGGAAAGAAAAAAACTTGAAGAAGAGAGAAAGGGTTTTGAATTGGAAAAGGCTAAAATAATTGATGCTGAGCGTAAGGGTATAGAAGAAGAGGCTTTTACTCGTGCCATTAAACAAAATGGAACTGATACAATAAAATTACAGAAAAAATTAGAAGATGTTGAAAAAGAGAAAGAAGCAGAAAAAAAAATATTAGAAGAACAAGTTGCAGAAAAAAATGCAAAGCTAAAGGAGGCTCAGAAACGTGAGTTATCTCTATTAAATAAAGAAAGAGAGTTGGATGAAAAAATGAAAACTCAAGAGCTTGAAGTCGCTAGGAAAATTTCAGAAGAAAAGGGTAAAATTGAAAATGAAGTAAGTAAGCGTATAGGTGACGAATATCATTTCCGTGAACTTGAAAGTGAAAAGAAAATGGCTGACTTGATTACTCAGTTAAATGATGCAAAAAGGAAAGCAGAACAAGGATCGCAACAACTTCAAGGAGAGGTGCAAGAATTGGACCTAGAGGCTAGTTTAAAGGAGGCATTTCCGCAAGATATTATCGAACCAGTCGGAAAAGGAGTTAAGGGGGCAGATGTAAGACAAAAAGTAAGATCAAATTCGGGAAAGGTTTGTGGAGTGATACTATGGGAATCTAAAAGGGTGCAAAATTGGGGCAAGGATTGGATTCCTAAATTGAAAGTAAATTTAAGAGCTGAGGCTGCACATATTCCAGTTATTGTAAGTATGGTATTACCAGATGAAGCTGTTTCAGGTTTCGGAAATAAGGATGGAGTTTGGATTTGTAAACCATCCTTAGCTATCTCTGTCTCACATGTATTAAGGAGACAGCTGTTGGAGGTTGCTTTAGTTAATGCACAAGCTGAAAAACAAGGAACTTTAGCTGAAACATTATATGGATATGTAACTAGTCATGAATTTAGACAGCAAGTTGAATCAATGGTTGAAACTTATAAAGAAATGAAAGATCAAATTACAAAGGAAAGGGTAGCTTTTGAAAAATCTTGGAAAGTTAGAGATGCGCAAGTGGAAAAAATATTTATTGGAACTGCAAATATTGTAGGATCAATACAAGGGAAATTAGGTAATAACGCTTTTGGTCCAGTGAAAGGGTTAGAATTATTAGAAGGAGGGGACGACGAGGTTTCTCCTAAAGAAAAGAAATAATTTTATGGAAAAAGATAAAAAATTTGTTGTTAGAACAAGGGGTATTATTATTTATGAAGGTAAGCTTTTGGGTGTGAAGCATCCACATGACACGAGTTTTTGTGCTTTGCCTGGTGGGCATGTTGAGTGGAAAGAAGATATAAAAGAATGTTTAAGGCGTGAAATGGTTGAAGAGCTTGGGGTTATTCCTGAAATTGGGAGATTGCTTTATATAAATAATTTTATGGATGGAGAGATAAGACAGTCTGTTGAATTTTTCTTTGAAATTACTAATGGAAAAGATTATTTAAATATCGGGCATCTTAAAACTACACATGCACATGAAATTGCAGAAGTGTGTTGGTTGGAGCCTGCTGGGA
Organism: Minisyncoccota bacterium; assembly: GCA_041648595.1. Lineage (GTDB taxonomy): Bacteria > Patescibacteriota > Minisyncoccia > Phycocordibacterales > UBA9973 > UBA9973. Next base: position 41,178 of record JBAZOQ010000003.1, on the reverse strand, counting down.
CAACGCCCATCAAACCCAATGGTTTATGGGAAGATTTTAAAAAAGGAAATATTATCTCTGATAAAGTTAGATATATAGATATACACAATTAAAATATGAAAACAATTATTAACAAATGGCATTCAATTTTAGACATGCCAATAAAAGATTATTATTGGCATCAAGCCGATGTTTTGGAAGAACTGCGAGAACTTGAAGAAGCGGAGGGGTTAATAAATAAATGGAGTGAATTATCGGATGTCGCCTATACTTACACTAGAGCACACTGGTCTGGGCATACCGATATAGAATTTCCACTCAGTAAAACTAATTTTTATGTAGGACTTTTGTATATGTTTCCAAAATATTCTTTACGTTATGGATTTTATAGAGTTTTAGGAAGAAAAATTGATAAGAATGTAAAATTAAAAGAAGTTCGTAATCCAAAAAAAATTGAGAAATTGAAATTTATTGCTTCTAAATATAATCTAGACCCAAATAAATTTACAGAAGAAGCAAGAAAATTAATGAAGAAATGGGTGTTTTTAAAATAAAAAAAATTATGGAAAAAAGAAAATTATTAAACAAAATACACAAAGAATTTCCTAATCTAAAATGGGACAAGGTGGAGCATAATATAGAAGGATGGGATCATTATGTAATTATTTTGGATAATAAATATGTTTTTCGTTTTCCTAGAGCCAAGCAATATTTAAAGGCATTAAAAAAAGAAATACTCCTGCTTGAGTATTTAAAGGAAAAAGTTAGTATTTCTATTCCTCAATATACTTATATTGCAAAAGATAAAAGTTTTGCTGGGTATTCTCTGATTCCCGGAATACAGTTAAGGAAAAAAGTGTTTAAGTTGGTGTCCACTAAAGCAAAACATACGCTTGCTAAACAAATTGCGGACCTTCTTTCTTCTTTGCATGAAACCCCCCTTAAGGTTGCCGAACGATTTGATATCAAAAAAGTAAATAGCCAAAAACAATATAAAGAGTTAATAATCAACACAAATAAATACATTTTTCCAAGAGTTTCAAAAAAAGATCAGCTTTTGATAAATGACTATTTAAAAGAATTTAAAAATTATTTAAAATTTCCCCAAAAAGTGCTTATGCATAACGATCTTTATTCCAAACACATACTTCTGGGAAAAAATAAAAAATATATTTCAGGGATTATAGATTTTTCTGATAGAAAAATAGATGATCCAGCGAGAGATTTTACTGAAATGTGGGATTATGGAGAGAAATTTACCCTAGAAGTGTATAAAAATTACAAAGGTCATAAAGACAAAGATTTTTTAAAACGGTCAATGATGTATTATAAAAGAATCCCTCTTTGGACAATGATTTCCCCATTTCAAGGAGGACGTGGTAAGTTTAAGAAGGGATACAAAATGTTTAAGGAATTATTTTAAATTCTATGAATATAAAAGCAATAATTTTTGATTGGGGAAGAACTTTATATGATGTTGATAATAAAAAAGAAATTTCTGATTCAGAAGATGTTTTATTATATTGCAAACAAAAAGGTTATAAAATGTGCGTTGCTTCTTTGGCGCGACCCCTCACTGGAGATAGCGTAGAAGAAAGAAAAAAACAAATAGAAAATTCATCGTTGGGTAGATATCTTGATATGCTAGAAGTGTCTGACGTTAAAGAAAAAGATGAGATGTTGGACAACTTAGTAAAAAAAATAAATGTATCAAGAGACGAAATATTATTTGTGGATGACAGAATAGTAAAAAGTATTAAATATGGAAATAAAAATGGTCACCCGACAGCTTGGCTACAAGCTGGACCTTTTGCTAATGAATTACCCAATGATGAAACTGGTATTCCGACTTTTATAATAGAAACATTGTCTGAGTTAAAAAATATTATATGAAAAAAATTGGAATTATAAATGAACATAATTTTTTTAGAGAGAAGATAGCTAAACTTTCAATTCGTAAGAAAGTTAGAGGTTTAATTTATAAAGACAAGGATACGTTAGTTTGCATAGAAGAAGATGGTTATGGAATAAAGCATATATTAAAATTGCCTGGTGGAACTGTGGAGAAGAATGAAAGCAATATCAAGGCGATAAAACGTGAAATATTAGAAGAAACAGGCTATGAAATTAATAATATAAAATGTATTGGTTTCATAGAAAATATTAGAAAAGAATATGTTTTACACATAACATACTATATGGCAAAAACAAAAGGTAGGCAGAAAAAATTGAAACTTACTGATGCAGAATTGAATGTCGGAACGAAACCGATAGAAATAAAAATAGAAACAGCCTTGAAAAGAATTAAGGCAGAATATAAAAAGGTGCCGCAAGATAGCTCACTAAGAGATATTATGGTGTTTAATGAATTTAAAAAATAATCACAACAACTATAAAAAGATAATTTATGAATGAATTTTTATCTAAAATTTTAGAAATACTAAAAGAGTTAAATATAAAACCAGTAATTTATGGTTCGTTTGGTGTGGCTAATTATCTTGGTAATTTTAAGGATTTTGAAGACATTGATCTTTTAATAGAAGATGAGTTTGTTAATGATAGATGGGAAGAATTTAAAAATCTTTTTGAATCTAGGGGATTTTCTTTAATCAACGAAAAAGAACATGAATTTGAGTTTGAGGGTAAGAAGGTTGGGTTTGCTTCAAAAAATATATTAATAAGAGATAAAATAATTAATGATTTTTTAGAGTTGGTTCAGTATAAAAACAGAGATACTCTTACTTTAACACCAAAGAGTTTTTTGAAAGCATATAGATTTAGTGTAAAAGACGGATATCGTATTAATACAAGAGGGAAGAAAGATCATGGTATTATTGAAAAGTTGGAGGTTTATATTGCCACTTAAATTGATTTTATTCATAAAAAATGGTTAAATACAAGAATATATGAATAAAATTCTCATCACTGGTGGTTGTGGCTTTATTGGTGCAAACGTCGCTGAATATTACCTTAATAAACACTATCAAGTTCTTGCGGTAGATAATTTAAGTAGAGTTGGTTCTGAACAAAATTTAAAGTGGCTACGAACACTTAAAGGTAAATTTTCTTTTAAGAAAATAGATATTAGAAACGGGGATTCTTTGGCTAAGGTTTTTAAAGAATTTAAACCAGATTTAATTTTACATTTAGCAGCTCAAACGACAGTAACTGGATCAATCATAAATCCAAAAGAAGATTTTGAAATAAATGCTCTGGGAACCTTCAATGTGCTAGAAGCAATGAGAAGTGGAGCGCCGAAAGCCTCTTTAATTTATTCTAGTACAAATAAAGTAATGGGAGAATTAGCTGATATACCTATCCGAGAAGAAAAAAGTAAATATGTTTTTAAAAACATAAAAGGTATTTCTGAAAAACAACCATTAGATTTTTGTAGTCCATATGGATGCTCAAAGGGATGCGGGGATCAATATGTTTTAGATTATGCAAGAATTTATAAATTAAATACTATAGTTTTTAGACAGTCATGTATTTATGGTTCTCGACAATTTGGTATAGAGGGGCAAGGATGGCTTGCTTGGTTTATTAGTTCTTTGGTTTTTAATCACCCTTTAACTTTATATGGCAATGGTAAGCAGGTTAGAGATGTATTACATATTGATGATTTAGTAAATGCTTTTGATCTAGCTTTCAAAAATATTAAAAAAACAAGAGGGAAAGCTTATACAATTGGCGGGGGCTTAAAATCTGCGGTTTCGATTTTAGAGTTTTTTGAAATTTTAAAAAGTATTTCTGGTAAAAAGTTTGGTTATAAATTAAAGCCTTGGCGGTTGGCAGATCAGAAAGTTTATATTTCAGATATTTCATCTGCTAAAAAAGATTTTAATTGGGTTCCATGTATTACTCCCAAACAAGGGATAAAAACTATGTATGAATGGATATTACAAAACAAACATTTTATAGCTAAATCTGGAATTTTTAATAATACTTTAAAATAATTTTTAACTATGGAAAAAGGACCTGAAAGAGTTATAAACATAGATAAGCAATTCCTACAAATTGATAGAGAAAATTTAGAATCTCAACTCAGGAAAATATCTGAAGTTTTGTTACGGATTTCAGAAGATTATCGTTTTAATACCTTTTCTCATTTTGGGAAACTTGCAGATTTGGCAAATGAAACCCAGACTGATCCGTCTGGTAGTGTGAAGTTATTGGAAAAATGGGATTATGAAAGCCCTGATTTTATTCAAAGTGAAAAATCTGGCAATTGTGTTGATTTTGCTATATTGTGTCAAAAAATGTTAGCAGACATTGGAGTACCTACGACAATTATTGGGAGGTTTCCAGAAGAAAAAGATTATACTAAACGACAAGCTGAGTTTTTAAAATTTAGGCATATTACTCCAATGTATGCCAATGAATCCAATGGTTTAAAAGTATTTGTTTTAGAGCCAAGTTGGAAATTTTCTAAACCAGTACCAGTTATCCCAGGAGTATCTTCTGTTTATAAGGATTGGAATTCTGAAATAGCAAGCGTTGAAGGTGCTAAATTTATTCAGAAAGCGTATAATCCACAAAAAAATAAACGCAGAGAAAGATTATTTGATATTCATCCATTAGGTGTTGAGTGGTGCCAGCAATTAACTAAACATTTTATACAAGTACCTCGTGAATTAAAAATATTAAATACAAGAGATGAAGAGGTGATTCAATTTGTAAAATTTGATCCTAAAAGACAAATTTTTACTACAAATATAAATGGGGTGGATAAAGAATTTTTACCAGATTCTATAAATTCAGAACAAACTAAATTATTGGAAGATGTATTAGAATATCCTGGCTTGTTGGAATATTTATCAAAAGTTTTTAATTTTATAAAATCCCTACCGAGTGATTTTTGGGTAAAAGATTAAAAATTTTTAGTAAAAACATGGATAAATTATTAAGTAACTAACGACGTTTTAATAAAGATATGAAAATTTGTATTTACGCTCATAGTTTTCCGCCTATTATAGGGGGAGCCCAAACGTATCAATATAACCTAGCTGTCGGGTTGGGTAAGTTGGGACATGAAGTTTTAGTTTTGACGGGGGAAGTTCCTGATTCTTTAAAATTAAGAATTAAAGACTATAAATCATCTTATTTTAAGGTTATTAGAATGCCTCTTTTTCGCGAAGCAATAAAAATGAAAGCCCCCTTTCGGGACTTATTGATAGAATCATTTACAGTTTTAAAAAAGTTTGATCCTGATATTATTTATTCAAATGGTTATATTCCTTGTTTGTTAATTTCTATGATTAAAGATGGTTTACGAGCTAAACATATTTTTAGCTATCATTCTACTCCAGAGTTGGATGTAAATAAGCTTGTTGGTATTTGGCCTGGAAATTTGGAGTTTGAACTATCTATAGCAAGATTTATTTTTAAACAAAGATCTTTTGATGCTTATTTAGCTTGTAGTAATAATTATTTAAATACAGTAAAAAAGAATATTGATGAAAAAGTGAAAAATGCTCACCATATTTATTATGGCGTAGATATGAAAAAGTTTTCTTTTGAAATAAAAATAAACAGGAAAGGGTATGGTTTTAACGACGAGGATTTTATTGTTCTTTGTCCTGTTAGATTGATTGAAAGAAAAGGAATTTTAGATATTTTAAAAGCAGTTAGTATGTTAAAGAAAACAACAATTCCAAATATTAAACTTTTAATACCAACAAGCAACCTTTCTACAAATGATAAATTTAGTAAACTTGTTTTAAAGCTTATTAAGGAACTAAAGATAGAAAATAATGTTAAGATAAAGGTGGATGAATTTCTTATTGAAGATATGCCAAAGGTTTATGCGCTTTCTGATATGATGGTATTGCCTTCGTATTCTGAAGGATTAGGTATAGTTTTATTAGAGGGAATGTCTATGAAGAAGCCAGTTTTGGCTACAAATATTCCAGGAGTTAATGAAGTAGTTAAACATAATAAAACGGGTTTATTGGTGCCAATTAAAAATCCCAAGAAACTTGCTTCATCTATTAATCTACTTTACAAAGATCGAAAATTGAGAGATCGTTTAGTGAAAAATGCATACTCCGTTGTCAAAAACGAATTCGAATTAAATAAACAAATAAAAAAAGTTGAGAAACTTTTTAGCTCAGTTTATGGAAAAAATAAATTATAATTTAGCGAATAAAATTAAAAAACATATAAAAAATGGAGAGCGTCCGTTAATTATTGTAATCTCTGGTATTAATGGTGTGGGAAAAACCACTCTTGCTTTTCACCTGTCGAATATTTTAGAAATAAAACAACGTATTGGGTTGGGTGCGATAGTGAAGACATTGATTTCAATGGAACCAAAAAATAAAGATTTTCTAAAGATGAATAATTACTTTTCTCCCCTTAGTGTTATTGATTTACAAAAGCAATCTTTAATTATAAGTAAAGTGATTAATTTCATGATTAAAAAGTATAATGCAGGTGGTGTTTCTTGTATTATAGAAGGTGTTCAGTTGTTGACTCGTTACTTAAATAATCAAATAATTCAATTTCATATTCTAGTTACCGATCCAAAAAAGTATAGGAAACAATTAAAAAATAGTGATACAAGAAATCCACGTAATGTTTCTGACAAAGAATTTATTAATTTATTAAAAGTTGATGAAATTTTAAAGGAAGAAATGAATTTTCCGACAGTTTATTTATTAGATAATTCCAAATCTTTAGTTGCAATAATCAACAAAATGTTAGAAGATATAGCTATTAACCTTAATATAAAATAAAAAATTTATGCCTATTGATTTCACTGAGTTAAAACAACTATCAAAAGAAGCAAGAGATGTATCTAATACTCTCAGAAAAGAACTCGGAGAAATGCCCCATAAGATAGAAGGTAATTTTATAGCTTTTTTGGGTAGACAATTTAATCCTGACTATAAGTGGAATAGTGCCTTAAAGCCTTTATGGTCTGGGTTCTATATTAAATACAACGATTTAGAAATGATGGTTGATCCTGGAATCAACATACTAGAAAGAGCGGAAAGAATTGGTGTAAATTTAGCTCGCACCAACACTCTATTTATTTCTCACGCTCATATTGATCATAGTAATGATGCTGATTTAATTGCTGAAATGGCTTCTTATCGTGAGAATTCTGGGTTGAATGTTTTGATGTCACAAAATACTTTAGATGAAAAAGTTATTGGTCAATATCACTTCTCTCCATCAAGTGATAATAAACTTACCGTGCTTAATAAGGCAGAAGAAATAAATTTAGGTAACAATATTAAACTTAAGCCCATAGAGGTTGTACATTCAATTGGTGGATCTTTTGGTTTCGTTCTAGATTTAAATGGATTAAAAGTTGGATATACTGGAGACACTGGTTTTAATGCAACATATAAGACTGCTGACGGCAGAGAACTATCAGCATTGGAGAAGATTGCAGATAAAAAAGAAATAGAAGGACCAGGAACTTTTAATGAAAGATTAAAGAAAGTTTTCAGTGAAATTGATTTGTTGGTTTTTAATTTACATGATGTGGAGTTTAGAAAATATACTAAGCATAATTTTTATCACTCTACTGTATCTGATGCTGTAGAAGTTTTGCGCGATTCAAAAGTCAAACTTGGTCTTTTTGAGCATTTTAATCCTCATGGATGTTTGGGTCCTGAATACCCACAAAAAGTAAATGAGTTTATTAAAGAATCAACTAGTAAAGATACAAAACTAATTGGTTTGAATGGACTTGTTATAAATTTAGATAATATTTAAAATATGCCCCAGGAAACACCTAAATTCTTCGTTGATAAAGTTAGGGAACAGAAAGAAGACGATCCACGTCCTTATGATGCTTTAATTCATATTGAAAAAGATATAGAACGAATTGGCTTTGTTCAGGATAATTTTGTTTGTGAAGTGGTTAATGAAAAAGGGCAAGAATCAACTATCAGGATTCCTACTGCAATAACTTATTTTAAAAGTCATGGACCTGAGCAGTGGAAAAAAAAGTTATATGGATATAAGGAGGGGATAGAAGCAGCTTCAAGTTCAGAAGAAATGAATTATTATGTTGTTTATGATCCTTCGTCAGAATTAAGCTTTTTAGCTATGCCCTTCGAGAATAATACTCAAATACTACGAGGGAGAGACAATCTTAAGCTATTTTTAGAACATGGTAAACCAGAAGACACAGAATCCTTAATGCGTTTAATGTCGGAATTTAAAAATGTAGATTTTGGATTATTTGGCTCTCGGTTTATGAAAGATTTTACTTATTCCAATAAGCCTGATATAGATTTAATAATTTATGGTCCAAATGATTTGCAACGGGTGGTTGAATCTCTAGAAAGGGATGAAAATCTAAGAAATAAAATAGGTATTGATTTTGGTGATACATCAAGGTTTGAGAAGTATGTTGAGTATTATATGAAGAAATTCAACCTTACTGAAGCAGAAGCAAAAATTATGTTTACTAGACGTAGGCGTTATATGCTGAATCCTGGGATTAAGCTTTCACTTAACTGTGCTTTGCCATCTAATGATCCTAATAAAAAAATACCAATAGTTGTTGGTTCTAAAAAGATACACGATATTTCCATAGAAGGTACAGCGCTTGATACTTCACTTTCTTCAAATTTACCAAGAGTTTTTTCTATAGAAAGTGAGAATCAGAAAATAGATGTTGTTACTGGAATTTGGTCTTTAAAAGATTTTATTCAAACTGGTGACAAAGTAAAAGTTGTAGGAGCTTTAAGAGAATCAAACGGCGTTACCTTTATTTCTTTGGAAAAGCTAGGTGATATTATAAAGCCAATTGTAGATGAGAAATAATCAAAAAGACATACAAATAGTCATAAATAAGGGAAAGTTAATAAAAAAACTTAATTCTAATAGTAGAGGTATTCACAATGAAGCATCTTTATATAGATGGCATAGTAAATACTATGTAGTTAGAAAAGTTGGTAAGCAATATAATTTATCTACTCAACAGTTAATTACTTTAGAAAAAAACCTACATGTTTTCTATAATCTTTTAAAAAAACATTTAAGAGTGATAGGTTTGCCTAAAATTTTTCTTACTGAAATTAATATAAAACAAAATACCATTTTATTAATAACAGAATATTTTCCAAAAGGGAAAGTGGTTGAAATTAAAACAACTACTCAGAAAGTAAAATATTTTAAAGCTATTTCTAAGTCGATAATAGAACTAACAAGTTCTAGACGTAATTTATATCTTAATCAATTAATATGTTCTATCGATCCTAATCCAGATAATTTTTTTATAGATTCTAGGGGTAAACTTATTTACAATGATTTTACACCACCTTTGTACCGTAAAGATGGAAAGTGGTTTGAGTTTAGGAGAAAGGATGAAATTCATGCTAAAAAATCTGATAAAGAAAAACGTTATTTTACAGGATTTAATTTATTGTTGATTTTTATTAACAAGATTAGAATTTATCTATCTTTTTCTGATTATTTAAAATTCATTCAATGGTTATTTAATGAAATAGATAAATTGCATTTATTACAACAAAACCCTGTTACTGTTTTCCCTAAAATTTATAAAGAAATTTCAAGTGGTAAAGTGCTTGATTTCCAAGAGTTTGAGCAGTATGCTACATTAAGAGATATTTTAAGGTTTAACTTAAGTTTTAATAAGGATTTAACCAGTTTGCAAATCAGCAAAATTTACAAAAAGTCAAAGAAACTAGATGGAATTAATGTTTTAATTAAAAAATTATATGGAAAAAATAAAAATAGCTATAGTAGGGGTAGGTAATTGTGCAAGTTCTTTAGTTCAGGGTATTGAATTTTATAAGGATTTAAATAATAAAAATGGCTTAATAAATGAGACAATAGGAGGTTATCGTGTGAGTGATATAGAAGTCGTGGCCGCTTTTGATGTTGATAAGAGGAAGGTTGGGAAAGATTTATCAGAAGCAATATTTTCTGAGCCAAATTGTACAAAAAAGTTTTCTGATATACCCCATAAGGATGTAGTAGTAAATAAAGGAAATGTTTTAGATGGAATTTCTAATACAATGGGAGAATATTTTCTTATCGACGACAATCAAGAAACATCCAATATTGTTGAGATTTTAAAGAATTCAAAAGCAGAAATGGTTGTATGTTATTTACCTGTTGGCAGTGCCAAGGCGGCTAGATTTTATGCAGAATCTGCGTTAGAAGCTGGTGTTGGTTTTATAAATGCAATTCCAGAATTTATATGTTCGGATAAAGCTTGGATAGATAAATTTAAGGAAAAAGGTTTACCTTGTGCGGGAGATGATATAAAATCTCAAGTTGGGGCTACTATTCTTCACAGAATAATTACTAGGTTAATGCAAGACAGGGGTTTTAAAATAGATAATACATATCAATTAAACATAGGTGGTAATACTGATTTTAGAAATATGCTAAATAAGTCTCGTTTAGAAAGTAAAAGAATATCAAAAACACAAGCAGTTGTTTCTAATCTTGATGAAGGAGAGAAAATTTCTACGAGGATAGGACCATCAGATTTTGTTAGTCATTTAAAAGATAATAAGATTTGTTATATTAATGTGAAAGGCACTCAGTTTGGTGATGTACCTTTTGAACTTGATCTTAAATTGTCTGTTGAAGATAGTCCTAATAGTGCTGGATGTATTGTTGATGTTGTTAGATACATGAAATTAGCTTTAAATAAAGGAATATCGGGTAATTTAGAAGAGGTTAGTGCTTATTACTTTAAATCTCCCCTTGTTCAAATAAGAGAAGATGAAGTTAAAAATAAACTTAAAAATTTAAAATAAAATGAATAAAGAAACAATCAAGTTTTTGTGGGAAATATACAATGATATGGTAAGTCAACAAATAGCTCAAGCGGGAGAAGATTATCCTGCGTATGACATAGATAGTGTAATAATTAAAATAAAAGCAAAGATAGACGAAGAGCTAAAATAACAACAAAAAAGGTGGACCAGTTAAGGACCACCTTTGAATGTTGTCTATTCTACCAAATTGAATTCTCCAACTCTTTAATCCAAAGAGTAGCTTCGTCTTTTGAGACATAAGGAATTTGGTTAATATTTATCTCTCTGCTTTCTCCGTCCTCCATGTTTTCACACAAAAGACGGTAGATAGTTCTCTTTTGATAGCTTGTTGCCATTCCTGGCTCATCTGTATCTTCTAAGAAGAAACTATGTCGGGGAGTTTCCAAACTAGCTGTTGTGTTCATAATTTTTTATATTAGGTTAATAATTTATCTTACTGGCATAAGCTTTTGGATAAGCTCAGAGCATTGGAATTTGCTGAAGTAAGGTGAAGATATTTGTTCAAGATATTGTTCTTTCTCATTATCGCCACAATTTGCTATTAATTTCTTTGCAAAATTTAACTGTTTTTCCGTTGCAATTTGTGGCATATCATCTTCACCAAAGAAAGCTGGAGAATCTCGACCTTCAAGATCAACTTCTTCCTGAATTTTATTTTCAGGTTTATTTATTGTGTTGAAATATAAAGCATCAAGATTCTTAATTCCTCTAACGACGGAATCGACGATGGAATTTCCGAAACTATACCTAACGCCTCTTTCGATCCCACGATTCATACGGTTTAAGTTTGCACTTCCACGACCTATTCCTATTACTTCATTTCCAATTTTTAAGGTGCAAAGGAAACAGATTGAGTTTGGAATATTCTTAAGCTTTGAAAGTGTTTCCTTGTCTTCTTCTATTACAGCAGTGAGATTATAAGTTCCGACGTTCTTAGCTATCTCTTCTTGAATAGGATTTAACCTTTCTCTTTTGTAGGTAGAAGGGATCTCATTTTTATAATTTTGATTCATAATGTTTAATTAGATTTTATTTATAATGATTTTGTTAGGTAAGTACTCGACACTTACTTTGCTTGAAATATCAAACCCCGAAATGTTTTTCAGATAGAAATTAGCTAGCATTAGCTTTGGAGCGGTGGGTCTGATATTTCTAGTCCCGTGTCTATTTTGATAACTTATCGTATTTATTTTCTTCATGTTATCTTTTAGCTAATTCAGTGACCTGCCTATAATGGAAGAGATAGACACTCTTTATGCGTTTAATAACTTTCGTTGGATCTCTTGTATCACGTGTTTCTAATACAACAAATGATCTTATTGCTTTTTCGCCCTTCTTTGGAATCATCCCGAATTTCATAATCCAAGTTTTTGCTGTGAGAGTTGACCTTAATGGATCATAGTTCTTCAATTCACTTTTACCCCATCGAGAAATAATTTCAGATTCTACGATGGAACGGGTTTTATCGCTTCCCGAAAAATTGCTTATCTCGGGACCTTCTAATATCTCTTTTATTGATTTCATAACGTTAAATGATTAATTAATAATTCATGCCGACCAACATGTTGTGAAGCATTTTTGTTATTAATAATTTGCTTCACTTAAATAGTTTTTAAATATTTATAATTGAGTATTAAAAATAGTGAGATAGGGGGGTTGTCTATTTGGAAATTGAATATGGTAGTAGTACTAGAGAAACGTACCCATTTGTGTTTTTTGGTTAAATCTTGGATTCTAAAAACCAAAGGCTAAAAAAATTTCTCAAAAAAATTACAGCTTTTGAGGCCATTGTTTGTTTTAATAGCTAGATGGTATAATTGTAAAGTGAGTAAAACTTAATAAGAGCCTAAACAAATATTTATATTTGCATGGCGCTAGTAAAATCGCGAACAGCGTAGTAATCCCTTTATCAGGGTCGCTGTTCGCGTTATGTCGGGAAACTGACATAGGACCTTCGGGTCTACCTGGTAGAGGGATTTTTGCGTTCAAATTTGTAACTTGTAAAGAGGGGATGTTGTTATTAATCTAGATTTAATAACATTCAAGTATTAATTCGAATAATATTTGAAGGAACTATATATTTAAATTTCACTAGCCAGATTAGGCTTATCATTTTTTATTCCACGTCCTCTCCTTTTAGGTTATAAGTTTGTGATAGAAATTATTAGCTAAAAATTAATTATTTATGTTAACAAATTTATTTGCAGTCATAATCGTTATTGTTGTTTTCTTTGCATTTTTTATAGCTATGGGAAATTCTGCTGATAAATCTATCGATAAAAAAGAAAAGATAGATAAAGAAATAGCAATAAATGCTCGAGTATTTTTAAAAAGACATCTTAACGCTATTGAAGATTATATTAAAGAAACACTTCCTGGCATGAGAGGAGGAATAAATCCAATGAATGTCATTGTTCTTAGCAATGATTGTTTTAAATTTATACTTACAAAAGACAAAGAAGAACTAAAAAATATTCCTAATTTTATGAATTCACCTGAGGGTGGCAAGCTTAAAGAAATGGTTCACACCTATGTTTCTTTTCTTGTCGATAAACATTACGGAGGGATTGGTTCTTCTTCAGAACAGCTAGAGTATAATTATGGAGCTTTTTTGCGAGAGAATGACATTTCAATGTTTTATTATGATAAAGAGACAAAGAAGTTAGTTTGAATATGATAAGAATGAAAGCAATAATCCAAAAGACAATTAAATATTCAATACCAGTTATATTTATCACTCTCTGTGCTATCTTATATTTCCACTATGGCCCTGTACCAAACAAGCTCTCAATGTGTCCTGATGATTACGCTGACACGGATGCAGGATTTAATGAGAAAATGGTAGATATGAATAAATGGACTAATGACTTCTACGACAATCATCCAGGAGCGACACTAGGAGACTGGAACAAGGCAAGATATCAGTTTTGGGTGGACAATAAATGTACGAAGGCAATAGAGAGGTACAACGAAGCAAAAGCATTATCAAATAATTAAAAACACATGAACAATTAAAATAACAAAATGAATTTAATCTTCTCAGCTATATTCTTTATTGCAGGAGGCGCATTAATACTTAACCCTGGGATTTTCCCTTTCTTTTTTACCACAACTACATGGATAACTACGTATATATTCTTCTTTCTATGTTCGGTTTATCTAGGCATTAGGTATATTAAAAAAACATCTGTAGTTGATCAAAAGAAATTTTTTATTTTCCATCCGTTAACCATTACTACCTTTTTAGCTTATCTTTTAGTTCTTATCTCTTCTATTGCTTTTATAGGAAGCATAATTGCATTATTTAACCTTACTTTATAGCTAAAACCATTATAAATAGGGGTATTTTAGTGATTAATGTCGAGTAGCAGACTCTATACATAAGATGGGGTATTTTTGTAGCTGTATCCCCATATGACAAGGGGGTCGGAATAATCCGAGTTCGTCTCTAATTGTGCATGGCTGGCGGTATTTTTGCAGAGATATAGTGTCATAGGGGTGTAGGGTAAAAGCACGTTACTTTTTAGATTCTCCGAATTCTGGTATCATTGAAAGGGGATTAAGGATTTCAGAATCTACAATGTTTTCGATCCGTTTTACTTCAGTTCCTTTATACGACCTCAAGTCAGGTATATATACATAGCCCTTATGATTCTTTATGTCGGTTCTAACGTTGTTCACTAAGCCGCGCATTGAAAAAGAGCCATAGAAATATGGTTCTTTTTTGCTACAGGTGTATTGGACGAAGAACTGATATAATAAAAATATGAAAATAGTAGCAATTGGAGGAGGTGAGATTGGAAGACCAGGATTTAAAATTGAAACAGTTAAAATTGATAAAGAAACTATTAGTTTATCTGGAAAAATAAAACCTAGAGTTCTTTTTATTCCAACCGCAAGTTCTGATTCAGAAGGTTATATAAATGTTGTGAAAAAATATTTTGGTAAAAAACTTAATTGCCAAGTTGAAACTCTTCTATTGCTTGATAAAAAAATATCTAAAAAGGAGATAGAAAAAAAGGTTTTTAATTCAGATATTATTTATGTTGGTGGGGGAAATACTCTTAAAATGATAAATGCCTGGAAAAAGGAAGGTTTAGACAAGATTCTCAAAAAAGTGGTAGATAAAAACGTAGTATTTTCTGGTGTAAGTGCTGGTGCAATATGTTGGTTCAAATACGGTAGTTCTGATTCTAGAAGATTTCATAATCCGAAAGCTGATTTAATACGAGTAAGCGGTCTTGGTTTTGTTAATGCTTTGTATTGTCCTCATTATGATATCGAAGAAGACAGAAAATTTGATTTGAGAAAGTTAATGAAAAAGACGCCAGGTATAGCAATTGCGGTAGATAATTGTTGTTCAATTGAAGTCGTTGATAAAAATTACCGTATTATTAGTTCTAAAAATACTGCTAACGCGTATAAAGTTTATTGGAAAAATGGAAAGTATATTGAACAAATTATAGCGAAGAATAAAAATTTTCAATCATTAAAAATTTTATTACAAAAGAATTAAGTTAATTTTGGTATGAATATATACCCATTATGCTCTCGTATAGCAGTTCCCACTTCCCGCCAAAGGACGGACAGGCGTCCACTAAGTCGCGCTAAGCAAAATTTTACCAAAATATTGTTACTGTATAAGGGCTTTTTAGTTCCCACCGAAGAGGTTTTTTTTGCTGGCTTATTGGACGGTGGAACTGATATAATAAAATTATGAAGTTAGAAATATTGAAAGAAGACCCTCTTAATATATTAAATACTACAAAATATGTTTTAGAAAACGCACAATATGTTGTACAGTTAACCATATGGGGTGACACTTAAGGTAGAATTGGGGTGACAAAGGTTAATCATCTTTAATGTTTAGTTAACCTTCAAGGGTGACACTGTGGATAAATAATAATTAAGTTTCTCGACCGGTATCATACCATTTAAATATTTTCCTAAATGGATTCTTTCATAATTATAAAAGTGTAAATATTCTTCTAAACTTTTCCATGTTCGTGTCGGATTAAGATAATACTCTTGATCAATTACTCCGTGTGCTCTCTCTACTGCTCCATCCCACTGTGGTGAAGATTTTGGTATGAAGTAATGAGCAATTCCACACCTGCCAATATATTGATGAAATTCTCCTCGATTCTCACTTCCATTATCTGTTTGGATTCCAAGAATTTTAAATTGGAAATTAACTTCTGCTTCAAGAAACGCGTTAATTGTATCTTCAGCTGTCATGGTGCTAGTTACTGTTGCAAATTGAAATCCTGTATAAATATCAATGAATGTTCTTTGATATTTGCGTGTATTGTCCTCCCAGATATATTTAGCATCCATTTGCACAACATCACCTGGAACTTTAGGTATTACAGCTTCTTTAATTGGTTTATACCAAGGAAGTTTCTTTTGTGGTCTTCTGATTAATCCCTTCTTTTTGTAGAGTTTGTAAATGATAGTAGTTGAAATATCTAAATCAAATCTTCTTTTAACAAGTAATTTCATTTTTCTTGGACCATAATTAATTCTTAATTTTTCTTCGCAAATGAATATCTTTACTTCTCCTTTAATTTTAGTTTGTGGATGTTCTTTCCTAGGAATATATATTCTATCTCCTAAATCTTTCTTTCTCCATTTGTAATATGTTTTTCTTGATATCATATACATTCTACAAACTTCATTGATGCTTTTACCTGCTTTCTCTACCAAGAAATACCATTTTGCTCTTACTTTGCTTGGATACGATGCACCTTGATTCTTGTTTGCCATATAATGTTTTTAAGCTTTCGCCTTTTAAATTAAGATGATTAAAGATGATTAACCTTTGTCACCCCAATTCTACCTTAAGTGTCACCCCATATGGTTAACTGTACATACGGGTGTATTGGATTTAAACTGTGATATACTTTAAGTAGGTTGTGTGTCATGAATGAGATTATTATTAATGTGTTTGTTAGTAAGTATTATTAGTTTAATTATAAAATTATGAAAAAATATTTAAAGTTTGGTTTGACAGCTTCGATTTTTATTGTTTTGGGATTTGTGGGGATGGAGGTATTTGCGCAATCTATTAACTCCGGCCCAGGGTCACTTTCATCTGGGAATGCAAGTCCGATGATTGTAAACATTGGCCCTAAGGGTAATGTGCTTATGCGGGGTATCGTTGTCGGAACTCCAGGTACTGATTCAATAAAGGTAAAAAGTTGGGGAGGTAGTTGGGAGATAAAAATATCTATAACAACAAAATTGATGAGTGTGGGTGGTGTTATTGCTGATTTGCAAGATGGAGATTTTGTGGGAGTGTTGGGTTCAATTTCTTCAGACGGGGCTTTTGTTATTAATGCAAGTATAGTGCGTGAGTGGAGACAAAAAGGAGTTCAAGCAGCAGTAGATTTTGATCATGATGGTATTTTAGATGTTGAGGATGCTGATGATGATAATGATGGTATTTTAGATGTGAATGAATTAGGTAAATCAAAAGATCATGACAATGACGGCATTCCTGATGTTACTGATACTGATGATGACGGAGACGGCATTCCTGATGTTACTGATGACCATGATGATGATTTTGACAATGATGGCATAAGAGATACACGCGATCATGACGATGATAATGATGGTAAAGAAGACAGAAGTGATTTACGACCTCACGATACTGACGATGACGGAAAGGATAATGATAGTGATGACGATGACGACAATGATGGGGAAGACGACGACGAAGACGAGGATGATGATAACGATGGGGAAGATGACGAAGACGAAGACGAAGATGGCGACGACGATGACAATAGTGGGAGTGGAAACTAGATAAAATAGTTTCAAAACAGACCGTCAGAAATGATGGTCTGTTTTTTTCGATAATACTAAATCAAACCATTACTACACTATTGCTTTATTAAGATTTGGTATATGAATATAACCATTATGATTACGAATTGCAGTTCCCACTTCGTCCACTAGTCCGCGCATCGATATTTTAGCTTTATTTCATAAGGCTCTTTTGGATTCTGTCAGACACCAAAATTATGGTATTATTAAAATATGAAAGAGTTAAGAGAATTTCCGGAACCTATATCCTTGAAGAAACTTATTGGTCCGAGTTTTATTATTCTTGCTCTTGGTCTCGGCTCAGGAGAAGTTATTTTATGGCCATATTTGACTGCTAATTATGGCTTAGGTATTGCCTGGGGAGCAATACTGGGGATAACTTTTCAGTATTTTATGAATATGGAGATTGAACGTTATGCCTTAGTGAAAGGAGAAAGTGTTTTTGTAGGAATTTATAAATTATTTAAACCAGCAGTTTATTGGTTTATTGTTTCTACTTTTATTGGTTTTGGTTTACCTGGAATCATCGCTGCTTCTGCTAAAGTTTTTGCTAGCGTTCTTGGTATAGAAAATTTTAAATGGATTGCTATTTTGTTCTTGTTATTTATTGGTTTGATTTTAAGTATGGGTAAGACAGTTTATGGGATGATGGAGCGTCTGACTAAAGTTATTATTTCAATTGGGGTTCCATTTATATTTTTATTGGCTGTTTTTTTGGCCACAAAAACAGATTGGACAGCATTGTTTAATGGAATGATAGGGAATGGGGAAGGTTTTTGGTTTTTACCAAAAGGAATAAGTATTGCCACATTTCTCGCTGCTTTTGCTTATTCTGGTGCTGGTGGAAATTTAAATTTAACACAGTCTATTTATATAAAAGAAAAAGGTTATGGTATGGGAATTTATTCACAGAAAATTGCTGGTTTATTTTCAAAAAAAGAGGAGAAAGAAATTATTTTAGATGGAACTGATTGTGCTGTTACAGTAGAGGATGTAAATCGTTTTAAAAAATGGTGGAGATTGATAAGTATTGAACACGCTTTTGTGTTTTGGTTTTTAGGTTCTATTTCGATGATCTTTCTTATGCTTTTATCTTACGCCACGACTCATGGTTTAGCTGGCAATACTGAAGGAATTAATTTTGTGATAAATGAAGGTGTTGTAATTGGTGGAATGGTATTTCCTTTTGTTGGTACTTTATTTTTAGTAATGGTCTCTCTTATGTTATTTCAAACACAATTAGGGGTGATGGATTCGACTTCTAGAATAATGTCAGAAAATTTTGCTATTAGAAAATTAGATGGAAAGGAAAGTGCCAAAATTAATCTTTCTAAAATATATTATTCTTTTGTTTGGGCACAAATTGCTTTTGGTATAATTTTATTTTTGTTTAATGTTTATGAACCGAAGACCTTGATAGTGTTGGGTGCTGTTATTAATGCATTTGCGATGTTTGTGCATTTGTTTTTTGTTTCTTGGCTTAATCATAGAAGTTTGCCAAAAGTTTTTCGTCCTACCTTAGTACGAAAGATTATTATAGCCATTATTTTTATATTTTTTGGTGTTTTTAGTTTTATAGTTTTGTTGGATAAAATTTAGTTTCTCCCCTACCCATGGGGTAGGGGGATTTAGACTTCATGAAGATTTCATTTATGATTAGTATTATAATGAATATATGAATCCACCAAAATTTTTGGCAGGGAAGACATTATAAATTAATTAACAATTATATCAACTGTATAATCTTTAAAAGATAAGTAAGTTTGGTATAAAATTTAGGCGGATGAAATATAAAAAACGAATAGTAACTGGAGCACTTGCATTGTCATTATTAGTTGGAGGTTCTTCTGTTTTTGCTTTTTCACCTCAAGATTTAGGTATTAAAAAAGTACAGCAAACCTATCAAAAACAAAATAAAGATAAGAAAAAAATAGAATCAAAAAAACAACATAATAGGGTCGGAATCGTGTCTGCTGTAAATAGTACAGGTTTTACAATGGATGTGAAAAATAAAAAAGCTAAGACGACATCTTCTGTAGAAGTTAAAACAGATGTTGGAACAATATATAATAAAAATGGAAAAATAGTTACTGCATCTGATTTAGTTGTTGGTCAGAAGGTAATTGTAGTTGGGACTTTTGATAAAGCGACAAATATTTTAACTGCACAAAAAGTAAAAATAGTCACAAAAGTTGCTACTGTTAATAAAGAGAAAAAGGGAATTAAAGTTAATTAAATTTTGAGATTATTTTTCTTTAGGTAAATAATAAAAATGTCCAGGTTATTTCTGGGCATTTTTATTTGAAATTTTTTTGCAAAATAGATAAAAATAAATCCCCACACCTTTCACTTGTAAAAGGTGTAGGGATAAATTATTATAACTTGGTATGCCGTTATAGCTCAGGTAGTAGAGCATCGTCTTGGTAAGACGAAGGTCATTGGTGCAAATCCAATTAACGGCTCTAGTAGGAATAAACACAAAATATTTTGTATTTATTCCACTAGAGTCCTTATTAAAATCAGCTAGAACCTATTTTAGTTATGTCTTTTGGCGAGATTTTAAATTCTGCCAGCGGGAAGAGTTTTTTTTGGGATTGTAGGTCAAAATCGTTAAAACTAATGTTTTTTCTTATATTTTAACGATATTGGTTGACTTTATCGTTAAGACAAGTATAATAGAAATATGGCAAATACGTTTAAAATATACAAAAATATACAAAATTTACGGGAAAGATACTACAAGGCTATCGTTGGTAAAGAGTCTCTTTTGAAGATACTTACAGAAGCGGAAGTTTCTGATCAGGTGTACAACTCAAATGCTATCGAAAATAGCACTCTTTCACTTGAAGAAACTGACAAGATTTTACTTCAAATAGAACTTGACAGGTATATATCAGAGAGAGAAATTTTTGAAGCTAAAAATCTTGCTCGTGTGGTGGCATATATAGAAAACAAGTCAAAAGAAAGTGAATTAAATTTTGATATTATTTTGTCTCTGCATAAAATGCTTATTTTAAATATTCGTGATGATATAGCCGGAAGATTTAGAAAAGAAAATGAATGGGTGCGGGTAGGTGATTATGTTGCACCGAATCCATTAGAAGTTACTGATCGTTTACAAAAAGTTCTGACAGAATATAATTCAAATACTAGAGATTCTATAATAAAGAGGATTGCTAAATTTCATTTAGGTTTTGAATATGTGCATCCATTTTGTGACGGGAATGGTCGTATTGGACGTGTCTTGAACAATTATCTTTTAATGCGTAGTGGCTATGTATCCATAAACATTAAATTTATTGATAGGGCAATGTATTACGATGCCTTTAAAGAATTTCAAACGAAGGGCGGTACAAAAATTATGGAAACTATTGTCGCAAAGGCACTTACAAACAGTTACCATAGACGCCTTGCATATTTAGAAAATAAAACAATTATAAATTTGTCTGACTATGCCAAAGAGTATAGTTTTTCTCATTCGAATTTAATAAATAAAGCAAAACGTCAAACTATCGAAGCTTTTTTAGAAAAAGATGTATGGAAAATTGGAGTAGAAAACAAAAAGAAATAATATGAACAAAATAGAAACAGGATTTTATATAAGTAATATTGAAAATGGTTGCATGAATCCAACTCTTTCGACTTTGGAAAAAATTTCTAAAGCATTGGGAATTTCTAGTAGTGAACTTTTGAAATAAAAAAGATGAATTTTTATCAAAAATATGCTATAATTAAAATATGTCAAAAATAGAACTAATCAAAAAAATTGAAGAAAAAAGAGGGTCAAAAGTCATTACTTATATAACAAGCGACAGACAAGGACCAGTTAATGCTCGTGTAGCTATGGATATAATTCCGATTATTAGCGAGCAACTTCGTAAAATTGGAAAAACTACTAAAATTGACCTTTTTCTTTATACCGCAGGGGGCGACACAATGGTTCCATGGCGTTTGGTTTCAATGATTCGTGAATATTGTGATACTTTTTCTGTACTTGTGCCTTACAAGGCACACAGCGCTGGAACCATGATCGCCTTGGGTGCCGATGAAATTGTAATGAGCGATTTGTCGGAAATTTCTCCGATTGACCCTTCAACTGCAAATGTTTTTAATCCAGCAGACCCAACTAACCCGCAAAATAAAATTCCAATTTCTGTTGAAGATGTTATCGCATATTTTGATTTAGCAAAAAATAAATTCGGGATAAAAAGCGATGAGGACTTAACTAAAATATTTAATAAATTTGTGGAAGCCAATCCGCAAATTCATCCGCTTGCTTTGGGAAATGTAAATCGTACTCATAATCTTATCCGGTTATTGGCAAAAAGATTATTAAAGAGCCATAAAGATAAAATAAAAGAAGAAGAAATTGAAAAAATTGTAGAATTTTTTACTGAAAAACTTTATTCTCATATGTATTTTATTGGCAGGAAAGAAGCAAAAGAAGAGCTTGGTGTTAAATCAGTTGTTGATGCCGATTTAGAACTTTCAAATTTGATGTCTGATTTATACTCAGAATATGCAAAAGAAATGGAATTGCAAAATACTATTTGGAATCCTGAAAACGAACTTGGAGCTAATGCAAGCCAAAATATCAAAGACTATAAAGTGGCGTTTGTAGAAAGTGATGTACTTTCAAAAGCATTTAATTTAAAAATAGAATTTCGTCGTCAGCAAGTTATGGTTCCACAACAAAATGGCGTTCAAATTCCGCAAGATCAAGTCGCGATGCGAGTAGTTGGGCAGGGATGGAAATAAATTATCAATAATGTTAATATAAAGATATGGGAACAATTATCATGAATGAAGGTACTTTTAGACTCTTCAAGAAAGAACCATCTTTTGTGGATGGGATAGCTTCTATTGTTGATTTATCGCCAAATCAGTCTAGGTATAATTATGATTTAAATGAGAAAGAAGCTGATATTAATTCTCTTCATGAGGATTGGAGAGTGATAGGTAATGATTTATGGAATGCAATGAAAAATTATGAACACAAATCAAAACAAACCTCAATCGCAGGGTAATTTAAATAATAATCATCAAATTGTTATACAAAAAGGGGAAATGTTCTCTGGTCCTGTTCCGCCTCCTGAAATTATGGAGCGGTATGAAAAAATATATCCTGGTTCTGCAAAGATAATTTTTGAAGAATGGGATGGACAGGTAAAACACCGTCAGAGCATTGAAAAGTCCGTCATTAAAACAGATAATACTAAATCTTTACTTGGTGTGATTTTTGGTTTTATTATTGTTATGGCTGTAATTATTGCCGGAGTTTACACTGCCTTGCGAGGGTTTCCTATTTTCGGTGGGGGGCTTTCACTTGCCGGTCTTGCTATGCTTGCGACAGCATTTATTACCAGTCGAAAGCAACCAGAAAAACCACAAAAGAAATAATTTCACTCTTTGTTTTTAAAGAAAAATGTGCTAAGATGGTTGGTATGATACAGGCACAGATAGATAAAAATTTTACAGCATGTACAACACTAGGCTCACCTCAAGCTTGGAAAGTTTATATTCCAGAACATAATGAGTCTCTTGGATATACTGCGAAAGCAGAATGTTATTCTTTTGATGAGCCGTCAATAACTGGTTTTGTTGAGTTTTCGCCATTAATGAATCCTCACACAGGTTGTGAGTACAATATTGATAATCCATTCACAAAAACTACAGGTTTTCAAAAAGATAATTTATATAATGATATAACTCGTTATAATAGTACAAATGCAATTTCACAGTTTACTCAAACTTTTTCCAATAGTAATTTACAAGGAGACCAATTGGCAGTTGCATCATCCGCCCTTGATTTAGAAGAGAGGGGAAAAACTTTTAAAATAATCGCAGATGTAAAAGAAATCCCGCTTATAACTTTTTGTCAGGCAAGAGGTTGGAATTGTGATATTATTCAAAATAATACAAGTACCTCTAGCCATAAACAAAATTTTAATGAGCAAGGATTATTCAAAACTTAACAAAGAAGAACTTCTTAAAATTGTTGAAAAACTCGAATCTCGTAAAAAGTATGGGCTTATTTGGGATGAGGAAAAAGTCAAAGAACAATTTGAAAAAGATGCCGAAAATGCCTTGCCAGTTTTGAAAGAAATTAAAGGTAAAGAAATAAAAGACAAAAATGATAAACCGGTAAATATTTTAATTGAGGGTGATAATTATCATGCATTGTCAGTTTTAAATTTTACCCACCAAGGCAAGATTGATGTTATTTACATTGATCCGCCATATAATACTGGGAATAAAGACTTTGTTTATGATGATAATTATGTAGACAAAGAGGATGCCTATCGTCATAGTAAGTGGCTTTCATTTATGAGTAAGCGATTAAAACTAGCAAAAAATTTATTAAATGAAAATGGAATAATTTTAGTTTCTATTGATTCTATTGAATTGGCTCAATTAAAATTATTAATGAATGAAATTTTTGGAGAGAACAATTTTGTCAATATAATAATATGGAAAAAAACGAATAGCCCTAAAGCCCAAGCGTCAGAACTTGGGAACCAACACGAATATGTTTTGTTTTTTGCAAAAAATATTAACCAATTAAAAATAAATAATATTTATCGTTCTTTTGATGAAAAATCGTTAAAACCTTATAGCTATAGTGATGACAAAGGAAAATTTAGATTAATAGAGTTAGAAGCACAAGGGTCACAAAGAACAGAAAATAGAAAAAGGGTTAAATTTAAAGGTAGATTAGCGCCATGGCTCTATTCACTTCAAAAATTAGAAAATTGGGACAAGGAAGGTTTAATTTTTACTTCAAAAAATGGACGATTTTCAAAGAAACAATATTTGTCTGATAGAGAAGGGGTGTTAGTGTCAGATATATGGATAGATGAAGAAATAAAACCATTACAAGGTAGTTCTGATGAATATGTAAATTTTTTATCACAAAAACCTTTATCTTTAATAAAAAGAATACTTAAATTACATCCAAATAAAAACGGGATTATTTTAGATTTTTTTGCCGGTTCTGGAACAACTGGTGTTGCTACTTCATTAGTGAACGAAAACGATAAAGGAAATAGACAATTTATTTTGTGTACTTATAACAAAGAAAATGGAAACGGGAATATAATTGATGGATATTTATATCCTCGTTTAAAAAAAATAAAATCTAATTTAAAATATTTCAAAACTAAATTCATTAAAAACGCTTCCAATAAAGACGATTTCAAAATTCGCATAACAAAAGAATGTACAGAAATGCTTTGCTTGCGAGAAGGCATTTTTGACGAGATTAAAAAAACAAATGATTATCGTATTTTCCAACAAGGCGACAAAACTTTGGCAGTATATTATGCCTTAGAACATAAAACTTTATCTGAACTTAAAAAAGAGTTAAATAAAATTGACGGCGAGAAAATCTTTTATTGTTTTACTCTTGACCCGCTTGGTTTGGATAAAAGCGATTTTATTGGCTGGAAAAATGTTTCTTTAGAACCTATACCGCAAAAAATATTAGATGTCTATAAACAAATTTATGAATATTAATCTTAAACCATATCAAGAAAAAGCCGTTGATCAGTTGATTGAAACTGCCGTTAAGTTGTTAAATTTTGACGGACCGGGCGAAGCCTTGGTTTTTCAAGCTCCTACCGGTTCGGGTAAAACTATCATGACTGCTAAATTTATTGAAGGACTTATCAAAGAACTTCCCAATGACGATATTTGTTTCGTGTGGATGAGTATTGGCAAAGGCGAACTGCATTTGCAGAGCAAGCACTCTTTGGAAAAAGTTTTTGCTGGATTTCCTCGGGTTACTTTAGCTGAGGAAGAATTTTCAGGTGGACGAGAGAGAATTGTTAAAAATGAAGTTGTGGTGGCTAATTGGGAAAAATTGCGAAGCAAAGACAGTAAGACTGGCGAATGGAAAGTGCTTTTAATGAAAGATGGCGAAAAATTAAATTTCCGTGATGTATTGGAAAAAACCAGAGAACAACAGAGAAAAATAATTTTGATTATTGATGAAAGTCACACAAATGCTACTAGCGAAAGAGCTCAAGAATTACGACAGATTATTTCGGCTGATCTTGTTATGGAAATGAGCGCTACGCCAAAATTAATACCGACTGTGGCTCAGTTGTTTGAAACCAAAGCAGGTTTTGTGAAAGTAAATTCTAAAGATGTAATTGAGGAAGGAATGATAAAAAAAGAATTGATAATTAATGAAGATATAGAAAAAATTGCAAAATTAGAAGAAGATTCAGAGACAGCTGTGTTAGAAGCATCCTTTCAAAAGCGACTTGAGCTTTTGAAAGCGTTTAAAAAAGAAGGTTCAAATATAAATCCTCTAGTTTTGGTGCAAATTCCAACAGCCGAAGCCGGTGAGCAAAAAATTGAAGCGATTAAGAAGTTTTTAGCTAGTAAAAATATCACTGAACGAAAAGATGGACATGGCAATGGCAAACTTGCTGTTTGGTTAGCCGAACAAAAATCAGAGCTGATTGATTGGATTTCCGAACCGAACAATGAAATTGAATTTTTAATTTTCAAACAAGCCATTGATACCGGCTGGGATTGTCCTCGGGCTCACATTTTGGTTAAATTCCGAGAGACACACAACATTGTTTTTGAAATACAAACTGTTGGTCGTATTTTGAGAATGCCAGAACAAAAACATTATGATAATGAAATTTTAAATAAGGGTTATATTTATACCAACTTACTGTCAATTTCAGTTAAAAAAGAAGAATACAATCCAAATATTATTAAACATCTCAAAGCAACTCGCATTAAGAAATACAAACCTATTAAAATTGAATCATACTATAAAGCTCGTGCTGATTATGGCGACATTACTTCAAGTTTTGTGCCAGTATTTGAAAAGACAGCGAATGCGTATTTTGGCATTACTAAAAATGGAAAACTTAAAGAAAATATAAAAGCAGTTGAAAATAAAGACATTAATCTTGATATTAAAAAGTACCAACAAGAATTAATTGCTGACACATCTCTTGATGTAAAAAGTTTCGATCAGATCGAGGGAAAAGTAAATCCCGATGCTTGGGCTAGATTAAATGTCGCGACTGATGAATTACAGATTTTATTTGAACAAGTTATTAAAAATAATTTAGGATCGTTTAAAAATGTTAAGCGTTCTGTTCCAGCTGTTAAAACGGCTATTTATCTTTGGTTTAATAATAATCTTGATGCTGAAAATTGGCCTGACCCGTCTCTATTAACCCAAAAAATATTTTTGAATAATAAAAACAGAATTGTATTTGAACATATACTGTCAAAAGCTATTAGCGAATATGTAATAGTCAAAGAAAATGAAGTCCGCAAGCGTGTTGAAGAAAGTGAGCAAAAATATTCTTTTGAACTTCAAAACGAGCAATTCTATAATGAATATACCGACGAAATAATTAAGGTTAAAAATTATGCTTACGAGCCGTGCTATTTAAATACTGATCGGTCTAATCCAGAAAGAGAGTTTGAAACTTTTTTAAACACCAATGCTTCAAAAATTGATTGGTGGTGGAAAAATGGTGAAAACAAGCAGGATTATTTTGGCGTTAAGTATGAATATCAAAACAGCATTTATACTTTTTATCCCGACTACTTAGTTAAATTGACTGGTGGTCGTCTTGGTTTGTTTGAAGTTAAGGATGCTGGCGATCGTGATGGAAAAACCTACACCAAAGCCAAAGCTGAAGCTTTGCAAAAATATATGACAGGTCAAAAAAATAAAAAATTATTTGGCGGTATTGTTATACAAAAAAATCACATATGGCTAATTAATGATAACAAGATTTTTGATTGGGGAAAATGCGAGCGTGGCAATTGGGATGAATGGGAAGTTTTGAAGTTATAATTTTAATGTTTTTGTTGAAAAAGACAATGGAGAAGTATTGGAAAATAAAGATGAATTACCAAATGAAAAAGGGCCATCGTCCTAACGGTCGACGC
Source organism: Minisyncoccota bacterium (assembly GCA_041648595.1). GTDB lineage: Bacteria > Patescibacteriota > Minisyncoccia > Phycocordibacterales > UBA9973 > UBA9973. Next base: position 13,657 of record JBAZOQ010000003.1, on the reverse strand, counting down.
CCCTTTTTCGATACTTTAAGTAGTATACCAAGCGGTTGGTATAAGTCAATGAGTATTATCATAATTTTGCTCATTTAGTTTATATAAGGACAGATGGGTTTTTGTCTTTATATAGCCCCGACTTTATTGTGAAAACTTCAGAAAAAATGTATATCATTGAAACAAAGTCTGATAAAGATTTACATGATCCAAATGTTAAACAAAAACAACTGGCAACACTTGATTGGGTTCAAAGAATAAACAAATTAAATTCCGAGGACAGAATGGATAGGGTTTGGGAGTATATACTGCTTGGTGAAAATCATTTTTATGGGCTAAAAGAAAATGGCGCATCCATTGATGAAATATGTCAGTTAGCAAAAGTAACATTAGCGAATACATCGGGAAAACTATTTACATAATATTTTATTATGGACGACGAAGTATTCGAAAAAGCCCGCCAGAGGACGGATAAACTTCAGAGGAGGATATGAGTAAAGACGAAGCGGAGGAACTTCAAGAACTTATGGACGAAACTGGACTAGATGTTGACGAAGCTCATGAACTTTGGCAAGAGTTGTAAAAAAGTTGGCATTATATCTTTTTATATGTCAAGTTATCAACAGTTTTTGCTTGACTTTTTTACAAGTTTTCTATATACTTAATCATATGATTAAGTATATAGAAAAAATTAAAGAGTTAAGAAAAAATAACGGATTAAGTCAAGAGCAAATTGCAAAAGCGATAGGGGTTTCGCGACCAACATATAGCTCTATTGAGGCTGGCAAGCAAGAACTTAGTTTGGATGAAGCGAAAAAACTTGCCACGCTTTTTGGAATTGGTGTTGATGAATTATCGTCAGGAAATATTTCCAATCTTCAAAAGTATAAACATATGATACTCTCGTTTCTCCGGATGAATGTATCTAGTGATGGAAAAATTCCCAAGACAAAACTTGCAAAATTACTTTACTTGACAGATTTTGCTTGGTTCTATGACCACTTAGAGAGTATGAGCGGAATGCAATATAGAAAAATTGCTTATGGTCCTGTTCCGGATGTATTCTTTCGTGCCCTAGACGAGCTTGAGTCTGATGGAAAAATTCATATTGATCATAAAAATGAAAATGGTAAAGAATGTTTTTTGGTAAGCGAATTGGAGAGTAATAAGAATGAGAAAATTCAAACAATTTCCACCGAAGAAAAATCTTTAATGAAAAAAATCACAGAAAAGTGGAAAGGTAAAAAAACACAAGAAATTGTAAACTTCACACACAATCAATTGCCATATTTTTTATGTAGAGAAAATGAACTCATTCCTTACGAACTTATTACTCAAGAGGATCCAGGTTTAGTATATTAATTTATGGAGAGCAATTATTTTGTAAGAATTGAAGCTTTTACAGAAAAGCACTTCATAAAAAGTTTTGAGAAGAAATACAATAAATATTGGGATGTTACATTGCGTGCTATTATCGCTGAACTTGAACGTATTGATAATCTTTTGCTCACCGATAGGGCAGAAACAATGGTTGATGCTGATATTATAAAAATAGTAAAAACTAAATTTAGAATAGTAAATTCAAAAGAATCAGCAAAAACGTCGGGGAATAGGTGTATTGTGGCTTGGCACAAGAAAGACAAGTTTGTGGCTATTTTGTTAGTATATGGTAAGACGGATTTATCTAGTAGCAATAAAGAAACTGGAGAGTGGAAAAAATTTATAAAAAGTAATTATCCCCAGTATAAACATTTATTTTAATATAAATAATATGGATGAAACTAGGCTAGATATGACGAAGCTCATGAACCTTGGCAGGAGTTATGAGGTGTTATAATAAACTTATGGAAAACGAAAAGAAAATTATTATCAAAGTTCGAGCGATTATTTTACACGAAGGAAAACTTTTAGCCGTGCGACATCCTCATGATACAAGCTTTGCTGCGCTTCCGGGTGGTCATTTAGAATGGGGAGAAGATATAAAAGAATGTTTGTCTCGGGAAATAATTGAAGAGTTGGGAGTAAAACCAGAAATAGGTAAACTGCTTTATATAAACAATTTTACACAAACGGACGGCAAGCAATATATTGAATTTTTCTTTGAGATAAAAAATGGAAAAGATTATTTGAATACTGAAAAACTTGCTCGTTCTCACGCTCACGAAATTGCTGAAATAGTTTGGGTAAATCCGGCAGACAATATCCGCGTTCTCCCTAAAAGTTTCGGAGAAGATTTTAAAGCAAAAAAAATGATTTCAAATGAAGTTAGATATATTAATGATAAGTAATTTTTATGCCCGACAACCAAAACACAACCCAAAACCCAACTCCCGAAGAAAACTCTATTCCACCAAGCCCCCAAGAGCCCACCGAGCCTGCACCCGAGGATACAGCACATTCTGCTGCCAATGTGCTTCTTGATGTCCTAGAAAGCTCTAGGAACACAGATAGTGCCATTCTGGTCAATAATGATAATTCACTCCTAAACGAGATTTATATTTAGCTTTTTTGCTTAATTTTTGATAAAGTAAGTTTTAGTATTGTTTAAGAGGGACTCTAGTAGGAATAAATACAAAATATTTTGTGTTTATTTAATAAGCCGCTGTAGCTCAGGCAGTAGAGCATCAATTTCGTAAATTGAGGGTCGAAAGTGCAAGTCTTTCCAGCGGCTCATGCAAAAAAAACACAAAGCAATACTTTCTTATGACTCGCACTCGAACTTGACGTCATTAAGTATCTTTAAGTAGCGTATGTCAAAGAAAGTATTGCTTTGTGTTTTTTTAAAAATATATCATAATTTAATGTATGGAAAATAATTTAGAAAAAGAAATAACAGAACTAGAAGCAGAAACGCAGAAGATAGATTTTTGGAATGACAAAAATAAAGCACAAGAAACATTAAAAAAAATTTCAGAACTTAAAGATAAGAAAGAAGGTTTAGGTAAGTATGATAAAGGTAATGCAATAATTAATATAATATCTGGTGCAGGAGGAGACGATGCTGAAGATTTTTCACATATGCTTTTGAATATGTATATGAAGTATGCTGATAAAAAAAATTGGGGGATTTTTTTTATTCATGAAAATAAAAATGATGATGGTGGATATAGGAATGTTTCTTTTGAAATAACCGGACGCCAGGCGTCCGGCCAGGGTCCTTACGGAATGCTTCGAAATGAATCTGGTGTGCATCGTTTAGTTCGCATCTCACCATTTAATGCAAAAAAATTGAGACATACTTCTTTCTCTTTAGTTGAGGTATTGCCAAAATTTTCAAAATTAGAAGAAAAAGATTTTCATATTTCTCCTAATGATTTGAAAATAGAGTATAGTCGTTCGGGTGGTCCTGGAGGTCAAAATGTTAATAAAAGAGAGACAGCAGTGAGAATCATTCATATACCAATCAATATTTCTGTTCATGCTACAGGCGAACGTTCTCAAGAACAGAATAAAGAAAGAGCTATGTCTATACTTTTAGCTAAGATATTTAAAAAAGCGCAAGAAGAAAAAAAGACAGTTGAAGAAAGTATGAAAATAAGTAAAGGAACAGAAATAGAATGGGGTAGTCAGATTCGTTCTTATGTATTACATCCATATAAAATGGTAAAAGATCATCGTACGGGGGTAGAAACTAATGATATTAATTCGGTCTTAAATGGGGAGTTAGATATATTCATTGAGGCAGAAAAGAATTTGTGATAAGATAGAAGAGAGATGATTTATTTTAATAATGTTTCAAAAGTTTATAATAAAAAGTCTGTAAAGGATTCTGTTGTTTTAGACGATATTACTTTGACTATCACGTCAGGAGAATTTGTTTCTATTGTTGGACATTCTGGTGCAGGTAAAACGACTCTCGTTAAAATGATTTTAGGAGATGAAGTTCCAACTAAAGGAACAGTTTTTTTTGAGTCAATAAATATATTTAAAATAAAAAATAATGAATTAACTAAGTTGAGAAGACGCATTGGTGTAGTTTTTCAAGATTTTAAATTATTAAATAATAAAACTGCGTACGAAAATATTGCTTTTGCTATGGAAGCTGTCGGCAAAACAAATGAAGAAATAGAAAGCGATGTTCCTCATGTACTCGAGCTTGTTGATCTAAGTGCAAAGATGTTTCATTTTCCTAATCAAATGTCAGGAGGAGAACAGCAACGTCTCGCTATAGCACGAGCTATCATAAATCAGCCTGAACTTATTATTGCAGATGAACCTACTGGGAATTTAGATGCGATTAATACATATGAAATAGTTCAGATTTTGAAAAAAATAAATGATCTTGGTACAACTGTCATTTTGACTACTCACAATCGTGGCGTCATTGATTCTATTGGGAAAAGAGTGATTACAATGGAAAAAGGTAAGATTATTAGAGATGATAAAGATGGTAAATATACTGTATAAAAAGGTGGATTTAAGTTGTGATATAATATAAATATATGGTAATGATTGACTTAAAAAGAATTATAAAAGCTGGGTTTGTAAATTTTGCTAGAAGTGGAATTATTTCTTGGGCTGCTGTATTAGTCGTCACCATTACTCTCTCCGTTATTACTACGATTATATTATTGAATGCAGTACTCCATTCTTCACTTAACCAAATAAAAGATAAAGTTGATGTAACGATTTATTTTGTTGTAGATGCACCAGAAATTAAAATAAATTCTTTGAAAGAATCTCTGGAGGATTTACCAGAAGTAGAAAAAGTTTCTTATGTTAGTGCAGAAGAAGCTTTGAAACTTTTCCGTTCACGTCATGAGAATGATTATCCTACGATTGCTGCATTAGATGAGATAAATTCTAATCCACTTGGGGGATATTTGAATGTGAAAGCACGAGAGGTTTCTCAATATGAAAGTATTGCGAATTTTTTAAAAGGAGACAGTGCATTAGTACTAGGGTCTACTTCTATTATAGATAAAGTAAATTATAATCAGAATAAGATAGTTATAGATCGTTTAAATAATATAATATCTGGTGCACAAAGATTAGGTTTTTTAATTACATTAATTTTAATAATTATTTCTATAATTATTACATTTAATACAATTCGGTTAGCTATTTTTATTTCAAAAGAAGAGATAGGTGTAATGCGTTTAGTGGGGGCAAGCAAGTCACGTGTCAGTGGACCTTTTATGGTAGAAGGTGCGATTTATGGCATTATTGCGACTATTTTAACATTGATAATTTTTTGGCCAGTTACTGTTTATCTTGGAAATAAGATGACTAACTTTTTAGGACTTAATATGTATGATTATTATGTTTCAAATTTATTTCAGATTTCCATGATTATTTTATTATCAGGTGTTATTCTTTCAATGATTTCTAGTTTTATTGCGACTAGAAAATATTTAAACAAGTAATCCACCAAAATTTTTCACAAAAATAAAGATAAACAATAAATTAGAAAAAATTAAAAAATTTAGGCGGATAAATAATTAATATGGTAAAACAGACTAAATATATTTTTGTTATAGGGGGAGTTATTTCTGGAGTCGGAAAAGGCATTACTTCATCATCTCTAGGGCTTATTTTAAAAAATCGTGGATTGAAAGTTACTTCTATTAAAATTGATCCATATATAAATATTGATGCTGGTACAATGAACCCCACAGAACATGGGGAAGTTTTTGTACTTAAAGATGGCGATGAAACAGATCAAGATATGGGAAATTATGAAAGATTTTTGGATATAGATTTGACTCGAATAAATTATATGACGACAGGCCGAGTTTATAAAACAGTTATAGAAAAAGAAAGAAATTTAGAATATAAAGGTAAATGTGTTGAAGTCGTTCCGCATATTCCTCTTGAAGTTATAGGACGTATCAAAGAGGCAGGAAAGAATGCTTTAGCTGATGTTGTGGTTATTGAAATAGGAGGTACTGTTGGAGAATATCAAAATATGCTTTTTCTAGAAGCAGCTAGAATGATGAAACTTTCTTCACCTAAAGATGTCGTTTTTGTTATGGTGTCTTATTTACCGACTCCACAAAAAATTGGTGAAATGAAAACTAAGCCAACTCAACATGCAGTGAGGACGCTCAATGCTTCAGGTATTCAACCTGATATATTGATAGCTAGAGCTAGCGCACCTCTTGACAATAAAAGAAAAGAAAAAATTTCACTTTTTTGTAATATGCCAGTCAATAAAGTTATATCTGCTCCAGATGTTGATAGTATCTATGATATTCCATTAAATTTTGAAAAAGAAAAACTTTCAGATAAGATTTGTGATATTTTAAATATTGTTTCTAAAAAACCAGATCAAAAAGCTTGGGGAAAATGGAAAAATTTTGCTAAGCATGCGCACAATGGTAAAGATAAAATAAAAATAGCGATGATAGGGAAATATTTTGAAACGGGGGATTATATTTTATCTGATTCTTACTTATCTGTAATTGAAGCAATAAAATATTCAAGTTTTGGACAAAATAGAAAACCAGTTATGACATGGCTTAGTTCTGTTGATTTTGAAAAAAATTCAGGTAAATTAAAAGAACTAAAAAAATATGATGGTATTATTATTCCTGGAGGTTTTGGTTCTCGTGGTGTGGAAGGAAATTTGAATGTTATAAAATATGCTCGTGAAAACAAGATTCCTTATTTTGGTCTTTGTTATGGTATGCAGATGATGGTGATAGAATATGCACGAAATATTTTAGGATTGAAAGATGCTAATACAAGAGAAGTAAATCCAAATTCTAAAAATATGGTAATAGATGTGATGGAATCACAAAAAGAAGTATTAAAAAATAATTTATATGGTGGGTCTATGCGTTTAGGAGAATATAAAGCAGTTTTGCGTGACAATACCATAGCCAAAAATGCCTATGTTTCCTCTCCTTTAGGTCGGTTCTTAAATTTTCAAAAAGGGCCGACTCTTATAACAGAAAGGCATCGTCATCGTTATGAGGTGAATACAGCATTTATAGCTTTACTTGAAGCAAAAGGGCTTGTGTTCTCAGGTAGGTCTCCAGATGGGCATTTGATGGAGATAGCAGAGCTTCCAAAAAGTAAACATCCATTTTTTCTTGGTACACAATTTCATCCAGAGTTTTTAGCTCGTCCTTTAGCACCACATCCTCTTTTTACAGCTTTTATAAAAGCTTGTATTAATAAGAAAAAATAAAAATTAGTTGCTTTCTTGCAACTCGCATATCAACCTGGAAACAATATACTAGCTTTAAGTAGCGTATGTTGCAGAAAGCACTAATTTTTATTTTTTACTGAGTTTTTATAATTTCTATTATTTCAGCTGGGATTTGTACTCCTCTTTTATAAAGTTCATTTGCATAAAGAGTCATTTCTTTATAATTTTTCTGTTCATAGTGATACAACATTAGTGCATTAAAAGCATCTGTATAGTTTGGGTTAATTTCTAGAGTTTTTTCCCAATTGATTTTTGCTTCATCGTATTTTTTTTGTTGCCAATATAATAATCCTAAATTAAAATATGCGTTATCATAATATGGATTATTTTCTAATTCTTTTTTATATTCTTCTTCAGCTTCTATTGATTTATTTTGACTGGCATATATGAGGCCTAAATTATTGTGTGCCATTTCTTCTTGCGAGTTTAGCTCCAAAGCAATTTTAAATTCTTTTTCTGCATTATCCATGTTGCCGTCCAAATATTCCATAGCACCTAGATTTCTATGAGCAAGAGGGTAGTGAGGGGAATTTTTTGCAGCATTATTCCAGAATGCTAACCTATTACTAAAATTAAAACTATATGTGATCGTTATTGTACTAAATAAAATAAGTACAGAGCTTATAATTATTAAATGAGTTTTTTTCTTAAAATCAATATTTTTTATGAAATTAGTTTCAAGTAATAATATAAAAATACCAATTATTGGTACGTAAAGTCTGTGTTCTATAAAATCAGCCACTAATGTAGAATTTGGACGTATAAAAGAAGGTAATAAAAATGCAAAGAACCAAATAACTCCAAATAAAATATAAACCCAACGTTTTGTTTTTGTAATAAAAAGTATTATAGTCAATAAAATTATGGAAATTATTCCATATAAAAATGTAGTATCTTCTATAATTGGTAGAACACTTAAATTAAATGGTAAAAATATCTTTCCTGCAAATTGTATGACAGCAGGAAAATTAAAATATATAGATTTAAACATTTCTACAATACCAAGAGAAGGTGAATCTTTAAGTACAAAATGTCTAGACATAGCCCAAATGCCGAGAAGAATGGTTGATCCAAAGAAAAAATAAAATTTATTTAATGAAAGTTTCTTTTCTTTAAAAATAAATAATAAATAGAAAAGAATTATAGGAAATATTACTATGCCTGATTCTTTTGTAAAAATAGATAATCCAAAAAATAATAAACTCCAAATAAGATTACTTATTTTTTCTTCCTTTATGTATTTTATAAAAAATATAAATGTAGCAAGAGCAAAAACTGCTAGCATAGAATCATTCCTCCCTGGGATCCAAGAAACAGCTTGAGTTAGAACAGGGTGTACTAGAAAAATAATTGAAAATAGAAATGATAAAGTTTTTTTGTAATTTAATTTAGTTAAAAATATAAAAATTAAATAAGAAGAGATAATATGTAAAAGTATATTACTAAAATGATACATAAAAGGATTTGTTCCTCCTATTTGATAATCAAAAATAAATGAAATAGTTAAAAGAGGCCTATAATAAAAGGCTGAAGAATTGAAAATGTGGAATACATCAATTGAAAAAGATTGAAATATATTTGATATATTTGATAGAAAATATTGATTTTCTAATATTAAGTTGTTGTCATCTAAGTATGTAAAGTTAAAAAATAAAGTAGGAAGATATAATAAAAAGCCAATTCCAAGTATCCAAAAGAAAGGTTTATATTTATCTAAATAAGGTGTATGTTCTTCTATTTGTTCTTCCATTTATTTTTTTATTAATAATAACAAACTAGCATTTTGTTTTGATTTATCATTTAGTATTTCTTGCCAATGACCATTATCCGAACTATCCCAAACATATCCTCCCACAATTTTATAATTTTGTGAAGTAAAATTATTAAAATAGTTTATAAAAATTTGAGGACTTCCTTCATTCCAAAGACCACTATATAATCTTTGAGAAATAATTATTGCTTGTGGTGGAGTTTTTTGAAGATCATTAACTAATTCACTTTGAAATTGTTCCCTGAAGGGAGTTGGGAGATTGAGGGGATAGGTAATTACAAAACGAGTTGGACTTTTTCGTTGAGCATAATAATAAATTTGTGGCTCTGATCCAGCTACAAAAACATAATCATTTTTATTGGTAATTAGAGCTAAATGGTTAGCTACTTCTTGTGATTCACCAAAAGGGTTAGCAGTTCCATAAACCCATTCAGAGAGTTTTTGTGGATTTAGCGAGAATTGTTCTTTAAAAGGAAATAGTATTATAAAAAGGATTATAGGTAAAATAATAATTATGCTTATTTTCTTTTGTTTATTATTTAAAGATAATGATTCTAAAATAGAGTTAAATAAAGTCCCACAAAGTAAAGCCAGGAATGGCATTATCATTAAATAATAATGTCCAAGTCCAATAGGAGATGAGAATACAGTTAATAAAGAAATTGTTAGTAATAGAAAATAATATAAAATATTTTTAGGTTTTTCAAAAAGTAAACCAAATAAAAGAAATAACAAAACCCACCAATAGTGAAAAAATTTACTTAAATAATTTATAAAATTACCCAATGGATTATCAAAAGTACTGGCATAGAAAAGATTAAAAGTAAAAACTTCTTGAAAAAAACTATGCAAGACTTTAAAAAATGGAAGCAGTATTATTATACTTGTTAATATCGTTGAACCTCCAAGTAGTAAAAAAGGCTTGACCAATAAGGATATTTTAGGATTTTCGTAAGATTTATAAAGTTTAAATAACCAAAAAATATTTATAAAAATAATTACTGGTAAAGATATTGGTTTATAAAAAATTGCTATTGAAGAAAGTATTCCTGTTAAAATATATGGCCACGATTTTAAACTATTTTTAAAATAAACAAAAAGAGCTAATACTCCGATCATTGGTAAAATCATAAATTTTTCAGTATTAGCAGCAAATGGAGCCAAAACAGGGAATCCAACCATTGGTAAAAACAAAAAAGCTGAAAATACACCAGCTATTTCTCCCCATTCTTTTTTCGCGATTAGATAAATTAAAATTGCTGTTATAAATATAAAAATAGAGGCTAACATTCTTGGAGGCCAAACTGCTAATGGGTTCATCATTTGTCCTATGAGATAAGTATAAATAATTAAAGGTGGTTTTTGTAAGAAAGAATCTTGATATGGTGTGCCTCCAGTACGAAGTAACCAAGCTGAGTAGGCATATTCACCTTCATCGCGTTCAAATGGAGCAGAAAAAGAATTCCAGTTCAATAAAATAAAAAAAGATATAAATAATATTATTATTGAGATTTTAAAAATTTTGCTTTTCATTTTTATTTAATAATTTTTACTTTTGGTAGAGGAATAATAAATTTAGTACCATCTTTAACTAGTTTAGCTTCACGTTTAATAAATGCATTTATAAAACTATAAGGTAATGCGAGCAAATAATCTGGTTTTGTTAAACGCATTTCTGTTTCTTTTTTGATTAGTATATTAGACCCTATAATATATTTTTCAAACTTAAAGGGATTAGCATCAGCTGCGGCTTCTATCAATTCTTTTGTTATTCCACAATACTGAAGAATAGTATTACCTTTAGTAGAGGCACCATAAATCCAAATGCTTTTACCCTCTGATTTAATTTTTTTACACAAAGAAAGTAAGTCTATACGCGTTTTTTCTACTCGTTTCATGAATTTTTTATAGGTTACTGGATTATAAATTTGGAGTTTTTTTTCGTTTTTCAATTCTTTATTATAACGTTTAGATTTGGGATATTTTAGACATCCTTTCTTTTTTATAAACAATCTAAAACTTCCACCATAAGTGTCATTTAACGTTACATCAAAAATTTCTAGACCAACTTTTTCCATAATCCAGTGCATATTATCTATTGCGTAATATCCTACATGCTCGTGTACAACATTGTCATACATATTTGTTTTAATCATAGTTGGAAGATAGGCCATTTGAATTACCCAGATACCATCATCGGACAAACAAGCTTCTATTTCTTTTGAAAATTTGATTGGATCGTATAAATGATAAAACATAGCAATACTGAAAATTATTTTTGCTTTTTTCTTTGTTGCGGATTTATAAACTTTTTCGTTAAAATAATCTGTAATTATTTTAAATTTTTTTGAAGTAAAAATTGGTTTTATGTTTTGCGCAGGGTCAATACAAAGTAAATCACATTTTGTGTTTTTTAAATATGACAATAAGGTTCCATCATTTCCACCGATATCTAAAATCAAATCTTTTTCTTTTAAATCAACATAAGAGAGAGCACTATCGAGCACGTCTTTTAAAATTTTGGGCATAGAAGAGTTCGTAGAGCTAGTAAATGGATACTCTTCATACATTTTTGACATATTAAAAGAATGGCTTAGTTGTAAAACACCACAACTATTTTTATTTTTTTTACACAAAACTAAATTTAGTGGTTGTTTTTTAATATTTTTACGATAGGAAATATTTTTAGGGAAGATTGAAGATAAATATTGACTACCAAGGTTAATACATGGAACAAGAAAAGGATTTCCACAAAATCTACATTTAGTTATTTTTGTTTTTTGCATTTTTAAAATTTATTTTGTAATTATCAATAAATTTGAAAACTTCTTTAGCATCAGGCAAATCTGGATCTATATTCTCTACTTCTTGTATATCTAAAGGGCCATTAAATTCTACAGAAGTTTCAAGATAATTTGCAATATCTATTAATTTTACAGAATTGTGTGCACCAACTTCCAATATACCACTTTTGTCTAGATTGGACGCTATATAATCAGCTACAAAATTAATATCAGCAAAACTATATTTGCTTTCTTTGTCGACAAAAACTTTTTGACCTTTTAATATATCTATTAATGCTCCTTTTTCTAAATCATTACCAAACATAGAAGTGAGGCGTATTATTAGATTATTATTACAGTTGCATATATTTTCTGCTGTAAGTTTATGTCTTCCATATATAGTATTTAATTGGCATCTAGCTGAAATGGTACTAATTTGAATAAATTTATTAAAAGTACAGTTATAGAATATATCTGCAGTTTTTTGAACGGTTTCTTTAAAATCTTTTTCAGGGTTAGTTTCTGCTGAAAATCTTTGAGAGGGCATAGCTCCATTTATTACAATATCGTAAAACTTTCCTATATTTTCAGAATAATTGTCACGAGTAATAGGAAAGACAGTGTATCCTTTTTTAATTAATGAAGTATACAATTTTTTGCCTACAAATCCATTTGCACCAAAAAGGCCTATTGTAGTCATTTTATTTCTTCAAAATATTTTCTCTAATAATAGGAGTCTTGCAATCATCCCAAGGTTTGGTGAGCATAGCTACTACTGTTAGATTGGTAATTGCATGTATTGTATGGCTGACACCTTTTGGTGTCCTAATACAAGAACCTTTGCTGACGTGTATTACTCTTTCTTTCATAGATGGTGCATCTTTAGTGACAACAACTGCAGATCCATCAACAATTAAAGAATATTCCACAAATTCAGGGTGACGATGATTTCCTCTTGAGGCTCCAGGAGTAAAATATAACATATTGAATTCCATAATTGCATCTTGTGGAATCCACGTGAATATACCACCGCGACCATCTTTTACTGTATCTATATTACAGGTCGGATAAAATATTTCAACTTTTTTATTTGATAATTTAAGCATAATTTATAATAGAAATATAACATATATTTATATTAAAATAAACAATTTAATTTGGGTGGTATTCTTTTTGTCTTAAATGATATACTATATTTTATTATGCCTAAGTATAAAAAAAAAGCTTTAATCACAGGTATTGCTGGACAGGATGGATCATATTTAGCTGAATTGCTTGTGAAAAAAAATTACAAGGTTTTTGGTTTAGTTCGTAGTTTTAAAAAAGATTCTTTGTTGAATATTGAAAAGCTATATAAAAATAAAAAAATAATTTTAATAAAAGGAGATCTTAGTAATTTGAAATCTATTAAAAAAGTTATAGGAATAGCTAAACCAGATGAAATTTATAATTTTGCAGCTCAATCTGATGATGTTGTATCATTTAAAATTTCTAAGGAGACATATAATGTAAATTTTTTTGGTTTTGGTTATTTGGTTGATGAAGCTGTGAAAGTCAATTCTAAAGTAAAGATTTTTCAAGCAGGAAGTTCTAAAATTTTTGATAAAAGAAAAGTATTTCAGAACGAAGAAACATTATTTAATCCTACAAGTCCATACGGCAAAGCTAAATTTAAAGCTCATAATAAATATGTAATAGGTTATAGGGGGAAATATGATCTTTTTATTTGTTCTGGGATTTTTTTTAATCACATATCTCCAAGATGTAGAGAAAGTTTTGTCGCTAGTATAATTACGAAATCTATGGTAAAAATAAAACTAGGGTTATTAGATAATTTTGAATTAGGCAACATTGATGCTAAGCGTGATTGGGGTTATGCTCCTGAATATATGGAAGCAGCTTGGAAAATGCTTCAACAGAAAACTCCACAAGATTTTGTTATAGCTACAGGAGAGACTCATTCAGTTC
>JBAZOQ010000002.1:0-78997 GCA_041648595.1 Minisyncoccota bacterium | reverse complement strand
AATACGCCCGCATTCCTCCCCAAACCCCTCCTGCGGGCAGAATTCGGAATCTCGCCAAAAGGTACAGCCGAGGAAAATGGAAATCCTAATCCCCAAAATATTTGTTTCCATTTTCCGAGTCCATTTGGAATTAGCACATTAGCCGAGCGTAGTGGAAATATTAAAATTAAGAAAATCGTCGAGCGTGCACATTAGCTTTAATCATTTGGATTTAGCTCGAAATAGTTTCGAACTTTGTCCAACATACACCGCAAACATTTTTAAGCAATAAGTTTCTTGAGTTCTTCTACCATTGGGACTTGTTCTGGTTCTAGTCCATATTCTAGTGCTGTGTAGTAGGCAGTCCAATCAGCCAAGAGAAGTGAAGAGAAAATTTTATACCAAGTATCTTTTCCATTAAGTTCTATTATTTCAACTTGGAAATTTCTGTCTTTGAGTAATTTACCGAGTATTTCTATTCTTTTGAAAATTTCTGGATTATCTTTATTGTCTTTCAAGATAATAAAGTAAAATTTGCTACTTAATACTTTTGTGGAATCTTTTATATCAAAACCTGTCATTTCATTATGATTTAATTCTGGAAAAACATTGTAAAATGCAGGAATCTTGCCTGTCTCATTTAATTTAATTTTCCAGTTATAAATGATAGACGAATTATTGTTTGAAGAATAAATAATAGGGATACAATTTTTCATTCTTTCTGCTAACGCTTTTCCATCATTCTCATAATCACTCGGATTTAAGGTCGTTGCTAGTTCTCCAATTTTTTTTAATTCCTCTTCTTCTCCAATAAATTTTAGAAATGCCTTTATAGACAAACCAAGAGCCATACGAGGTTGTATACCCATATTAGGTAGCTCTATGTAAGGAATATTATTTTCTTTAGCTAATGACAATAATTTACCACCAGTTGATATTATGCACATATTTAGATTTTTATTTTTTGCTTCTTTAAATGCAGATATAACTTCTTCTGTGTTTCCAGAGTAGGAACTTAATATAATTAGTTTATTTTTTAATTCTTCATCAAGAAATTCTGGTAAGCCATAATCACGATGAATTATAATGTCAATTTTTAGTTTCCATGTTTTCAGTAGTAGGGGAGCAAGAGCAGATCCACCCATTCCAACAACAATGAAACTAGATTTTTTAACTAAATTCTCATAGTTTTTTATCTCAGGTTCATATAAAAATTGTTTATTGAAGTTTTTTATTGATTCATACATGTGTATATTTTAACATATTTAATTAAAAACTCATCGCAGGCGTACTTTTTAGAAAGCATTGCGCAGGCTGACGAGCCGAGCATAGCAAATTTTCAGCAGAAAATTATGTGCGGTTTATAAAAAGTATGCCAAGTAAAGAGTTTTTAATTAAAAAAACAAAAAACATAAATTAGCTGCTTTCTCGCAACTCGCATATCAACCTGGAAACAATATACTAACTTTTAGAAGCGTATGTTGCAGAAAGCACTAATTTATATTTTTTATTTTTTATTAGTTTTTAATTTTTTTGTAAATAAATGAAAAAATTGTTGGGGAGATAGAGATTAATACTATGAGGAATATTATTGGTATTAAATATTTATCAATATTTGGAATTTGTTGACCTAAGAAATATCCTAATAGGGTTATGCCTGCACCCCACATTAATCCTCCGAATATGTTGTATGTGATGAAGGTTGCATAATGCATTTTACCCACTCCAGCCAATATTGGTATGAATGTACGTACGATAGGTATAAAACGAGCTATTAAGACTGCTTTTTTTCCGTGTTTCCGATAAAAATTTTCTGCATCTGATATGTATTTCTTTTTAAAGAAAAAAGAATCATCACGGACGAAAATTTTTGGTCCGATTTTTAATCCAAATAAATAACCTATTTGATCACCGAGAATAGCTGCTAAGGTGATGAGTAGGATAAGAATTAAAATATCAAAATAACCTTGTGATGCTAATAATCCAGTAGTAAAAAGTAGAGAGTCTCCTGGTAGAAAAAAACCAAAAAATAATCCTGATTCAGCGAATATAATGATAAAGATTCCCAAATAGCCGATAGTTTTAATGAACATCGGTAAATCTAAATTAAAGATAAAATCCATATTTTTTATTTAAGTAAAGAATCAATAATTTGTTTAACTGTTTCGTATGGTTGAGCACCATTTATTGGATATTTTTTTCCATCTTTTGCAATAGCTATACTCCATGGAGTACCTCCACCACCGGTAGCAACTGCATTTTTTGTATCTTCTTCTATATGTGCTGCATATTTACCACTATCTAAACAAGTATTAAAATCTGTAACATTGAGTCCTACATACGTTGCAATTTTTGGAAGTTCTAATGGATCGAGACCATTGTTTGCTGGTGTTATTTCATAAACACGATCTATATATTCCCAGAATTTATCATTTCCACCTAATTCATTTGCACATTCAGTTGCTTCGGCTTCTTTTCTTGCTTTTGGATGAAGTGAATCTATTGGTGAATGACGATAGACCCAAGCGACTTTTCCATTTTTACCATATTCATTCATTACTTGTTGCATTGTAACGTGAAAGCGTTTACAGAAAGGACATTCAGTATCTGAGTATTCTACTATTTTTATAGGTGCATTTATATCTCCACGAATATGGTCTGTAGCACTTATTGCTCTTACATTTTCTAAGTTAGCAGTACCTTGTTCTGGTTGAAACGCAGGTGCTGTATCTTTTGGTTTAATAGAAGAAAAATATACTGCTCCAGCTACTAGTGCTCCAGCGACAATGATTGCCATTGGAATTGATAATTTGTTTGAAATTGAAGAATTTTCAGGAGTTGCTTTATTAGATTGATTTGGTTCATTTTGTGTTATTGTTTCTATTTTTGTTTCTGTTTCCATATATAATTTTTTTAACTAAAAAGGTTTATAATATTTTAAGTATATATTTTAAATATATTCTGTCAATTCGAAATTTATGGTATAGTAATTGTATGACTTTTTTCGATAAAATTAAATTAAAGATATGGCATTTTGTTTATGGGTTTTTTTCTCCTGTTCAGAAATTTCTTTTAAAATATGGCATTATTCATCACAATACAAAAAGGCAGAAGTATCATATTGGATGGTTAGCGTCCGGTAAAACGCTAGAAGAGCTTAAATTATATTTGCATTCAAGATGGGGTTTTGGTAATCACTTTGTCGCATGGACAGATAGTGGGCAAGTCTTGAGTTGGAGAAAATTGACAGATTTTCAAGACCAATATCATTTGCGTGTATTTAGTGATGGAGAAATTCGTGGACATTTTGAATATACTCCTGAAGCGCATCCGATTGAACATTTAATTGAAAAAGGAGAAGTAGAAAAAAGAGAAGACTTTTTAAAATTCTTAGGTGATTTTGTTGTTAAAGAAAAATATATTTCATATCTTGAAATGGATCCAAATGCTTACAATCCTGAATCAGAAATTGTCGTAGAAAAAATAAATTAAAATTCACCTCACCCTAGCCCTCTTCTTATAAAGGAGAGGGGAAAATAATATGAATGATATTTTTGAAAGTTTTAATCAAATTCACGGTTTAGAAAAAAAATATATTTCTATTAAATCTGAACTAGAAGATATAAATGGAGATAAAAAAGAAATAAAAATTGAACTTATGGAAGATGGTAAACCTCGGGCTATGGCATTTTTTGATATTGATGGAACATTAGCACACTTAGATATTATTCATGGGAAAACAATAGCAGAACTTTTTCCTGAACAAGACCCTAAAGAATTAGAAGAGACATATTTTAAAGGTTTTAAACTTGGAAATTCTTTTCGTGAATTTGATCGTATGCGTGGGATATATATAGATGGGCATAATGAATGGAAAGATCCAGAAGTTTATTTAAAAGAGCGTTTTAATTTATATGCTAAAGAAATTGATGAACCTGGTAATAAGGCTCATAATATTGCTGCAAGGATTTTGGAAGCTTATGGCAAGATAGCAGCAGGTTTTGCTGATGATCTTTATAAGGAACACCCTGAAAAATTTGAACAATTAAACATTGGACCCATTTTTATTTTAGCAAAAATATATCAGAGGATTGGAATACCAATGGTTGGTTTTACAGCTAATGCAAAAATATTTGTAGAGAAAATAGCAAAATATCTTAAACTTTCTGATATTTTTTTAGATATTGCAACTGATGAGACGATGGCTGGTGGGGGAAAAGAAAATGCTATCTATTATTTAATTGATAAGATGAAAGAAAAAGGACTTATAATTCCGAAAGATAAATTAATATTTGTTGGTGATTCTTTAAGGGGTGATATAGGCAGTAGTATTCTTGCTCATAACAAAGATAAAGAAATTTCTGGTCAAGGTATTCTTGTATTGAAAGATAAAGAGGCACTTATTGAAATAAAAAAGCAAATTAGTGAAGATCCTAAATTAAAAATGATTGTTGATACTATCAATATACATGGTTTGGTAGTAGACGATGTTCCATTAGATGAACAAGGTAAACCTATGATTCTTTCTAGATATAAAGATAAATTTTTTGAGAAACTATAAAAAATACAAATTAGCTGCTTTTGGTTTTTATTCTATTTTAGATTCTGGCATTGCGAGATCCCAAAGTTTTGCAGCAACGTTATTTGGTTTACCAAAAAGAGGGTAGTGATGTAGGTCAATAAACGGTAAAGAATTACATTCAATTATTCCACAATGTTGTTCTTCTTTCCATGATTTAGTTATTTCTTCAATTATGAAATCTACACCAACCAATGGGTCTTTTAGATAAGCTCCTAATTTTTCTAACATTTTTATATTTTCAGGATGTATCAAGTCTGTGACTTCTGTTGTTGATCCACCGATACCTCTACTAGTCTTTTGTGAAAATGTAATTATTTTATCTTTTTCTGGAATATTTTGCATTCCTATTCCTTCTCGTTTTAATTCTGTTTCTGCATCAGGATCGATAACAATTTTATGAAATATTGGTCCAGCTCTTTCTGGTCTTTCATTTTCTTTATTCATTAATTCTTGTAATGTATGTATTCCATCTCCTTTTACTTCTGGTTGATCACGTCTGACGACTCCTACTAATTTTCCTCCTACTAAGGTTGCTCTGAAAAGATAACCTTGTAATTCTTCTTCTATTACGACTAATGGAGAAAGTTTTTTTGCTTTTTTAAATCCATAAAGAAGTTTTTCTTCTGTATCTATATGTATGAGAGTGTGACGAGAACGTGAACCCAAGTTTGGTTTCGTAATAACTGGTTTTGTTATTCCATTAAAAATTTTGAGTGCTTTTCTTTTTGTGAAAGCTACGCCACCTTTTGCTAAAGGCAATCCTTCTTTTAAGAATTTTATTTTCATTATTCCTTTATTATCCATCCAGTCTATTGAATCAGATTCTAAATATTCAGGACGTGGTAGGCCATCGAAAGTTATTATTTTGTCTTTGTATTCTGCAATAAATGCATCTTTTATTATTCCCATATGAAATTCAGTCATTTTTATTCCACGTCTTATAGCTTCATCCCAGAAACATTTTGTACGGAAGCTATCTTTTTCGTCTGGTTTGTCAGAAAAATATCCAAGTCTTAAAAAGACCATTAGCTTCATGAAGGGAATGGAAGTTTTATTTGATATGGCTTCGGCTGTATTTTTAAAAAGTTTTTCCATGAAACCAAAAAATGGATCACTTATATAACTCATTACTACAGAAAAATAAGCTATGGAGTGTATTTCCTGTGCTGGTTCGCAATCTTTACAATATTTCATTCTTTTATTATATAGGAATACAGAAGTAATAACAAAATGTTGACAAAAAAGACAATATATGATATCATATGTGTAGGTAAAAATGTTCTAAATAATTAAATAATCTAATCAAAAAATTTTCCGAGGAGGAAAAAATGAAAGTTCAAGAAGAATTAGGATATCCTAAAACAATAATTATAGCACCTGGTTTTGAAGATAATAAAAAACATTCAGGGCTGTTTTGGGACACTGAAAATCGCTTAGAAGCGGCTGTTGTTCTTTTCCGAAATAATGAGATTTGGAGAATAATAGTAGGAGGAGGAAAACTTAGAAAAATGCAAAAATCTTTTGCTGAATTAATGCGAGAGTATTTAATAGAAAGAGGCATCCCAAAAGAAATTATTCTTATAGAAGAGTATACTTTCGATACTCCGTCACAAATTGAATGGATAAAAAAGAAGGTTGAAGAAAGATTCATTTTTGTGACAGATTCAAGACAAGCTTTGCACATAAAAGCTTTATTAAAAGGTTTTAAAATAAATGGATGTGATATTTTAACTACAGAGTATATTCTTTGTAAGATGTCTAACGGTAAAGTTTACTGGATTGAATATTTTCAAAAGCTTCATAAAAGTTTTTATTGGAAAAAGTGGGTAATTCGAGAAAAAATACTCGAATTATTTACGAGATTTTTTGATCCTAGGGGTGAATTAATTTCTAAATTAACTTCTAAGAGAAAAAAATAATTGAAATCCACTTGTTTGAATGGAAAAATTCAGGTAAGTGGATTTTTTCGTTTTTAATGTGTAATAACAAGTGGAGGCAATGCTTTCTTTTTTTGTCTACTAACTTTTCATATGTAAAGATAGTGGACAAAAATTAGTGTGCTATTGTGAAAGCAATTATTTTTCTTGCACCTGATTGTTTTAATATTTTTTTAGCTTCAGTGAGTGTAGCTCCTGTTGTTAGGACGTCATCTATAAGGATTATATTTCTATTTTTTATTATTTCAGGATTTTTTACAGAAAAAGATCCAATCAGATTTTTTAATCTATCTCTTCTTTCTTTTATATTTGCTTGGTGTTCTGTCTCTTTTATTTTTATTAAAACATTATTTTCTAATTTGAAATTATTTGAATTTTTTCCTAATTTTACATTTACGCTATAGCGTAGATTATTTTCTTTGTCTATTTTTATTAGTTCTTCACATATTAATTGTGCTTGATTATATCCACGTTCTCTATATCTTTTTTTAGATAGTGGGATAGGGATTAATATTGATTCACGAAAATTACTCATTATGCTTAATTCTGAGAGTTCTTCTGTGATTTTGCCATACATAATCTCTGCAAAAACACTTGCTAGTCTTTTTTTGTTCTTATACTTTAAGAGCCATATAGATTTTTTGATAGGTATATGACGATAGTCAAATAGTGGAAATATCCAGTTAACACTTTCTCTGTAGGCTGGGGGAGAGCTTAAAAGGCATTTTGTGCACAAGTCTGAACCTTCTTTTTTGCAAGAAATACAATTAACAGGGAAAAGTATATTTAATATAGTGTCTAAAAATTTCATCCCATTAGAAATTATTAATAATAATTGTTGTATTATATAATTATCCCCTTAAGTGAATTTCTAACGGGACAAGTATATGATATACTGAAGATGTATTTTAGCATAATTTTCCGCCAGTAGGCGGATCCGCCTACTGGCGGAAAAAATATGGATAATCCAATCAAAAAATTTTTTTCAAATATAAACTTTTTTGCTAAAGAAGGAAATGATAGTGCTGTTGGTATAGACATTGGTTCTTCTTCTATTAAAGTTGTTGAAATAAAGAAAAAAGGAGGAAAAGCAGTTCTTGAGACTTATGGTTCTATTGCATTGGGTTCTTATGCTGGTGTGGATGTGGGACGTGTGACAAATCTTCCAACCGATAAAACAGTTGAGGCTTTAAAAGAAGTTTTGAAACAAGCTGGCGTGACGACAGTTTCTTCTGCTTTTTCTATTCCAGTACAATCAAGTTTAATTTTTCCTATTTCGCTTCCATCACAGGTTAAAGAAAGTGAAATACCACAAATAATTCCAACAGAAGCTCGTAAGTATATACCATTACCCATGACAGAAGTTTCTCTTGATTATTTTATATTACCTAAAAAGGAATCTTCTTTTGAAGAAGCGAACAATCCAGCTTCAGCTTCTAATTTATCAGAAAATACAGAAGTACTTGTTGTTGCAATTCAGAATGACGCAATTTCAAAATATCGTTCTATTTCTACAGACTGTGGTTTGGAATCTGATTTTTTTGAAATTGAAATTTTTTCTTCGGTTAGGTCAAATTTTGAGCATGAACTTTCTTTTGTTCTTTTAATTGATTTTGGTGCATCGAGTACGAAACTTTCTCTTGTAGAATTTGGTATGGTTAAAAGTTATCATACAATAAATCGTGGTGGAGCAGATATTTCCTCATCAATTTCTCAATCTTTAGGCATACCATTTTCAAAAGCTGAAGATATGAAAAAAGAATTTGGTCTTTTTGAAAATTCTGCAGAAAAAAGTTTGGCAGATATAATTAAAGTACATATAGATTATATTTTTTCAGAAACTAATAATGTATTATTAGGATATGAAAAGAGATATGATAGAACTATTAGTAAAGTAATATTTACAGGAGGTGGATCACAATTAAAAGGATTAAAAGAAATGGCTTCTAATAATTTTCGAGCAGAAATAGAAATAGGGCATCCTTTTTCTAAAGTTGCTGCACCAGAGTTTTTGAGAAAAGTTTTAGAAACAACAGGTCCAGAATTTGCAGTTGCAATAGGTTTAGCATTGAGAAAGTTACAATAAGTGCGATAATAGAGTAAGGATATAATAAATAAAATGGATCCCGTTAGAAATAACAGAAATATTGGAAACGGGATATCGAAGGTGAGTATTATTAGTTAAGTATAAATTTCTAACGGGATGGAGCAAAATTTTCAAACATCTTTTATACCTAAAAAACCGATGATTGAGGATCGGGCTGTTAAGTCACGATCAATTAGTATTTTGACGATAATTTCTATTTTTATTTTTCTTACTATTGTTATAGCTACTGGAGCTCTTTATTTTTATAAAGGTATTTTAACAAAAAATATTTCAAAAATGGAAAGCGATTTAACTTTAGCAAAAGATCGTTTTGAACCAGCAAAAATAACTCAGCTTCAAATTTTAGATAAACGTTTAGATGCTTCAAGTGAAATATTATCTAAACACGTTGCTATCTCTCCTATTTTTGAAGAACTTCAGGCGATTACAATGAAGACTGTAAGTTATACTAAATTTAGTTATGTAGTTGATGATGCTAATACAAAAATAATAGTAAAAATGAGTGGAGTTGCTTTGGGATATAGATCTGTTGCTCTTCAGTCAGATATTTTTGCAAAAAATAAATATTTCATTGATCCTGTTTTTTCTAATCTTTTACTTGACGATAAAGGTAATGTTGTTTTTGATTTAGAATTTTCGGTCGATCCAGTTTTTCTTGATTATAAAAAAGTATTTGAGACTACAAATCAAAATCCTACCTCTATACTTAAAGACAATACAAATGTATTAAATTAATTATGTTTAAATTTATTTTGCCAACCATTTTAATAGGTATTGCAGTAGCTCTCTTTTTTACCTTTACTAAACCACTCTATGAGACTATTTCTTTGGAAAGAGAACAAGAGACTTCATATAATGAAGCTCTTGTTAATTCTAAGGCCTTAGAATCTGAACGAGATAAATTGACACAGAAATATAATTCTTTTAATGAAGAAGATTTAATTAGACTTCAAAAACTTTTACCAGATAATATTGATAATATTCGTTTAATTCTTGAAATAGAAAAAATAGCATCACCATATGGAATGGTACTTAAAAATGTAAAATACGATACAATAGATAAGAATACAAGTACAACACAAACAATACAAACTACTAATACAACAAAGGGAATAAAAAGTTCTTCTGGTAAAGATTATGGTATGTGGAATTTAGAGTTTTCTACACAAGGAACATACAATAGTTTCTTGAATCTTATAAAAGATTTAGAAAATAATCTTAGGATAGTAGATATATCTTCAATTCAGTTTTTTTTGAATACAAAAATAGGACTTACTTCAACTTTACCTGATACTTATACATACAATTTTAAAATTAAAACTTATTGGCTAAAAAATTAAAATGAGTTCAAAAATAAAAAATATTATAATATATGTAATAATTGGGGCTATACTAATTTTAGTTTATATTTTTTTTATTAAAAAATCGCCAGAAGTTCAGAATTTAATTTCTTCTGCTATCTCGACTGGTACAACAGAATCGAATGTAGATAATTCAAACAAGAACTCTTTGATTGCAAAAGATTTTCTTGCTCTTTTATTAAATGTTAAAAAAATAAAATTAAATAATTCTATTTTTTCTAATACAGTATTTATTAATTTACATGATTCTAGTATTTTGCTTTCTCCTTCAGGAGATGAAGGAAGATCAAATCCTTTTGCTCCTATTGGTTATGAAGCTCCTTCTGTACTCTCTATTCCTGCATCTCCTTAAATTAAATTAATTATGAGTCCCGTTAGGAATAACGAAAATATTAAAAACGGGTTATAATAAATTAAGATTATTAATTAATATAAATTTCTAACGGGATGAGTTTTTTAGAAGAATTAGTTAAAAAGGGCTTTATTGATAAGAGCCAAATAGATGAAATTAAGAACCTTGCTAGAGATAAGCATGGTGGTGATATTGATGAAACTTTAATTGAAATAGGTATACCAGAAGATAAAATACTTCTTACAAAAGGAGAGTATTTAAAAATACCGACAAAGAAAGTAAATATAAAAGATATATCCTTTGAAGTTTTAAAATATATTCCAGAGGATGCAGCAACACATTATCGTTTTGTTCCACTTGAATTTAAAGAGGGGGTTTTAGAGGTAGGTATTACGGACGGAGAAAACACGCAAGCGATAGATGCATTACAATTTATTTCAGCTAAATCAGGTATTCCTTTTAAAATTTTTCTTATCTCTAATACTGATTATAAAAATATAGTAGAAACATATAAAGGTATATCAGTTCAAGTGGAAGAAGCACTTAATGAATTAAATCAAGAAGAAACGAGTAATATAAAAAGTTTAAATGAATCAAAGAATTTAAACAGAGAAATTAAAAATACAAAATTAAACGAAGAAGTAAAAATAGTTGAAGATGCACCTGTTATAAAAATTGTTGCTGTTATATTACGTAATGCTATAGAAGGTGGTGCTTCTGATATCCATATAGAAAATGTAGGAGAAAAAATAAAAGTACGTTTTCGTGTGGATGGAATTTTGCATACGAGTATTATTTTACCACCCAATGTTTACAATGGTATTGTAGCTCGTATAAAAATTTTAGCTAAGTTGCGTTTGGACGAAAAAAGAAAACCACAAGATGGATCTTTTAGTACTAATTTTGATGAGCATAAAATTGATTTTCGTGTATCTACTATGCCATCTTATTATGGAGAAAAAATAGTTATACGTATTTTAGATGCAGAAAAAGGAGTCAAACCATTGGATCAATTAGGATTGTCTAAAAGAAATCTTGATATGCTTAGAGAAGCAATAACAAAGCCTTATGGACTTATTTTAATTACTGGTCCGACAGGGTCTGGAAAATCTACGACATTATATTCAATGATGAATGAGTTAGAAAAAGAAGTAAGTAATATTGTATCTTTAGAAGATCCAATAGAGTATCATATGCCTGATATTAATCAATCTCAGATGATGCCTGAAATTGGATATACATTTGCTTCAGGACTTCGTTCTATTCTTCGTCAGGATCCTGACATAATAATGGTTGGAGAAATACGTGATAAAGAAACAGCTCAATTAGCTATTCAGGCAGCTTTGACGGGGCACCTTGTTTTATCTACGCTTCATACGAATAATGCCATTGGTGCTATTCCTCGTTTGATTGACATGGGAGTTGATCCTTATCTTATTGCGCCTACTCTTATATTATCTATTGCACAACGTTTAGCCAAGATGACTTTTCCTGCATCTCGTAAGCTTGTTCCTATGGATCCTAGTATTAAATTGCAGATAGAAGATCAAATAAAAGATTTGCCAGAAAAATTTAAAAAAGAAATTGAAATTAAAAATGAAATGTATGATGTTGTGCCATCACCTGATTGTCCTTCTGGCACTCGCGGTCGTATTGCTATTTTTGAAATGTTTAAAGTAGGCAAAGAAATGCAAAAAGTCATATTAAAAAATCCTGTTGATTCCGAAATTTATAAAGTGGCTCGAGCCGACGGAATGTTGATGATGAGGGAAGATGCTATGCTTAAAGCATTAGATGGTATTATTCCATATAGAGAGGTTTATAATTTTATTAATGAGAATGAATAAAAGAAAATTGTCCACCCCGTCTTTTGATTACAAAAGCCACCCCTCAAGAGGGGAATACAAAACATGATATAATTTTGATATGCGTGAAAATATAGCCAAAAAAATACGTTGGACATATATAATTTGGATAGTTAGTGTAATTAATCCGTTCATGACTTTGCCTCAACTTTTGAAGATTTGGCAAACTCATCAAACATCAGGCATCTCATTGGTTTTTCTCTTCATACTTCTTTTTGTTCAAAGTGGATTTTCCTTACATGGATTTTTTTCTAGAGATCGTTTTATAATGGGTAGTAATGGACTAGCTGCACTTATGACCTTACTAACGATATTGTCAGTTTTATTTTTTAATTAAATTTGAAATGCCCCAAAAATCCTCTCCACCTCGTCTCGTTAAAGCGAGCTACCCCTCAAGAGGGGAATATTGGAATCCGAAATCTTTATACCCATACTGGGAAATTCCTAAAAATAAATTATTAATAGAAAAAACAAAGGAATTAAGAAAAGCGGGAAATTTATCGGAAGTTATATTTTGGCAAACGTTTAAAAATAAAAAGAAATTAGATTTTGATATTGATAGACAAGTTATTATAGGTAATTATATTGTTGATTTTTTTGTTCCTGAATTGGGACTAGTTTTTGAAATAGACGGGTCAAGTCATGATGAAAAAGAAGAATATGATGCTGGAAGAAATAATTTTATGCAGAGTCTAAATTTACAAGTAATTAGAATATCTGATATTGATGTGAAGAAAAATATAGGAAATGTTTATAGATTTGTATTAGAAACAATAAAAAAAAGAAAATCTGCATTAAAATTCCCCTCTTGAGGGGTACCTAAAGGGCGGGGTGGAAGTTTCCCTTGAAATTGTTTTGTAGTATAATATAATCATTATGGAAGGAGAAAAAAGAAAAATTTTAATAGTTGATGATGATACATTTCTTTTAGACATGTATGCGTTTAAATTTAGTCAAAATAATTTTGAAGTTTATACTGCACCTAGCGGTTCACAAGCTATTGAGAAACTTATAGATGGTCTTAAACCAGATATTATTATGTTGGATGTTATTATGCCAGATATGGATGGTTTTGAAATGCTAGAAAAAATAAATAAAGAAAATTTATCTCCTAGTTCTACAAAAATAGTTTTGTCTAATAAAAGTCAGCAAGCTGATATTGATAGAGGTAGTGCTCTTGGAGCAGCAGGATATATAGTGAAAGCAAATTCTACACCTGCAGAAGTGATTGACCAAGTAGCTGAAATTTTATCAAAGAAAATTGTTAATGAAAAATAATTACAAGCTTAACGCCACATAAACTACGAGTTTAATGCCACATAAACTACGAGCTTAACACCACAAAAAATTATGGATCCCGTTAGAAATAATGAAAATATTGAAAACGGGTTATAATAAATTGAGATTATTAATTAATATAGATTTCTAACGGGATGGATTATAAAAAAGAAATTGAAGAACTTATTTTAACTGTTATCCATGAGAGTGGTTCAGATTTACATTTAGGTGTTGGAAAAGTTCCAGCTATTCGCGTAGCAGGAGAGCTTGTATTTTTACAAAAGCATCAAGTTTTAAAGAAAGAAGATGTTTTTGGTATTTTAAAAGAAATTATTTCAGATAAAGTAAAATTAGATAGATTCTTAGAAGAACAAGAAATGGATTTTTCTTATGATTTTCGAGGAGAAGCACGTCTTCGTGGCAATGCTTTTTTTCAAAAAGGTTTAGTTAGTGTTGCCCTACGTTTAGTACCTAAAGTAAAATCACTTGAAGAATTACATTTGCCTCCTATTATTTCAGAGTTAGCTCGCAAAAAACAGGGATTTTTTTTAGTAGTTGGTCCAGTTGGGCAAGGTAAATCTACTACATTATCAGCAATGGTAAATTTGATTAATAATGAACAAGCACGACATATTATAACAATAGAAGATCCAATTGAATATGTTTACACTCCTAATAAATCTATAATTAATCAACGAGAAGTTGGTATTGATACTAAAGATTTTCATACAGCACTTAAATCAATCTTTCGTGAAGATGTGAATGTGATAATGATAGGGGAAATGCGTACTCCAGAGACTATTTCAACGTCAGTAACTGCTGCTGAGACAGGTCATCTTGTTCTTTCTACATTACATACTAATAATGCATCACAAACTATAGATAGAATTATTGATTCTTTTCCTGGTGACCAGCAAGATCAAATTCGCCTTCAACTTGCTTCTAGTTTGTTGGGTATTTTTTCTCAAAGACTTATTCCAAGAATAACTGGAGGTCTTATCCCTGCTTATGAGTTGTTATTGAATAATAATGCAGTTTCGAATTTAATTCGTGAAAAACATACACAAGAAATAGATGTTGTGATTGAGACAGGAGCAGAGTCTGGCATGATAGATTTAAATCATTCACTCTTAGAACTTGTCCGTGCTGGAGAAATTACAATTGAGAATGCTTATCAATTTTCTTTGAACCCGAAAGGTCTTGAGCGTATGATTTAACTTCACCCCGCCTTTGGCACCCCTCTCCTTAATAAGGAGAGGGGACGGGGGTGAGGTGAATTGTGTTATAATAAAGTTATGCTTTTCAAATATAAAGCAATAGACGATAAAGGAATAAACAAAGAAGGAGAAATTGATGCACAAAGTCGTGATCTTGCTATAGGTGGACTTCAAAGAAGAGGATTTATTGTTATTTCTATAGTAGATGAAGATAAAAATAAATCTATTTTTACAATTTCTTTTTTTGGAAAAGTTCCAATGAAAGAAATTGTTATTCTCTCACGTCAAATATCAACTTTATTTACAGCGCAAGTCTCTGTATTGAGAGCTTTTACGATGCTGGCTTCAAATGCAGAGAATAAAGTTTTAGCAAAAAAACTTACAGAAATAACTGGTGATCTTCAATCTGGAATTTCTATATCAGGTGCACTAGCTAAACATCCAGATGTTTTTTCAGATTTTTATGTAAATATGGTGAAAGTTGGAGAAGAGACAGGTAAATTAAATGAGACTTTTGATCATTTAGCAAATTATTTAAATCGTCAATATGCACTTACTTCGAAAACAAAAAATGCACTCATATATCCTATGTTTGTCGTTGCTACCTTTTTTATAGTTATGAGTCTTATGTTTGTTATTGTTATTCCAAAACTCTCAGCCATTATTCTTGATTCTGGGCAGGAGCCACCTATTTATACGAAGATAGTTATTGGACTTTCTAATTTTTTTGTACATTATGGTTTTCTTGTCATTATTTTTCTTGTACTTGCGGGAATATGGACATGGAGACTTTCTTCAACACAGAAAGGTAAAGAATATCTTGACAAGGTACGTCTTTCTATTCCAGCAGTAGGTAATCTTTATAAAAAATTATATTTATCTAGAATATCAGATAATATGGATACTATGCTTGTTTCAGGTATTCCTATCGTT
The DNA here is from genome assembly GCA_041648595.1 of Minisyncoccota bacterium. Classification (GTDB taxonomy): domain Bacteria; phylum Patescibacteriota; class Minisyncoccia; order Phycocordibacterales; family UBA9973; genus UBA9973. The sequence continues at coordinate 63,386 of JBAZOQ010000002.1, read as the reverse complement.
CGTGCAATAGATATCACATCCAGTGTCGTTGGTAGTAGGGTATATGAAGAAGTTTTAAAAGATGTAGCAAATGGAGTAAAATCAGGTTTGTCTTTTTCAGGTGCATTTGAAAAACATCCGGAACAAATTCCAGGTATTATGGTGCAGATGGTAAAGGTCGGAGAAGAAACTGGGTCTCTGGGTCAGATTTTGAAAACTTTAGCTGATTTTTATAAAAGGGAAGTTGATGATGCTGTTGATACTTTAGTGGGTCTTATTGAACCAGTTATGATTGTGGTTTTAGGTTTGGGAGTTGGTGTGCTTTTAGTTTCTGTATTAATGCCGATTTATAACCTTGCTGGTGGAATACAGTAAAAATTCTCCTCTTGAGGAGTACCCCGACTTTAGTCGGGGGGAGGTGGAAAAGTTTAGAAATGCATCCACCCCGTCTCGCAAGCGAGCCACCCCTCAAGAGGGGAATAAAGCTGCCCCTGTGGATAACTTTTTTGCATAAATATAACAATAAAAGTTATAATAGATGTATTAAAAATAAGTCGAAACTTTCGCTCAAGGGCGGAAAAAATTATTAGTTTCCGCCAAAGGCGGATCAGCCTATGGCTGAAATATTATTAGTAAATAAAAAAAATATGAAGAATTTTAAAAAAGGTTTTACGTTGATTGAATTGTTGGTTGTTGTCGCTATTATTGGTATTTTGGCGTCAGTTGTTTTAGCATCTTTGAATAGTGCAAGAACAAAGGGTTCAGATGCTGCTATTAAAGCAAACTTGTCAAATATGAGAGCTCAAGCTTCAATGTATTATGATACAAATAATAAGTATAGTGCTGCAGCAGTTGTTTGTACAGTAACTGGTGCTAATCCAAACGTTGTTACAGGATGCACTGATGTCTTTGCTGATGCAACGATGTTAAATGGATTGAAAGCTGCTGCAACTGCGGCAGGAGCAACAGTTAGTGCTCATGCTTCTACTCTTGGTGATGCTTGGTCAGCTTCTGTTTCATTAAAGAAAACTCCAGCTACAACCTTTTGTGTAGATAGTGCAGGTGCGGCTAAAGAAGGTTCAATTTCTCAAGCCACAGGAATTTGTTCATAATCTGTAATAAATAATATAGAAATATAAAAACCACCCTTTAGGTGGTTTTTATATTTCTATATATGATATAATATATGAAGTTTATAATTAACTGTTATTTATATATATGAAAAATTTTAAAAAAGAAAAAGGTTTTACCCACCAAAATTTTATAAAAAAAATTTCAGGCGGGTTTACATTGATTGAACTTTTGGTTGTTGTTGCTATTATTGGTCTTTTAGCTACAGTTGTTATTGGGTATTTAAGTAGCGCTAGAAAAAAGGGTGACGAAACAGCTGTAAAAAGTAATTTAGCTACCACGAGAACTGCAATTGAAATGTTCTTTTTAAACAACGGTAATACATATTTACCACTTGGTGATATATCTATTGATGGTGATTGTCCTTCTTATGATGAATCTGGAACTAGTATGTTTTCTAAAAATAAAGATATAGCAGGTTCTATAGCAGAGGCAGTTAATAGGGGTGGTAATGGTAGTGCTTGTTATAATTCTAGTACTGGATGGGCTGTGGTTGTTGGTTTAAAATTAGCACCAAATACTTCTTGGTGTATTGATGTGACAGGGGCAGCTAGGCTGGTGGTTTCTTCTCCTAGTGGAGCTATTGTTTCAGGTCTTTGTATTTAATAATAAAAAAATTTTATGACATTTTTTATTACAATTATATTTTTTATTTTAGGACTTATTATTGGGAGTTTTTTGAATGTTGTAATTTTTAGATTTAATACTGGACGTTCTTTTGGTGGAAGAAGTGGATGTATGACTTGTCGTAAAATACTTTGTTGGTATGAGCTTATACCTTTATTTAGTTTCTTGGGTCTTAAGGGTAGATGTTTGGCTTGTAAAGCAAAAATATCAATTCAATACCCTATAGTTGAATTTATTTCTGGATTAATTTTTGCAGGAATATTTTTAAAATTTCAAGATATTTTTTATCTTGATACTTTTGGTTTCTCTATTTCTTATGCCTTTTATGCTACGATGTTTTCTCTTCTTTTAGTTATAGCAGTATATGATTTTAAACATAAAACAATTCCGGACTCGCTATCTTTAATTTTTGGTATTTTGGCTTTCATTGGCATATTCTTCTTTTCTAATTATTTATTTTATCCTCATATTCCAATAGTTTTAGAACTTTTATCTGGATTGTTGTTGGCATTACCTTTTGCTCTTTTGTGGCTTATCTCTAAAGGTACTTGGATGGGGCTTGGAGATGCGAAACTCGCATTAGGTCTCGGATGGCTTCTTGGTTTTATTGGGATTCTCTCTGGAGCTGTTGTAGCTTTTTGGTCAGGTGCAATAGTTGGGCTTGTTCTCATTGTTTTTTCTAAAAAACATGGAATAAAAAGTGAAATTCCGTTTGCTCCATTTTTGGTTTTGGGAGTAATCATTGCTTTCCTTTTTGAATTAAGCCTCTTTCCAGTTGGTTTCTAGAAATTATGTATAAGCTAAAGGCTAAAAGTTATAAGCTAAATAGGGGAATGACTTATGTAGAACTTATTGTAGTTTTAAGTATTTTCTCTGTATTAACTTCTGTTGTTCTTTTTAATTATGGTGATTTTCAAGCAAAGGTAGATATAAAAATTTTGGCAAATGATATTGCTTCTAAAATAATTGAAGTACAAAAAGCAGCATTGTCTGGTGAATTGCCTACTGTTGATCAACAAAATATTCTTGCAGCTAATAATCAATGGAAACCTTCTTATGGACTTTATTTTAATTCATCATCTACAGATTTAGATACTAGTATTTCTCCAGCTGTGACATTTAATAAAGAAATTATTTATTTCACTAGTTTTGACAATATTAATAATTATTATAATAAGCTTTCTTCAGATTCAATTTTAGATCATATTAGAATTACTAAAAACAACAGTATAACTAAATTAGAAGCTTTTGGTTGTGGGGAGGTAGATGATTTAAGTATTGTTTTTAAACGACCAGATTCCAGTGCTTTTATTAGTGATTCAAGTGGATATTCTTTTTGTAGTAGTTTTGAATATGCGAGAATTACTGTATCTTCTTCTGGCTCAAATCCTTTCACAGCACATATAAGAGTTTATCCTTCTGGTAGAGTTCAAATAGAATAATATGTATAAATTAAAATTACAAAAAAATATTAATATAAGGGGATATACAATAATAGAAACCATGATAGCTGTTTCAATTTTTTTGATAATTATAGCAGTTGGTATGGATGCTCTTTTAAATGCTAATGTTGTTCATACGAAGTCTCAAGATATGCGCTCTATTATGGATAATTTAAGTTTTATTATGGAGGATATGTCTAAAAACATAAGAACTGGTTATAATTATCGTTGTATTAATTCTATTGATGATTTATCTGATTTAAACATAGTAAAAGCAAAAAGTGGTCAGAGTTGTTGGGGAATTGCATTTGAATATGCAAATGGTAATCCAAATGATTATAGAGATCAATGGGTATATAAAATTGATTCCGAGGATGGTGGTGGTATTTTTAATATTAGTAAGTCCACAGATAGTGTAGATGGTGTACGAAGTTTTGTGAAATTAAATTCCGAAGAAGTAATAATAGATGGAGTAAAGAGTAGTTTTGTAATAACTGGTGCAGAGGCACCAGAAGTAGAGGGAGTAGGAGACCAGCAACAACCTTTTGTAACAATTAAATTAGTTGGAGAAATTAGATCACGGAATAATTTAATTACACCTTTCTCTTTGCAAACTTCAGTATCACAAAGATTAATAGATATTTATATACCAACGACACCATAATATGAAAAAAATATGTAAAAAAATTTCAAGCGGGTTTACTTTGATAGAGACACTTGTTGCTATTTCTATTTTTACGGTATCTATTATTCTTTTGATGTCTGTTTTAGGTAATGGAATTTCAGATATAAATAATGTTAAAAAGAAAATATTGGCTGGATATTTAGCTCAAGAGGGAATTGAATATATTAGAAATATGCGAGATACTTATGTTTTATATAGTACCTTAGGATCTGGTAAGGATTGGGATAAATTTAAAATAGAATTTAATCCATGTAATTTAGGTAATGAATGTGGTTTTAGTACGACTAATCCGATTGTCATTTCTAAATGTACTTCTAATCCTAGTGTTTGTAAAATTTATTTAGATAATGGAAATTATAATACCACTTCAAGTGGTGAGGATTCTGGTTTTACACGTAAAATTTGGACAGACGTAGTTGGAGATGGAGAATTAAAAATTTATTCAGAGGTTGAATGGATACAAAGGTCTGGAACGCAACGTATTGTTTTTTCTGAGAATTTATTTAATTGGACAGAACAATGATAAAAAATAATATAAAAAATAATAAAGGGTTTGTCATACTTTTTGCTGTAGTGCTTTCTAGTATTATTTTGGCTGTAGCATTAAATATTGTAGACATTTTACTTAAAGAGGTTAAATTTAGTGCTTCAGCTAGAGATACTAATAATGCTTTTTTTGCTGCTGATACTGGAGCTGAATGTGCTCTTTTTAATGACAAATCTTCTGGAAATTCTTTTTTGGTGGAGGGTGGGTCGGGAGTAGTAAATTGTCTCGATAAAAATATTCCAGTAGTTTGTCTTGATAATAATAGTGTTCCTTTTGTTGGTAGTTGTCATTATTGGTCTTTTCCTATTTTTGGATTAAATTCTGGAGAAAAAGGTTGTGCTACAGTGACAGTAGACAAGAGAATTTTTCCAACAACAGTTATTATTTCTAAAGGTTATAATAATGGAGGAACTAATTTAAATTTTTGTACCCCAGATTCTAATAGCGTAGAAAGAGTGCTTGAATTGAATTATTAATTTTTATTATGGAAGAATTAAATGTTAAAAAAAGGGTACAGAAATTACGAAGCGAAATTGAAAGATTACGTAATGCATATCACGTAGAAAATACACCTAATATTACTGATGATGTGTATGATTCTTTAACAAAAGAACTTAAAGCTCTTTTGAAAGAGCATCCTGAATTTAATTATATAAATGCACCTGAGAATAGAGTAGCAGGTAAACCGCTTGAGAAGTTTGTTAAGGTTAAACATAAAAATAGAATGCTTTCATTAAATGATGTATTTAGTGAAGAAGAATTATATGATTGGGAGAAAAGAATAAAAAAACTTCTCCCCCCTCTCCTTTATAAGGAGAGGGGTAGGGGTGAGGTGAATTATTTCTGTGAAGTTAAATTTGATGGTTTGGCTGTGTCTTTAATATATGAAAAAGGTAAATTTATAATGGGTGCAACTAGAGGTGATGGTTTTGTGGGGGAAGATATTACTCAAAATTTAAAAACAATACATTCAATACCTCTTTTCCTCACCCCGTCTGCTTCGCAGCCACCCCTCTCCATTTCAAAAAAAATGGAGAGGGGAAGGAGTGAGATTCCTGAATTTTTAGAAATTCGTGGAGAAGTATTAATGAGTAAAAAAACTTTGGTAAAATTAAATCTTGAAAATGAGAAAAATGAAAAACCACTTTTTGCAAATTCTAGAAATGCTGCTGCTGGAAGTCTTAGACAATTAGATGCCAAATTAGCAGCTGAAAGAGAATTAGATTTTTTTGCATATGATATTGCTGAAATTTCTAATGAACAAGATTTATTAAATCATTCTGATAAGCATAAATATATTAAAGAACTTGGTTTTCAAATAGATAAAAATGAAGCTGTTTGTAAAAATTTGAAAGAAGTTATAGTTTTTATAAAAAAGTTTGAAAAAATTCGTTCGGATTTTTTATATGGTACAGATGGCGTTGTAATATCTGTTGATGATTTGAAATTACAAGAAGTTTTAGGTGTTGTTGGTAAAGCTCCACGATATATGGCTGCCTTCAAATATCCTGCTGAAAAAGCTACTACAATTGTTAAAGATATAAAAATAAATGTAGGACGTACTGGAGTGCTTACTCCACTTGCAATATTTGAGTCTACACTTGTTGCTGGTTCTACTGTGTCAAAAGCTACTCTTCATAATATGGACCAAATAGAACGTCTTGATTTACGTATAGGTGATACTGTTGTTATAGAAAAAGCTGGTGATGTCATTCCTAAAGTTGTTGAAGTTTTGATTCGTATGCGCACTGGCAAAGAAAAGAAATTTAAGATGGTAGATAAATGTCCAACTTGTGGAGAAAAAATAGAGAAAAAAAGTGTCGGAAATTCCCAAAGTCCTTCTGTTGCTTATTATTGTATTAATCCAAAATGTCCTGCAAAAAATGAAAGATATTTGGATCATTTTATTTCTGTTTTTGAAATATATGAATTGGGTCCTAAAATTTTAAGAAGATTTAAGGATGAAGGACTAATAACAGATGCAGCAGATGTTTTTACTCTTACAAAAGAAGACATCGCTCCACTTGAAAGATTTGGTGAAAAGAGTGCAGAGAATATTATAAAAGAAATAAATTTAAAAAAGAAAATTCTATTTTCTAAATTTCTTTTTGCACTTGGAATACTTCATGTGGGTGAGGAAACAGCACGAGATTTGGCTATGAATTTTGGTACATTGGAAAAATTGGCTAATGCTGATATAGAAAAAATAAATGAGATAGAAAATATTGGCCCCGCTGTTTCTAAAAGTGTATTTAATTATTTTAGAGATAAGAATAATCTGAATTTTATAGAAAAATTATTAAAGAATGGAGTAATACTTGAAAAAGTAGAAAAAAATAAAAAAGGTAAATTAAATGGAATGATTTTTGTTTTAACAGGAATACTTTCGCAAATGTCTAGAGACATAGCTAAAGAAAAGATTATTTCTTTGGGTGGAAAAGTAGCAAGTTCTGTTTCAACACACACTTCTTTTGTTGTTGCAGGGGAAGAAGCTGGTTCTAAGTTGAAAAATGCTCAAAGATTAGGTATAAAAATAATTCAAGAAAAAGAATTTTTAGATATGCTACAATAGAACTTCATGAATCCCGTTAGAAATAATAGGATACAAGTTTATTAGTTTAATTTGAAGAAAATAAGAATTTTATGGAAATTTCTAACGGGATGAAAGATAAATTTAAAATAGTCATTATATTTACCGGATGTCTTTTATTTAGGTTAATTCCACTAAGAGCTCCTAATGTAGAGCCAATAATGGCTTCTATTATGCCTTTGGGGCGTAAATATGGAATTTTTTTCGGTTTTCTTTTCGGTTTTCTTAGTATTTTTTTATTTGATGTTTTTACTAATTTTGGGTCTTGGACTTGGATAGTTGGAATTACTTATGGAATAATTGGAGCATTTTCTTCAATTTATTTTAATAAATTTAAAACATCAATATTTCATTTTGCTTTATTTTCATTTTTTGCAACGATAATTTTTGATTTAGTCACTGGAGTTTTATTTGCTCCAATATTTGGACAGACTATATTAAATGCATTAGTTATGCAAATTCCTTTTACCGCATTACATTTAGCGGGAAATATCGGTTTTGCACTTACTTTAAGTCCATTGATAAATAAGTGGGTTGTTTCAAAAGAGTTCTTTTCACTAAATTATCCTAAACAAGCACTAGTTAAAATTTAATCTGCGGAGGCGGAGAGATTTGAACTCTCGAGACCCTTTCGAGCCTGCCACCTTTCCAAGATGGTGCACTAGACCGCTATGCGACGCCTCCATATTCTTTAATCTACCTTATTTAAACAAAAAAGGAAACCATATAACATATGTTTTTTATTTGTGCTAAAATTATCTTATGGAACAAAATAATAAAGTGCAATATTTTTTAGGATTATTAAGAATAATAATGGGTTGGATTTTTCTTTGGGTATTTGTAGATAAATTATATGGACTTGGTTTTGCTACTACACCGGAAGGTGCATGGGTATCTGGTGGTTCTCCAACAACTGGATTTTTGAAATTTGGTGTTCATGGTCCTTTCGCTACATTTTTTCAAAGTATTGCTGGATCTCAATTAGTAGATTGGTTGTTTATGCTAGGTTTACTTTTTGTTGGTATTTCACTTGTTTTTGGTGTTTTTATGAAACTGGGTGGTCTTTCTGGAATAGTAATGTTGTTTCTTATGTATACGGCAATTGGAATATTTCCAGCAAATAATCCATTTATAGATGAACATATAGTGTATATATTGATAATAATAGTTCTTATTTTAACAAACTCTAGTCAGTATTTAGGTTTAGGTAAATGGTGGGAGAATACATCTTTTATTCAAAAACATACTTTATTTAAATAGAATAATTAATATAAAAATATATTTTCATGGATGCACAGACAAATCTGATTATTTTATTTTGTGTTATTATTGTAGGATTTCTAGTATTAGATCTTGGGTATTTTAATAGGAGAAATCATAAAGTAGAATTTAAACCAGCATTTTATCAATCTTTATTTTGGGTTGTGATAGCGTTGGTTTTTAGTTTTTTAATTTCTTTGTATATGAGCAAAGAATTAGCTGCTGAGTTTATTAGTGCGTATGTTACAGAGAAGATGTTATCTGTAGATAACTTGTTTGTTATAATGTTGATTTTTAGTTTTTTTAAACTAGAAGAAAAATATCATCATAGAGCTTTATTTTGGGGTATTTTAGGGGCTATAATTTTCCGAGGAGTTTTTATAGGAGCAGGATCGTATTTGATTCATCAGTTTTATTGGATATTATATGTTTTTGGAGTAATACTTGTTTATACGGGTATTAAATTATTATATGATAAAAAAGAAGAACATATAGATTTTAATAATAATAAAATTATAAAATTTGCTCATAAAATTTTACCCTTCACTAATAATCACCATAACGGTAAATTCTTTTTTAGGGAGAATGGTAAATTTTATTTTACTTCATTATTTATGATCGTTTTAATGGTAGAAACAACGGATATTATTTTTGCTGTTGATTCTATTCCAGCAGTATTTGCTATCTCGCAGAATTTATTTATTGTATTTACTTCTAATATTTTTGCGATTATGGGGTTACGAGCGTTATTTTTCTTAATTGAAAACATATTGCATCGTTTTCATCATCTACAAAAAGGTTTAGCAGTTATTTTATTGTTTATTGGCTTAAAAATGTTTTCTGGAATATTTGGTTTACACATATCTTCCTTGATTTCGTTTGGAGTTATAATGTGTGCTCTTTGTTTATCGATCATTCTTTCAATTATATTTCCTAAAAAAATTTAAATATAAATTATACTTTTAAAGTATTATATTTTTAAATATGTTAAACTTACAATAAGTCGGTTTTTTTTATTAATTATTAGAAGTATATTAACATGAAAGGATTCAATACAAATATAGAAAAAGAAGCAATAGAGAATACAAATTTTCGTAAAGTTTTATATACAGGAAAACATAGTCAATTAGTTTTAATGAGTTTGAAGCCAAATGAAGATATAGGAATGGAAATTCATTCTGATAATGATCAATTTTTTCGTTTTGAAAAAGGACAAGGTCAATGTATTATTGATGGTAATTCATATGAACTTGCTGATGGGTCAGTTATTGTAGTTCCAGCAGGAGCAGAACATAATATAATTAATACATCTAGTACAGATGATTTGAAGCTCTATACTATTTATTCTCCAGCCCACCATAAAGATCAAATAATCAAAGCTACAAAAATTGAGGCAGAAAATGGTCCAGAATTTGATGGAGTAACAACAGAATAATTAGTTATTGTATGGTATAATTAAATACATGCAGAAAAAACAGCTTGGACAATTTTTTACAACTAATTCTGACTATATTTTACAAGGTTTTGAAAAATTTATAAAAGGTAAAAATATTACTGATCCTTTTGCTGGTTCTCAAGATTTAATGAAATGGGCAAAAAAGCATGAAACAAAGTCTGTTATTGGTTTTGATGTTGATAAACAATTAGTTGATAAAAAAGAAGTTTTTTTCAATGATAGTTTAAATAACCCTAGAGAATATGATTTTGTAATTACAAACCCACCCTATTTACATAAAAATAAAGCTGATTCAAAAACTAAAAGCTTATGTTTCTCTGGGAGCAATTCTATCTTTGAAGATTTATATCAAGTTTCTCTTAAAGCAATCAGTAAAAGCAATGAAGGAATTGTTGTTGTTCCACTTAATTTTTTATCAGCTGAAAATTCTGAAAAAATTAGAGAAATTTTCTTTGACAAGTTTAAAATAACAAAGCTTAATATTTTTACTGAACAAGTTTTTGATGATACAACTTACAATGTTATTTCTTTTCATTATAAAAAGAAAGAAAAAAAAGAAGATAAGATGGTTTTTGATGCTCATATTTTTCCAAATGACCATAAAGTTAAAATAGAGTTAAATAAAAATTATGGATGGCAACTAGGTGGTGAGTTTATTTCTAAAATTAATTCGGCGAAAAATATATTAGGTATATATCGTTTAACTGTAAAAGATTTAAAGAACGGTCCAGCAAGTATACGTTTAGCATTCAATAATATAAAAGATATAGAGGAACACAGATTAAATAGTACCTTAAAAGATGCCATAAAAAGTAATGTAATTTTTCTTAGAGCCATAGATAGTAAAAATGGTAAAAAAATACAGTTAGAGGATATTAGAAAATATAATGTTTTTGGGTTGATAGGTAAGGAAACTTCTAGAAATATGGCTTACCTTATGTTTAAAAGACCTTTACCAATAGAAGAACAATTAAAATTAATCAAACTTTTCAATGAAGAATTACAAGAAGCAAGAGAAAAACATTTATCATTGTTTTTAACAAATTTTAGAGATAATAATAGAAAAAGAATAAGTTTTGATTTTACCTATAAGTTGCTAAATTATATTTATTCTACTAAGATTGATAAATCAATCAGTAATCAACCAGCATTTAACTTTTAAATATGAATATTTGGACAGAAAAAAGTTTTGAAATAGCAAAAAAACAAGGATATCTCGATAAAATTTCGGAAATTTATCCTATTAATCAGACTGGTGGAGAAAACAGAATCGATGAAAACTCTATAAAAGAAATTAGAAAATTACTGAATGTGCATAAACCAAAAGAGTTGATATCTTATCTTATTAAGTTAAAAAGATTCCCTTTTGATGATCCTTATATAGGATTTATTAGACATTTTGAAGAAGCTTTATCTAGAAATCCCAAAACAGTAAAAAGAATTTTTAAAAGGCTGGAAACGCTCGGCGTTGATGGAATAATAGAAGGTATAAATAGACCAAAATCTGCCTCTAGAAAATTTGGTCATTATTTTTCACATTGGATTCATAAGCAGTATAAAGTTTTACCAGAAGATAAATTTTTGAAAATTAACAATGGGATTGTGTCTCTTGAGGGAGGAGATAAAAAATTGAAAGATTTTGCAAAAAAATACCTAAATTATGATAGAAAAAAGGGGTTAGATTTTGTTATAAAAGTAAAAAATGTTTATATAATAGGAGAGTCAAAATTCGTTAGTAGCCCTGGAGGAACACAAGATAAAAGTGTTAGAGAAGTTAAGAATTTAGTGAAAGAAAGAAAGATTCTAAAAGTTATAAAAGTTGGTTTAGTTGACGGGGTTCCATGGGTTGCATCTTCAACTCTATATAGAAGTTTGCATGAATTAAAACCCGACCAGTATATAATGAGTGCTTTGTGTTTTGATGAGTTTTTAAAATTTTTAAATTAATTAAATAAATAATATGATAAAAAATTTAAAAATTACAATAAAAAAAAGAAAGGACAGTAGTCTTACTGAAGATATAGGAGAATTGGAGCTTGGATTATTTACTATATTTGCTGGAGAAAACAATGCAGGAAAAACAAATCTTATTAAGGTTATTATTGAAGAGTTAGAGAAGGACAATATTAATGTCATAAATATTCCGGCAGAAAGAGTTTTGCCTGATGTAGAAATTAAAACTGGAGCTGAAGGAGACCCATTTAGATTAGCAATAAGAGAGCTACTTGAGGTTGATTTCAAGGATGAATACATAACAAGCGCGGTTAAAGATATTGATAAGCTATTGCCATTAGAATTTTCTAAATTTAGTGTTGAAAAAACAGAACTTTTAGCAAAAACAAAAATTAATACAATTACAAATGATGATTATATAAAGGCAATAAAAGATGTTTATGCAAAAAAGTTGATTGATTCCTTAACAACCAAGGATTGTTATTCTAATAAGGAGGGAATTAAATTGTCAGAGGTTGGTCAAGGAACACAAAGATTAATTATAGCTTCTTTATTAAAATATTTAGGTAGTAAAAAAGGGGAAAAGTTTTCTAACAAATTAACTTATATAGTGTTTGAAGAACCAGAAATTTATTTGCATCCCAAATTAAAAGAAACCTTATTTAATTCCTTAATTGACCTTGTAGAAAACAGTAATGAAAAGATTAAGGTGATTATCACAACACATGATCCATACTTTATTGATTTAGGAAAAGATTTTAAGATTTATAGGGTTGATAGGTCTGGTACGGATAATGCTACAAAAGTAAAAGAAATTTTAGAAGAAAGATCTTTGCCCTACAAATCTTCATCAGAAATAAATTATTTGGTTTTTAGATTACCAAGTAAAACATATTTTCTCGAATTGTATCAATTTGTTAAAGATAATTCAAAATTAGAAGGAGAGGTTTTTGAAAAATTTATTTTATCAAAAATATCAAATAAAACAGAATATAGTAATGATAATACAATAAAATGGAAGCTTTCTTATGTTAGTCGTCTTAGGCATAATATAGCTCATCCAATAAAAACCGAAGACAGGAAAACAAAAATCGAATTAATTGAAAAACTTGATGATGCCATAAAAGATTTATTAAAAATAAATACTGTATGAAATTAACCAAAACTGATTTTCTCATATGGAAAGACTGTGCAAAGAATGCTTGGCTGAAGATACACAAGCCGGATATTTATTTTGCCGAACCATTATCTGCTTTTGATCAAGGAATAATAGAAACAGGTAATGAAGTTGATATTCTTGCTCGAGATTTATTTCCAAATGGTATTTTAGTTGATGATGGTGACGCTATGGAAGAAACAGAAAAACTTATAAAAGCTAAAACGTCTGTGATTTATCAACCAGTATTTGAAACAGATTTATATAAAACTATATGTGATATTTTAGTGTGGAATTCAAATTCTCAGGTTTATGATTTATATGAAGTCAAAGCCTCTAATAGTGGGGAAGACAAAGGGGCAAAAGATAAACTTTATAGTTATGATATAGCTTTTCAATATTTGGTGTTGAAAAAATTAAATGTACCAATGGGTAAATTATTTCTTGTAAGATTTAATAACGAATATGTAAGGGGTGTTGAGCTTGATATAAATCAACTTTTTTTGAAAGAAGATTTTACAGAAAGAGTTTTTGGGATTATTCCCATAGTTGAAGAAGAAATGAAAGTTGCACAAAAATTTTTAGCAGAGGAAAAAGAGCCTTTTGGTCCTTGTAAATGTGTTATTCGTGGTAGAAGTTCTCATTGCACTACTTTTTCTTATTCAAATCCACACATACCTGATTATAGTGTTCATGATATTTCTCGTATTGGAATGTCAAAAAAGAAATTGGAAGAATTGATTGATAGTAGTATTTTTCTTATTGAAGATGTACCAGAAGATTTCCCATTAAGTGATAAACAAAAAAATCAAGTCATAGCGACACAATTGAATAAAATATTTATAAAAAAAGAAGAAATTAAAAGTTTTTTAGATATTATGATTATGCCTCTGTCTTTCTTGGATTATGAAACTTTTGCAGCAGGAATTCCAAGATTTACTGGTTTCAGTCCCTATAATCAGATAACTTTTCAATTTTCCTTGCACTTACTTTCAGATAAAAATAGTGAACCAAAACATTCTGAATTTATTTTTACTAAGAATAAAAATCCAGATGAAGAATTTATTTTAGCTCTTATAGAAAAATTACCTAGTAGTGGGTCTATTATTGTTTGGAATAAGAGTTTTGAAATGGGAAGAAACAAGGATCTTGCAAAAAGAAATCCTGAATATAAAATAGCTCTAGAAAATATAAATTCTAGAATGATTGACCTTATGGATATTTTTTCTGAACAATATTATATTCATCCAAAATTTAAGGGTAAAACTTCTATTAAATATATATTGCCAGTGATTGCTCCAGAATTGTCTTATAAAGTTCTTGACATACAAGAAGGAGCTACAGCTTCAGATGCATGGAATAAAATTGTTAGTGGTTTTTATACAAAAGAAGAAGCACTAGAGAAGATTGAGCATTTAAAGACTTACTGTAAACTTGATACATATGCTATGTATGCTATTTGGAAACACCTAAATGAATTAGATTAAAAACTAGGACCATTATCTAGCCACCCTAAATAAAGGCCTAATATTGCAAATAGAATTATTAAGATAATTAAAATCCATTCGATTTTTTTCATGTTTTTATTATAGCAAAAAACGAGGAGCACAAACAAATTTGTTTATTTATTTGATGTCTGAGTGCCATTGCTATATGGTAATCCATATAGCAGAAAAGCTTTTTTTGTGATATATTTTTTTAATGAGCGAAGAATCAAAAAAGGGAAAAGAACATCCACTTTCAATAATTATAAACGAAGCAGTAAAAATTTTTACTGAGCTTGGTTTTGAAGTCGCTACTGGTCCAGAATTAGAAGATATTTGGCACAATTTTGATGCATTAAATATTCCCAAAGATCATCCAGCTCGTGATATGCAAGATACTTTTTTTATAAAAGGGGAAACGGATAAGGTTTTAAGGACTCATACTTCTTCTGTTCAAATTCGTTACATGGAAAATCTTGTGAAATCTGGTGGTAAACCACCTTTCGCAATTATTGCTCCTGGAAAATGTTTTAGAAATGAAGCGACAGATGCGACACATGAAATGCAATTTTATCAAATCGAGGGACTTATGATAGGGGAGGATATAGACATGGCACACTTAAAAGGAACTCTTTCTTATTTTTATAAAAAAATATTAGGGAGTGATGTTGATTTGCGATTTCGTCCTAGTTTTTTTCCTTTTACAGAACCATCTATTGAATTTGATTTGAAATTTAATGGTAAATGGCTTGAAATGGGTGGTGCAGGAATGGTTCATCCAAATGTTTTAAAAAATTGTGGAATTGACCCTATAAAATATCAAGGATTTGCATTTGGTCCAGGACTTGAAAGACTTATGGTAATTAAATATGGAATGCCAGATATTCGTCCAGCTTATCAAGGAGATTTAAGATTTAATCAGTTTTAAAATTAAAAAATATGAAAGTTAGTTATAATTGGTTGCAAAATTATTTTGAAGAAAGATTACCAGATCCTGAAAAATTAGCTGATGGTATTATTTTTCATTCTTTTGAAGTAGAAAGCTTAGAAAAAGTAGGTGATGATGTTATTTTTGATATCAAAGTTTTACCGGATAGAGCACATGATTGTCTTTCACATTGGGGAATTGCGAAGGAAGTCAAGGCTATTTTTAATTTGAAGTTAAAAGAAAAAGAATATAAAAATTTTAAATCAGTTTCGACTAATTTAAATATTAAAATTGAATCAGAAAAATGTTTTCGTTATATGGGAAGAATTATTAGAAATATAAAAATTGAAAAAAGTCCAGATTGGTTAAAAAATAGATTAGAGACGATAGGTCAAAAATCAATAAATAATATTGTAGACACTGCTAATTTTGTTATGTTTGACTTAGGACAACCAATTCATTGTTTTGACCTAGATAAATTAGAGAGTGAAAAAATAATTATTCGAAATGGAAAAACTGGTGAGAGAATTACTACTCTTGATAAAAAAGAAATTAATTTAGATGAATCTATTTTAGTAATTGCTGATGGTTCGACAGGCTCACCACAGGCGAACGAAGTATTAGCTATTGCTGGTATAAAGGGTGGTATGAAAGCTGAGGTAGACAATAATACGAAGAATATAATTATAGAAGTTGCTAATTTTGATGCAGTTTCTATAAGGAAGACATCAAAGAAAATTGGAATTTTAACTGATGCTGTAAAAAGATATGAAAATGAAATATCTCCAGAACTTTGTTTTCAAGTTATGAATGAAATAACTAATTTAATTCTTGATATAGCAGGAGGTAATATAGAAGAAATTGTAGATATTTATCCTAAAAAATTAAAACAAAATACTGTTTTTGTATCAGTGGAATATATAAACAAAAGACTTGGTACTTATTTCTTGAAGGAGGAGATTGAAAGTGTTTGGGAAAAATTAGGTTTTGAATATGAAGAAGAAAATGGTGAATTTAAAATCTTAGTTCCATTATTACGTATAGATATAACTGGCCCACATGATTTAGCTGAGGATGTAATTAAAATTTTAGGATATGAAAGAATAGAAGGGAAATTACCAAAAATAGAATGGAGTCCAAAAATGAATGAAAAATTTTATAATATTTCTGTAGCTAGAAATAAACTTTTGAATGATGGTTATTCTGAAGTTATGACATATTCATTTAGAAATGGGGGAAATGTGGAAGTTCTTGCGTCTGCATCAGATAAAAATTTTTTGAGAATAAATTTAACAGATGGATTAGAAGAAAGTTTGAAACTTAATCAACTTAATGCGCCATTTCTTGGAATGAAAGAAATTAAAATTTTTGAAATTGGAACTGTTTTTGATAAAAATAAAGAAATGATGCATGTTGCTTATGGTGATAATAAAAATATAGTGGAGACATCATTAGAGAATTTTGTTTCTGAAAAAATTCCTACTGACTATTTTGATAAAAAAGTTTTGCCATTTATTGACTTGGGACAGAATTTTGAAGAACAAAAATTTAAACCTTGGTCAATTTATCCATTTATTTCTCGTGATATAGCTGTATGGATTAGAGAAGAAGAAAGTTCTGAAACACTTAAAAAATTACTCATAGAAAATGCCACAGAACTTTTAGTTAAAGAACCTTTTTTGTTTGATTCATTTACAAAGGAAGGAAAAACCTCATATGCTTTTAGACTTGTTTTTCAATCTTTTGTGAGAACTTTGAAAGATGAGGAAATTAATGAAATTATGGCTAAAATAAGTCATAAAATAAGCGAAAATTCAAGTTGGCAAATACGCTAAATTTGCTGGTTTCTGAGCTATTTTTCTGCTATAATATACTAAGCAAAAATTTGTATTTTGCTTTTATTTTTTTGATTTAATATAAAATGACTAAAGAAAAAGACATAAAAAAAGCACAGGGGAATGGGCATCATTATGACGCATCTGACATATCGGTTTTAGAGGGCTTGGAGCCCGTAAGACGCCGTCCTGGTATGTATATTGGTACTACAGGGCCTGAAGGATTGCACCATCTTATTTGGGAGATTTTTGATAATTCACGTGATGAAGCAATGGGTGGTTTTTGTAATGATATTGAAATAGTGTTATTGCCCAACAATCGTATACGTGTTGCAGATAATGGACGAGGTGTACCTGTTGATATACATAAAAAAACAAAAGTATCAGCATTGGAAACTGTGATGACTACACTTCACGCAGGAGGAAAATTTGGAGGTGAAGGTTATAAAGTTTCTGGAGGATTACATGGTGTCGGTGCGTCTGTCGTTAATGCACTTTCTATTTATTGTAAAGCAGAGGTTCACAAAGATGGTGGTAAATATTCTCAGGAATATTCTCAGGGAAAGAAAAAAATTGCTGTTAAAAAAGTTGGTTCTTCTAAATTGAGTGGAACAATAATTACTTTTGAACCAGATGTAGAAATCTTTAAAGATATTAAATTTGATTTGGCTACAGTAGTGAGTCATATTCGTCAGCAAGCATATTTAGTGAAAGGACTTAAAATTTTAATAATTGATGCACGTCTATATGAAGGAAAGATAGATGATTCAGACATTTTTTATTTTAAAGAATTAGAACTTGAGTTACCATCTATCTCTTTTTATTTTGAAGGTGGGCTTACTTCTTTGGTAAAATATTATAATAGATTTCAAAAACCAATTCATAATCATATTTTTTATGTTGAAAAAGAATTAGATAGTGTGGGAGTAGAAATAGCTCTTCAATATATAGATGACATAGTGGATCATATTGTTCCTTTTGCAAACAATATTTATACGGGAGAGGGAGGTACACATGTTACTGGTTTTAAGACTGCTCTTACAAGGACACTTAATACTTATTGTAAGAAGAATGAATTGATGAAGGAATCTGAGGGAGGATTTACTGGAGACGATGTTCTTGAAGGTTTAACTTGTGTAATATCTGTTAAACTTCGAGAAATTCAATTTGAGGGTCAGACAAAAGCAAAGTTAGGTTCTATGGAAGCACAAAGTGCTGTCAGTACAGTATTTTCAGAAGCGTTTGCGAGCTTTTTAGAAGAGAATCCAGACGAAGCAAAAGCTATAATTAATAAATCTATTCTTGCCCTTAAGGCTCGTAAAGCTGCTAAAGCAGCGAAAGATTCTGTGCTTCGTAAGGGTGCACTTGAAGGTATGACACTTCCTGGAAAATTAGCAGATTGTCAAAGTAAGAGTGCAGAAGAATCAGAATTATTTTTAGTAGAGGGAGATTCTGCAGGTGGTTCAGCAAAACAAGGTAGAGATAGACGCACGCAAGCTATTCTTCCCTTGAAAGGAAAAATTTTAAATGTTGAAAGAGCAAGAATTGATAAAATGCTTGCTTCAAAAGAAATAAGGTCTTTAGTTATTGCTCTTGGTACTTCTATTGGGGACACTTTTGATCTTTCTAAGATACGTTATCATAAAATTATTATTGCCACAGATGCTGATGTCGATGGTGCACACATACGTACATTATTACTTACTCTTTTTTATAGATATTTTAGGGCGATTGTTGATGCTGGATATATTTATATTGCACAACCACCACTTTATAAAATAAAAAAAGGTAAAGAAATTAATTATGCTTATTCAGATGAAGAAAAAATAAAACTTATTGGACATTCCGCTGCCGAAGTTGATATCATTGAAGCAATTCCCGATGAGTCTTTAGGGACTTCGCCCGAAGGGGAAGGCAATATCGGCACGGGGACGATAAAGGTTCATATACAGCGTTACAAGGGTCTCGGAGAAATGAATCCGGAAGAACTTTGGGAAACAACCATGGACCCAGCTCATCGAGTGCTTAAGAAAGTAAATATAGATGATGCAGAAGAAGCCAATAAAGTTTTTGAAATTCTAATGGGCTCCGAAGTTCCACCACGAAAATCTTTTATCCAATCCAATGCCAAATTAGCAGAGATTGATATCTAAAGTTGTTTACGTATCTTGTTTACTATACTAACGGTCGTCAATGTAGTAAACTTAAAGTTATGAAAGGAAAAATTTTACTAAAAGCTTTAGAACTTCTTTATAATGGAACAATGACCCAAGTTGATTTCTTTGGTGCTGTTTTAGTTGCCGGTTATGGGGCTGGTTCAAGTAAGATCGAATATGAGTATCAAAAACGCAGGAGAATTTCTGAAGCTAAAAAATCTCAAGTGGAAATCTTAAAAGATAGAAAAAGAAGATTAACCATATTTATATCTAAGATGAAACATGATGGTCTTATTGAAAATTCAGAAAATAATAAATTTACAATTTCTAGTAAAGGAATAGATAAACTTAGTAAACTTCGAAATAATTTACCAACTAGATTTTATGAGAAAAAAATCGAAGAAAGTAGCTCTATTATAATAAGTTTCGATATTCCCGAGAGGTTGCGAAGAAAGCGTAATTGGCTCAGGGAAGTTATCAAAAATTTTGGGTTTAAAATGGTTCATCAAAGTGTTTGGGTAGGGAAAGGAAAAATTCCGGCAGATTTTATAAAAGACTTAGAAAACCTTAAAATTTTAGAATTTGTTGAAATTTTTGAAATTAGCAAATTGGGCAGTTTAAATAAAATAGCATAGGCTGATTTATGTTCCTTTCCTTATTGTTTACCAAACTAACGACCGTCAATATGGTAAACAACTATTTTTTTCCCTTTAAAATTACTCTTTTTTCAAATCCCCCTTTTTCTGCGAGTTTTTTCTTTTTAACTTCTTCTACATTCTTAAATTTTGGCAATTTTTTAAGAGCTTCGATTACTTCTAAAATATCAGCTAATTCCTCACTATTGCGAGCATCAAGGAATTCTTTTACTTCTTCAGCTAATTTTTCCAATAGTCTTTTTCTGTATTCTTCTGGTGTAGCTGTCGTTTGTTCATAGGAAATACCTTTAGCATCTAAATGTTCTGGAATTTTATCTCGAACTAATTTGTGATAACCCTCTGGCATAATTTTATTTCTTATTCTTTATTTCCTCCAAAAGTTTTTTCAATAATTCTTCTTTTGATATCTGTCCAAGCTGGCCTTTGTCGCGAGATTCGAGGGTAACCTTTTTCGCTTCTATTTCCTTGTCACCTATAACAATCCAATAAGGAATCTTATTGTTTTTCGCATTGCGGACTTTTCCTCCGAGGTTTTCCTCGGCATCGTCAAATTTCGCGCGGATGTTGTTCTCTTTCAATAATTCAAAAACTTTTTTGGCGTATTCGTTGTGGCTGGTGCGCACAGGGATTACTTTCACCTGTACTGGTGAGAGCCAGAGAGGGAAGGCGCCGGCATAGTGTTCAATCAATACTCCCATAAAACGTTCAATAGAACCTAATACTGCAACATGTAACACAGCAGGAGCATGTTCTTTTCCATCTTCTCCTATATATCGCATATGAAAATTTTCTGGTTGATTAAAATCAAGTTGAACCGTAGTCAATTGCCAATTACGACCAATCGAATCTTTCACCATTATATCTATCTTAGGCCCATAGAAAGCTGCTTCTCCTTCTGTAACTATGTAAGGACGGTTCCATTTCTTTACAGAGTCGATAAGTATTTTCTCAGATTCTTTCCAAAGTTCATCCCCACCGAAATATTTATCAGGATTTTTTGGATCGCGAATGGATATTTGCACAGTGTAATCCTTGAAACCAAAATTTTTATAAACTTTATCCATTAACCCTAGAATCATTTCAATTTCTTGTTGGATTTGATCATGACGAATAAAGTGATGTGTGTCATCTTGCGTTAAAGCTTTGACTCGAACTAACCCACTCAATTCTCCGCTTTTCTCATTACGATAAACGGTTGTAGTTTCGGCTAATCTATAAGGAAGATCACGATAGCTATGGGGTTCTGCATTATAGATTTCAAAATGGTGAGGACAATTCATTGCTTTCATAACATATTGATCGCCTTCAGCATCTTGCATAATTGGCATCATTGCATCATATTTTCCTAAGTGACCGCTTTTTTTGTAAAGCTCTGTTTTGGCAATATGGGGTATATGGACAAATTTATAATGAAGCTTTTCTTTTTCTTCACGCATATATTTTTCCAGCTCGTAAAAAATTATTTCACCTTTTGGCAGAAATAGAGGAAGACCTGAACCAACAAGAGGGCTAAAAGCAAATAATCCTAATTCCTTACCGATTTTTTTATGGTCTCTTTTTAGAGCCTCCTCTCGTTGTATCACATAAGCCTCCAATTCTTCTTTTGTTTCGAAAGCCAATCCGTAAATGCGGGTAAGCATTTTATTTTTTTCATCTCCACGCCAATATGCCCCAGCTACACGATCTAATTTAAATGAATCTGGACTTATTTCTTTACTCGGATTTTCTAAATGTCCACCACGGCAAAGATCTGTAAAAGCTCCACAAGTATAGAAAGTTATTTTTTCTCCTTTTTCATTAATTTCGTTTATAAGTTCTATTTTGTATTCATTATTTTTGAAATGATTTTCTGCTTCCTTTTTAGTTTTTTCCTCATTCTCAAAATTTTTCCAAGATTTCAAAATATCTTTCATTTTCTTTTCTATTTTTGGTAAGTTCTTATCAGAGATAGGAGACGAGAATTCAAAATCATAATAAAAGCCATCTTCTATAGAAGGACCGATTGTATTTTTGGTATCAGGGTATATCTCCAAAACAGCTGCAGCCAAAAGATGAGCTAAGGAATGTCTTAAGTTGTGTAATTTATCAATATTATTTTCCATAAAAAGTCCTTTAATTATATAGCATTTTATAGGTAATAAAAAGACTTGCTTTTTTTCTAGGATATGATATAATATACGAAACGGAATAATGAGTGCCGTATCCAAAGATCTCAAAAATTAGTTCATTGTAATAAAGGAGAACATACCATGAAAAAACATGGGACAAAATCTGAAACGCTCAGCATTAGCGGAATAATGCAAAAAATTGGCTCTCTCGCTGGTTTTATCGTTGACTTTTTAACGACATTACTTAGTGAGGTGCAAATTGATTATTGGCTCGGACACAAAAATGAGCTGAAAAAAAAGCTTCGAGAAGTTTTCTCAATTGTAGATGAGTATGCCAATATTCGTGAAGAATGGCAGAAATTTTACAAAACTCATTTCAATTGGGATGTAGATTTCAGCAGAGTTATCATTCCTAATCGTCCTGACGGTAATTGGCGTCTATTGTTTATCGCAAAAGGTATGACGATGAACAAAGCCTTTGATTGTTGTAAAGCTATTTTTAAATCATGGCGTTATAGTGATGATTTAGACAAGACAATTCCAACAAATATACGGACGTCTTCGGACAATTACGCTGTTTGGGTTCGTGATGATATTGAACCTGACATTGAATATCTCGGTAAATCAACAAGGCAGGCTGACGCTGATATGAAAATTGGAATCACTGTTTTGGAACGTATCATTCTTGAAATCAAGTATTTCTCGGAAACGGGAAATCATTTAGATATCAAAGGTGTTACTTTCTGTTCCGGTTCTCGCTATTCGGATGGTTATGTTCCGAACGCGTATTGGGACAGCGTCGGGTTCCTTGTGAGTTGGTACTATCTGGACGGTTCGAACTCTAGTTCTGGTATCCGTTCAGCAATTTCTCTTTAATCTTTTTTCTTTTTATCTTTATTGCGTTAGGTTTTTAAAAAACCTAACGCAATTTTTTTATGTTAAAATATATTTGGCTGATAAACTGATCTTAAAACTAAGATAACAGTTTGCCATATTAAGAAACTGCTTGCAAAAAATTGAGCATAGATAATACAATTTTGTAATGATGCTACATATTGCTCACGACTGTGAGATAACACAGAAAATTAAGTAATTGATTTGTCGGTGGAATGGATGATTTTTTGTAATAGGACGGTTCTCGCAATTCGGATGGTAATGTTCCGAACGCGAATTGGAACAACGACAAGTTCAATGTGAATTGGTACAATCTGGACAATTCGAACTCTAGTTATGGTATCCGTTCAGAAGTTTCTCACTTAAATCCGCTTTCAATTTTAATTGGGCGGATTTTGTGTTTGTAAATATTTTAACCAACCATTTGTCATTTTAGAAATTTCTTGCAATTTTAATTCTATATTTAAATATACTTTTTCTGTAATAATCTTTGTTTCATATTCTGTTCTGAATAATTGTTTTAATGTCTCTATTTGAAGTCTCGCTTTTTTGACTGAGGTTATTTTTTCTGATTTTGGCTCAAGTGAAGCGTTTATTAAAGTTGAAAAAGTTTGTAAAAATTCTTTTTCAATATAACTATGAATTCCCAATTTATCTCGTTTTGGTAACTTGTTGCCAATCATATACACATAGATATATAATTTTCTCATCTTATGAACGACAAGGACATCAAAAATTGCGTCGGGGGGGGGGGCTGTTCAAAGTTTTTTCCATAATGTAGTAAGTTTATCAAATTTACTTCAAGCTTGGAAGGAATTTAAAAAGTGCAAAACTAAAAAAATAGATGTTGCAGATTTTGAGTTTAATTTAGAAAATAATTTATTTTCTTTACATAAGGAACTAATAAGTAAAATTTATAAACCTACAAAGTATCAAGCATTTTTTGTGTATGATCCAAAACGCAGACATATACATAAAGCGGTGGTTAGAGATAGAGTGTTAAATCAAGCAGTTTTTAGAGTTTTATATCAAATTTTTGATAAACATTTTATATTTCATTCATATTCTTCACGACTTAAAAAAGGGACACACAAAGCATCAAAAAAACTTTTTGTAGCTTTACGTAAAGAAAGTAAAAATTGGAAACAGCCAGTTTTTGTTTTAAAGTGTGATATTAGAAAATTTTTTGAAAATATAGACCATATTATATTATTTGAGCTTATTAAAAAAAAGATTTCAGACGAAGATACATTATGGTTAATTAATAAAATTTTAAAAAGTTTTGAGAAGTTTCCAAATGTTGGACTTCCTTTGGGTAATGTAACTAGCCAACTTTTTGCAAATATTTATTTAAATGAATTGGATCAATTTATAAAACATAAACTTAAAATTAAACATTATTTTAGATATGCTGATGATTTTGTCTTAATTTTTGAAAGTGAAAATTTGCTTACATTATACAAAAAAGAAATAGAAATTTTTTTAAAACAAAACTTAAAACTTGAATTACATCCAGATAAAGTTTATATAAGAAAATTAAGTCGAGGAATAGATTTTGTGGGTTATGTTATTTTACCTAACATAATTGTATTAAGAACGAGAACCAAGAAAAGAATTTTTAAAAAACTTAAAAAAGCACGAAAAGAATTAGCTATTGGGAAAATAAATAAAGATAAATTTCAACAAATTATGGCTTCTTATATGGGTGTTCTTAAACACTATTGTATTAGTGTCTACTATCTTTACATATGAAAAGATAGTAGACAGTTGTATTTCAGTGTAATAGTTTGTTTACTTAAATGTATAATTTTGCTTTTCATCTTTAATATGCTAGTATAGAATACATTATGGTAGTACGAATGAGACATACAAAATCACATACAGCAAACAGACGTTCACATCATGCATTGGTGAGTACGGGTTTTACTAAATGTGAAAATTGTAAAACTCTTAAAAAACAGCATACAGTTTGCTCATCTTGCGGTTTCTATCGCGGGATGAAGGTGTTGGATTTAGTTAAAAAAATGGAAAAGAAGCAGAAGAAAGAAAAAGCAAAGAAAGCAGAATCAAAGTAAACCTCACCCCGCCTTTGGCACCCCTCTCCTTATTAAGGAGAGGGGTCGGGGGTGAGGTGAATTGGTAATTTTTATGGCAAATAGGCACCTTTCAAGATCAATAGTTCTCCAAACGCTTTTTGAGTGGGATTTTATGACTACTGGAGGACAGAATAATGTTTGGACTGACGAAAAAACAAAAGAAGCTTTAAACAGAAATTTAAAAGAATTTGCTCCTGGCCTTGAGGATGATGTTTTTGTGGCTACATTAGTAGAAGAAATTTTAAGAAAAGTTACAGTAGTTGATGAGATAATAAAAAAAGCTGCACCGGATTGGCCACTTGATAAGATATCTATTGTTGATAGAAATATTTTAAGAATTGGGTTGACTGAACTTCTTTTTGGTGATAGGAATCAAGTACCTCCTAAGGTTGCCATAAATGAAGCTATAGAATTAGCGAAAACTTTTGGTGGAGAAAATTCTAGTAAATTTGTTAATGGTGTTCTTGGTGCAGTTTATAAAGAGATTGGTGAACCTGGAAAAGAACAAATAAGTAAAAAGAAAAAAAACGATGAGCCAGTAGATATTACAAAATTACCAGTTGAAAAGTTGGGTGGAGCATTGATTTATGCTCAAAAGCCTGCCCGTTCCTCTGGCGGGAATAAAGATACTTTATTTGCATTAGTGCATGATGTTTTTGGTTATTGGACTTTGTCAAAAGGTAAAGTAGGAGATAATCCAGAAATTGAGAATGAAAGCGTAGAAGATGGCACAATAAGAAAAATAAAGGAAGAAATTGGACTTGATATTATTATAAAAGAAAAACTTGGTGAAAATGAATATGTAGCTTCTCATCCAGAAAAAGGGAAGACATTAAAAAAAGTTACGTATTTTTTAGCAGAAAGTAAATATTGTGAATTAAAACTTGAAGATTCTGGTGGATTAGATAATGCTCGTTGGTTTAAACTCTCTGAAATTCCAGAACTTCGTATTTATAATGATATTATTCCACTTATAACTCGCGCGATTGAAATATTGAGTAGTAAAAAGTTATAAAGTTTATAAAATAAAAAGTAAAAGATGATAGAATTTTCAAATTTTGAGAAAAATACAAAGATTTGTTTTAAAGATAAAAATTTGCTTAAGCAAGCTTTTATTCACCGTTCTTACATAAATGAAAATGGAGGATTATCTCTTTCTCATAATGAACGTTTGGAATTTTTAGGTGATGCTGTGTTAGAGCTTGTTGTTACTGATTTTATATATAAAAAATATCCAAATTTTACAGAAGGAGAATTGACAGCAATCCGTTCAGCTCTTGTAAATGCTATTATAATTTCTGAAGTTGCTTTGGAGATCGGAATGAATGATTTTTTGCTTTTATCTAAAGGTGAAGCTAAAGATAATGGGAAAGCAAGACAATATATACTAGCCAATACTTTTGAAGCATACGTAGGGGCAGTTTATTTAGATCAAGGTTATGATGTTGTAAATAAATTTTTAATTACAACTTTATTACCTCATACAGAGGAAATTGTTTCTAAAAAACTTTGGCGTGATGCAAAAAGTTTAGTACAAGAGAAAGCACAAGAATTTGTTGGATTTACTCCTTTTTATAAAGTTTTACATGAATCAGGGCCTGATCATGATAAACATTTTACAGTTGGTATTTTATTTGGTCCTGATTTAATTGCTGAAGGTAAAGGAAAATCAAAACAAGAGGCAGAACAGACTGCAGCCCTTAATGCATTAAAAATAAAAAATTGGATGGAATAAATCCGCCAAAATTTTTCACAAAAATAAAGTAAAATGATTAAAAATATTATAATTCTAAAAATTTAGGCGGATAAATATGCGACTTAAGAATCTTGAGATAAATGGGTTTAAATCTTTTTCTAAAAAAACAGTTTTAGAGTTTCAGAATTCTATTGTTTCTATTGTAGGTCCAAATGGATCTGGTAAATCAAATGTAGTAGAAGCAATTCGTTTTGTATTAGGGGAACAATCAATAAAATCAATGAGAGGATCTTCTGGGTCTGATCTTATTTTTAAAGGATCTAAAAGTTTACCAAAGAGTTCACGTGCTACTGCTACAATATATTTTGATAATTCTGATAAGATTTTTAAACTTTCTAATGAAACTGGCGAAAATATTAATTTAAATTATGATGTTATTTCGATTTCGCGTGAAGTTTATTCTGATGGACTAAATAAATACATTCTAAATGGTTCTGAAGTAAGATTAAAAGATATTAATAATCTTTTGTCTTCTGTAAATATTGGTTCATCTGGACATCATATTATTTCACAAGGTGAAGCAGATAGAATTTTAAATGCCACATCTAAAGACAGAAGAGAAATGATAGAAGATGCACTTGGACTTAAAATTTATCAATATAAAATAAAAGAATCACAACGTAAGCTTGAAAGAACTGCCAACAACATGAAAGAAGTTTCACTTTTACGTAGAGAAAATGCACCTCATTTAAATTTTCTTAAAAAACAAGTAGATAAATTTGAAAAAGCAAAAGAATTACAAGTGACACTGTTGTCTCTCTATAAAGAATATCTTAAAAAAGAGAGTGCTTATTTAGATAAAGAACAAGCTTCTTTTTTAAAGGAAAAAGAAAAAATTTCTTTGGAATTAGAAAATACGAAAAAAAAAATTTCTTCTGTTGAAGAAATTGGTATAAAAGAAGAAAGTGAAAAAGAAAAAGAATTAAAAATATTGGAAAAAAAGACATATGAGATCCGAGGAATTAAGAGTGAAGTAGAACGTAAATTAGGAAGGATTGAAGGGATGGTAGAAATGGAAGAGAAAAGAAAAGAGAGAAAAATGCCCGAAACTACTGTAATAATTTCAGAAGAAAAAGTTAAATTAATATTTAATGATATAAATAGTTCTATCAATGAAGCTATAAATAAAGAAGATTTATCAGATATTAAAAATATTCTTTTACACATAAAGGATATTGTAAATGAATTTTTACCAAAAGTTTCTATAGAAGATTCTCTGCAGAATCTAAATTTAACTTCAAATCCTGAATTAGAACTTTTAAGAAAAAATCAGCAAGAAATTTTAGTTGGAATGCAGAATATCAAAGAAGAAGAAAATAAGATTATTGAAAATATAGAAATATTAAAAAAGGAAATTAATCAAGATAATGAGAATTTACATTTAAAAGAAAAAGAAAGGTTTAATTTTAGAGTTAGACATCAAGAATTGGCTTCTGCTTTAGAGCTTGTTTTGATAAAAGAAGGAAATTTAACTAAAGAAATAGAGGCTTTTGAGAATGAGATTAAAGAAGGCTCAGCACTTATTGGTAATGAAATATTATCTTATAAGAATTTTGAAATAGATGAAATTATAGATAGAAATATACAAGAAGAATTAAAACGTAAAATTGAACGCATTAAAATAAAATTAGAAGATGCTGGTTTGGGTGGTGGAGCAGAAGTAATAAAAGAATTTGAAGAAGTTTTTCAAAGGGACAATTTTTTAGCAAAAGAAATGGAAGATTTAGCTGTAAGCATAGAAGCGCTCCACAATCTTATGGCAGACCTGAAACAGAAAATTGATGTAGAATTTAAAGAAGGTATTAAAAAAATAAATATTGAATTTAATAATTTTTTCGCTTTAATGTTTGGTGGAGGAGAAGGACATTTATCTATTGTTATTGAAAACAAAAAAAAGAAAGGAGAAGAAGAATTAGAAGAAGACTTGTCTGCGCAGGCAGGAGATAAAGAAGAAATTGTTTTCGAACAAGGTATTGAAATTAACGTTTCGCTTCCTCATAAAAAAGTAAAAGAACTTAATGCACTTTCAGGTGGAGAGAGATCACTTACATCTATTGCTCTTCTTTTTGCTATGTCGCAAGTGAATCCACCACCATTTTTAGTTCTTGATGAGACTGATGCAGCGCTCGATGAAGCAAATTCTCGTAAATATGGAGATATGTTAGAAAAACTTTCACATCATTCTCAACTTATAGTTGTTACCCATAACAGGGAAACGATGTCTCGAGCTGGTATTTTATATGGTGTCACAGTAGGTTCTGATGGTGCCTCAAAACTTCTCTCCGTAAAACTCGACGAAGCCACCGCAATTGCAAAATAAAAATTATTGAAATAAGTAATTATTTTTTTATTGTATTTACCCCCATATACACCATGGCGTATATGGGGGTAATGTGATATAGTTTATATATGGGTTTTAAAAAGAAATTATATTATAAAGGAATAGAAGTAAATTCTTTTGGTATTCCTATTTTCTCGAGAGGTAGAGAAAGTCGTGCAAAAACAAAAAATAGAAAAAGAAAGTTTTATTATATTACTTTTTCTTCACCTTTTGATAAAGATTCTTCAAAAAATTTGATCGTGATGTATGACATTCCATCTGATAAGAAAAAAGAAAGAGATTGGTTTCGAAGACAACTAATAAAATTTGGTTATATAATGATTCAAAAAAGTGTTTGGGTTGGGCCTTCTCCACTACCAAAAGATTTTTTAGATTATTTGAAAGAGATAAAAATAGGAGATAATTTTAAAACATTTAAATTGGCTAAATCTTATCTAAAAAAGTAAAGAGATTCTAACAAATTACCCTCATATCAGCCATGGCGTATATGGGGGAATTTGTTGACTTTTTTATAATGAAGATGTATTCTGAAAAAGAATAAACTAAATTTTTCTTTTCATTTTTATAGAAAGGGTTTTTTAATGCAACAGGAACAAAAAAACATAGAGGTGATATTAAATGAACCTATGATAGTCGAAAAAATAGACCCCAAAAAACTTTTTAGAGAAAATGCCACCGTTGGTGGTATTGCTTTGGTCATGCTAATTTTAGGATTTTTTGGTGAATATATTGGCATGGATTTATTTGGGAGAATTTTCTTAGGGTGTATTGGTTTTTTTATTTTACTTGGTTTGAATGGTTCTATGAATGAACCTGATTTGAAAACAGAAAAAAAAGAATTACCTTAGGATTAAATCTGTTGTTGTTGATTTATTCACAACGACAGATTTTTTTTATTTAAATTTTATTTTTTCTTCTTTTCCTATTATTATTTTCTCTGGTTGGAAAAGTTTATTTAATTGGACAATATTTTTTTTAATAGATAAATCACCATCCATATTTAATTTTATTTCGAGAAGCATACCCTCCATTGTATTTTCTGAGAAACCTTGGTCAAAAATAAAATTACCTAATGAATAAGCTATAAAACCATTTTTATAAATTTCTGTATCTTGTATTACATGTGGATGAGTTCCTATTATTATTTTTGCACCTGCATCTATTGCACTATGTGCTAAATATTCTTGTCTAGCGTTATGTTCTGTTTTGTATTCTTCACCAAAATGAAATGTTACAACTAAATAATCAACTTGTTTAGAGGCATTTTGTATTATTTCACTAAAGTGTGGATTATTAGCAAGAAGCAATCCTGCTTTATCTGTCGTTACCCCCATCCAGTTTGGTCCTACATCTGAAAATCCTAAATATCCTATTTTCATTCCATACTTTTCAATAATAATTGGCTGTAGCGCTTCAGATTCATTTATTCCTCCTCCAGTGTATAGAATTTCATTTTCTTTTAGACGTGCTAATGAATCAATATATGCATCACGGCCCCAATCTCCAACATGATTATTTGCCACTGAGACTATTGATAGACCTGCACCTTTAAGGGCAGGGGTTACAGAAGGATCCATTCTAAATGAATATAAATTTTTCATATCTTTTCCTACATTTGAAATTGGACCTTCTAAATTTGCAAAAGCAATATCAGATCTTTTTAGAATTCCTAATTTATTAAATAATATAGAATAATCGCCATTGAAATTTTTATTTGTAGAACTTTTAACTCCACGATCAAGCATAATATCTCCACTAAAAATAAGTGTCACGAAATCTTGATCAAACAGTGGTAAGTCCGTTCTTTCTTTTACCCAAGCTGTATTTGCATCTGCTTCTCCTCCATAATATATATTTTTATTTAAGTATTTTAAAATATTTTCTACATCTTTTAATCGGTCATTGCTTTGTAATAATGTAATAGCTATATTGCGTGTTCCGGATTCTCCTAGTGGAACTGAAAAAAGAGAAATTACTGTTTGTAATGCTGGGTTTGTGAATCCACTTTTTCCACCAATATAACCATTTTCTGAAAGAAATTGATTAGTACTAAACCAGGTGTGTTTTTTATTAGTGTAACTTCTATTTGTTGTTATTTGAAATATTTCTGGTTTTTTTTGATTTATATATCCTGCTAATTTGAACATATCAGAGACAGTAGATTGATTTTCTGAAGATAGTCCAGTCGGATCTTCAAAAGAAGTTTTTGAGAGATCTAATTTCATAGCCATTTGATTCATTTTTTTTATGAAAGTTTCTCTATCAAAAAATTCAGCTATTGCTTCTCCTGCGTCATTGCTTGATTCTAAAAGTAATGGATAAAAAATATCTAAAAGTTTTATTTTTTCTTTTATTTTAAAATTTCCATTTTCTCCATATGTGGCTAATGTTTTTTTAGAAATTGTAAGTATATCTTCACTATTCATTAAATCTGTAGCGACAGTAGCAGTCATTAGTTTTGAGACAGAAGCAAGAGGAAATGGTGAATCTTGGTTTTTTGAAAGTATGATTTCTCCTGTGTCTAGGTCGCCAACTAAATAAGCTAGAGATGAAATTTTTGGTTTTAATTCAGCATCTTTTATAAAATAAGAATTTTTGGGTATTGTTTCTTCTCGTATAGTAGATT
This sequence comes from Minisyncoccota bacterium, assembly GCA_041648595.1. Lineage (GTDB taxonomy): Bacteria > Patescibacteriota > Minisyncoccia > Phycocordibacterales > UBA9973 > UBA9973. The sequence goes on along the minus strand of JBAZOQ010000002.1, from coordinate 31,680 downwards.
CTACTATTGTTGCTGTATTATTTTTTGTTTCTATCATATTTTCATATTTAGTATCTTTAACAAAAAAAGATCCTAAAGAAATACCTATAGTTATTACAAAAATTGTCCAGAATCCTAATTTGATTTTTTGACTAAGGGTGTATTTCATACTAATACATAATCTATTGTTTTTCTTTCCAAATCAACACTTTTTACTTTTATTTTTACATTGTCACCTAAACGGTATTTTTTCTTTTTTTTCTGTCCAATTAATTCTAATTTTTTTTCATTAAAAATATAAAAATCATCACTCATATCTTTTACACGTACGAGTCCTTCACATTTTGTTTCTATTTCCTCTACATATATGCCCCATTCTGTTGCTCCACTTACTGTGCCATTGAATATTTGTGATATACGAGAAGACATATACTCAACTTGTTTATATTTTATAGATGCTCGTTCAGCATCAGAAGCATATTTTTCTCGTTCCGATGCATGTCTTGAAATTTCTTCATAAATATTTAGTTTTTCCTTGCCGACTTTTGATTTTTTTAGATAATCTGTTAAAAGTCTATGTACTACTATATCTGGATATCGTCTAATAGGTGATGTAAAATGAGCATAATATTCAAAAGCTAGACCATAGTGTCCTACATTTTTTGTAGAATAAATTGCTTTTGCCATAGAACGTATTACTGCACGATTTACCGTATTTTCTTCGTTTTTACCTTCTAGATTTTTTAAGAGGGCATTTATTTCTTTTGTTGGTATTACACCATCTATTAGAGATATTTTATGTCCTAATCCTCGTAAGAAAAATGCTAAATCTGTCATTTTTTCTTTGCTTGGATTGTCATGTATTCGGTATACAAAAACACCACCATCTTTTTTTGTACCCCTTGAAATAGTTTCAGCAATTTTTTTATTTGCTAGTAACATGAATTCCTCAATTAATTTATTAGAATCACCTCTTTCTTTTTTTATTACTTTTATAGGTACTCCATTTTTATCTAAAATAAATTTTACTTCTTCTTGTTCTAGAGATATAGCACCATTTGCAAATCTTTCTTTTGTAAGTTTTTTTGCTAAACTGTTTAAAATAGAAAGTTCTTTATGCAGTGGCATTTCTTCTTTTTTTATTGATTCTTCTGCTTCTTCATATGAAAATCTTTTTTGAGAATGTATTATTGTGCGTCCATACCACTCCTTTTTTACTTGCGCGTTTTTATCGACGATAAAAACCGCGCTCATAGTCAGTCTGTCTTTATTTGGTACCAAAGAACACAAGTCATTTGAAAGCGCTTCCGGGAGCATGGGGATAGTTCTGTCTACTAAGTATACGGAAGTACCCCTATTTTTTGCCTCCTTATCAAGTTCACTTCCTATTTTTACATAATGTGATACATCTGCTATGTGAATACCTATCTCGTAGACCTCACCCCCTAGCCCCCTCTCCTTATCAAGGAGAGGGGGGAGAATTCGAAAAGAAATAGCATCATCAAAATCTTTTGCATCTTCTGGATCAATTGTAAATGTTAAAGTTTTTCTAAAGTCTTTACGTTTCGTAATTTCTTCTTTCCAGCCAGAAGCTAGTTCGCCTTCTTTGGCGGATATTTTTTTTGCTTCTTCTTCTACTTTTTGAGGAAAATCACTATCAAAACCTTTTTCCATTGCAATAGCATACATTTCTGCGTTATTTTCTCCTGGTTGCCCTAGAACTTTTATTATTTTTCCTTCGGGTGCTTTTTGTGAATCTTTCCATAGTGTCATTTCTGCATAAACTTTTTGACCAACTTTGGCCCCATTTAACATTTTTTCTGGTATCAAAATATCAGTGTACATTTTTGTATCATCTGGTTTTAAAAAATAATTATTATTTCCTGTCTTGAGTGAAGTCGAAAGATCTTTTTCTAGAACCCCAGAAAAACCTATTTTCACACGAGATATTATTTTTGATACTTTTGCTGTAAGGCGTCCATTTCCTTTTCCATTTAATGTAATTTCAACAGTATCACCATGAAGCGCTGTATTTAGATCTTTAAAATTAATTTCTGGATCTTCTTCGAAATTAGGAGTTTTTACATATCCAGTACCTTTTGAGGATATAGAGATGACACCTTGTTCTATATTATTTATTTTTTTAATTTCTTTTTTCACTCTTTTAATATAGCACATTATTTGCTGTTTTATATAAAGAGTTCATAATTAATTTATATGAATAAAAATAAAGGTTTTATAGGAATGGGTCTTATATTAGCAATAATTGCTGTTTTAATCATTGGTGGTGGGGCATATTATTTGGGGACAAAAAATGAATCTATATCTAAAGATATTGTTACGAATAATACGACCTCACAAATTAAAATGTCAGATTGGAAAGTTTATAGAAACGAGCAGTATGGGTTTGAATTAAAATATCCTAATGACTGGGAATTTTCAACTTATTTCTCAAATGCAGACGGTTTTTTCTTTAATGATAAATCTCAAAAATTTACTTTTATTATTTTACCAAAGGGTGAATTTGATCATGGATATGAAGGAGCACCAATTCTCAGTGATGTTCAAATTAATGGAAAACAAGTGAAAAAGAAGGAATGGAACAACTCCGTGATTTATAACTTTACAGACAATACAATTCCTTCTACTTGGGTTAAATGCGACCTAGATTTGAAGAACTGTAATAGAATAGAAATACAAGGATCTGATAAATTAGGACAAGAACTAATAGATCAAATTCTTTCTTCATTTAAATTTATCTAATATTTGTAAATCAAACCCAGATAATTTAATTTGCCTTTTTTATAAGTTATGTTAGACTCTAAAGATGTTAAAAATAAGATTACAAAGAATAGGAAGGAAGAACGATCCATCATTTCGGGCAGTTTTAACTGATTCAAAAAATAGTACAAAGAGTGGAAGATTTTTAGAAATAGTTGGTACATATAATCCAAAGGCAGGAGAAACTAATTTTAAGACTGATAGAATAAAATATTGGGTTTCAAAAGGTGCTCAACTTTCTGACACAATGCATAATTTTATGGTTCATCAAAAAGTGGTAGAAGGTAAGAAGAAAAATGTATTACCAAAGAAGAAACCAACTCAGAAACGTAAAGAATTAAAGGCAAAGAAATAAAAGAAAAGACCTGCCTGCCGGCAGGCAGGGTTGAAAGCTAAAAAATAATCATATATACTTATTACAGCAGTGCAGTTAATCATTATAGGTCGTAACGCTGCACATTAATTATTAAAGATTAAAAATAAATTTTACTGAAATATATGCAAGACGCTGATAAAGTATTTCTAGAATATGTAGTAAAAGCACTAGTTGATAATCCAAACGATGTAAAAATCGATCGTACTGTTGATGAGATGGGTGTACTTATTTCACTTACAGTAAACCCAAGTGATATGGGTAAGATTATTGGAAGAATGGGGAATACAGCAAAAGCTATTCGTACATTGTTACGAATTATAGGTATGAAGAATAATGCTCGTGTTAATTTGAAAATTAACGAACCAGAAGGTGGCATGAGACCAGAACCTAAATTTGAAAATGCAGAAAGTTCAACAAAGACTGTTGATCAAGCAATGGAAGACCTTAAGGGGATATAAAAAATTAGCTTATAGGTTTTAGCTTTTAGCTAATTAAAAAACCGCCTTCGGGCGGTTTTTGAGTTCTTGTGTTTTTTTTCTATAAGCTATAAGCTATAAGCTATGAGATTCCATATTATTACAATTTTTCCAGATATTTTTGATTCGTATTTAAATGAGTCTATCATTGGGCGAGCGATAAAAAATAAGCTTATTTCTGTTAAGTTTTATAACCCAAGGGACTTTATTAAAGCACAAAAGAATAATTATAAACCAGTAGATGATAAGCCTTATGGTGGAGGTCCGGGAATGGTGATGAGAGCTGAGCCTATTTTAAAAGCTGTTGATTTTGTTTTTAAAAAGCTAAAAGCTAAAAGCTCTAAGCTAAAAGCTGTTTTGGTTATTAATTTTATTCCTAGTGCAGAAAAGTTTACGACTAATTATGCAAAAAATATTTCTAAAAAATATACAGATATAATTTTAATTTGTGGTAGATATGAAGGTATAGATGCGAGAGTAGATAAGATCCTTCGGCAAGCTCAGGACAAGTTCTTAAAATTTAAACTATTATCAATAGGGGATTATGTTTTGACAGGTGGAGAAATTCCAGCGATGATTTTAGTTGATTGTGTTTCTCGTCAAATAGAAGGTGTGCTTGGTAATTATGATTCAAGAGAAGAAGAAAGAATATCTTCAAGTGAAGTTTATACGAGACCAGAAGTAATAAAGTACAGACCTTCTAAAGCTATAAAAAATTTATATAAAAATTATAAAGCATGCCCCGTAGGAAGTACTCTTTCCTTCGGGGTACCAAAAGTTTTATTGTCTGGAAATCATAAAAATATAGAAGAATGGAAGAAAAGGAAATAATATAGGTTTATATATAAGAATTATTAATATAATAATATGGACGAAGAATTTAAAAAAATACTTGCTGAGTTTGTAAAATGGGTCAAAGTAAAAGTAAGGATACATATTGCTGATAATTTAAATTTATCTTATAAACAAAGAGATATTTGGTGGGCAAATGTTGGGTTAAATGTTGGTTCTGAACAGAATGGTAAAGATGAAGAATTTCAAAGACCAGTTTTAGTTTTGAGAAAATTTGGGCAACATATTTTTTGGGCAATACCATTGACTAGTCAAAAAAAAGATAATAAGTATCATATTGAAATTAAATACAAAGAATATTATGAGAATATAGTAGGTGAATTAATAAGTGAAGATAAAGAAGGAAGGATTATTTTAAATCAATTAAAAACAATGAGTAGTAAAAGATTAATTAGAAAAATAGGGGTTATGTCAGAAGAAGATTTTAATGTTATTAGGGAAAAAATCAAAAATGTTATATAAAAACAAAAACATCTCAGAGAGATGTTTTTGTAACGGTCTTCCTCCTCGCGGAGAAAGTCTCGGAGCCCGAAGGCCATTTGTACTTAAAGTTTACCATATCGTCAGACATTTATGCAAGGATAGTTATCCACAAGTTATATATTTGGTTAAGCAAGGTTTGGGAGAAACATAATTTTTATGAAAAATAGAAATATAGAAAAATTTGATGAAGCATATAAACAATTTTTATTTGAAAAAGATTCACTAGTGCATTTTAAGGCTATGAAAATATTACTGGCTGAACCTGACTTAGAAGAATGGTTTACTGAATTTATTGAAGAAAAAGATAGTGTAAAAAATTTCTTTTTGATGTGGAAGGATGCTTATAAGTACGAAAATAATCAAAAAGATAAAGAAGGATTAAAAATACTGGGAATACAGTCAAAAAAGTTATATATAGAAAAGAATTATAAAAAATTAACTGAGCTTTTCTTTGATCTTACACTAAGACATTTAGTTGATTTTATTCATCTAGAAGATCGTGAAGATTTTGAAAAAATAACAGATGTGGAAATGTATGAAAAAGGATTAATCCCTAATGAAATTTATTTACAATTTTTCTTAATAGAGACGATGGTAAAAAGAAAAGACTTCGATTGGAATAGGGGAGAGGTAATTACTAATCAGAGCTTAGCTTGTTTTATAATTTGTTTTTTAGATATTAATGCTTTTTTTAATGGAGAATAATTTTTAGCTAAACAACGCTTTAAGACTTAGATGAATAGAAAATTGGAAACAGAAAAAGTAATTCTTTAGTCTAGTATATATGCTAGGTTAAGGAATAGGTTACGTTAGGCAAGGCCTAACGCAGAAGAAGAGCGTGTTTCTTCCAGTGAAGTTTACACAAGACCAGAAGTTTTAAAATATCCCTTCAACTCTGTTCAGGGTAAAAAAAGTAAAAATTATAAAGTACCTAAGGTATTACTCTCAGGAAATCATAAAAAAATTGAAGAGTGGAAAAAGAAAAAATCCGACCTCCAATAGGATTTTTTCCTATTGAAAACCGGATTTTGTTTTTAATTTTATTCTATGGTTTTTGGTTTGATTAAAAATAACCATGGCCAAATTTTTGGCATAAACGTGACTAGGATAAGTGATGGGTATCCTATTATAGTTGTCCATCCTAATGAATTAAACCAGTCTTCAGAATAGGTTATCCATGATAACCAATCACTTTCTACGGAGATAAAATAAAGTATTCCTCCAATCAGTGCAGTAATTTCTATAGAGAGTAGTCCATCATTCAATGAACTACCTTTAGTAATTTTTATTATATTTACAATCACATCAATTATTTGGACTGCTAAAATAGCAAAAAATACTACTATTGTCATAAAATTCCATAGGTTGTTATCTTCTTTTATTTTAAAAAGAGAGACAACCAAAAATATTAAGAGACATAACCCCACTATTATTGTGTATCGAAATAATGTACCATGCCATAGTAATTCACTAGGGTCTTCACTTTTAATAAAGTGAAAAATCGCCAAATATATAAACCCAGCACCCAGTATGCTGAATTTATAGTGATCAAGAGCAGATAATGGGTGATTAACAGAAAGTATTGTTATGATCACAAATATTGAGCAAACCAATGCCCAACGTACGAGAATTGAAAGAAAGTTTTTCATGATAGTTCCTTTTGTTTTATTGAATGAATTAATTAAATTGATCTTCCAAATATCTTTTAAGTAAAAGAAACTTAGAAGACCAATCTAATTGTTCACTATTTCAAGTAGCTTAATCTGGTAGAAGCATAGCATATTTGAATTTAAATGTCAAGTGGACAAAATAGGAATATTAAGTATACTAGTAAATAAGAGATTTGATTGAGTTTCGGATGTATCTCAGTTTGTATTAATAGGTTATATTAATAAGCTTAATCATAAATATCTAAATAATTTTAAAAGAAGCTAGAGAAAAGTATTTTTTGTCTGTTTTTCTTTTGTTTCTCTTGTTTTATTTAGACTAAATTAATCATGCAAACAGAAAAACGTCCGAAGAAGTATTTTGCGAGATATAAAAATCCGCTGATTGAGTTTCCAAATTTAATAGAAGCTCAAACTAAGTCATATAAGTGGCTTATTGAAGAAGGGATTAAAGAAGTTTTTAAAGAATTTTCTCCTATTGTAGATTATTCTGGAAAAAAATTTGAACTTGAGTTTTCATCTTTCTCTTTAGGTGAAGCTAATTGTGGAGAGAATGAAGCTAAAATAAATAAACTTTCATATCAAGGTCTTTTGAAGACTCGTGTAAAGTTAACAAATAAAATTTTAGGTACTGTTAAAGAGCAAGAGATTTTTATGTCTGAGCTTCCACTAATGACTCCACATGGAACTTTTATTATAAATGGAGTAGAACGTATTATCGTGCCACAGCTTGCACGTTCTTTTGGAGTTTTCTTTACTGAGTCTGAAAGTAAAGGTAAAAGATATTTTGGTGCAAAAATTATTCCAGCTCGTGGAGTTTGGATTGAAATAGAATCAGAATCCGATGGAGCAATTTACATAAGAATAGACAAAAAAAGAAAATTCCCAGCGACAGCACTTTTACGTGTTATGGGTTATGGTACCAATGAAGCAATGTTAAAAGCATTTGAGAAAACTCCTTCTTGTAAAGATGCTATTGAAGCTTGTCTTGCAAAAGATATAGCAAAGACATTAAACGATGCATATATTGAAATATATAAACGCTTGAGAGATGGAGATATGGCAACACCTGAAAATGCCAAAGAATTTATTAATTCTTTATTTACTCCTGAAAGATATGATCTTTCTCCTGTCGGACGATATAGGTTTAATAAACGTTTTGAAAAAGGATTGGGTGATGAAGAACTTGCCCTTAGAACTATTTCTAAAGAAGATTTAATGACAGTAATTACAAATATTATTGTTTTAAATAACACAGTAGGTGCTAAGTCTGACGACATTGATCACTTAGGACAGAGACGTGTTCGCTTTGTTGGAGAAATGCTTCAACAGAAAGTACGTACTGGTATGATGCAAATTAAAAGAAATATTCAAGACAGAATGTCTATTATTGATATTGATACAGCATTACCAATTCATATAATTAATCAACGTCCACTTCAAGCACGTATTAAGGAATTTTTTACCACAAACCAACTTTCACAATTCATGAGTCAAGAAAATATTTTGGCAGAAATAGAACATATTCGTTTATTGTCCGCATTAGGACCTGGAGGCTTAACGCGCGAACGTGCAGGGTTAGAAGTTCGAGACGTTCATCCTTCTCACTATGGAAGAGTTTGTCCTATTCATACTCCTGAAGGTCCAAACATTGGTCTTATTTTACATCTTTCAACTTATGCAAAAATAAATGATTTTGGAATTATAGAGACTCCATATATAAAAGTAAAAAATGGAAAAATTACTGATGAAGTACAATACTTAAATGCACTTGAAGAAGAAAAATACAACATTGCTCATGCCGCTATTTCTTATGATAAGGATGGAAAAATAACAGAAGAAAGAGTTGCAGCTAGAGTAAAAACTAATCCAGGAATGATTAGTCGCGATGAAGTTGATTTTATTGATGTTGCTGCAAATCAAGCTTTCTCAGTAGCGACTTCAATGATTCCTTTTTTAGAGCACAATGATGCTAATCGTTCTCTCATGGGATCAAACATGCAAAAACAAGCAGTACCTTGTGTTCTTCCAGAAGCACCACTAGTGGCTACTGGTATTGAAGCTCTTGCATCTCGAGATTCTGGTAGAATTGTTCTTGCAGAAGAAGATGGTGTAGTTTCTTATTTAGATGCGAAAAAAATAGTAGTAAAAGGAAAGGGAGATAAAGAAAAAACTTATACGCTTGTTAATTTTTTGAGAAATAATAATTTTTCTTCTTTTCATCAACGTCCCGCAGTAGACGTAGGTCAAAAAATAAAGAAAGGAGATGTTTTAGCTGATACGACAAGTACAGTGGATGGACAAATTTCAATTGGACAAAATATTTTTGTAGCATTCTTGTCTTGGTCTGGATCAAATTATGAAGATGCTATAATTATTTCTGAGCGTCTTGTGAAAAAGAGTAAATTTACTAGTGTCTATGTTGAAGAATTTGTTTGTGTTGTTCGTGATACTAAATTAGGACCTGAAATCACTACTCGTGATATTCCAAATGTTGGAGAATTAAAACTTAAAGATTTAGATGAAGATGGTATTGTTCGTATTGGTGCTGAAGTTAGAGAAAACGATATTTTGATTGGTAAAATTACACCAAAAGGTGAGACTGAACTTACCCCAGAAGAAAGATTACTACGTTCAATCTTTGCTGAAAAAGCACGTGATGTTAAAGATACATCACTAAGAATGGAGCACGGAAAACGTGGACGTATTATTGGTATTAAGATTTTTTCTCGTGATTTGGGACATACACTTGAAGCAGGAATTATTAAAAAAATAGTTATTGAAGTTGCTCAGATTAGAAACATTTCAGTTGGAGACAAACTTTCAGGAAGACATGGAAACAAGGGAGTTATTTCAAGAATTCTTCCAGAAGAAGATATGCCATATGCAGCAGATGGTACACCAGTAGATATAATTCTTTCACCGCTTGGTGTTCCTTCTCGTATGAACTTGGGACAAATATTAGAAATGCATCTTGGTATGGCTGCAAATACATTGGGATATCAAGCTATTGTTCCTCCATTTTTAGGAGCACGTCATGAAGAAATACGAGAAGAATTAAAAAAAGCTGGATTTCCAGAGAATGGTAAGTTAAAACTTTTTGATGGACGTACAGGAGAAGCTTTTGATCAAGATATTGCTGTTGGTTATATGTATATGTTGAAACTTCACCACATGGTAGAAGATAAGATTCATATGCGTTCTATCGGACCTTACTCTCTCATTACTCAACAACCATTAGGTGGAAAAGCTCAAGGTGGAGGACAGAGATTTGGAGAAATGGAAGTATGGGCACTCGAAGGGTATGGTGCAGCTTATACATTACGAGAAATGCTTACAATTAAATCTGATGACATTTTAGGTCGATCTGCTACATTTGATTCTATTATCAAAAATGAAACTATTAAACCACCAAATTCTCCCGCATCGTTTAATGTTTTGCTTAATTATTTACGAGGATTAGCTCTCGATGTTAACTTGAAAAAATATGAAAACACTAAATAAAACTGATTTTGATTATATTTCACTCAAGCTCGCATCACCCGAGCAAATAAAAGAATGGTCTTATGGGGAAGTTACTAAACCTGAGACCATAAATTATCGTACAGGCAGATCTGAGCGTGGTGGTCTTTTCGACGAGAAAATATTCGGACCAGAAAAAGATTATGAATGTTATTGTGGAAAATATCGTCGAATTCGTTATAAAGATATTATCTGTGAAAAATGTGGAGTCGAAGTAACTCGTTCTATAGTAAGAAGAGAAAGAATGGGACATATTGAGCTTTCGACACCTGTTGCTCATATTTGGTTTTTAAGAGGAGTACCTTCTAGGATGAGTATCCTTTTAAATATTTCTGTGTCTGATCTTGAAAAAGTTATTTATTTTGCTGGATATATAATTACGAAAGTTCATGAAGATGAAAAAGAAATAATTGTTCAAGGTTTAGATAAAGAATATAAAGCTAAATTAAAAAACGCAGCAGACGAAGATACACGTCTTAAATTAAAGAATTTATTTACTAGTACAAAGAAAGAAATTTTAGAAATATATGAAGGAAAAGTTTTAAATGAAATTTCTTTTCATCATTATTCTTTAAAATATGGTACTTGTTTTGAAGCAAATATTGGAGCTGAAGCTATTTATTCTATTTTTAAAAATCTTGATTTAAATAAATTAAAAAATCATACGGAAAAAATGCTTGAAAAAGCAAGTGCTATAGAAAAAGAAAAATTACAAAAAAGACTTTCTCTTATCCGTGCTATGACATATGCTGGAATCAGGCCTGAGTGGATGTTTTTGACTGTAATTCCTGTTATTCCTCCAGTATTGCGTCCAATGGTAGCACTCGATGGTGGGCGTCATGCTACTTCGGACTTGAATGATCTTTATCGTAGAGTAATAAATAGAAACAATCGTCTTAAAAAATTAAAAGAAATAAATGCACCAGATGTAATACTGCGAAATGAGAAAAGAATTATTCAAGAAGCAGTGGATGCTCTTATAGATAATTCAATTGCAAAACAAAATGATAGTGCTGCTATGAGCCAATCTCAAAAGCGTCCACTAAAATCATTGTCTGATAATTTAAAATCAAAACAAGGTTTGTTTCGTCAAAACTTACTTGGTAAACGTGTAGACTATTCAGGCCGATCTGTTATTGTTGTTGGTCCTGATCTTAAACTTAATCAATGTGGATTACCAAAACATATGGCTCTCGAATTGTTTAGACCTTTTGTAATTTCTAAAATTTTACTAGCAGAACTTGCATTTAATATTCGTGGAGCAAATAAACTTATAGAAGAGCGTACTCCAGAAGTTTGGGCAATGCTTGAAGAAGTTATTCAAGGAAAATATGTTCTTTTAAATCGTGCACCGACACTTCATCGTTTAGGTATTCAAGCATTTAATCCTATTCTTATAGAAGGGAATGCTATTCAAGTACACCCACTTGTTTGTCAGGCTTTTAATGCTGATTTCGATGGAGACCAGATGGCTGTTTATGTTCCATTATTGGATGAAGCTCAAGCTGAAGCTAAAAATTTAATGGCTGCTAATAAAAACTTACTTAAACCTCAAAATGGTGACCCAATAGTTCATCCTAGTAAGGATATTGTACTTGGATCTTATTGGATGACAAAATCTGTTGATGGTGAGATAGGTGAAGGTAAATATTTTTCAAGTCCAAATACTGCAATAACAGCTTATGAATATGGAATTATTTCTCTTAGGGCAAAAATAAAAGTTTTAGCGACAGATAGTCATAAATATCATAAATTTGAGGAAGGTTTTTTTGATACTTCTGTTGGGAAACTTTTATTTAATAGTATATTACCCAATGATTTTTCTTATGTTGGTGACGAAATGACATCAACAAGACTATCTTCACTTGTTGACGAACTTATCATGCATTATGGTGTGGATGAGACTCCTCCAATATTAGATAGTATAAAAACTTTTGGTTTTAAATATTCGACTTTTTCTGGTACAACTTGGGGATTGGATAACGTTAAAGTTCCAGTTGAAAAAGTAAAAATTGTAGAAGAAGGTAGAAAATTAGAAGAAAAGATAATAGCACAATGGAATGAAGGTTTACTTTCTGAAGAAGAAAGATATCAAAAAATTATTGAAATTTGGACATATGCAAAAAAGGAATTAGAAAAAGTTCTTCCTAAGACACTTAATAAAAATGGTTCTACTTTTGATTTATTTACTTCTGGGGCTAGAGGCACAATGACTTCTTTAATACAGATGGCTGGAATGAAAGGTCTTATACAAAATAATCAAGGCAGAACACTAGAATTTCCTATTATACCTAGTTATTTTGAAGGACTTTCTTCAATTGAATATTTCGTTACAACACACGGTGCTCGTAAGGGTGCATCAGATACGGCGCTCAATACTGCCAAGGCTGGATATCTTACACGTCGTTTAGTTGATGTTGCTCAAGATGTGGTTATAACTGAAGAAGATTGTGGAACAAAAGAAGGTAAAATAGTAACTCGAGAAAATATTTCTGGAATTGAAATACCATTATCAAAAAATATCCGTGGACGAGTACTTGCTGGCGATTTGAAAGATAAAGCTGGAAAAGTAGTTTATAAAAAAGGATTTTTAATTACAAAAGAAGAAGCACACAATATTGAAGGAGCGGGTTATGAAGAAGTATTTGTTCGTTCTCCTCTCACATGTCGTACTACCCATGGTCTTTGTCAAATGTGTTATGGATTAGACCTTGGAAGAAATCATTTAGTTGATCTTGGAGAAGCTGTTGGAATCATTGCTGCGCAAGCAATTGGAGAACCAGGTACTCAGCTCACTCTTAGAACATTCCACGCTGGAGGAGTTGCCGGTACAGACATAACTACAGGGTTGCCTCGTATTGAAGAAATTTTTGAAAGAAGAATTCCTAAAAACCCAGCAATAATTTCAGAAACAGATGGAGAAGTTTTTGAAATAAAAAATAAAGATGAAAAAGAAAAAATTATTAAAGTACTTTCTGATAGTAAAGTTGATGGTAAAGCAAACGAAGTAGAATATTTAATACCATTTCGTAGAACACCAATAGTAAAAGTAGGTCAAAAAGTAAAAAAGGGTGAACTCCTAACCGATGGGTCTGCTGATATAGCTGGAATATTTAAGTTTGGAACTAAGGAGATGGTGGAAGAATATATAATAAGAGAAATAAATAAAGTTTATGAACTTCAAAGTGCATCGATCTCTAGAAAGCATACTGAAATAATTATTCGTCAAATGTTTTCACGTAGAAAAATAAAAGATTCAGGTGAAACCAATTTTTCCATAGGTGATATTGTTGAGAATACTGCATTTATTGAAGAGAACGAGAGAATTGTTAAATTAAAACAACAAGAAGCAAAAGCAGAAATAATAGTACTTGGTATTACTGAAGTATCTTTACGTACAAAGAGTTGGTTGTCAGCTGCATCATTCCAAAATACCAATCGTGTTCTTATAGAGAATGCAGTGAAGGGTGGGATTGACTCACTCCGAGGATTGAAGGAGAATGTTATTATCGGACGTTTGATTCCAGCAGGAACTGGATTTAAGAGCAGAACTATTTCTCCTAAAGAGGAGGAATAAAAAATAAAACTCACTTGCATAAAATTTTTAGAGACTTAAAATATTGTAAATAAAGTATTTTAGATACAAAAATATGTCAAATAAGCAAAAAAATAATTATGCTTTTATAGACAGTCAGAATTTAAATTTAAGTATTCGTAGTTTAGGCTGGAATTTAAATTTTAAGCACTTTCGTGTGTATTTAAAAGATAAATATAGTGTTTCAAAAGCGTTTCTTTTTATTGGTTATGTAGAAGGAAACAATGATCTTTATAAATCTTTACAGGAAGCTGGATTTATTTGTATTTTTAAACCTACACTAAAATATAAAGATGGAACAACAAAAGGAAATTGTGATGCTGAATTAGTTTTACAAACAATGATTGAATATTCTAATTATGAAAAAGCAGTTATTGTGACAGGTGATGGTGATTTTTATTGTTTAGTAAAGTATTTGATAGAACAAAAAAAGTTACAGGTAATTATTGTTCCTAATCGTTTAAAATTTTCTGCCTTACTTAAATTTAAAATTTGCCGTCCATACTTAAGGTTTTTAAATGATTTAAGAGTTAAATTAGAGTATAAAAAAGAAAAGACCCCATAAGGACGAAACCTTAAGGGGTAGTCTCTTCTGTTGGTGATATATTAGTATAATAGCAAATTAAAAACAAATGTCAAGCGAAAAACTATTATGAATTCTCCCGTTCAACAAATTAAGGATAGACTATCAATTGAAGAAGTAGTCTCTTCTTACATAAAATTAGACCAAGTTGGTGTAAATTTCAAAGCTAGATGTCCATTTCATAATGAAAAATCACCGTCCTTTTTTGTTTCTCCAGAACGCAATAGTTATTATTGTTTTGGTTGTGGCGCTAAGGGAGATATTTTTACTTTTATTGAAGAATTTGAAGGACTTGATTTTAAGGGTGCATTAAAAATTTTAGCAGAAAGAGCAGGAGTAAAACTTGGAGAATATAATAAGGAAAAGGAAGGAGAAAAAGAAAAATTATATAGGATTATGGAAGAGGCTACTAAATTTTTTGAAAATAATTTAGTAGGGAACCCCGAAGGAAAGCACGTAGCTTCCTACGGGGCAGGTAAAGAAGTTTTAGAGTATTTGAAATCTCGTGGTTTAACTGATGATACGATAAAAGATTTTAGAATTGGATTTATAAAAAATGATTGGAGATTACTTTATTCTTATCTCAACAAAAAAGGTTTTATTGATACGGATATAGAGAAAGCTGGACTTATAAAAAAGCCAGCCTCGCCGAGCCTAGGCGGGGCTGAAAAAGGTTTCTATGATAGATTCCGCGGCCGGATAATGTTTCCAATTTCTGATTCAAGTAGCCGTGTTATTGCTTTTTCTGGAAGAATATTTGAAGACGATGGAAAGTCTGCAAAATATTTAAATAGTCCAGAAACCCCAATATTTAATAAATCTTCTGTACTTTTTGGTATAGATAAAGCTAAAGATGCTATTAGAAAAAATAATTTTTCTATTTTAGTTGAAGGTCAGATGGATTTGATTTTGTCACACCAAGCAGGATTTAGGAATACAGTAGCATCTTCTGGCACAGCTATGACGGATACGCTTATATCAAAAGAAAATATTATAAATAATCTTGGACTTATTACAAGATTATCAAAAAATATTGTTCTAGCTTATGATGCAGATAAGGCAGGTATAAATGCAACAAATCGTTTTGCAAAGATTGCTTTATCTTTAGGGATGGACGTAAAAGTTGCAAATATGCCAGAGAGTATGGATCCAGCTGATTTAATTTCCCAAAAAGGTGTTGATGCTTGGCGTGAAGCAATACGAGATTCGAAACATTTTATTGAATTTATGTTGGAAAGAATTTTAAAAGATGCAATTGGTGATAGTAGAAAGGTTGGTAGAGGAATAAAAGAACGTATTTTGCCTTTTGTTAATGATTTAGAAAGTTCTATAGAAAAATCACACTTTATTACATTAATTAGTAATAAATCTGGAATAACCTCAAGTGCTCTTTTTGAAGATCTTAAAAAAGTTGAGATTGAATTAAAAAATGAAAAAGAAGATACGAAAAACGCTCTCGAGAATGTAGAAAAAAAATTAAGAAAAGATCCAATTGAACGTAGATTATTGGGTATAGCTTTTTGGCAAGATGGTTTAAAAACAAAAAAAATAGATACCAAATTAATTTTTGAAAAATTAGAAAAAGTTAAAGAAAATTTTAATAATATTAAAGAAGATTTAATTTATGAAGCAGAAGAATTTTATTCCAATGATGAAAATTTAATTAAAGACGTGAATGAAATGTTGTTAAACATAGAAGAAGAATATTTAAATGAAGAATTAATTCAAAAAATGATGGAATTTCAAAAGTTAAAAGGAAAAGAAGGAGAAGAGGAGATTTTTAAAAAAATAAATGAGATAAATAAAAAGAAAGAAGAAATTAGAAATGGTCGGAAATAAAGATATGAATCCCGTTAGAGGCCGCGGTCGCATACGGGAAAAAAGAATGTAAATATTATTATTAGTTAATTTAATGCAGAGTTTAAGTTCAAAGCGAACGCGACCTGCCTCTAACGGGATGAAGAAAAAAATAAAAAATAAAAAAATAAAAAAGTTTAGTAAAAAACCTCTTAGAAAGATTGTAAAAAAGATAAAAAAAGTAAAAATTACTAAAAAAATAAAAAAAATAGGAAAAAAGGTTACAAAAAAAACAACTGCAGCAGAAAAAAGGGCTGAAGGGTTTGCAAAGGTTTCGAGTGATCTTATAGAAAAAGGACGCAAGAGAGGATTTGTTACTTATGACGAAATATTAAAAACTTTTCCTGATATTGAAAACAATATTTTCTTTTTGGATGAACTTTATGAAAAATTTTCAGTTGCTGGGATAGATGTACTAGAGGGTGGAAATTTACTGAATCTTGATAATGATATTTCTGATAAAGATTTAAATAAATCTACAATACATGATTCTATTCAAATGTATTTAAAAGAAATAGGACAGTATTCACTTATTCGTGCTGGTGATGAAAAGGATCTTGCTAAACGTATAGAATTAGGTGACGAAGAAGCAAAAAATTTATTAGCACGAGCAAATTTACGCCTTGTGGTTTCTATTGCTAAAAAATATGTAGGAAGAAGCGCTAATTTAAGTCTTTTAGATTTAATTCAAGAGGGAAATCTGGGGTTATTTAAAGCTGTTGAAAAATTTGATTGGACTAAAGGATATAAATTTTCAACTTATGCAACTTGGTGGATTCGTCAATCTATTACTCGAGCGCTTGCTGATCAAAGTAGAACTATTCGTATTCCAGTGCATATGGTAGAAACTATTTCAAAATATAAACAAGTTTATAGAAGACTCAGTCAAGACCTAGGACGTGAACCATTAGCAGAAGAGATCGCTACAGAAATGGGTATTCCTATTGAAAAAATTCATGTGATTGAAAATATTAGTCAAGAAACTATTTCTCTTGAACAACCAGTAGGAGATGATGATGATAAATCAACTCTTGAAAATTTTATTCCTGATGATAAAATTTTACGTCCGGACCAAGAATCTTCTAGAAGAATTTTATCTGACCAGATTCGTGAAGTTTTGAATGAACTTAATCCAAAAGAATGTAAAATTCTTGAAATGCGTTATGGTCTTGTTGATGGTATACAGCACACCTTAGAGAGAGTAGGGGAAGAGTTTGGAGTGACGCGTGAACGTATTCGTCAGATTGAGGCAAAAGTTCACGAAAAACTTCGTCAGCATGAAAAAATAGCTCGCCTTAAAAATTACTTTGATTAAAAAGTATTATTTTATTTTTTAGATATGCTATAATTAATTTATATTATTAAAAACTATTTAAATCGTCGTTTAAGTAGGAATATTATAAGTTAAGATAGGCACTAGGCGTTAGGCGTTAGGCACTAGCTAAATTAAAAAGCTAAAGCCTAGAGCCTAGATTTCCTAAAGCCTAAAAAATTATGTGTAAAGATTGTTGTAAAAAAGGTGGTTGTACTATGGCTATGATTGCTAAAGTTCTCGTAGTTATAGGAGGAATAAACTGGGGTTTGGTAGGACTAGGAATGCTTCTAGGTGTTGTTGGTGGTTGGAATGTTGTAAATATGATTGTAGGTTCTATACCAACATTAGAAGCAGTAATTTATATCTTGGTTGGTATATCTGCTGTTATGTTAGCTTTTGGTTGTAAGTGTGGAAAATGCGTAGATGGTGTTTGTGCTTCTTGTGAGGCTGAAGCTCCAAAGATGGAAGGAAGTATGTAATTAAGGTGGTTTTTTAAAAAAATACAAATTATTGAAAACATCACAAATAGCTGCTTTTTAACGGCTCGCACTCGAACCTGACAATGGTTTATGAATCTAATATTGCGTATGCCGAAAAAAGCACTATTTGTGATGTTTTTTTTATTTGCTTTTTTGTCTATAAATGTTATATTATTTATATATAATATGGCTTCAATTCCAGATATTATTCTTTATTTTTTGACTTTTTTGTCTGTTTATGTGCAGGTATTTTTTTTAGTTACGTTTTTAGATAATAGAAAAAAAATAATTACTAGAAATGGATGTAATAAACTTTCTAAATATCCAAAAGTAACGATTCTTGTGCCTGCTTGGAATGAAGAAAAGACTATTTATAAAACTATACGTTCAATTTTAGATTTAAATTATCCAAAAGATAAAATTAAAATTTTTTTAATTAATGATGGTTCTACTGATAAAACCTGGAATGTAATTTCAAAATTTACTAAGTTTCCTAATGTGAGTGTTTTTAATAAAGAAAATGGTGGAAAATATACTGCTCTCAACCTAGGATTGGAACACGTTGAAACAGATTTTTTAGGATGTCTTGATGCTGATTCTGTTGTTGATAGAGACTCATTAGTTCGTATTATGAGTTATTTTGAAAAAGATCCTACTGTAATGGCAGTGGCTCCGTCTATAATAGCTGTTAATTCTAAAAATTTTATTCAAAAAGCTCAGGAGGCAGAGTATTTTTTAGCTGTTTATATGAAAAAAATGTTAGGTTTTTTGGGAGCTATTCATGTAACTCCAGGACCTTTTACTATTTTTCGTAAAAAAGTTTTTGATGATTTAGGTCCTTATAAACATGCTCATAATACAGAAGACATGGAGATTGCTTATAGAATGCAGAAAAATAATTATAAAATAGAACAGTGTAATGATGCTTATGTATATACCAATACACCTATTTCTGTAGTAAAACTTTATAAACAAAGAGTACGTTGGATTTATGGATCAATAAATAATACGATTGACTATCGTGGATTAATTTTTAAAAAAAAATATGGTAATTTTTCTTTTTTTACATTACCAATGATAATAATATCTTTTGTAGCTGTTTGTTATATTCTTGGGAAAATAGCATATAATTTTATTGATTTTTTATTTTCAAAGATTACACAATTTGAAGTTATTGGTTTTCATCTATCAAATAAAATGAATTTTTTTGATCCATTTTTTATTAATACGCAATCTCTTTTTTTTATATCTTTAATACTTTATGCTTTGGTATTATTTTCAATTATCTTAGGTAGAAAAATGGCTAATGATAAAAATAATTATATATTAGGTATATTTTATTATTTTATTATTTTTACTATTATTGGTCCATTTTGGCTTTTTAAAGCAACATACAATACCATTTTTTCCAGAAAACCAGCGTGGAGGTAATTAGTAGTAAAAAGTCATAAAGTTTATAAAGTAGAAAGTTTAATTTTAATAAAAGATATGGAACAAAATAATTATATTGATTGGAAAAAATATTTAATTGTGTTTTTGATTACAGTTACACTTTTTTTAAGTGCTAGTTATATTGGTAATTATTTTAGTAATAAAAAAGTTGATCAATTGAAATTAATTCAAGATAAAATATCTATAGATATTTTATCTTCAGAAACTCAGTTTTCATTACTTTCTGAACTTTCTTGTAAAAATATTTCTGATTCTGTTATTTCTGGTGAACTTGGAGATCTTGGAAGTAAGTTGGAATGGGGACAAGAGAATCTCGGTATGACAGATACAGTCCTGTATTTGAAGAAATATTATTCCTTACTTGAAATTAAGGATTATCTTTTGACAAAAAATATTTCTACACGTTGTAAAACGAAATCTGCTTTTATTCTTTATTTTTATACAACAGCAGAAAATTGTAGTGAGTGTGAAAAACAAGGATTAGTTCTTTCTGCACTTAGAGATAGGTATGGAGAATTGCGTGTTTATTCTTTCGATTATAGTATTGATCTTTCTGCTGTGAAATCAATGCTTCAGATATATAAAATAGAAGATACAAAACTTCCTGCTTTAGTTATTGATGAAGAAGTATTAACTGGTTTTCATGGTATAGATGAACTTGAATCTATGATAAAAGAATCTTTTAAACTTCAAGAAACAAAATCTGGGGAAGTTGTACCCTCTGAAAATACAACTAAAAAAATATAAATTAACTGCTTTCTTGCAACTCGCATATCAACCTGGAAACAATAAACTAACTTTAAGAAGCGTATGTTGCAGAAAGCACTAATTTATATTTTTTGAGTAGAAAAAAGCACTATTTGTGATGTTTTTTAGTTTTCCACAGTATTGCTTGACTTATACCCCTAGGGGGTATAGGATAGAATCATGAATCAGAAAATAAAGGAAAAGACACTAAAACGTTTAAAAATTATTGAAGGTCAAATCAGGGGTTTAAGTGAAATGATTGAGAAAGAAAAATATTGTATTGATGTTATCACTCAAACTAGTGCAGTAAAAAAGGCATTATCTAGTGTTGAAGATTTAATTTTAGAAAACCATATTTCTACTCATGTAATTCATCAAATTAAAATGGGGGAAATTGATAAGGCAACAGTTGAAATATTAAAAGTTTATAAACTTAAAAGAAAATAAATATGAAAAAAGAAACATATAAAATAAATGGAATGCATTGTGCAAGTTGTGTCGCAACAATTGAAAAAGTACTTTCAAAAACAAGTGGAGTTCATTTTGCTTCAGTTAATTTTGCGTCAGAGTCGGCATTGATTGAATTTGATGAAAATATTATAACTGAGGTAAATCTTGTAAAGATAGTAGACGAAGCGGGGTATCATCTTGTCGTTAGAAATAATGATGTTAATTCTATTAAAATCTCAAAAATAGTTGTTGGTAGTAATAATCAAATAATTTCAATAAAAGTATTAGGTATGGATTCTCCACATTGTGCTATGGTTGTAGAGGGAGCCATAAAAAAATTACCAGGAATAACTAATATTGATGTTGATTTTTCAAATAGTCGAGCAAAAGTGGTTTTTGATTCTTCTTTAACCTCTATTGATGATATTTTTAAAGTTATTTTTGATGCGGGCTATAAACCAATAAAAGAAGAAGGTGAAGCTGAAGATCTTTTAGATAAAGAAAAAACAGAAAGAGAAAAACAATTAAAAACACTTAAGATTAAACTTATTTTTGGTAGTATTTTTTCAATTTTTATATTTTTAGGAAGTTTTCCAGAATGGTTTTCTTTTGTACCGAAAATCTTTAACAACAATTGGGTTCTTCTTTTATTAACAACACCAGTACAATTTTGGATTGGTTTTCAATTTTATAGTGGACTTAAACTTGTTGTAAAATATCGTACTGCTGATATGAATACCTTAATTGCAATAGGGACATTGGCAGCATATTTCTACAGTGTAGCTGTCACAGTTTTTCCTGTTTTTTTTACAAGAGATGGAATAACACCAGCACTTTATTTTGATACGTCAGCTATAATTATAGTTTTAATTCTTTTAGGAAAATATTTTGAAGTTTTAATGAAAGGAAGAGCCTCAGAGGCAATTAAAAAACTTATTGGGTTACAACCTAAAACTGCAAAAATTTTAAGAGATGATATAGAAATTGAAATTTCTATATCAGAAGTGAAAGTTGGAGATATAATAATTGTTAGACCTGGAGAGAGAATTCCTGTTGATGGAAAAATAATTGAAGGGGATTCAGAAATTGATGAATCAATGGTAACTGGAGAATCAATGCCTGTTCATAAAAAAGTTGGTAGTTTAGTTATAGGTAGTACTATAAATAAATTTGGGACTTTTTCGTTTCAAGCGACAAAGATTGGAAAAGATACGGTGCTTTCACAAATAATAAAAATGGTAGAAGAAGCTCAAGGTTCTAAGGCTCCAATTCAACGATTAGCAGACCTTGTATCCTCTTATTTTGTTCCTGTGGTATTTGTAGTGGCTGTTTTAACTTTTTTTGTTTGGTTTTTCTTTGGACCTTCGCCTGCTTTTACTTTTGCTCTTGTAAATTTTGTGGCAGTTTTGATAATTGCTTGTCCTTGTGCACTTGGGCTTGCTACGCCTATGGCTATAATGGTTTCTTCTGGTAGCGCTGCTTCTCGTGGAATTTTAATAAAAGATGCTGCTTCTCTTGAGATTGCAAACAAAATAGATACAGTTGTTCTAGATAAAACTGGTACTCTTACAGAGGGAAAACCGCAACTAACTGATATTATTGTATTTAATAATGAAGAAAAGGTGGAGATTTTTAATTTTGCTGTTTCATTAGAACAACGATCAGAACATCCTTTAGCACAAGCTATATTACAATATGCTGCGAGTTTAGATCAAAAATCATCACATCCTCTTGATAAAACTATTATTGATGAAGCAGCAAGAGAAAAAATTGAATTATATAAACTTGAAGATTTTAAAGTTATTTCTGGTAAAGGTTTGCGTGGATTTTTACAAATACGGAATCAGAAAGTTGAAGCATATTTAGGCAATAGAGCATTAGTTATGGATCTTGGTCTTGATGTTTCTTTTTATGAAAATGATATTCGTAAGCTTGAGAGTATTGGTAAAACAGTAATGATCCTTATTGTTGATAATAAACTTAAGGGTGCACTTGCAGTTGCTGATGTATTAAAGAAAGAGTCAATTGAGGCAATAAAAGCTTTAAGGAATAATAATATAGATGTTTGGATGCTTACTGGAGATAATGATCGTACAGCACGAGCTATTGCTAGAGAGGTGGGAATAGAAAATGTCATGAGTGAAGTATTGCCTGATAAAAAATCAGAGAAAGTTCGAGAACTTCAGAAACAGGGGAAAATTGTGGCAATGATTGGTGATGGAATAAATGATGCTCCAGCACTTTCTCAAGCTAATATTGGTATTGCCATGGGGGAAGGTACTGATATTGCGATGGAATCAGCAAATATTACTTTAATGAGGGGAGACTTGATGCTTATTTTTGAAGTTATAAAAATTTCAAGAAGAACAATGAAAATAATAAAACAAAATCTTTTTTGGGCTTTTTTCTATAATATTGCTTTTATTCCTGTTGCGGCTGGAGTTTTGTATCCATTTTGGGGAGTTTTACTTAATCCAATCTTTGCTGCTATAGCAATGGCATTTAGTAGTATTAGTGTTGTTTTGAATTCATTACGGTTAAGAACATAAAATATGTTATTTTTTTTTATGTTAAAAATATACTAGAACAAATATGATCTTACAAAATATAAAATTATTAATAGGAATTTCTGTTTTACTTATATATATAAGCATAGGAGTTTTTGGTTTGTTTTCATCTAGTCATTCTGCTTCTGCTCCTATGACTAATTGTCCTTATACACAAAACGGTTCTTCAATATGTAATAATTTTCTTGAACATATTAATGATTGGCATCAATTTTCAAGTGTAACACTATTCTCGTCTATTATTTTCTTGCTTTTAATTCTTGGAATAATTTTATATTTTTTTAATCAACAAAATTTTTTAAAAGAAAAACAGTTTTTTTATAAATGGGAATATTATATAAATGACAAGAAGTCATATTCTTTTCAGAGTAGAATAATTAAATGGCTTTCTTTGTTTGAAAATAGTCCATCTTTTTATATTGGCGCTTAATAGATCTAGATTCTAGAGCTTGTTAAGCGTTTTTTGAAGCCTTTTTGGGTTTTTTTTGTGTTTGAATTTAACATTATAAATTATTAATATGCAAAATGAAATTATAAAAAAGAAATTAGGTTTAAAAG
This sequence comes from Minisyncoccota bacterium, assembly GCA_041648595.1. Classification (GTDB taxonomy): domain Bacteria; phylum Patescibacteriota; class Minisyncoccia; order Phycocordibacterales; family UBA9973; genus UBA9973. The sequence goes on along the minus strand of JBAZOQ010000002.1, from coordinate 7,941 downwards.
AAATATTTTTGTTGTCAATAACTATAATTTTAGGTGTCTACATGTTATTTATTTCTAATAATAATATGCAGCATCCTGTTTTTGGTAGTTCTATACAAGAACAAAATTCTGTAATTAAAAAATTAGAATCAAAGGTTGATATTCAGGGAACTGTTACTATTGAAATTACTCCTATTGAATTTTCTTCAGAAGTTTCAGAATGGAAATTTAATGTTGGTTTGAATACTCATTCTTTAGAATTAGACCAAGATATGACAAAAGTGTCTGCATTGTTTGATGAAAACGGTAAAGAGTATAAGCCCATAAGATGGGAAGGTTCTGTCTCTGGTGGGCATCACAGAGAAGGAATTTTGGTATTTAAATCAATTATACCTATACCAAAATCTATTGAACTTAAAATTACTGATATTGATGTACCAATTAGAAGCTTTGTTTGGGATATTATTAATTAATTGAATTATCATTATGGATCCACTTATTGGAACTTCACTTATCGCTGCATTTGTTGCTGGAGTAGCTGCATTATTTGCACCATGCTGTATTGGTGTTCTTCTTCCTTCTTATTTAGGAAATATATTTAAAGAAAGATATAAAATATTTTTTATGACTTTTATATTTTTCTTGGGAATGCTTACAATTTTTTTACCGATAGGACTTGGAGCATCTTTTCTTTCTCAACTGTTTAGTCAGTATCATAATATTATTTTTACTGTCGGTGGAATTTTTCTTATTCTACTTGGTCTTTCTATGCTGTTTGGAAAAAAGTTTATGGCTGCCACCTCAGCTCGCGACAGTTTTAAGAAATATGTTTCTTCTGTTTACCTTTTAGGAATTTTTTCAGCTATAGCTACGACATGTTGTGCTCCAGTATTAGCTGGAGTTATGTTGTTGTCTATAGCTAGTGGAACAATTCTTTGGGGTGTAATTTACACTCTTGCTTATGTTGTTGGAATGACCTTACCTTTGTTTGTCATAGCTTTATTCTTGGATAAATATAATTTAACTGAAAAAATTATGAAAGCTAGGAGAACAATAAATTTACGATTAGGTTCTTTAAATTGGAAAATAACGATTTCTGATCTTATTTCTAGTCTTATTTTTATAGGTATGGGAGGATATATAACTTTTTTAGCATTTAGTAATAAACTTTTTAATCACTCAGATTATCAGTTGGATATGAATATTAGCTCAGCTAAGTTTTTAAATGCTGTAAATAGTTATGTTTCGTTAATTCCCGAATATGTTTGGGCGGTGTTATTTGTCTGTTTAGTTAGTTACTTTACTTATCTATTTATTAATCAATACAAAAAACAAAAAAATGAACAAAAATAATCAAAAAATATTTAATTTCGTAGTAGTTATAGGGGCTATATTTTTATTAGGATATTTTCTTTTTAGAAATTCACCAAATAAAATAGCTAATACTGATTCTGCAGCTTCAACAAGTAATTCTTCAGTTCATGATCATGGTGGTACAGCTGTATCTGTAAATAGTGAACAATTGAATTCTTTGGTCGGTAAACCATTGCCAGATATTCAACTTACTGATAAGGATGGAAATATCATTACAAACGAAAGTCTAAAAGGAAAAAATACAGTTCTGTTTTTTAATGAAGGACTTATGTGTTATCCAGCTTGTTGGAATCAAATAGCAATGTTTGGTAGTGATTCTCGTTTTGACACAGATCAAATTCAAGCTATGTCTATAGTTGTGGATCCTAGTAGAGATTGGCAGAAAGCTATAACTCAAATGCCTGAATTAGCTAAATCAAAAACATTATTTGATGTTAATGCTGATGTATCTGGTAAACTTGGTCTTTTGACCTTGCCTTCTTCAATGCACAGAGGTCAATTACCAGGACATACATATATAGTGTTAGATAAAGATGGAATAGTTAAATATGTAAAAGATGATCCTAATATGGCAATAGCTAATGATTTACTTATGGGTAAAATGGCTGAATTTTAACAATTGTAATAATCAAAAATATATGGAAAATGAAAATTTAGAATTAGAAAATGAAACATTAAAAAAAGACACTCCTTTTACAATGCCAGTATCGGTAGCAATTATAATTGCTGGAATTATGTTATCTGGAGCTGTATTTTATGGTTTACGAAATCCCGCAAAAGAGACATCTCTACAAAAAGCAGACACACAAGTTTCTGCGCTTGAAGAGGCTGTTTTGTCGTCTTCGGGGGTAGTTTTACCTGCATCGTGGGGTAATCTTGGTGTCCAACTTGTAGATAGTGGCGCTATTGATGCTGATAAATTCAAAGCTATTTATGAGCAGAGAGGAACTTTTACAGATGAATATAAAAATTTATTGCTTGGGGATAATAATGGTAAAATTAAAATTACTAAAGAAAATTCAGGATATTATCTTAATTTGTTTTGGGCGCTTGGTCTTGCAAACAAAAATTCTATTCTAGATACAGGTGAAATGGTGGATCCTAGATATGGTGGAGCAGGAAATTTTGCATCTACTGGTGGTTGGACAATTGCAAAAGGAAAACCAATGGACCACTATAGTAAGCATGCGTTTATTGTATTAACACCAGAACAGCAAGCTTTAGTAGATAAAGTATCACGTGGGATATACAGACCATGTTGTGGCAATTCAGTTCATTTTCCTGATTGCAACCACGGTATGGCTATGCTTGGGCTTCTTGAATTAATGGCTTCACAAGGTGTTAGTGAACAAGATATGTGGAAAGTAGCCCTAGTAGTTAATTCTTATTGGTTTCCTGATACGTATCTTACAATAGCAACTTATATGAAAGATAAAGGAGTTGAATGGAAAAATGTAAATCCACAAGAAATTCTTGGAGCCAATTATTCTAGTGGACAAGGTTTTGCACAAATAGCATCACAAGTAGTTAAACCAACTAGTTCACAAAGTGCAGGTGGATGTGGGGTCGATACAGGAGCTCCAGTTTCTGCTCCTGCTCCAAAACAGCAAAGTGGATGTGGAATTTAGCGTCCCGCTGCCGAAATTGTCGGAGGTTCTAATGCAGAGACTAGTCCTTCTTCAACTTATAAAATTTAGATCAATTAAAAATATTATGACAACAGAGCATAAAGTAATTGGGGGAATTGGATTGTTAACAATAATTATTATTGTAGGTGGAATATGGTTTTCCAGTAAGGAAGGAGCAAGAAATCAAGAGAAACTCAGCAAAGCTATGATGGGAGAAAAAATGACAGATGAAGGTGCAGGACATGTCAGTCGTGATGAAACACATGTGGCATATAAATCAAATCCTCCAACTTCTGGACCACATTGGGTTGGTGTGGCAGGAGCTGGCATTAAGGATGAAATTGTTCCTGATGAACTTGTGCTTCATAGTATGGAACATGGTGCAGCGGTTGTTTGGTATAAAGAAGGATTAGGTCAAAATGAAATAGGTAAAATAACAGAAGCGTTTAATAGTGCTTCTGGAAAGAAAATAATGTTAGCTCGAAAGGATCTAGATGTTCCAGTTGCATTAACTTCATGGGGTTATCTATTAAAACTTCAAACAATTGATGAGGTAAAAATTAAAGAATTTATTGAAATAAATAATGATAGAGCACCTGAAAGAGCACCTATTTAAGAAGAATCCCTAATGGCCTTAGAAGATAATTAAAATGGTATAATTAAAGTTGGTTAGATTATTAACAATTAATTTTTAAAATTATTATGATGTATGGACTATATAATGGTTATGGAGGTTGGGGAGGTATGATGGGTTTTTTAGGAGGTGGAATTATGATGATTTTATTTTGGGCGATAGTTATTTATTTTATTGTTTGGCTTGTTCGGAATAATAAAATAAATGGAGGAAATAGTAATAAAGCTCTTGACATACTTAAAGAAAGATATGTTAAAGGTGAGATAGATAAAAAAGAATTTGAGGAAAAGAAAAAAGACTTGGATAGTTAATTATAATTAAACATACAATATATATGGAATTCGATTACACTATAACAACAACGAAAACTTTTGACGAAGCAGTGAAAAAAACGCAAGAAGAAATTGACAAAGCTGGCATGCGGGTTTTGTATGTCCATGATGTGCAGAAAACTTTAAGCGAGAAAGGTTTTGAAAGAGAGTCATTCAAAATTATTGAATTTTGTAGCGCAAAGTTTGCTAATGAGTTTCTAAATAAAGACATTAAAATCGGACTCTGTATCCCTTGCAAAATAAATGTCTATACGAAAGATAGACAAACATTTATTTCAGGAATGCGACCGATTGTTTTGTCTCAGTTTTTTCCGAATGCAAATTTAGGCGAGCGACCAAAAGAAATTGATCAAATTATTCAAAACATTATAAATAACGCTAAATAATATATGCATAATCATAATGGAAAAAATAATAAGTCGATGATGTGGATGATGGTTCCATGTCTTCTTTTGGTAGTGTTTGTACTTTTTGGTGGAGGAAAATTAGCTTCATCAAACTATCTCTGGTTGATTATGCTTGGTGTCTGTGTGATACCCCATCTTTGGATGATGTTTAAAGGTGGTCATGGTGATGAACATAGTGATAACAATACAGAAAATAAAATGGATGACACTAAAATGAAAAATGAAGATGAAAAATCTAAAGATAGTAACAGTTGTCATTAAAAATTAATAATTTCCGCCAATGGCGGATCAGCCTGCTGGCTGAAATAACAAAATAATAAATTTATGTTTAATATATTTAAAGAAAAGTGTTTAGTTTGTAAAATGGAACTTGAAAAAGGTAAAATTTATCCAGAGGAATCTGGTAAAAAGTTTTGTTCAGAGAATTGTAAAGAAGAATATAAAAAACAACCTGAATTGCAATCAAAACATTCTGGTGGTGGATGTTGTCATTAATATAATAAAAGTTTTGAGAAAGAATTAAAAAAATGTCAAAGAATATTACAAAATCTATTTTGTATGGCATACTTGCAAGCTCAATCTTGCTAGGAGTTTATTTTGCGATACTCACATTTGTGTCGGGTTGGGTTTTTGCTCAAGAGCAGTTTGCAGATTATTGGTATTTTGTTTTGAGTCTAACGATAGGTTTTGGGATTCAGATCGCATTATATCAATACATTAAAAGTTTTATGCATAATGGGCAAGGCATGGGTAAAGTAGTTGGTGTGTCTGGAACCACTTCAACAGCAGCCATGATTTCTTGTTGTGCCCATTATCTAGTAAACTTACTGCCTATTCTCGGAGTGACCGGCCTTGTGACGTTTGTTGCACAATATCAAGTAAAGTTGTTCTGGGTGGGAATTTTCTTTAACATTATTGGCATTGGATATATAATAAATAGAATTATTAAATTGAAGAAACATTAAATTATTATGCAATATATTTGGCTAATTTGGAGTTTAATTTTAATAGTAATCTGGCTTATCATTTATTTATCTTTAGATTCTAGAGAAAAGAAGAGAGAAATGTTAATTGTAAGTTTATGGACATCACTCCTTGGATTGACTGAACCTCTTTTTGTTCCAGCTTATTGGGCTCCACCATCTTTGTTTAATCTTGCATTGAGAACAGGTTTTGACATTGAAAGTTTGATTTTTTCTTTTGGAATTGGTGGTATTGCAGTAATTTTTTATGAGCAAATTTTCCATAGGAATTATGTTGTCATGTCTACTATGGAGCAACACTCGTCCCGACACAAATTTCATCTTTGGACAATTCTTTCTGCGCCGATAATACTTATTATATTATTAGCCACAACTAATTTAAATCCGTTGCATTCGGCAATTATCGCTATGACCATTGGAGGATTGGCTACCTGGTATTGCAGACCTGATCTGAAGAACAAGATGATCACAAGTGCGTTCATATTTTTAATTATTTACTTTTTTTATTTTCTGACACTGATAGCTATTTCACCTGGTTATGTAGAACAGGTTTGGAACCTTAAAGCCATTTCAGGGATTTTAATTTTAGGGATTCCTCTTGAGGAGCTATTATTTGCTTTGAGCTTTGGTTTTATTTGGTCGAGTATATATGAACATATGATGTGGAAAAAGATAAAATAATAAAATTAAAAAAATAATGAAAAATAATAATCTCAATACTGATCAAAAACTATTCAAATGTCCAGAATGCGGTTTGTTTTACGAAGAAAAAGAATGGGCAGAAAAGTGCGAAAAGTGGTGTAAAGAAAATCAAAGCTGTAATTTAGATATTATAAGTCATGCTATTAAAGATTAACTTTTAAATTTTTGGTTGCATAATAAGTCAATACCAAAATAGTTTTTTTGATTATTTTTTTACTAATTATTTTGAATTTTAACGAATATAGTGTAAAATCAAATAATGCAGAAAACATATATATTTAACGTAAACGGGATGCATTGCAATGCGTGTGTGGTGTTAACAGAAAGCGAGCTCAATGAGATTGCGGAAATTTCTCATGCAAAAGCATCGCTTAAAAACTTTAGTGTTGAAGTGACAGGAGAATTTGGTGATAAAGCTAGAGAACAAATTGCAGAAGAGTTGAGTGTAGTATTAAAACCACATGGATATACTTTATCTGTTGAAAAACAAAACAATTTCATCAAGTGGTCTGATTTTAATATTGCTATTCCTGTCGCTTTAGGATTTATTGCTTTTTTTATTATTTTACAAAAGTTAGGTATTGTGAATTTAATAAATGCATCAAAAGTAAGCTATGGTACAGCATTTATTGTTGGTCTTATCGCTTCTGTCTCTACTTGTATGGCAGTTGTTGGTGGGCTTGTGCTTTCAATGTCAGCAAATTTTGCTAAAGAAGACCCTTCAACTTCGCTCAGGGCGGGTAATATGCGACCACAGATTTTATTTCATATTGGGCGTCTTGTTTCATTTTTTATTTTAGGTGGTGCGATAGGTCTACTTGGTTCTACATTTCAACTTGGTGTAACAGGAACATTTATTTTGAGTATTGTTGTTGCTATTGTTCTTCTTATTCTTGGTATTAATCTTCTTGATATTTTTCCTTGGGCAAAGAAACTTCAACCTACTATGCCAAATTTTATTGGTAAATATGCTCATGGTCTTAAAAATGTTAATCACACTCTTACACCGTTGCTGGTTGGTGTTGCTACATTCTTTTTACCTTGTGGTTTTACACAATCAATGCAAATTTATACTTTGACTACTGGAAGTTTTTTGACTGGATCGCTGATAATGTTTTCATTTGCATTAGGAACTCTTCCTGTGCTTTCACTTTTAAGTTTTAGTTCTCTTGGTATTCACAAAAAGGCACAATCAGGTGTATTCTTTAAGGCAGCTGGCTTGATTGTAATATTTTTTGGAATTTTTAATTTAATAAATGCTTTAGTCGGAATTGGTATAATTCCACCAATTTTTAATTTTTAAGTATATTTTAATATAATTATATGGGAAAAAATAAAACAAATACTAATATAAAAAATAATAATGCAACAATTATAGCAATTATCATTGCTGTTGTATTGATAGTGGGGGCAATTTTTTTAACAGGTAAGAATAAAAATGGAACGGGCGATTCTTTTAAAGATGGTGATAATGTAAGTATTGTTGATGGTAAACAAATTATCACTATCTCAGCAAAAGGTGGATATTCTCCAAGAGTTACAAAAGCAAAAGCAGATATACCTACAGTTATAAAAGTAGATACTAAGAGTACTTTTGATTGCTCATCAGCGCTTTCTATTCCAAGCTTAAATTATCGTAATAATTTTCCACCATCAGGTGAGACTCTTATTGATGTAATTCCACAAAAACCTGGTACAAAATTGCAAGGTCTATGTGCAATGGGAATGTATAATTTTTCTATAGAATTTAACTAACTGAGTATCTTTTAAAATCAGCTAGAACCCATTTTAGCAAGAATCAATGAAAATATCTACCAAGCTAATCTTACGCTTCACTTTTGCCTTTTCTTTAATCTCTCTACACCGCTCTACCAATGTATTAATCTAAAAATGCGGACTCGG
>JBAZOQ010000001.1:0-146280 GCA_041648595.1 Minisyncoccota bacterium | reverse complement strand
ATTTCTCGCAAGCTTTTTCCTTTCTTTAAATATCGCTCAATTCTTTTTCTTTCGCCTAAATTAAAATGATTAAACTTATTCATCTTTCTATTTTACAAGTGTTCGGATTCAAAGGTAAATCTGCATCTTTTTAACTATATCCAACCATTTCTTGATGTAAAGAGACAATGTGTAGTCGACAAGGGATTTTGCCTTATAAACAAAATCTGCCTGCAATAATGCGGGAAAACAGAGGTGTCAGTTGGTCACGGTTATACCCCTGGTCTACAATGTTGGCAATAAGCAGCAAACAAGGATCCATTTGTGTTTTGTTTAGTAAAATTAGTATATTAAACCAGTCAAATTTTTGGCTGGTTTTTTTATTGTCGATTTTTGAGAGTATTTTCTTATATAAATATGTTATACTCAAATTATGCTATCGCAGAAATTGAGTATTGAAAGTAAAATTTTAAAATTTCTATTAGAACCAAAATTTAGATATAGAGGTATGCCGGTTAGTATGCTTGGCTTGCCAGCCATTTTCCCTTATAAAAAACAATCTATAAATAATACGATTCATCAATTAAATAAGAATGGTCACATCTTAAAACAAGATGATTGTATTTTGTTATTACCTAGTGGAAGAAAATATGTTGAAAATAAAAAAGTTAGATTTTTAATATTTAATTCACCTTATAAAAAAGAAGCACCTAAAAATTTGCTTGTTATGTTTGATATACCGGAAACCAAAAAAGCAGAAAGAGAATGGTTTCGTTTTAACTTACGAGAATTTGGTTATGAGATGATTCAAAAAAGTGTTTGGGTTGGACCATCTCCACTTCCAAAAGATTTTTTAGATTATATAAATGAAATTAAACTAAAAGAATGTATTAAAACATTTAAATTAGCTAAATCATATAATACTCAAACTTAGCGATAGCAGAAATTGAGTATTGATTGACTAAAAAATTGAATAGTTTTATAGTTATTAAAACTATTGTTCTTTGTGAGAAACACTCATTTGTGCAATAGTAATAAAAAAAGGAGAACATATATGTTCTTTTTATTGCTAAATTTGATCCCGTAAAAATACATTTAAAGGGCTATTGGGAAGTAAATACCCAGTATACGTCAAGAGAGAGGGAGCCCGGAATATATAAAAAAATAATGGATTCACACTCTAGAATAACAGGTATTGAATATTATTGAGATTATTCAGACTGGATCTTAGAACTCTCTCGATGCAGAGGGAAATTTGTTGCTAAAAGTAGAAACTTCTATTTTTAAGCTAACAAATCTTCTATATTATGGATCAATTGGCAAAAATAGAAAACCGTCGCTAGTAATTTAGTGACGGTCTTTTTTATTGTCTATTTTTCAAAGCATTTTTAAGAGTGTCGTTGTCGGAATACTCGAGTTCTGTGCCTGTGGATAGACCCCTACCTAAAGATGAGATTTTTATGTTTAGTGATTCGGTGACAGGTTTTAATTGATTTCTAATATAAAAATCAGTGTGATTGCCTTGAGGATTAAGAGAAAAAGCTAAAACAATTTCTTTTAAGACTTGCCCGTCCTTTGGCGGGTTTTTTTTCTCTCTTTTAATTTTTTCTATTAATTCATTCATTCTTATTTTTGAATTTGTATTTTTCTCAACTATGGGGACTAGTCCTCCTAAAATAAAATATTTACCATTATAAACTTTACTTTTATGTATACTTTCTAGGTCAGAATCTTTTTCAACGATCATTAAAGTAGAAGAATCAATATTTTGATCTATACAAAGTTCACACGATTTATTTTTATTTGAATCTAAAAGGAAAAATTTAAAACATTCAGTACATTGAGCTATTTCTTTTTTTAAATCTTTTATTAAATTGGATAAAATATCTCCATAATCTCCATTTTTGGACATTAAAAAATAAACAAAACGTTTTGCTTGTCGCTCTCCTATGCCAGGGAATTCTTTGAATATTTCAGTTAATTTTTCTATTGTGTTCATGTTTTGTAAATTATAAGTTTTAAAATTTTTCATAGCTTCTTTTAAAAAGCATAAAAATTTTTTGCTAAAAATTTTCTCTGTCCGTCGCCGTCGCTCCTACCAAGGCTTTTAAAAAGAACTATGTAAAATTTTAAAACTCATCTAAATCCTCACTTATTTTTGTCGCAGAAAATTCACTTAGGTTACTTTTTTCAAGATTTAAGAAAGTAGTAGTTTTTTCATCAAAGTAAAGTTCAACTTTTCCAGTTGGACCATTTCTGTGTTTTTCGATTAAGATTTCAGCTATATTTGTTTTTTCGGATTCATCTTTACCTTTATCTTCTCTGTGAATAAACATTACAACATCTGCATCTTGTTCTATGGATCCTGAATCACGAAGGTCTGAGAGTCTTGGCTTGCCACCACGGCTCTCTACAGCACGAGAAAGCTGAGATAAGGCTAATACTGGCACATCGAGCTCTTTAGCTAAGCTTTTTAAAGATCTTGAAATTTCTGTCACTTGATTTACCATAGAATCATAATTTTTTGAAGTAGTCATAAGTTGTAAATAATCAACTACAATAAGGTCAAGTCCTTTTTCTATTTTTAATCTTCGAGAAAGAGCTTTCATTCTGACTATTGAGTTGCCTGGTTGATCATCAATATAAATTTTAGCTTTTGCGAGTTTGTCTAATGAATCACGAAGTTGGGAAAAATCTCTATCAGATGATAAATGTCCAGTACGTAAATTCCATGCATTTACACGCGATTGTGCTGAAAGCATTCTATCTACTAATTGCTGGGAAGACATTTCGAGAGAAAAAATTAAGACAGATTTATCGTGGACGACAGAAGCCATTCGAGCTATATCGAGAGCAAGCGTTGTTTTTCCCATAGAAGGTCTCGCAGCAATAATAATCAAATCTGATTTTTGTAGACCGGAGAGTGTATTATCTAAATCTTTAAATCCAGTTGATAAACCCCTGAGTGCACCTTTATGTTCATGTAATTTTTCAAGACGTTCCCATGCTTCAGGTAGAGCATCTTTTAAATTTATAAATTTTTGACTTTTTGGAGACGACACTACACTAAATATTTTTTTCTCTGCCATATCTAATATGTCATCCATGTGATCATCTCCTTCTTCAAAACCAAGTTCTGAAACATAATCAGCTGCTTCTATCAAACTTCTTAAGACATATTTTTTTTGAACAATTTCAGAATAATGTTTAACATTTGTTGAAGAAGGTACTACATTTACTATTTCTGCTAAATATTGATTTCCACCAACTCTTTCTAAAACTTTTTGCTCACTTAATTTTGTAGAAAGTGAAAGCATATCTATTGGTTCATTTTTAAAAGATAGATCTAGCATCGCTCTGAAAATTATTTTATGTTTTTCAACATAAAAAGAATCTGGAGTTATAATATCTTCTACTTCATGTATGGCATCCTTACGCAACATTATAGACCCCAATACTGCTTGTTCTGATGGAATACTTTGTGGTGGGATTCGTATGTTGTTTTTATTTGTTTTTATCATTCCAGTTATTCTAGCATAGTAAAAAAATAGTCAAAATCAAAAAGTTATTAAATATGTTATTAAAATGGGGACAAATATGATAATATTATAGTATGTCAAAAAAGATATTATTATCAGGTGTAAAACCAACAGGAGCACCTCATATAGGTAACTATTTTGGTGCAATGAAACAGTTTGTTGATTTACAAAAGGATTATGATGGCTATGTTTTTATTGCTGATTATCATGCTTTGAATTTTATTCAAAATAGGGAAGAAATGCAGAAGAATATAATAGGGGTTTTATTAGATTATTTAGCTATCGGGCTCGATCCAGAAAAATTAGTAATATTTAAACAATCAGATATAAGTGAACACACAGAACTCGCTTGGATTTTTGATACTTTAACAACAATGCCATACCTTATGCGTGCTCATGCATTTAAAGATGCGGAAGCTAAAAATAAAGAAATATGTGTTGGGACGTTCAATTATCCTATGCTTATGGCTGCAGATATTTTACTTTATAGTCCTGATATCGTACCGATAGGTTCTGACCAGAAACAACACGTAGAGATCGCTCGTGATACTGCAGAAAAATTTAATCGTATTTTTGGAGAAACATTTAAATTACCAGAACCGAAAATAATAGAAGAAGTTGCTACTGTTCCTGGTATAGATGGAAGAAAGATGTCTAAGAGTTATAATAATCATATTCCACTTTTTGCAGAATATGAAGAAATAAAAAAAAGTGTAATGAGTATAGTTACAGATTCTAGCGAAGGAATTCCTAAAAATGTATATGCTATTCATAAACTTTTTAGAAACGAAGATGATTTAAAAAAGATTTATAAAGAAAAAGAAGGGAAGTATAAAGAATTAAAAGAATTACTTATAGAGGATATAGAAAAATTTATTGCACCACTTAGAGAAAAAAGAAAAGAATTTGAAAAAGATATTCCTAAAGCATTAGCAATTTTAAAAGCAGGTAGTGAAAAAACAAAAAAAATAGCCTCGAAAAAAATGGAAGAAGTGCGGGAAAAAATCGGGGTTAAGGTTTATTAAAATTCTAGTGATATAAATGTCAACGCACTAGGTTAATTTTAAAATTTAATATTTTACTTGAAATTAGATTAAATTATTTGTTATAATCCAACCAATGAAATTAATAAAACAGGAAAAAATAGATATGCAAGTGGACAATCAGTATATCTGGAGTTTTGATGTGCCTGAAAATGGAATTTATATAATATCAATATCAGCTAGATGTAAAAATTGGCTTCAGAATTATAAGAGATTATTTAACGACGACGATTTAGCAATACAAATAGATGATTATTTATTTGCCGAAATCAAGGGTAAAAAGAGGGAATTTACTAGTCCCGGTTCTTGGAATGGGAACAAAATTAAAAATAATACAAAAAATGTATTGTTTATTTTACCACTCAAAGCTAATGTTCATCAAATAAAATTTTGGATTGATGGTCAACCGACATTAGAGAAAATAAAAATTTATAAAATTGAAGAAAATGAAATAAATTTAATGGCAGATAATATTGTTGCTCCTGGTAAGTTTTTAGACATAATTTCCCAAAATTTAAAAATCAAAAAACTTGGAATCAAAGTCAGGGTTGGAATTAATTCTAAATTAGAAATAAAAATTGACGGCAGAACAGAAAAAAATCCAAAATATAAAAAATTTGAAAAATGGTATTGGTACGGACAGGAATTAAAGGGAAACAGTAAGGAATACACCATGTCGGATATTTGGAATGGAGGACTTCATTCTTTAGAATTAAATGGGCAAGGCAAACCTGAAATAGAATCTATAAAATTAAAAATCAACTTAGAAAATATAATTTACAGTAGTGGTTTTGTAAAATTATATAAAGATATTATCATTCGTGATGATGTAAACCTAAGATCAGATTACACCAATGAAAGCGAGAGTTTGTTAATGCTTAAAGATGGCGAAAAAGTAAATATTATTAATGAGCGTGTACTCGGAAAGTATATTGAAAATCTTTCGGAAATTTGGCATGAGGTAATTGTTCGTGGTACGAAAGGTTATGTTCTATCTTCTTATATAGAAATTGAGGGTCAAGAGCGAGAAAAAATAATAGATTTAATAAAAGAAAAATGTAATCAATATAATGTTGATGCAAATATAATGCTTGCCATAGCCAGTCGAGAGTCTCACTTTAAACCATTTGCTAAATCTGGACCAGGTCTCAGTCCTATGGGAATATTTCAGTTGTCAGGAGATACTAGAAAACGCTTTGGAGTTGAGGACTCTTATGATTTTTATCAAAATGTAGCTGGCGGAGTCCAAAATTATAAAGATATAGAAAAGCGGATCACTGGTCGCGGAGATATATTAGTAAAAAGACTCACAGCTTGGCATGATGGACCGACAACCACAATTAGGAAAATAAATAATAAAACATTTGATTATAATAAACTTTCCCCTGAGACAAAAAGTTTTATTAAAAATGTTCTTGCGAATTTAGAAAAAAAGAATTGGTACCATATAATTTATTTACCCATTGTCATATTGTTTTTTGCTTCATCGTTATGGGTTAGCCACATATCTCCAAAAATTGTGGATCAGTATTCTACCGCAACTGTTATAAACTATGGTTTTTTAATGAATTACAAACCAAAAATCAACTTTCACGAATTTACTTCAAATTTTTTCTCAACATTTGATGACAATAAATATAACTCGAGGGACTATTACTCCTTCGTGCCCAATGTATTTTTGAACGAGACAAATAACCAAGTCGATTTTCTTAATTCAAAGAAAAAAATTGTTGGAAGTTTGGATGTGGAGCAATTAAATGTTGACAGAAACTTAGGCATAACGGATTTAGTAACATCCGATTTGCCAAATTACACTCATATTAGTCCGGTAGTTTTAGAGAATCCAGAAAATGTTTTTTATTTTGGTGCTACGGACAGTGAAGGTTGTGGGGCCAGTAATTGCTCATGGGTTTTTTACCGATTTGATGCGGATAAAAATAAATTAAAACTTATTTCTGCTGATATTTTTGGAGAAATAACTGACTTAGATATTGCTCCCGACTTGACGCGAATCGCGATTGTGTCTGAAAGTTTTGGTGGATTTTGTAATAACCACGGGGATATAAAAATTTTTAATACTACTACTTTTGTTGAGCAACAACCCGATTGGTTTTTAGATGATCAGTTTGGCTCACAAACAATCAAAAGTTTAATTTGGAAAAATGTAGATGAAATAGAGTTTCAGGCCGAATACCAATCTGACTGCCGGACGGGTGAATTTTTACAAACAACTTGGCTCTATAACCTACTTGAGCAGAAATTGATAAAAGTAAAAAGTCAGACCATAGAGCGTCCCATGTCTTGATATTCTTATTTTTATAATAAAATTTTTGTGGTATTATAATAGGAGTATGAAAAACAGAATTTATATTAAAGATTTAAAAGATAATATTGGAAAAGAAGTAATTATCACCGGATGGGTAAATATCAGGCGCGACCAGGGGAAAATGGTCTTTTTTGATATGCGTGATATGACTGGATTGGTACAGTGTGTAGCTCTTCCTTCACATGAAGAAGCCATAAATGTTGCCAAAGAAATTCGTCCAGAATGGGTTTTGAAAATCACAGGCATGGTAAATAAACGCCCAGATAAAAATATAAAAACAGATGTGTTAAATGGTGATGTTGAACTTGAGGTTACTAGTATTGAAGTATTAGCAGAAGCTGCAACTCTTCCTTTTGATATGTCGCTTGATGGATATAATTTAGAGTTAACAGCAGAACTTGATAATAGAGCTTTGGTTTTAAGACAACCAAAAATACAAGCAATTTTTAAAATTCAAGAAACAATAATTGATTCTTTTAGAGAATTTATGAAAAAAAATATGTTTTTTGAATTTCAGGCTCCAAGCATTACTCCAGCAGTGGCAGAAGGAGGAAGTGAAGTTTTTAAAATTGATTATTTTGATAAAAAAGCATATTTAACTCAATCACCACAACTTTATAAACAAATTGTGATGTCTGCATTTGAGAGGTGTTTTTCTGTAAATAAAGTTTTTCGTGCAGAACCATCATCAACTACTAGACATTTGACAGAGATAGTTTGTTTGGATGCAGAGATGGGTTTTATTGATTCTTGGACAGATGTTCGTGATATGGCAGAAGAAACTTTTAGATATATTTTAAAACAAGTAGAAAATAAACACGTTGATCATTTAAAAATATTAGGTACCACCTTACCGGTGATGATAGAAAAAACTCCTACATATTCTTTAAGTGAAGTTCAACAAAAGATTTTTGAAACTTATAATCGTGATGTTCGAGGAGAAAAAGATACAAATCCACAAGATGAAAGAGAAATTTGTGAAATAGTAAAAAAAGAGACTGGGTCTGATTTTGTTTTTATTTACGGATATCCTACTCGCAAGAAACCTTTTTATGTTTATCCCAATCCAGAGGAACCTGAATATAATGAAGGGGTAGACCTTATTTGTCGTGGAGTGGAATGGCTTTCAGGTGGACGCAGAATAAACAATTATGATCAACTTAATGAACATGTAAAAATTTGGGGGATGGATCCTAATAAAATTAAAATGTTTTTGGAAGCTTTTAAATATGGAGTTCCACCTGAAGGAGGATTTTCTTTTGGTGCTGAACGTATCACTATGCAACTTTTAGGATTAAAAAATATTCGTGAAGCTTCAATGTTTCCACGAGATATGAATAGAATAGATGAAAGATTAACAGAAGAAGGATTTTAAAAATTAAATTTTCCTTCAGAAATTATTTCTTCTAATGGTTTTCTGTCACTAGGTTTTTCATGTTCTTGAAATGCTTCTGGTAAGTTTTCTATTTTACCTGGTTTACCTATAGCTATCATCATTTCAACATTATAATCGTCTGGAACAGAAAATTCTTTTTTTGCTAAAATATAATCAAAACCAGCCATGCCATGGGAAATTAGATTCATAGAAGTAGATTGTAATGCTAGATTTTCCCAAGCTGCTCCTGTATCAAATGAGTGAGCAATATTTAGGTCACCTTTTGGAAGATTCTTTTTTGAAATTACTACAATCAATATTGATGCATTTTTACACCAAATTTTATTTCCTTCCATAAGAAAAGATAAAAATTTATCAAAATCTGAAGTTTCTTTTATTGCATAAATAAATCTCCATGGTTGTTCGTTTTATAAAGATGGTGCCCAGCGTGCAGCTTCAAATAAAGTCATGAGTTCTTCTTCTGTTATTTTTTCTCCAGACATTGAACGAGGAGAAAAACGATTTAAAAATATGTCATTTATAGGATATTTTGTTGTTCTATTATTTATTGTTTTCATATTTTTATATTATTTTTTTGATATCTTTTATAATTTCTGGAAATTTTTCTTGGCTAAAATGTTCTCTATTTTTAAATTCGTGAAAGTTAGCCTTGGTTAGGTATTTTTTGTAATTTAAAAAATCTTCAAAAGGGACAACAGGGTCATTCTTACTATGGTAAATATTAATATAAGTGCATTGTTTTTCTATGTTTTTTAAATTTTTTATTTTTGGATTAAAATCTGCTAAAGAATATTTTTTATCCCTATCACCAAAAGGAGGAGCAACTAAAAATAGTCCTTTAATTTTTTTAGGAAATTTGTTTTCAGACAGATATTTAACAAGGAATATTCCCCCTAGTGATCCACCAATTAAAATAACTTCTTTATTTAAAAAAGGGAATAGTTTTTTAAACCAAATTTGCCATTCAAAATATTTTGCGTTTAAAGCATTTGGCATTTGTGGTATAATAACTTCAAAATTTTTTCCTAACTTACTTTGTAATGAATTAGCCCATCTTTTTTTAGTGAATTTATTTTTTTTAAACTTATACGTTTTTAAAAAGGAAATATACTTCTTATAAGAGCTAAAAGTTTCTCCTCCATGTATGGAAACTACTTATTTTTTCATATAATTATATTATATACTAAAAATAATAAATGCGACATATTTTTATATGTCGCATTGCAATATTTTTTTAATTTTTACCATCCCTAAAATAAAAATAAAAAGAGGATCTAAGACGATTAGATTCTTCGTTTGCTTCATTTTCTCTGAATCTTTTTAATTCTTCTTCTGTGTGTGTAAGTTCTTTCTTTTCTTTATCAAACCCTCCTAATCTCCAAGGATAAGGACGTAAAACACATACAATTCTTTTTTTAAATTCTGGAACTAGTGTAGAAAAAAAAGAATATCTTTCAGCTTTTCCTAGAATTAGGAATAAAAAATTTCCAGGTTGACATAGTGGATTATTTTCATTTTTCATAAGGAATAATCCCTCATTTGCCTCACAAGCAATTTTGTATTTTGTTTCTTCTATAAGTTTATCATTCGTTATATCTAAGTTAAGAATATTTTTTGACCTATTTGAACGTCTTCCTATTTCGTACTCAAAATCTTTTTTATCTACTGACTTTTCGAATGATAATTCATATTTTAATAAATCATTATTCGGTTGGTGGTTTGTTTTAATAACGTCGTCTTCCCAATTTATGATTGCTAATTCAGATTTATTTTCTTCTGAAAGTTTGGTAATCATTTCGACATACTCTTTTTCTTGTTCTCTATCTAGTGTTGCAGATCTTATATATGATCTAGAAAAAATTAACCACCAATTAAAATCAAGGTTATTTTCTTTTAAGATTAATTCAATTTGTGGAATTTCCCAACTAAATAAAGTTTTTTCTTTTTCTGTAGGGAAAAACTTATTTTCTTGTTCTTTATATCTTTCTTTAAAACTTCTAGATAATGACCATGGAGTAATTAAAGTAACTGGTTGACCGTAAAGTATACATTCATTTACATAAGAATCAACAAATTCGTTTATCTTAAGGGCATGATCAAGAGATTTGTT
The DNA here is from genome assembly GCA_041648595.1 of Minisyncoccota bacterium. Classification (GTDB taxonomy): domain Bacteria; phylum Patescibacteriota; class Minisyncoccia; order Phycocordibacterales; family UBA9973; genus UBA9973. The sequence goes on along the minus strand of JBAZOQ010000001.1, from coordinate 135,887 downwards.
TATCTCTCGTAGTTTTTTCATTGTTTTTATAGCTTGTGGTAACATTTTTATCTCCTTAATTTTTTGGATTATAAATTAGAGAAACTAAATAAATTTTAGTTTCTCTAATCTGATTTATTTATGAGGACCTGTTTAGTTTCTCTAATCTGATTTACTTATGAGGACCTGCTCCTCCTAAAGAACAATAGTTAAACCATTTTCTTTTCATTTTTTCTCCATTATCTTTTTCAAAGAACAATTAAAAGTTTTACATAACGTAAAACCCCTTCCTAAACTTAGGAAGGGGTTGATTTCGAGAAAATTTAGAATAATTAATTATGAGCTCAAAGACAACCCTTTCCTAATTTTAGGGGAGTTATGATGATGGTTTGAAATACGATTAAGTATAAGGCGATATCCGCCAAGTGAACCATTTAGCCATTTTGCTATTCTAGCAATAGTGGTAGAAGAAAGACCTGTGCTTTCAATAATTGAATTATATTGCACATCTTTAGTAAGCAGGGAAGCAGCTTCTAGTCGGTTAGCAAATTCTTTTATTTCTGTTTCAGTCATAAGGTCACGAAGAAAACATTGTGTCTCGTTAGCATTTTCTAATGCCAAAAATGCTTCAACAAATTGTTTGTTTTTCTTTTCGTTCCAGTTTATTCCTGATCCAATTTCTCGGACTAAATTGATTGTTTTTATTGATGTATTTTTATTCATTCCTTTACTCATATAAGCTACTTTATCAAAATAAAGTTCTTTAGTCAAGTAAAGTAGCAAGGTGGGGTGTGGATAACTTTTTATCTACTTTATCTAACTAAGGTTGATATTCTAGATATTTTATTTGTTTTTTATTACCATTTTTTTTTGAGTTTTTTGTGAAAAAAGTATATAGTATAAATATGAAAATAATATTTAAAAATAGTCAAAAAGATATAAAAACTGGAATGCTTTTTCTTTCTGTAAATTCTAAAAATCAAGATGAGATTGAAAAAGAGAATGGGCAAAAAACACTTTATTTAAAATGTGACGAGAAAGATAAGATGAATTTGAGAAAGCTCTTTTTACTTGTGCGTAAAATGGTAATAATGGCAAAAAGTGTTAAGTCAGAGAAGATTTGTTTTAATTTTAATGATTTTAAATTTAAAAATATAAAGATTTCTGATATAGCGCTTGCTGAGCTTATCGGTTCACAACTTGATTTTGCGAATTATGAATTTATTGAATATAAAACGCCAACAAAAGAAGGTTTTAATTTTATAAAAGAAATAGTTATTTTAGGAGTAAATAAAGAAGAAGAAAAAGCAATTTTAAAAGGTCATATTATTGCAGAAGAAGTAAATAAAACTCGAACACTTTCAAATACACCAGGTGGAGATATGACTCCTCAAATTTTGGCGCAAAAAGCAAAAGAAGCGGTGAAAGGTTTGCCTGTAAAAATCACAGTGCTCGGCGAAAAAGAAATGGAAAAACAAAATATGCGAGCAATACTTTCTGTTGGTCGCGGATCAGACGAAGAATCTAAATTTATTATTATGGAATATAGTGGAGGTAAAAAAGGAGAAAAGCCTATTGTTCTTGTTGGTAAAGGTGTTACTTTTGATACAGGTGGAATAAATTTAAAACCATCGAATGGTCTTCTTGGTATGAATATGGATATGTCTGGAGGTGCATCTGTTATACATACAATAGCACTTGTTGCAAAAATGAAATTAAAAAAGAATGTGATTGGATTAATTCCTTCTGTTGAAAATATGCCATCTGGGAAAAGTTATCGTCCAGGAGATGTTATACGTTCAATGTCTGGAAAAACAATTGAAGTTCTAAATACAGATGCTGAAGGTAGAATAATTTTAGCGGATGCTCTTTTTTATGCACAAAAATATAATCCTGAAGTTATTATAGACATCGCAACTTTAACTGGAGCTGCGTGTGTGGCTCTTGGTGAGAGAGCTTCTGCTTTTTTTACAACAAATGAGGAACTCTCAAAAAAATTAGAAAAAGTTGGAGAAGAAACAGGAGATTATGTTTGGCGTTTACCTTTATGGGAAGAATATGAAAATGAAATAAAAGGATCTCTTGGTGATTGGACTAATGTGCATAATAAAGACTCTCGTTATGGTGGAGCGATTTATGCGGCTGTTTTTTTACATCAGTTTATAAAAGGCAAAGATGGAGGTGAAAAAGGTCTGAAATGGGTACATATAGATATGGCTCCTCGTATGACAGCAATGGCAGGTGAAAATCTAGCTCAAGGTGCACTAGGTACAGGAGTTAGGCTTTTATATAAATTTATTGAAGAGTATAAATAACCTTTCATTTTAAGCAAAAATAGGGTATTCTCATAAAACATGGCAAAAGATGAAGTAATTCTAAGATTTGAAAAAGTCTCATTTGAATATGGGCATAATAAACCCATTTTAGACGATGTTTCTTTTCCACTTCGACGTGGAGCAAAAATTACAATAATGGGACAAAATGGTGCTGGAAAGAGTACTATTTTTGGACTTATCACTGGAGCTCTAAAACCTGAATCGGGGATAATAGTCATAAACAACAAACTCACCATAGCTACTGCAAAACAAGTTATGGCGAGAGGTGATTTGATATTAACTGTGCGTGAATTTTTTGAACAATGTTTTACTGAAAATGGTTTTACTAAAAAAGTTTATGATATAGATCCACGGATTGATGATGTTTTAGAAGTTGTAAATTTAAGAGGCCATACAAAACTTCACGACAGAATATTAAAAACATTTTCTGGTGGACAGCTCGCTCGTATACTTTTAGCTTCTGCACTTATTCAAGATCCAGATTTACTTTTATTAGATGAGCCTACAAATAATTTAGATCATGCGGGTATCGCTCACCTTACGGATTTTTTAATGAAATATGATAAGACTGTCATTGTCATTTCTCACGATGCAGAATTCTTAAATGCATTTACGGATGGTGTTCTTTATTTAGATATTTATACACGTAAAGTTGAACAATATGTCGGTAACTATAAAAATGTATTGAAAGATATTACAGCTCGAGTAGAAAAAGAAAATATGAAAAATGCTCAGCTTGCAAAAGAAATTCAAGCAAAAAAAGATCAAGCAAATGTCTTTGCACATAAAGGAGGTCAACTTCGTCTAGTCGCAAAGCGTATGCGAGAAAAAGCAGAAGAGCTCGAAGACAATATGGTAGATGTACGAAAAGAAGACAAAACTATTAAAAATTTTACAATTCCAGTGCAACAAGATATTAATGGTGATATTATTACGATAAATTTTTTTACGACAATGAATGCAAAGAATGGAAAAATTGTAAAACACAAAGCAAATATAAAAATGAAAAAGAATCAACATTTACTTTTGAAAGGTCCGAATGGAATTGGTAAAAGTACATTACTTGAACATCTCGCAAACAATACTTCGGAGGGTGCAAAAATTCTTGAAGGTATCCGTATCGGTTATTATAGACAAGATTTCTCAACTTTAAATTTTGAACATACTGTTTATGAATCTCTTGCTAGTGCTATGCTTGCAGGTGGTTTACCTCTCAATGAAGAGCATATGAGGGCTACTGCTGCGAGTTTTTTGATTACAGGTGAATTTATCCGTACGAAAATTGGTAGTCTCTCAGAAGGCCAGAAGGGGCTTGTGGCCTTTGCTAGGCTTGTTTTAGAGCGTCCAGGGTTACTTATTTTAGATGAACCTACAAATCATATAAATTTTCGCCATATTCCTATTATTGCCGAAGCAATTAATCAATATAAAGGAGCTTTGATTTTAGTCTCCCACGTACCAGAATTCGTGGCTAAGATCCGTATTGATGAGATTCTTGATTTAGAAAAATAGAGAGCAAAAACAAGAAATAAAAATTTTAAGAGTCGTGTTGGTTCCCTGTCCTCACGGACTCCGAGGGCGAAGGCTCAGAAATTTTTGATTTCTTGTTTTTGCTCTTGCATTTCTTAGTTTTTGATTTGAGTGGTATAATAAACCTATAGATTATTAACATACCCACTAAAATGTGGGTTAAATAAAAAACATTATGGAACAAAGTAAAATAGACAAGGTGAATAGTAGTAAAGTAAAAATAGAGCAAGAATATAAGGGTACGCAGTTTTATAAAAAAGAAATACAAAAAGCAATAGATGAAGGTAGGATTGAAAATATTGAGCCATATGAGTATATTATGATAGAAAAAAAGCTACCAATAAATGAAAAACCTATTGCTGAAAATGTTATTCTAGATGGTAAAAATGTAGATATATATCGCATTAAAATTGAGTGCACAGACGGAGACAATAAATATAAATTATATTTACACATAAAAGAATAAAAAATAAATTTATGAAAACTGGAATGATAGAAAATACTTTTGATCCTAAAAAATCTTTAGAAAAAAAGATAAAAGAATCGGGATTAAAAGAAAAAATTGAACCTTTTGATGTTTTTTCATGTGGTACAACCGCTGAATCTAAACTTGAGTCTGATCCTACTTTTAGTAAAGAATTAGAAAAAAAAGATTTTGATTTAGATGGTGAGATAGTAGATATTTACCGTATTAAAAAAGATAATGAGCCTTTACGTGAAATTTATATACACATGAAGGGTTAAAAAAATGGATGAAATAGGTTTATACACAGTCGATTATTGACAATTTTATAACGTTTTGGTAAATTGACAATATGGTCAAATTGGTGAATCAGACACTTTTTGCCTCAAAAATAAAGGGTAAAAAGTTATATATATTTAATGCAAGTGATATTCGCTCTTTGTTTGGAGTTTCTGCTGTTGCTGCATCTGCACTACTTCACAGGTATAAAAAACAAGGATTTATAATACAACTTAAGAAAGGATTCTATGTTTTTCCAGATACCTTACCACCTGATGTTTATGTTGCTAGTAAACTTTATACTCCATCTTATATTTCACTTGAATTTGCACTTTCATATTATGGAGTTATTCCGGAGACAGTTTATGAAATTACTTCAGTAACTACTAAAGCTACACGTAGGTTTGAAGCATTAGGAAAAATTTTTTCTTATCGAAAAATAAAAAAAGTTGCATACACTGGTTACGAAATTCAAAAACAGAAAGGTCTAGGTTTTAACATTGCAGATGCTGAAAAAGCTTTTGTAGACGCAAATTATTTGCGATTAATGAGTGGACAAAAACCGATTTCTCGTTTTAATAAAGAAAAAATTAATTCCACAAGAGCAAAGAAATATGCTTCGTTGTTTGGTAATAAAAAACTTTCAGGTATAATAAAGACAACATTACAATGATATCTATAGAAACACTGGAAAAATTAAGTAGGCAGTATCAAATGGGAATATTTCCGAACGTAATTCGAGAATATTTTCAACATATTTTTTTAGGAGAATTGTATAAATTGCCAGATTCTGAGAAACTTCTTTTTAAAGGTGGAACGGCACTTCGTATTGTTTATGGTAGTCCACGATTTTCTGAAGATTTAGATTTTTCTCTTTTTGGTGTTGCTCCACATGAAGTAAAACTATTTATTGAAGAATTATTTTTAAAAACACTTTCTGAAATAGAAAAAATGGGAATAAAAGTCAAGCTTGGTGACCGATTTGGAACAACAAGTGGTGGGTATTTAGGAATTGCTACATTTCAAATGTTTGATTATCAACCGATTGGTGTAGAGATAAATATTTCAACACGAAGTGATGTAATTATAAAAGGTGAACTAGATAGTATTTCAAATAATTTTGTGCCTACTTATACAATTAATCATTTACCACAAAATGAGTTGATTGATGAAAAAATTTTTGGTGCATTAATTGAACGAAAAAAACCACGTGATTTTTATGATCTTTATATTATAATGCGCCAAGGGAGACTTTCTTCTGAACAAAAGAAAAAACTCGCTATGAAGAAAGATTTTATTATTGCCGAGGCAAAACAAATAAATTTTAAAAATGAACTTGGAACTTTTTTGCCAATTGACCAACAGGGGATTATCAAAGATTTTGGATTAACACTTGAACGTGAATTAAACAGTCAATTAAGTGGATTGTAAATTTTAATAATAAAACTAAACTTTATATAAAAAGTTGGAGAAATAAAATTATGAAAAAAACATTCAAATCTGGGAATAACTTTCAATCTGAGCGCGAGGGCCAATTTGAATTTTTTAAAAAATTTGGAATTACGGATACCGAACTCAGTAATAACACCGACGGTATCTATAACGGAAATATATTTGAATTTAAGCCTAATATCAATAATATCAATGCTGTACTTTTTCAAACACTAAAATATCTTAACCATATACGCGTCAAGGGTATTAGCATTCCAGCAAACATCTTATTAGTGGATCTAAATCAAGAAATTGCCTATCTGTTTAATTCTCAAGATTTTGCCCGTGATTATATAAACTGTCCGCCTTTTATCGGTGCTGCCAGCAAGAGTAATGATGAGTTTAGTACAACATTAAAACCAGAAGTTATTAAATATGATAAACCTGTCGGCATTCAATGTATCACTGAGTTGCTTCAAACAAACAATTTTACTAAAGTAACAATTGACATATATGACGTTGTTGGATGGTCCAATCGTTTTTATGATGAAAATCCCAGAGCAACAAAAATCAAACTTTTTGAAGAATTTCGAGAGCCAAAACATTTTAAAAAATTTATTCAGCTATGGAAAGGCAAGGAAAAAGATTTCAAATACATAATGGATCTTCTAAACGATCGTATGCATCGCAAGGAGCTAGGCGCTTTTTATACACCGCCTGCTTATTGCAAGAAAGCCACTGAACTTGTTCGCAAAGCTATTGCTTAGATTCCCAAAGGCAATGATTATATTATTCTTGATCGTTGCGCCGGCACCGGCAATCTTTTGGAATTTTTAACTGATAAACTAGTAAATGACATTACTATCAGCGAATTGCGAAAATATCTTTCAGATGAATTTGTTGATAAATATTTAAAAGATAAAGCAAATGTTCTTTCCCTTATTAAATTTAGTGATTTTAATCAAATAACTATTGGCAAACTAGAAAAATATAAAACAAAAATAAATATTCATGATTATATTTTTAATAATGAATTATCGCATGCCATCGTTAACACTTATGAATTAAAAGAATGGATTGTTTTGAATGGACGGTTTGGTCTTAAGGTAAAAAAGATTATTCCACCACCGGTGGAGGTTACCGGGCGTGAGCCTCTTGTAAATGGTGGCGATGCTTTGAGTGAACAATTTATACTCGGAAAAACAAAAATTAAAATAAGTAAGGAGTATATCAAATCTATCACCGAGCTAAATAATTTTGTAAAAGATAAAAAGACCAATATCATTTTATTTGAGAATCCACCTTATAGAGACAGTAGTGCTGCGAATACTGATAATTTAACAAATAAAACCAGCAAAGGGACTTTTGTGTTTGAGAATATGAAACTTGATTTAAAAAATCTGGCAAACTCTAATGTATCAACTGCTCGTGACATTTCGAATCAATTTAATTGGAGTGGATGGAAATATTATTTAACAAAACCGAATGATTGTTATGTGCTATTTTCGCCGATTAAGTACTGGAAATCACTTGGTCTTGGTAATAGAAAGTTTATAGATGGATATCTTTTTAATCGTAAATATTTTCATGCCAGTGAAAGCTCAATTAGTTGTATTGCTTGGCAAAATGAAAATCAAAGTGTTGAAGAATTAACCTTAAAAGCATTTGATATTTATACTCAAAATATGCAAGAGCAAGAAGAAAAAATTGTTTCGCTTGAAAAAATCACAATAAAAAAAGCTCATAGTACACTTGAGTCATATTATGATCGTCGAACATTTAAAGATGACATTATTACAAATATATATTGTGAAGATGACGGATCTCAAATAACTGGTAGGAAAGTTGATGGTAAATCTTTTTATAATAAAAATATTATTGGATATTTAGTACCAAAAGGTTTTGCCATCACACAACATGACATACATCTATTGCGAGCTACAAGATACAATATTCGTGGTTTTTATCTTCGTTCTGATAATTTTATCGAAAAACTCCCTCTTTTTGCCGCAAAACTTTATCCGCAAAAAAATTGGTATGAGCGAGATATTTATTTTACAACTGCCGAACAGAAATCCAGCCGAAATTATTTAAATATCAATTATTAAAATAATTTTATAAAAAAATGTCGCCAGGATTAATTTTAGAGAAATATAGAAAAAATATAGAGTCCATTGATCAAATCACTCGAATAGGATCAGATGTGAGTAAAATATTACTTGTTCTTTTGAAATCACTAGAAAAAGAGAATGAAAAAATTCCTGGTTTTATTCTTTACAAAGAAAAGCTTGAAAGAGTTATTGGTGAAATTGAAAAAATAAAAAATCATCCAAGTTTAAAAGATAAATATGAAGTTATTTACAATCAAGCTAATGTTCTTCTAGTTTCAAATTTAGAATCATCACTAACTGATTTAGTAATCACAATAGTAAACGAATATCATGATATTATTCAGTGGCCAAAAGAGGATAAAAAAATTGTTTTTGAAGTTAGTGTATTAAATTATAAATTTTCAACGCTAGGAGAAGTAATAACGAAATCATTAGGTGTAGAATTTAATTTTCAAGATTTACAAAGCACACTTCGTTTTTTGAAGAATATTTAAAAATAAATTTAAAAATTGATGATGAAATAAAAGATAATATAATAAAATATCAGGCACTAAGACATGTTATTGTTCATTCTTTTTCAAAGATTGATGAAAGATATTTAAAACAAATGAGAAATACTAAATTTGCAAAAAACCATCCAATAGGGACAAAAATAAAACTCAATGAAGAAGATTATAAAAAAGCAAGAGAAGTTTTTGAAAAATTATTTTTAAGTTTAATAGATAAAATAAATACTGAAATAAAAAATTTGTATGGGGAAGAGTTTTTTAAAGAAATAACACAAAACTAAATTATTGAAATATGTATATTTTATAATTATCTTTACCTAAAAACCATCATTGTGCTATTAATAAAAAATTAAATATATGCCATTATTGAAAGGAAAAAAGAATATAGGTGAAAATATAAAAGAATTAGAGGCTGATAATAAAAAGACAGGAAAGGCTCGTGGGGCGAATGGTAAGATTAGAAGTCATAAACAAATAATAGCCATTGCTTTAAATGTAGCAGGTTATTCTAAAGGGCATAAGAAGTAAAATTATGCTATAATATATAGATATTATTAACCCCGACGTAAAGTCGGAGTCTCGACCCAAAATGAAAATTAAGGTGCCGGGATTAACAACAAGAAATTATATGGCAGAAAAAAAAGTTTCCGCATTTATGAAGCCAATGAAGATAAGTACAGAATTGGCAGAAGTAGTAGGCAAGGGTCCTATGCCTAGGTCTGAGGTGGTAAAGGTATTGTGGGTATATATCAAGAAGAATAATCTTCAAGACCCAAAGAACAAGCGTAATATCGTAGCTGATGCTGCACTCAAGAAAGTGTTTGGTGGCAAAAGTGTAGTCAATATGTTTGAAATGACCAAGCTTGTTTCCAAGCATCTTTCATAATTTTAAGTTAAACCAAAAAAGCAAAGAAATAATTTTTGCTTCTAATTTAAATAATACCCCTACAAACTGGAGTTTGTAGGGGTATTGTGTATAATATAAATATGGGTAAAATAAAAACAGCTAAACAAATGGAGCGACATCTCAAAGGTATGGCAAACCATCATCGCATTGAAATATTACTTCTTGTAGCCAAGGAAGATGGAATAACTCTTGATGGTATTATTGAAACGCTTGATGCAAATCCGAAAACAATAGGAGAGCATACTCGAAGACTTCACCAAGCAGGATTGATTAATAAAAAATATAAAGGTAAATTTGTTGAACATACTTTATCTCCATATGGTAAAATCTTTGTTAATTTTTTAAAATTATTTAAACAAACATAATAACATCCTTACAAACTGGAGTTTGTAAGGATGTTAGATATTATAAAAATATGGAAAACTAATATTAAAGTGGTTAAAAGATAAAAAAATATTTTGGGTTAGTCAATTTAATAAGTAGATGTCAAAGAATTTAAAAATTAAAATAAAAAAAGAAATTAAGGTTGGAAAAATACGAAGAACTTTTAAATTTAAAAGTAAAGTGATTGTCTGGGCATATGGAACTGATAGAGAAAATGTTGATAGTGCTTGGCGGTTTGCTAGGGTATCAGAAAAAATATCTGCTGAAATTAAAGAAATGCAAAAAGGGAAGCTTCGACGTGGTTGGGGTGCTATTTATGTTAAAGCTAAGGTAAAGAAAAGTGAATGGGTGACTTCCATTTTTCCAGATAGGTATTCTCCGACATATATTTTGCCTCTTAAAAAACAAATTCGTTTTGAAGAGAATCTTTATGATAATTTAAATATTAAAGTTACGATAGGGGTCTGGTTTTAAATTATGATATAATCAAAATATTATAGAAATTAATATAAATATATGGATATGTCCGAAAAAATAAAAATTTTTCTATTACCTTTAGTTAAAGAAATACCAAATAGTAAAACAATTTATGTTGATATTTTTTATTTTTTTTCATCTTTAATCTTCGGTATATTGGAATATTGGACTTTTCCTGCCGCAATTTCTGTTTTTTTTATACAGCTATTGTTATTTTTCTCTATTACAAATATATTTATGATAAAATTTAAATATTCATTTTTTGTTATATTTTTATTTAATATTTGGACTATCATTTTTTTAGGAATTCATGCATTTGTATTAAGAAAATATCTTTTTATTTTTTTTGAAAATCAATTTAATCAAGGTGTTTTGCTGTTTTTGTTATTTATAGGATTATCTATATATAAAGAAATTATATTCTATAAACAACGTGAAGAACTTTATGAATATGAAGAAAAAGATGATATGGGTGGAAATACTGGTTTTTTCAGATACTTACCATTGTGGATTATGATGTTTTTTATTCTTTTTTCAGGTTCTGTCGGTTTTGAGATAAGTTCTGTTTTATTATTGATTATATTTATAATTGTTAGTACTACCGTGCAACAATTAACAGAGGCAGATGAAAGATTGCGATGGAATAAATTCTTTAAAGAAATTAAAAATTAGTAGTAAATTTAATCAATTATGATGTTTATGATATAATCAAAATATTATAAATTTTCCGCCAAAGGCGGATCAGCCTCAGGCTGAAATTTTAAAATATAAATATATAAGTATGAATAAATATGGAATTGTGTTTTTACTACTAGTAGTACTTGGTTTGGGATATTGGTTGTCTGTTTCAAATATAGGTGATGTATTAAAAGTTTCTGACACAAAAGAAGCTAGTTTACCAGTTGAATCTGCCGTAAATACACCAGAAACTGCAACACAAGAACCTATTACTAATGGACAAGATCAAAATATTATAAATAAGGAAGAAAATAAAAAGATTATGACAGTTACATTAAAAACAAACAAAGGAGATATTACAATAGAATTTAATCCAAACACACCCAAGACTGTAGAAAATTTTATTAAACTTGCAGAAAGTGGTTTTTATGATGGTACAAAATTTCATCGAATTATAAAAGGTTTTATGAGTCAAGGTGGTGATCCACTTTCAAAAGATGATACAAAAGAAAATCTTTGGGGTACAGGAGGACCAGAATATAAGTTTGATGATGAATTAACTTCTAGTAACAAGAATGATATAGGCACTATAGCAATGGCAAATTCTGGACCAAATACAAATGGTAGCCAATTTTTTATTAATGCAGCTACAAATAATTTTTTAGATACAAAACATACTGTCTTTGCAAAAATTACAGTTGGACTTGATGTTGCAGAAAAAATAAATTCTGTAAAAACAGATAGTTCCGACAGACCTATTGAACCTATCATTTTGCAAAGTATCACACTAAAATAGATTAAAGCGTGTTATAATATAAAGGTGGAAACAGAAACAGATAAAGACGATTTATATCAAATAAAGACAGAAGCCTTTGAAGGGCCTTTTCATTTATTGCTTTCTTTGATAGAAGAAAGGAAATTTTTTATTAATGATTTATCATTAGCACAGGTCACTGAAGATTATTTAAATTATTTTAAAAAAATACAAGAAGATGAATCTTTATCAAAAGATAAAAGAACTTTTGAAATATCAAATTTTATAGTAGTAGCAGCTACACTTATTTTAATAAAATCAAAATCACTTTTACCTAATTTGAATTTAACTTCTGAAGAAGAGAGTGACATACATAGTTTGGAAGATAGGTTAAAATTATATGAACTTTATACTAAATTAGGAGTACATATAAAAGAAATGTTTGGTAAAAAAATAATTTTTGCACCGCTTGAAAGAAAAAATGAGGTATTAATATTTTTACCTGATGAACAAATCACAAAAGAAAGTATGATGACTTTTGCACATGGTGCCTTAGATAGAATTCCTAAAAAAGTATTTTTGCCAGAAGTAGAAGTGAAAAAAGTGATAAGTATAGAAGAAATGATTGATAAATTGACTAAAAGAATAGAAGGAGCATTAAAAATGAGTTTTAAGGATTTTGCGGGAAAAGCAGTGACAAAAGAAGAGAAGGTGGTTGTAATTATTGGTTTTCTTGCTATGCTAGAACTTGTAAGGCAGGGAATGCTTCATGTGGTTCAAGATAATAATTTTGAAGATATTATAATTAATAGACTCCCAGAAATTCAAAAAATTTCTGAGCCTTCGCCCTCGGAGTCATAAGGACAGGGAACCCACGACTCTTAAAATTTTTTAATTTCAGGGAGTCTAAACAAATTATGAATTTAGAACAAAAAATAGAAGCAATACTTTTCTTTAAAGGAGAACCAATGTCTCGAAAAAAGCTCGCAGAGTTTTTGGGTGTGGAACAGATTGAAATAAATGAAGCATTAGAGAAATTAAAAGAAAATTTAAAAAGTAGAGGAATAGTGTTACAAGAAAAAGAGAATGAGATAACTTTAGGAACAGCGCCAGAACTTTCAGATATTATAGAGAGATTACAAAAAGAGGAATTAAATAAAGAACTTTCAAAAGCAAGTTTAGAAACATTATCAATTATTCTTTACAAAAAAGGAGTAGGCAGATCTCTTATTGACTACATACGAGGAGTAAATTCCAGTTTTACATTAAGGGCGTTATCTATTAGGGGTTTGATAGAAAAAAATATTGATTCTGAAGATAGTAGACGTTATATTTATAAACCTACATTTGAACTTCTTTCATTTATGGGCGTAAAATCTGTAGAAGAATTACCAGATTATGAATTAATAAATAGTTCCATTGAATCTATGGCACAAAATTTAGAAGAATAATTAAAAAATGATGGAGACATCTAAAGAAAATAATTTGTTATTTTTTATATTAATTTTATTTGCAATAGAAGCAATTTTTTTTTCTATTGGTAATAATAAATTAGAACTTCAGTATAAAAACGAAGAAAATAAAATTGCAAAGATATATGATACGTTTTCAAATATTCCAATAGAAGCTAAGGCAATATCTATTTATGATGAAACTTTAAATAGAAAAATTTATGGAAGGAATGATAATATAAAAATGCCTATTGCATCATTGACTAAAATAATGAGTACTATTGTTGTTCTTAATAATCATAAAATGGATGATGTTATTTCTATTTCTAAAGAAGCGGTAAAGCAAGAAGGGGATTATGGATTTTTTGTTAATGAAAAATTTAAGATTAGGGATTTAGCTAAATTTACTTTAGTTGGCTCTGCGAATGATGGTGCTTATGCTTTTTCGGAAAATAATAATAGTTTTTTAGAAAAAATGAATAATAAAGCACTAATGATCGGTATGGAGAATACATCTTTTTTTAATTTTACTGGTTTAGATATTGATGAAGAAAATGTGGGTGCTTATTCTTCAGCAAATGATGTAAATATTATGGCTATATATGGATTTAAATTATATCCTGAGATATTTAGTGCAAGTATTTTACCAGAAATAACAATAAAATCTGAAGATGGTTTTGAGCACAAAATAAAAAATACTGATGTTATTTTAGATAAAATTCTTAATATTTTATTTTCTAAAACAGGATATACACCACTTGCTGGTGGTAATTTAACTATAATTTACAAAAATCAATATGATCACAATATAGCTATTACAGTATTAGGATCAACAAGAGAAGGTAGATTTTCTGATATAGAAAAAATTATAGATACACTATATAAAGTAGATCTCTAGAATGGTGGTCTTTCTTTGGTTATACACAGTTTTAGAAAATCTGTTATAATCTCTATATGCTTTTAAATTTAGTTAAAATATTTTTGCCAATGATAATGGCTCTTTTAATAGGGCTTTTTATAACACCATTTGCAACACATTTTTTTTATAAATACCAAATGTGGAAAAAATATTCTCGTAATGATGTTACTAATACAGAATTTCAAAAAGTTCATAATGAAGAGGAAGAACTTAAAACTCCTCGAGTTGGTGGAATAATAATATGGGTTTCAATACTTTTTTCAACTTTAATTTTTTATATAATTTCAATTTTATTTCCAACAGAAATTACTGAAAAGATAAACTTTTTGAGTAAAAATCAAACCTTAATACCTCTTTTAGTTTTACTTTTTGGATCATTTTTGGGACTTTGGGATGATTTAATACAAATTTATGGAAAAGGAAAGATTGCTCATGATGATAAGTCTTGGCGTAAATGGAAAGTATTTTTAGTATTTTGTATTTCTTTTTTAATTGGACTTTATTTTTATTTTAAATTAGGAATGGTAACAATACATATTCCATTTAGTGGAGAATTATATTTAGGTATTTTAATTATTCCACTTTTTATAATAGTTGCATTAGCTACTTTTTCAGGTGGTGTCATAGATGGTATAGACGGCCTTTCAGGTGGAGTATTATCTTCTATTTTTGCTGCTTATTCAGTAATAGCATTTACAAACAATCAAATAGATATAGCTGCATTTTCAGCCGTTATAACTGGAGCAATATTAGCATTTCTTTGGTTTAATATTCCTCCAGCTAGATTTTATATGGGAGAAACAGGAATTATAGGGCTTACAATAACACTTGCGACACTAGCATTTTTGACTGATTCAATTTTGATTCTTCCAATTGTTGCAATGCCTCTCGTTATCAGTTCTTTGTCTGTCATTTTACAAGTTTTTTCAAAAAAATTAAGAAATGGTAAGAAAATATTTCGATTAGCTCCAATTCATCATCATTTTGAAGCACTAGGTTGGCCATCTTATAAAGTTACAATGCGTTTCTGGATTTTATCTGTTGCTTTTTCTATTATAGGTATAATTTTAGCTGTTATTAGTAGGTGAAAGTAGTTATAAAGTAGAAAGTTATAAAGTTTATAAAGTAAATTCAAAAATAAAATGCATACAAAAGGAAGAAAGGTAGATAAATTTTTTTTTATAATTGTTTTTCTTTTAATCTCAATAGGGGCTGCTATTTTTATTTCTGCTTCTTTTGGTATATTAGCCAAAAATCAAAGTACGTTTTATTCAGTACTTTTTAGTCAACTAGTTCTTGGTTTTGGTTTTGGTTTTGTTGGTATGTTTTTTGCTCTAAAGATAGATTATAAATTTTGGCGTAAATATTCTTTTTATATTTTTCTAGGATCAATATTAATCACTGCTGCAGTTTTTATTCCTTACTTAGGATGGAGTCATTTAGGTGCTACAAGATGGATTGAGCTTGGACCATTACGATTCCAACCAGTAGAGTTTTTAAAATTTGGTTTTGTTATTTATTTTGCTGCTTGGCTTTCTTGGGTAAAAAACAAGGTGCAAGATTTTAAATTTGGTATTTTACCATTGGGAATATTACTTACTATTATAGCTTTTATTTTACTTAATCAACCAGATACAAAAAGTTTTATTTTAATTGTGTTTACTGGAGTATGTATGCTTTTTATCTCTGGAGTATCTATGAAATGGATTACTTTATTAGGAACAATAACTATTGTTGCTTTTGGATTTCTTGTATATTTTACTCCATATCTTCAGGAACGAATAAAAACTTTTATTGATCCGTCGCAAGATCCTAAAGGGTCTTCTTGGCAAATACAGCAATCTCTCATAGCTATTGGTTCAGGTGGAATTTTAGGTAGGGGATATGGTCAAAGTATACAAAAATTTAGCTATTTACCAGAACCACAAGGAGATTCTATTTTTGCTGTTGTTGGAGAAGAATTAGGTTTTGTTGGAGGAGTTGGAATAATAATACTTTATTTATTATTTATTTTGCGTGGGCTTCGTATTGCCAATAATTCACCAGATTTATTTAGTAGACTTTTAGTTTCTGGAATTGTTATACTGATTACAGCACAGTCTTTTATGAATATTGCTTCTGTCACTGGAGTTTTTCCTCTGACGGGTGTGCCTTTAGTTTTTATTAGTCATGGGGGTACTTCTCTTATGATATATCTTATAGCTGTAGGTATTGTACTTCAAATATCAAAATTTCAGGTTAAAAGTTAATGTAAACTTTATAAAGTTTTTTAATTAAATTAAAATAATGAAAATAGTATTTACAGGCGGAGGAACAGGCGGACATTTTTATCCAATTATTGCTGTTGCTCAAAAAGTCAATCAAATAATAGATAAAGAAAAAATAATAGGAGCTAAGCTTTATTATTTTTCTGATAGTCCATATGACAAAGAAATGCTTTTAGAAAATGGACTTTCTTATGAGGAAACGCAAGCTGGTAAATTACGTACATATTTTTCTATTAAGAATTTTTTTGATATTTTTAAAATGTTTTTTGGCACTTTGAATGCTATTTATAAAATATTTTCGATATATCCAGATGTTGTTTTTGGTAAAGGTGGCTATGCTTCATTCCCAACTATTCTTGCTGCCAGAATTTTACGTATTCCTGTTTTAATACACGAATCAGATTCTGTACCCGGACGAGTTAATAAATGGGCAGGTCATTTTGCAAAAAAAGTTGCTGTCTCTTTTAAAGAAGCAGCAGATTATTTTCCTAAAGATAGGGTTGCTTGGACAGGGCATCCAATAAGAAGAGAGATAGAACATTGTGCTTCTCGTGAAGAGGGTTTGCAATATTTTAAACTTGAATCAGGATTACCAGTTATTTTAATTTTAGGTGGTTCTCAAGGAGCAGAACTTATAAATAATATAGTACTTGATGCATTACCAAGACTTATAAAAAACTTTCAGATTATTCATCAAACAGGAATAAATAATTTTGATAGCGTAATAGCACGTTCGGGAATAATACTTGGCTCTAATCAAGAAAAAGTTAGATATTTACCTTTTATATTTTTTAATCCTCTAGCTATGAAAATGGCTGCTGGAGCTGCAACGATTATTGTATCTAGAGCAGGTTCAACCTTATTTGAAATAGCTTCTTGGGGAGTACCATCGATTATTATTCCAATAACGACTACAAATGGTGATCATCAAAGAAAAAATGCTTTTAGTTATGCTCATACTGGAGCATGTAATGTTATCGAGGAAGCTAATATGACTGCTAATATTTTAAGTTCAGAAATTGAAAGAATAACAGAAGATAAAGCTATTTGTGAAAGAATGATACGTAATGCAAAAGCATATAATAAACCAGATGCTGCATATACAATTGCTCGCGAATTGATGGATATAGCACTCACTCACGAAAAACAATAAGTTGCTTTTTGATCTTTTAGCTTAACAAGAGAAGTCTTGTTGGGCTTTTCTTATTTTTACTAAAAAATGTTAGAATGGATATATGGGAAATATGAAAGTTGTTACAAGATTTGCTCCTTCTCCAACTGGTTTTATGCATGTTGGTGGTATTCGTACTGCTTTATATGCTTGGCTTTGGGCTAGAAAGAATAAAGGTACTTTTATATTAAGAATTGAGGATACAGATAAAGAAAGGGAAGTAGCTGGCTCTATTGAGCACATTATTGAATCATTAAAATGGTTGGGAATTAATTGGGATGAAGGACCAAATATTGGTGGACCAAATGCTCCATATCTACAATCAGAAAGACTTGATTCATATAAAAAATATGCACAAATACTTATTGATAAGGGTTTAGCTTATCCTGACCCATACACTGAAGAAGAAGTAGGAATTTTTCGTGATAGGGCTTTGCTTGTGAAGAAACCATTTTTATATAGGGAACATCGTCCAGAAGTTTTTGATAAATGGGATTATACAAAGCCACTTCGTTTTAAAACTCCAGAAATAAAAAGTTATAAATGGAATGATCTTGTATATGGTGATCTTTCTGCTGGTCCTGAAGCATTAGATGATTTTATTTTAATAAAAAGTGATGGTTATCCAACGTATAATTTTGCACATATTATAGATGATATTGAAATGGGTGTAACCCATGTGATGCGTGGACAAGAATTTATATCTTCAGTTCCTAAATTTCTTTCTTTATATGATGCATTAGGTATAAAACCACCATTATATGCAACATTGCCACCAATAATGGGTGAAGATGGCAAAAAGAAACTTGGTAAAAGAGATGGAGCAAAAGATGTTTTAGAATATAGAAAGGAAGGATATTTACCTGAAGCAATGATTAACTTTTTAGCTCTTTTGGGTTGGAATCCTGGAGATGAAAGAGAAATATTCACTATTGATGAACTTATAAAAACTTTTGATTTATCTCGCGTAGGTCATTCTGGAGCTCAATGGAACGATGTTAAATTAAATTGGATAAACAAGGAACATATAAAAAAATTATCAAAAGAAGAATTAAAAGAAAATATATTTAAATATCTTCCAGAAGAATTAAAAATAGACCTGCCTGCCGGCAAGGCAGGAAAAATAATTCCCATAATTACAGAGAGAATTTCAAAATGGAGTGATATAAAAGAAATGATAGAAAGAGGAGAGTTGGACTTCTTTTATAAACAGCCTGAGTTTTTTAGGGATAAGCTTTTATATAAGAACATAACATCTGAAAAAATTTCAGAAAATTTAGCTTTAGCTATTGTGGAGTTAAATAAGTTAGAGGAAAAAAACTTTATAACAGAAAACATAAAAAATACTTTAATGCAGATAGCAGATAGATTAGAAAGTAGGGGAGAACTATTACATCCTGTTCGATATGCCCTGTCGGGACTTGATAAATCTCCTGATCCATTTATCATAGCTGAAATTTTAGGGAAAAATGAAACCTTATCAAGATTACAAAAAGCAATATAGAAAGTTTCTGATACTTTTTTTAGGATTTTTAATAATATTTCCTTTTGTTTTTTCTTCTGCAAAAACAGTAAATGAACTTAATGATAAAATAAATCAAAAAAATACGGACATAGGTAAACTAGAAGAAGAGATAAAACAATATCAACTAGAACTTAATGATCTAAGTAAACAGAAAAATTCTCTTAATGTCTCCATAAAACAACTTGATTTAACTAAAAAAAAATTAAATGCTGATATTTCTGTAACACAAAACAAAATAGATAAAACTAATCTTAAAATACAAGAATTAAGCTTAAATATAAATGATAAACAAAATATTATTTACAATAATATTGATGTGATATCTTCTGACCTTAGGATAATAAATCAATTTGAACAAAACGATGCTCTTTTAGTAATGTTATCAGAAAATAATTTTACTAATGTTTGGAATGATATAGATAATATAGTAGCGGTAAATGATGCAATAATAAAATCAACAACAGAGTTAAAACAAGTTAAAATTGTCTTAGAAGACACAAGAACAGAAACAACAAAAGCAAAAGATGAACTTTTAAGTTTAAAATCTAAACTTTCTGATCAGAAAAAAATAGTAGATGAAAATACTAGAGAAAAGAATAAACTTTTAATAAAAACAAAAAACAATGAAACTAATTATCAAAAATTATTAAAAGATGGACTTGCAAAAAAAGATGCTTTTGAAAAAGAATTGCGTGATTATGAATCACAGTTACAGTATGTTCTTGATCCTTCTAAACTTCCAAATGGGGGAGTATTAAGTTGGCCACTTGATTATGTTCTTATCACTCAATCATTTGGTAAAACAGAAGCAGGTAAGCGTCTTTATGCCAGTGGCACACATAATGGAGTTGATTTTCGTGCACCTATCGGTACACCAGTAAAGGCTTTAGCAGATGGAGTAGTGGCTGGTGTTGGTGATACGGACATACAATGTTCAGGAGTTTCATTTGGGCGTTTTGTTTTAATTAAATATAATAATGGTTTAGCTAGTACTTTTGGACATTTGTCACTTATAAAAGTGAATACAGGAGATAAAGTAAGCCGAGGAGAAATTGTTGGTTATAGTGGCAATACTGGCTATTCTACAGGGCCACATTTACATCTTTCTATTTACGCTAAAGATGCTGTTAATTTAAAAACTTTACCAAGTAAATCATGCCCAGGAAGAGTCCTTACTCAACCCATATCTCCGATTAATGCTTATCTTGATCCATTATATTATTTGCCTTCTACAACAGCATCCATGTTTAAATAAATATTGTTCAAAATAAATTTTTTGTGGTAAAATACAAAAATGAGTAATAATACAAAAAATAAACAAAAAGGGTTTTTAAAAATAATTATTATTATTGTAATTGCTTTGTTTTTATTTAAATATTTTAACATCACTATATCAGATGTTTTTAATTGGATTAAGACATTATTCAATACTGTTTTTAACTAAAAATTAATATGCAAAAAAATAATAAACAAAAGGGTATAAGTATATTAGGAATTCTTTTTTTAGGACTTATTATAATATTAGTGATTAGTTATTTTAAAATAAATATAAAATCTGTAATAGAAAGTCCTGTAACCAAAGACAATATGAGCTATGTCGGGGTAGGGACTAGAAACTTATGGGATGATTATTTAAAAGAACCCGTCTCATATCTTTGGAAAGAAATTTTTATAAATAATCTTTGGAAATCTTTTATCTCTGGAAGTAATAAAAATATCGAAAATACTAATCAAGTAGATTTAGCTACTCAATAGTTCATAGTGTATATAGTATGGTGAATAGGGAGCTACTTTTCTTATTTGTATTTAATTAATACCACGTCGCACAATATATCTTTTACGCGAGTAGGTTATACGACATAGCCTTGTTAAATAACGTAGGCTTGATTTGTACATGTTTAACTTTTCTTTAAAGGTTTACGTTTACTACAGAATTCTTGAAATGTTTCCCAGGACATTAATATATGTCCGTTAGGTAGTTTCTTTTTTTTATTTTTAATTAAGACATTTAAAGTATCTTGATTTATTTCCCTATTCATTTGCAGAAATATAGTTATGTATTGATTCATGTAAGGATTCTGATATTTATCAATTTTACTATTTAAACAACCTGTCAAGTTTCTTTTATCGCTAGGATAAAATACATCTATACAAAATCCCTCGTTTGTATCATAAACAAAAAAATCAGCCCTTGTGCGTTTGTCATCTAAGAAAAAGTATTCTCTATGTACAAATTCCTTTCCAAATAAGTTTATTAGGTAGTTATATACGTTTTGTTCTACTATGTGAGCCCGTTTATTTATTTTTCGAGCTTTTTCACTGCTATATAAGCCTGTTCGTAAATCATTTTGAGTATCTAAGCCAAGCTCATTGCGTAATTTAACAAGTCCACCAAAACTTCGTTCAATAGATCTTGCTGATGGTAAATATGGATAAGTATCTACCTCAGATGCTGTTGGGTATCTTTTATTTTTAGAGAAAAAACTTTCAAGTCCAGCTTTTAATTCTTCAAGTTTCCAAGGTTTTTGAAAGCCACCTTTTTGAGCACGAAGATTGTTTTCATTTTCCATTATTCTATTATATATAATTTACTAATGTCGCACAAGAAACTTTCTTCTTGATTTATTTATTATCATTAATAATTGAATTCTTATTTAGAGATAAAACTATTTGCACGCACTGGAAAGCTCATATCCTGCATTTTGTGCTTCTTGTGCTGTATTAAAGTATATTCTGTTTTCTTGTTTAATTGTTTTTCCAGCTCCACAACTTATAGAATAATATTTACTTCCCCTATTAGAAGCAAAAAAGTTTTCAGAATTTAATTTTTGAGTATTTGTTAAAGTATTTGAATTAGAATTTAAATTAAGTGGACTGTTATTATTAAGGTTTATAGATCCTATTACATTAGCTTCTTGGGTATCATATTCTACTTTAATACCAGAATTTACCTCGTTTTTGGACAATCTACCTAATTCAAATGAACCCAAACCAACTAAAATGATAATAATAATGACCAATATATCCTTTCCTTTATCGTTTTCTATAAATTGCTTGATTTTTTCCATATAATTGTTTATACTTGCAATGTCTTATTATAAACAATATTAAATAGTTAGTCTACAGTTTTATTTTCTGTTTATTTTTTAATCTAGAAACTAGAACTTAGAACCTAATAAACAAATTCAATGGCACATAGAAAAGCTGGCGGAACCGCGAAAAACTTAAGAGATTCTAATCCAAAGTATCTTGGTACAAAACTTGCTGATGGTCAAAAGGCTCAATCTGGCTCTATAATCATTCGTCAGCGTGGTACAGTCATTATGGCTGGACATAATGTATCTATGGGTAAAGATCATACACTTTTTGCTTTAAAGCCCGGAACAGTTAAATTTAGCTCAAAAAGAAAGACTTCTTTTAACGGCAAAATTGTAGTAAAAAAGGTAGTAAATGTCCTCTAAAAAACCTAAATAATACTTTTTTTGGCATACGCAACAATCAAGTACGTTAACCATATTCAGGTTCGAGTGCGGACCATGAAAAAGTATTATTTAGGTTTTTTTAGACTCTCTCAACAATTAATTTAAAAGAAGATTTTTTGTTTTTTATAAGAATCGGAATTTCAAACTCCCCTATTTCTTTTATTTGTTTTTCTAGAACAATAAATTTTTCATCTATTTGAGCGTGATATTCTTTCTCCATCGCTTCAACTAGCATTTTTTCATGAATAGCAGAAAAAAGATGTCCTTTATCATCAGCTTTTGCTTTTATCGTTATAGTTTTATCTTTTATTTCTTCTAGATTTTTAACTAAAAGATCTTCTTGTACTTCCCTTTCTATTACAATTTCTTTTTTATGTCTTTCAATTTCTGTTATAGCTTTTTTTGTTGCAAGTGTGGCCCATTTTTTAGGAAATAAAAAATTTAAAGCATAACCATCGTTTACTTCTTTAATATCATATTTTTTACCTACTCTAGGTACATCTTGTAAAAAAATAACTTTCATAATTTTATGTGGCGTTAAGCTCGTAGTTAATTTGGCCAATTAATTAATAAATCTACTGCTTTATCTAATTGTGGATCTTTCTTTTCTTCAAAATCTTTTTTTGTAAACAATACTTCATAATCAGGTCTTAAACCTTTGAGAGATATAGATGTACCATTTGGAGTTAACCATTTTGCTACAGTAATTTTTAGCATAGTATCTGGAGTTACTTTTATGACTTCTTGTACAGAACCTTTTCCAAAGCTTGTATCTCCAACAAGTAAAGCTTTTTTATAGTCTTGCATTGCTCCAGCTAAGATTTCAGATGCTGATGCAGAACCACTATCTATTAAAATAACAAATTTTAATTTGTCAGAAAATATATTATAACCCTGACTTCTGTATATTTTGGGCTTTATATCATTTCCATAATCTTCTGTTACAACAGTTTTACCTCCTTCTAAAAACCAACTTGACATACTAACAGCTGCATCTAAATATCCTCCAGGATTTCCCCTTAGGTCAAGCAATAATTTATCAGATTTAGATGCAGAAAATTCTTTTAATGCATTACGGAAAAGTTGAGCTGAGTTAGCAGAAAAACTATAAAGTCTTATTATAAAAATTCCATCTTTTCTTAATTCTGTATCTAGTGTTGGTATATTAATAGTATCTCGTATAATTTTTATTTCTTTTGGTTCTGTATCTCCTTCACGAAAAATTGTTAATCTAACACTTGTACCAACATCTCCCCTAATTAACTTTATTGCTTTGTCTATACTTAAACCAGAAGTAACTAAATCATCTATTTTAAGAATTTTATCACCTGATTTTATATCTGCTTTATAAGCTGGAGTATCTTTTAGTGGAGCAATTACAGTTAATGTTTTATCTTTTATACCAACTTCCATACCAACTCCACCGAAATTTCCTTGTATATCGTCTCCGAATAGCTTTGCTTCAACTGGATTGAAAAAGACACTATATGGGTCATTTAAAGAGCCTACAAGCCCAGAAATAGCTCCATAAAGCTTATCTTGGTCTGTTGTTTTATTAGCACTTGGATATTTTTCATTTATTTCATTCCAAACTTTCCAAAATGGAGAAAAATCTGTTTGTGTTATTACTGCAGTTTCTTTACCTAAAATATTTACAACTTTGTTTATTTCTGGTCTTTGATTAAATCCTATAAAGGTACCAAGACCAAAAAAAAGAGCCACAAGTAAAATAGTAGCAAAAGAACGTCTTGTTTTAAAATAATCTAACATGTTGGTATATTTTTTTGAATTATTATTTTTTTTCTTCATTGAAATCACTGTTTTCAGAAAAATTATCAAATTTTTTCTCTTTTGACTCTCCTTTTTTAAAATCATTATAAAGTAAATAACTAAAATAAACGAGCACTAATCCTGTAATTGAAAATAGTATATTTTTTAATGAATATGGAAAACCTAAATATGGCAATATTATTATCCAAACACTTAATATAAAAATTATTTTTACTTTATTCATCCCGTTAGAAGTTATACTAATATTACATTAATTATAAATAATATTATATAACTTGATTATCATTAAAATATCAATCCCGCATAGTTAACTTCTAACGGGATTCATCTTAATATTATACTGTATTTATTAAAAAAAACAAAATAATACTTTTTATTCAAAATATTCTGGGGTATTTATAGACATCCAATCTAGTAGTTGGCGCATAATAGATGATGCTCCGACTCCGTTTGAGGAAGGTCCCGCTTCCATCATTATAGTGAATGCATATTGTGGATTTTCATATGGAAAGAAACCAACAATCCAAGAATTAACTTTATTTTTATTTATACCAAGTTGCGCTGTTCCAGTCTTAGAAGCAACTTTTATATATGGCACATTTAGTAAAACAGAAGTTCCAACTAAAACACTTTCCCTCATTCCTTCATGGATTGTGTTAAAATCTTCTTTTTTAAAATTTATTTTTGAAATAATATTTTCTTTCTCTTTGTCTCCTAAAATATAATGTGGAGTAATAAGTGTTCCGTAGTTTGCTAGTGCAGATATGGCACGTGCCATTTCCATTGGAGTTACCTGAAAGCCATATTGTCCTATGACGGTGTGATAAGTGTCTCCAATACGCCAGACTTCTCCATTAAAGTTTTTTATTTTCCATTCTGGACTTGGTATAACACCACTTTTTTCATCTGGTAGGTCAATACCAGTTTTTTGTCCAATACCAAAAAGTGAAGCATATTTTTCAATATTAACAATTCCTAAACCTTTTTGGCCTTGAAAACCTCCACCAATTTCATAAAAATATACGTCACTTGAAACAGCTAATGCTTGTCGCATATCTACCCATCCATGTGCTTTCCAGTCTTTAAAAACAGTTTCTTGATCTTTTAAATATGGATTTGGTATTGAAATTGAACCAGTTGATAATATTTTTTTGTATGGATCAATTATTCCTTCTGTTAATGCTCCAATAGCAAAAAATGGTTTTACTATAGAACCCGGTACATAAAGTCCTGAAATTGTCCTATCTAAAAATACTTTTCTTTTATCTTTTAAATAGTTTTGAATTTTTTCTGTATCTTTTCCCAAAGATAAAACTTCGGAATCATATTCTGGAAAACTTACTGATGTTAAAACTTCTCCATTTTTTATATTAATTAATACTCCTGCTCCACCTGAAAAAGAATTACTAGCTGATAGATTCTTAATAAGAGTGTATAATTCTGATTGAATACGTGAATCTATTGTTGTAATTAAATCAACACCACGTGAAGGAGCATTTACTATATTTTCTGAATGAATTATTTTGCGAGCATCTATCTCTACTATTTTTGAACCATTTACACCCCTTAATTCTTGATTATATTGTTTTTCAAGTCCATCTTTACCTATAAATTCACTTTGCCAATAATTTCCTGATTTATCTTGTGTTGGGTAACTTACATATCCTAAAACATGAGAAAACCCAGGGGATATATATGAACGTATTGTCGTAGGTAAATCATCTCTTTTTTTATTCCAAGCAAGCTCTACTTTATTTCTATCATAAATGATACCTCTATCACTAAAAATAATTTGTTTTTCTAAAATATTATTTTGACTTCTATTTAAATATGCATACCCTTTTTCTATTTGAAGGTATCCAAGTCTGGTTGAAAAAATTACTAAAAATAATAAGAAGAAAAATCCAACAAAAAATATAGTTTTTTTGGAAATTGGTTTTTCTATGCGACCTTCGAATTGTTGACGATCAAAATTTTGTAAATTTTTAGAATCAAGAAAAATCTCATCTGGTTCTACAAAAAAATTAGCATTTTTAATTTTTTGTTTTCTTAATATTCTTCGTATCATTTTGAAATTCTAATTTTTCTTTTTAATAATTCTATAGATATTAAAACTATGAAAGATATTAAAAAAGATATGAAATAGATATTTAAAAGTTTTTCTTCTTTTATACCAAAAATTAAATCTGAAATAAAAAATAGAAAGACACTTTCCCAATAAAATGAGAAATATATTATACCTATTAATGCCAATATTATAGACAAATAAAAAGGCATATATAGAATAGAAAAAAGAAGTATTAAGGACGCTACGATTCTTTGTATCATAAGCTTATTCTACACACTTAAATTTAAAATACAAATTTATTTTTTATTTAAAGTTAGAAAATTTTCTTCCAAATATAACGTAAAATAAAGAAAATTAAAATAAGTAAAATTCCATAAAATAGAATTTTATTGTTTAGGATTAGAGATAAGGTGGAAACAAAGAATAATTCTACATATTTAAATGGTTTTAATAACGGATTTCTTGTTGTTTTTGAATTTCCTTCTTTGTTTATTTTAGTAGAATTTAAGTTTTCTATTTCTTTTTTTATTTCTTCTTTTTTAAGTTGTCCTGTTGTGTTTATATTTTTTCTTAATTCTTCTAATTTATTTGTAGTAGCTAGTATTGGTTGAGTTATAAAATTTGGTGTTTTTTCTTCTATTATATTTTTAATATTTGAAATAGAATCAGATACAGTATTACTTATATTGGAAATAGGATTTATGTCAGTATTTGTATCTGCAGAGGTTATTTTTTTAGATATAGTTTGAGAGTTTTTTTCTGTTTCGTTTAGGGCTATATATACTTCTTCATATTTTCCATTTGAAAGTAAAAATTTAGCATTTTCTATTTTAGCAAAAATAATATGGTCACCTGCAGTTGTAGTCCAATTAATAAATACATCTTTAGCACCTTTTGGAGGTATAACAAATTCTTTTTTACCTAATAAAACAGTTTTATCAAAGAAAATCACAGTACCAGATAATTCTCTACTGTCAGGATTAAAAACAAATGTATATATCTGAACCTTATCCCCTTCCATTAGTGGATCTTTTGAATACCAAATATTTTCTGAAACAAAACCAGTATTAGGAGTTTGAGCAAATATTTTTTGTGTTGGTAATATAGAAAATACTAAAAATATAATAATATAAAATTTTTTAAAAGTCATTATATAATTATACATTATTAAGTGAAAAAGTAGAATATATTATCAAAAATAAAAAAAGCCTTGATTTCTCAAGGCTTTTTGTTTTTAAAATTATATTTTAAAAACTTTTAAAATTTTGTTAAGATAATGATTTTCTTTAAAAAAACATTCAGGAAGAGCATCTTTATCTCTTTTCTGAATATGATTTACGACAAAGTCTATTTCTATGTTTAATACTGTTGGTATTAAACACATTGCAAGAAAAATATTATCTTCTTTTCTTAAAAGACCAGAAACTGTTGATTGAAACCGGGTTTCATTTTTGTTAAATAAAATAGATCCAGCATTTATACTTTTTTCATAATGATAATTATCAAAAAAATTAAAATTAGAAACAGTATCTTTCAAAATTAACAAATCTGTAGCTTCTTGGTCGCAAATATACAAAACTTCTTCTGAGGGGGTAAAAATAGGTAAATTTAAACGATTTGATTGATTTTTTACGTCCCTAATTTTTATCCACAAACCATTTGATTTTTCTCTATGAAATTTTGTTATTTTTTCAAAAAGTATTATTGCTGAAGAACTAACATGCAATTTCTTTTCACTAAGAATAATTAGGTCAGTTTTTTTGAATTCCATTTTTTGAACCCTTTCAAGATATTTTTTTAATTAAAAAGAACCTTTAGTTATTAAAACATAATAGCATTCTAAAACTACTCTGTCAAATATTACATTTTCTGACTAGTTGTATCATAACTAAGTTCAATAGCACGATTTACTGCTTTTTTAAGAAAATAAATCCAGTGGTCATAATTTTTATCTTTACTATTGGTTTCCCAAATAAAAAATAAGTCTTTAGGTGTCATCCATTCTAATTCAAATTCTTCATGTTC
Source organism: Minisyncoccota bacterium (assembly GCA_041648595.1). GTDB lineage: Bacteria > Patescibacteriota > Minisyncoccia > Phycocordibacterales > UBA9973 > UBA9973. The sequence continues at coordinate 107,350 of JBAZOQ010000001.1, read as the reverse complement.
ATCAAAATTAGTTGGTTTTAAACTCTTAGATTTCAGGATTACCAAAAAGCATGTAGCCATCGCTACTCTATTTTTCTTTTTATTAAAATTAAAATAATGAGTTAATACTTTATCTATTTTTTCTGTATATAAAAAATCATATAAACCACTTTCTTCAATGACTTCCCTTAATACTCCTTGTTCTTCATTTTCTCCATCATCAAATCCACCACCATAAAGTCCTAATATTTTATTTTTTAGGTTTCTATATACTGCATATCTTTGACTTTCAGTATCAAAAACAACAGCACATCCACCATCTCGTCGCTCTTCATTTTCTCTTTTTATTCCAAATTCTAGAATTTTATTCATAAATTTTATTCACTTTTCCAAATTTTTATAACACACATTGGTAATGGACAAACATATAAAACTTTGGAGTTTCTATCATAAAAAGCTCCTATCCAAAAATCATACCATAAAAATTTAAAACTGATTCTTATGTTTTTCATAATTTTATTATAGCAAAATATAATTAAAAGTGCTGGCCTTAAGGTAAATTACTTGTGTTTCAAGGATAATGAGCATATTATTAATTTATATGATTTCATATAGTAAAAAAATTAAAGAAAAAGCAGTAATGCTTAGAAAAAAAGGAATGAGTTTTAATCAAATAGCAGAAAAGCTTAAAATAGGAAAAAGCACCATTGGATTTTGGTTTAAGAATGGTGTTGTTAAATCAAAAAACTCAAAAAAATTAGTGAAGGTAAAGAGATAAAAAAATCCACGATTTTAACACAAAATAAAAGTATAATTTATATTTTTATTATGCTTTTATATAATTAAGGGTTTCTTCAAATAGTTTTTGCTCAACTCCCTCTTCAATAAATACATGACTAGCTCCTTCAACTATTGCAAATTCATTAGCTACCTTTATTCTATTTAAAAATGGTTTCCATACTTCTAATTTATTATAATTTCCAGCAAAAATAAATTTACATGGAATATCTATTTCCTCAGCTAATTTACCAACATCTATAGTTTGCCACTCATCAACCAATTCTTTAGAAACAATTATATTTAATCTTGAATTAAAAATATATTTATCTAGATCAGCATTATATTCAGCATTTTTTTCTTTTAAATCCTTCATTTTATCTGCAGGATCCCATAAAACTATTATGGTGTTCATTTCTATGCCCAGTAAATCCATGAACAAAAATTAATAGGGTTTTACTTTTTTTAACTGAATCAAATGTTCCATAAATAATATGTTCGTCTTTAGTTTTTAATTGAATTTCTTTTCGCATGTTTTTATTATATCAAAAATTCTAACTTAACTTAAGGTAAATAAAAATAACTTTATAAAATAAGGTTATTTTAGCTAGCTGGGAGATATGGATTCGAACCATAATTCACGGCTTCAAAGGCCGCTGTCCTGCCGTTAGACGATCTCCCAATATTTATTTAACTTCTTTATCTTGCCCCAAAATCTTAATAAGTGCAAGTTCTAATGGTAATTCTGATATAAATGCTCTATCTATATCGCTATAAGCTTCTAGAAGTATAGATAATGCTTTAGAACGAAGTAAACCTTCAGTATCTTGTTTAACAAGTTTTTTCAAAAACTCTAAATCTTCTTCTCCTAAATCCCCTGCCATTTCTTTTTCTAATTTTGGTGCATATTTTAAAATTACTGCCATGCGAAACTTTTGTATAATAAGTTTAAAATAAAGTTTCATATCTAAATTCTCTGCTGCAGCTTTTCTTATTGTCAGTATTCCTTTTTCTAAATCTTTTAAAGCAATAGAAGAAATAAAATCATTTACTAAAATAGTTTTTGGTGCGCCTGTAATTTTTTCCACATCTTCTTTATTTATTTTTTTAACTTTTTCACCTTTTGAATCAACAGAAAAATTTAAAACTTTTTGAAGAGTACCTAATGCATCACGGAAAGATCCATCTCCAAGTATTGCTATCAATTCTGCTGTGCTATTATCCAATTCAAAACCTTCTTTTTTTGCAACTTCTAAAATCATATTTTTAGAAACTAAATCAGAAGCTTTTCTAAATGTAAAAACCTGACAACGAGACACAATAGTTTCAGGAACTTTATGGACTTCTGTGGTAGCTAAAATGAAGATCACATGCTTTGGTGGCTCTTCTAATGTCTTCAATAATGCCCCCCAAGCGTCTTTAGAGAGCATATGCACCTCATCTATGATATAAACCTTGTATTTTGAGTCAAATGGTAATACACGCACTCCATCACGAAGCTCTCTAATGTCTTCAATACCTCTATTTGAAGCAGCATCTATTTCATAAAGATCATTTTCTGAGACTCCAATTTCTTTAGCAAAAATTCTAGCCACAGACGTTTTGCCAGTACCACGAGTACCAACAAAAAGATAAGCATGAGAAACTTTATTTGTCTCCACAGAACTCTCTAAGACCTTTACAATATGGTCTTGCCCTAAGACTTCTTTAAAGCTCTGAGGTCTATATTTACGATATAAAGCTAAGTCGTGCATAGAATAACTATATCAGATTTTTAGAAAATAAAAAGGAATTTAAAGAATTTCAAGAGTCGTGGGTCCCCTGTCCTCACGGACTCCGAGGGCGAAGGCTCAGAAATTTTTTGAAATTCCTTTTTATTTTCTTTTTAAAAAATCATTAATTATTTTTTCTACTTCTTTGGCATTATTGGTTTCCATTAATTTTACTCTCAATTCTTTAGCACCAGGAAAATCATTCACATATGCTTTAAAATGTTTTTTCATAACAGAAAAATTTTTATGTTTAGGTTTCAAAAGTTCTTTATCAAAAATTTGAGTGTGTTCTATTAAAATTTGAAGCTTTTCCTCCACCCTCTCTTTAATAAGGAGAGGGGTTGGGGGTGAGATGAATACCCAAGGATTACCAAAAACTCCCCTACCTATCATTACTCCATCGCAACTATATTCTTGTATTTTATTTTTTGCATCTTCTAAATCTTCAACATCTCCATTGCCAATTATTAAAGTTTCTGGATTTATTTTATTTCGTAATTCAATGATTTTTTTCATTAGATCCCAATGTGCTGGGACGAGTGATAATTCTTTTGTAGTACGCAAATGAATTATTAAAGCAGAAATATCTTCTTTTAATAATTCTGGTATCCAAGTATTTATTTCTTCTTTAGAAAAACCAATTCTTGTTTTAACTGATATTGGAATATGGAGACCTGCAGATTTTATTCCAGCATGAACTGCTTGTATAATTTTTCTTGCGAGTTGTGGAGTTCTTATCAAACCAGATCCAGCTCCTTGGGCCACCACAGATTTATCTGGACAACCCATATTTATATCTATTCCATCAAAACCAAGACTAGCAATATAACTACAAGCTTTTTCCATATTTTCCGGATTAGCACCAAAAACTTGAGCAACAATTGGCCTCTCAGATTCTGAATATTTTAATATATAAGACAACTTTTTTTTAGCGAGCTTATTACATAGACCATCAGCAGCTATGAACTCTGTCCAAAAAATAACACTATCTTTGTTTTCTCTGTTTTTGCTATATTTCGCCAAAATACGACGAAAAGCAATATCAGTGACATCAGACATTGGTGCTAAACAAAAAAAAGGTTTATTTAATTTTTGCCAAAAATTTTGCATATGTTAAATTCCGGTAGCATGTGTTTTAGAAAACATTGCACAGGAGTTTAGAAAAATAAGGAGGTATTCCGACTATATTTTTCTTGAACGACGAGCATAGCAATTTGTAAGCTTGCAAATATGTCGTGTTTTATAAAATATATGCTACCGGAATTTGTAGTATACTTTATTTCCAAACCTTAGGTCAATGTAAATAAGAGAATTATATTTATTCTTAAAATCAGATTGCAATGGCTCTGTTGTCAAAACTGATTGTAAATTTTCTATAGCCTTATTCATGTCAAAATCTATTTTAAAATTTATACTTGGCCCCATTTTTGACGCCGAAGAAGAAGAAAGAAACATTTTTGCATCTCCATTATCTTCTGCAAAAAATGCTGATGGTTTCATTCCCAATTTTTTTATTGTCTCTTTAAAAGAAATAATCTTTTTAAAATTTGTTTGTAAAAAATAAGAACCAGATGGATTTATTTCGGATGTTGGACTTCCGGATTCTAAACGTTCAACATCTGTTTTACCATAAAATTTTAGATAGACATCATCAGAAAAATAAGGAGCTTCATCAAAAATATAGCCATTTTCATCCATAAAATAACATTTATTTTTATCTGTGATATTACTTTCTAAGTTATTTAATTCAGGTAAAGTATCTCCACACCATGTATATAAGGCAGTTCTTTCTGAAAGAGATATTTCTAAGGTTTTAATGTTTTTTATATTTAAAGATATATTATCTAATCTTTTAAATTTTTCTCTAAGTCCTTTTATTATTTCATTTTTAGGAAAAAATAAAAAATTTGTTTTTGGAAAAAAATAAAAATAATTACCAGTAATTTTTTCATTTACAAGATCTGTTATTGTTTTAGTTTCTATAACCTTATTCCCCAAAACTACAATATTATTTATATTTACTTCTTTCCATTTTGAAAAAAAAGATAAAAAAGTAGTTATTAATATAAATAAAAGAAGAAAAAAAAGTATTTTTCTTCTTAATATTTGATGCTTCTTTTTTTTTAATTCTACAAGACGCGGAGAACTTAAAACACTTTTTTTCATATCTTTTTAAATTATTTTATGAAATCTTTTCCACCCATATATTTTTTTAGAACTTCTGGAATTTTTACAGTACCATCTGCTTGTTGATAGTTCTCTAGTATAGCTGCTGGTAATCTACTTGTAGCACAAGCTGTATTATTTAAAGAATGAACATATTTTAATTTTTCATTTTCATCTCTATATTTAATATTAAGTCTTCTCGTTTGAAAGTCATGAAAATATGAAGATGAATGAGTTTCTCTATACTTATCTTGAGAAGGCATCCAAGCTTCTATGTCATATTTTTTAACTTGTCCTAATCCAAGATCGCCACCACAATTCACAACAATACGATAAGGAATACCTAATTCTTGCATTAAATGCTCTACATGATTTGTTATTTCTTCGTGAAGCTTTACAGATTCTTCATGACTTGCTTCACATAACAAAATTTGTTCGAGTTTAAAAAATTCATGTACTCTAATAATTCCCTTCACGTCTTTTCCATGAGCTCCAGCCTCACGTCTAAAACAAGATGAAAAAGCAATAAATTTTTTAGGAAGAGATTCTTTTTGTAAAACTTCTCCAGAATAATAAGACATCATTGCCACTTCTCCTGTTCCAGCTAAATATTCTCCATCTTGTGTTTTATATAAATCATCTTCACCACCAGGTATATATCCTGTACCCATTAGAGTTTCTTTTCTTACAAGTGAAGGCACAATCATTGGAGTGTAACCTTGGCTAACAAAATAATCTAAAAAATATTGCCAAAGAGCAAAGAATAATAATGCTCCATCATTTTTCATAAAATAACCACGAAAACCAGAAACTTTTGTTCCCCGTTCAAAATCTGCCAAATCAAGATTCTCTGCAATTGCAACATGGTCTTTTGGTGTAAAATCAAATACTGGTTTTTCTCCCCAAGCTCTAAGTTCAAGATTTTCTTCATCACTTTTTCCATCAGGAACAGAAATATCTGGAACATTAGGAACTTGTAGCATCATTTTCTGCCATTCTTCTATTATAATTTTTAGTTTCTCTTCTTTTTGTTTAATATCTTCTTTTACAATACGCATTTCTTCTATTAATTGATTTTTAAGAACAGGGTCTTGGTCACGAGCTATATTGTTTGAAACTTTATTTACTTCACTTCTTAAGTCCTCAACTTCTTTTAGTTGTTTTAAACGTTCATCGTCAAGGGTTACAAGTTTTTCAATATCAATATCTACTAATTTTTTCTTTGCACCTTCTTGCACTATTTCTTTGTTTTCACGAATGAATTTGATGTCTAACATCCCAGTAGTAAAATTTTATTAATAATCTTTATCTTTATGTCACGTAATCAAAAATTTACTACGGGACAAGTATTTATATTATATACTATAAGTAGTATAATTACAAAATATAAAATAATATCTTTTATGAAAATAAGAAAATTAAACAAAAAAGAATTCCCTGCTGCATTATTAGAAATTCCACAACCCCCAGAAGATTTATGGATAATCGGTGATTTACCTACTGAAAAAAATTTAATTTATTTATCAGTAGTTGGCTCTCGTAAATTTACTTCATACGGAAAAGAAATTTGTGAAAAAATAATTGCTGGTTTAAAAGGTTATCCAATAGCCATAGTTTCTGGTTTTGCTATAGGTATAGATACAATATCTCATAAAAAAGCAATGCAAGTAGGACTCAAAACTATAGTTTTCCCTGGCTCAGGTTTAGGAGATGAAGCAATATATCCAAAAACAAATGTAAGACTCATGAGAGATGTAATAGAGACTGGTGGATGTTTAATTTCAGAATTTGAACCAGATTTCAAGGCCACACAATGGAGCTTCCCAATGCGAAATAGATTAATGGCAGGAATTTCTAAAGCTGTACTTATAATAGAAGCCGAGGAAAAATCTGGAACATTAATTACTGCACGACTTGCTACTGAATATAATAGAGATGTGCTTGCTATACCTGGATCAGTTTTTTCATCAAATTCAAAAGGAACAAATAGATTAATACGACAAGGGGCTACACCCATAACTTGTGCAGAGGATGTATTAGAGGCACTAGGGTTTGAAAAACCAAAAGATAAAGAAAAGCAAGAAAAACTTTTTATAGATTTATCAACTGAAGAAAAAAAAGTAGTAGATTTACTTCGTGAACCTATTCCAAGAGATGATTTAATAAGAGCTATGAAAATGCCGACACCTAATGCAAATGCAATACTCACTGTGATGGAAATAAAAGAATTAATAAAAGAAGAAATGGGGGAAATACGATTGGGTTAAAAGAATTCAAATTTGCAAAAAAAATATATTTCGTGTAATACTGTTAAATACAGCTTATAGGTTTTAGCTTATAGCTTATAAAAAAATAAAATGAAATTACTTATTGTTGAGTCACCATCAAAAGCAAAAACTATAGAAAAATATTTAGAAGGTGCGTACACAGTACGTGCTTCTATTGGACATATTCGTGATTTACCTAAATCAAATAAAACAGCAATAGACATAGAAGGTGGCTTTATACCACATTATGAGATTTCTCGTGGTAAAGAAAAAGTTGTTCATGAACTTCAAACACTTGGAGAAAAAGCAACAGAAATTTTATTAGCAACAGACCCTGATCGTGAAGGAGAAGCTATAGCATGGCACATAGAAGAACTATTAAAAAAAGATAAAAAAGTAAAGGCACCAATAAAGCGTGTAGCTTTTTATGAAATAACAAAAGAAGCAGTTATTGAAGCATTAAAAAATCCAAGAGAAATTGATACAAACTTAAGAAAAGCTCAAGAAGCGAGACGAGTTTTGGATAGACTTGTAGGATATGATCTTTCAGGACTTATTTGGAAAAAAGTACGTTATGGGCTCTCTGCAGGAAGAGTCCAATCCCCTGCACTTCGTATAATAATGGAACGCGAAAGAGAAATCCGTGCTTTTATTCCTGAACAATATTGGAAACTTTTGGGTCTTTTTGAAACACTCAAAAAAGCAAAGATAACATTAAATTGTTCCAAGGAACCAAGAGAAAAAGATTTAGTTGAAAAAATATTAGAAGAAGGAAAAAATGGAGATTGGTTAGTAACTGGAGTAAAAGAATCAGAACAAAAACGAACACCTCGTGCACCATTTACTACTTCTACATTACAACAAACAGCAAGTTCACGACTTGGTTATTCTCCTTCAAAAACAATGCAATTAGCACAAAAACTTTATGAAGCTGGACATATTACATATATGCGAACAGATAGTACAAACCTATCCGCAGTAGCACAAACCCAAATCATTTCTCTTGTTAAAAAAAAATATGGAAAAAATTATGCAGAAGCTAAAATATATAAAACTAAATCTAAAAATGCACAAGAAGCACACGAAGCAATTCGTCCGACTCATATAGAAAATCTTGGAGCGGGTACCGACGAACAACAGAGACTTTATAAATTGATTTGGGAACGTACTGTCTCATCTCAAATGACTGATGCAAGATTATTAAAAACAAAAATAAGTGCAAATATTTCTGCGGAAGCCTTGCTTCCGCGTACTCGCGGAAGCAAGGCTTCCGCAGAATTTGAATTTCCAGACTTTACAGCTACTGGTTCAAGAATTCTTTTTAGAGGATGGTTGGAAGTTGAGAAGGATAGTAGAGGAGAAGACATAGAATTACCAGAAGTGAAAATTGGAGAAAAATTAAAATTACTAAATTTAATAAAAGAAGAAAAATTTACAGAACCACCAAATAGATATAGTGAGGCTGGCCTTATTAAAGAATTGGAAGCTCGTGATATAGGTAGACCATCTACTTATGCTTCCATAATGAAGACGCTAGAAGATCGTGAATACGTAAGAAAAGAAAATAAAACTCTATTCCCTACTGATGTTGGTGAAGTTGTGTCTCTATTTTTAGAAACACATTTTGCAAATTATATTTCTGATACATTTACAGCAGAAATGGAAGATGAATTAGATGAAATATCACGCGGTGAACGTGAATACGAGAAAACATTAAAAGATTTTTATGGACCATTTTCAAAAGAAATAAAAATAAAAGAGAAATTAGAGAAAGCGACAAACCTAGGAGAAGCACCAGAAAATATGAAATGCCCAAAATGTGGAGATAAAATGATTATAAAACTTTCTCGTGGTGGTAAATTTTATTCTTGTATTAAATATCCAGATTGTGATGGAGCATTAAGATTAGATGGAACAGAACTGGAAGGACCTAAAGAAACTGGAGAATTGTGCCCTGAATGTGGAGAGAAAAAAGGAAAACAAGGTGGTGGTAAATTGATTATAAAAGAAAGACGTGATGGAACAGGTACTTTTATCTCTTGTTCACGTTATCCAAAATGTAAATTTATTAAAAAAGATGAAGCTGAAGAGGCTAAAAAAAGAACCGGCGTCATTTGTCCTGTATGTAAAAAAGGAGATATAAGTGAAAGAAGAGGACGTTTTGGTATATTTTATTCTTGTTCAAATTATCCTGATTGTAAATATGCAATAAAAGCAAAACCTACAGGTAAATTATGTAATAAGTGTGGATCATTAATGATGGAAGGCACAAAAACTATTCCTGATAGATGTAGTGACAAATCCTGTCCAAATCATAATCCACATAAGTTATCTAAAATAGAATAAAAATAGTGTTATAATATCGAGCATGTCCAATGTTAAAGAAATAATAGATCTTATAGTTGGAAAAATAAGCATAAAAGATAAGGATCTTATAGAAAAAGCTTATAATTTTGCAGAACGTGCTCATGAAGGTCAAAAGAGAATGGATGGAAAACCATATTTTTCTCATGTATTTGAAACTGCTAAAATATTAGCTCAACTTGGAATGGATGTTGAAACTATCAGTGCAGGATTGTTGCATGATGTATTGGAAGATACAAAAATTACAGAAGAAGAAATGAAAAAAGAGTTTGGAGACAATATTGTTTTTTTAGTTAATGGTGTTACAAAACTTGGAACTTTAAAATACAGAGGACATGAGAGACATGTAGAAAGTTTAAGAAAATTTTTTGTTGCTATGACTAACGACCTAAGAGTCGTCATTATAAAATTTGCAGACAGACTTCATAATTTACGTACATTACAGTTTATAAGGGAAGATAAAAAACAAAGAATAGCAATGGAATCTTTAGAAGTTTATGCTCCACTTGCAAATCGTTTAGGAATGGGAAATTTAAAAGGTGAATTAGAAGATGCAGCTTTCCCTTTTGCTTATCCAAAAGAATATGCAGAAATAGAAGAAATAATAAAAGAAGAAAAAAATTTATATCAAAAATATTTAGCAGAAGTACATAGTGAACTCAAAAAAGAACTTTATAAAAACAAAGTCAAGGTAATCGAAATTGATTATCGAATGAAACATAAATATAGTTTATGGAAAAAACTTCTAAAGCGTGATATGGATATATCAAAAATTAATGATATTGTCGCTCTTCGTGTCGTAGTAGAAAGTGTAGAAGAATGTTATAGAGTTTTAGGAATAATACATTCTCTGTGGAAACCATTACCAGGTAGAATTAAAGATTATATAGCTGTTCCTAAGCCAAATGGATATCGTTCTATACATACGACTATTTTTACTGGTTCAGGAGGAACTGCAGAAATCCAAATAAGAACAAAAGAAATGCATGAAGAGGCAGCTTATGGTATAGCAGCTCATTTTGCCTATAAAGAAAAAAATTATAAAAAAGATAAAGACGATAAATCTAAATTTAAATGGATAGAAGAATTAAAAGATTTTAATTACGATTTACATAATCCTTTAAAATATTTAGAACATCTTAAAACTGATTTTTTTAACGACCGTATTTTTATTTTTACACCAAAGGGTGATGTTATAGACCTACCAGAAGATTCTAGTCCAATTGATTTTGCTTATGCTATACATTCAGACATTGGTGATCATATAACTGGAGTAAAAGTAAACAATAAAATAGCTCCAATACTTTCAAATCTTAAGAATGGAGATATAGTAGAAATAGTAACAAGAAAAGATTCTCATCCATCTTCTAAATGGCTTGAGTATTCAAAAACAAATGTAGCAAAAAAGAATATCAGATCTTATCTAGAAAAAAATAGTTTGCTCTCTAAACTTAAATCTTTTGGACGTTCTTAAACGCTAAAATTAGAAATATCGTATAAATGATCTTCATCTTCTTCTTTTTTTATTTCATTTTTTGTTCTATCGTCTAATGGAATTTCAGAAGAATTGATGGCTAATTCTGACATTTGTTCAGGTGTTATCTGTTCAACATTTACGGTTTCTGTATTTTTAGCAATATAATTTTCTAACATTCCTGCATGAGCAGGAGCATCATCTAACTTCCTTTCAATTGCTGATTTATTTATTAAATCTAAAATTGCACGTAAATCTTCAGTAGAAAAGAAATCAATTTTAATTTGTCCACCTAGTTCTTTTCTATCTATATGAACACGTGTACCTAATTTATCTTGAAACTCTTCTTCAAGTTCTACTATTTCTGGATCTGGCAAAAATTCTTTTTTACGTACACGATCATAAGCAATTTTTCTAGCTAATCTTTCTGCTTCTCTAACAGTTATTTTTTTATATAAAATTTCTTTAAATAAAACCATTTGTTCTTCTGGATGATCTGTAAGCATCAAAATTGGTCTCGTATGTCCTTCTGTAATTTTTCCTTCAGACAATGCATTAAGTACTTCTTCAGGCAATGCCAAAATACGTAAAGTATTTGAAACATATTCCCTACTTCTACCCATTTTTTTAGCAACTTCATTATGAGTGAATTTAAATTCACTAGTTAAACGAAAAAATGCTCTTGCACGATCAACAACATTTAAATCTTCACGTTGTAAATTTTCTATAATAGCGAGTTCAAGTTTCATCATTGAAGTATCTCCGACACGAATAATAGCTGGCACTTGTGATACTCTAGCTAAAATAGCTGCTCTTAATCTTCTTTCTCCTGCTATAAGTTCATATTCTGTTGCAAGACCTCCATCTTCCTTTTCTATCTCAACACGAGAAACTGTCAAAGGTTGCAATACTCCATATTGTTTAATTGAGTCAGCTAAATCTTGAAGTCGAGTTTCATCAAAATCTCGTCTTGGTTGATATGGATTTGGTTTGATCTTGTCTGTATCAATCCAAAAAATTGAGTTGGAGTATAAAGTAGACATGAATCTATTCTAGCATATTAATATTTTTTATTAAATTGATTTTAATGTGATTTTTGTGTAAAATGTGTGGATTGCCCAGGTGGCGGAATTGGTAGACGCGATAGACTCAAAATCTATTGATGGCAACATCATGAGAGTTCGATTCTCTCCCTGGGCACAGAATATGAAAAAAATAAAAATACAACCGAGCATCTCTACTGATTTTTTAGTAAATGGTGGAAAAAAATTAAGTGGAACCATAAAAACTAATTTTTCTAAAAATGGTTCTGTTGGACTTCTTTGTGCTTCCCTTTTGAATAAAGGAACAACCACGTTACATGGCATTGCTCGTATTGAAGAAGTGAATAGAGTAATCGAAATATTGGAAAGTATTGGAGTAAAAATCAAATGGCAAGATCAAAATACTGTAATAATCAATCCACCTAAAAATTTTAATTTAAAAAATATAAATATTGATTCAGCAATAAAAACTCGTTCTATTGTAATGCTAATAGGTCCACTTATTCATTATTTATCTTCCTTTTCACTACCACATGCACAAGGTTGTAATTTAGGAAAACGTACTATTGCAGCTCATACTTATGCACTTGAAGAATTAGGACTAAAAATAAAAACTACATCACAAAATTATGAAATTAGTGCAAAAAATTTAAAATCTAGAGATATAGTAATGTATGAATCTGGAGACACTGCTTGTGAAAATGTTTTAACTGCATCAGCTTTGATTGTGGGCGATACAAAAATATCTTTTGCCAGTGCAAATTATATGGTTCAGGAAATATGTTTTTTTCTTGAAATATTAGGAGTAAAAATAGAAGGCATAGGCACTTCTACATTGATCGTTCATGGAATAAAAGAAGTAAATAAAAATATTGAATATTGGAATAGTGAAGACCCTATAGAATCTATGATGTTTATATCTGCTTGTATTGTCACTGATTCTAGACTCACCATAACACGTTGTCCTATTGATTTTCTTTCTCTTGAACTTGAAAAATTAAAAAGAATGAATTTAAAATTTAAAATTCTGAAAAGATATTACTCTTATAATGGACGTACTAAACTTGCTGACATTGAAATCTTTCCAAGTAAATTAAAAGCATTAACTGACAAAATTCACTCCAATCCATATCCTGGAATAAATATAGATAATTTACCATTCTTTGTACCTATTGCTATCCGTGCAAAAGGTCAAACTATGATACACGATTGGGTTTATGAAAACCGCGCAATATATTTTACTGAATTAAATCGTTTGGGGGCAAATATTACTCTTGCTGATCCTCATAGAGTTTACATACAAGGTGGAACACCACTCAAAGCTGCTCAAGTCGTCTGTCCACCTGCATTACGCCCATCAATGGTAATACTCATTTCTATGCTTGCAGCCCCAGGTACATCCATTTTACGTAATGTATATATGATAAACCGTGGCTATGAAGAGATAGCTAAACGTTTAAATTCTATTGGTGCAGATATTAAAATTTTGAAATAAAAATTTCTAATGCAAAAACCAAAAGTTATTGTAATATTAGGCCCTACAGCTACTGGAAAGAGTAATTTAGCTGTTAAAATTGCCCTTCGACTAAGCTCAGGACAAGCTAAAAAAGCAGGGATAAACGGTGCAGAGGTTATTTCTGCTGATTCTAGACAAGTTTATAAAGGACTTGATATTGGGACTGGAAAAATTACTACTAAAGAAATGAAAGGAATTTTTCATCATCTTATTGATGTTGTAGATCCTAAACGGAAATTCACAGTAGCCAAATATCAAAAAAAAGCAATCTACGCCATGGCTGAGATTGTAAAAAAAGGTAAAACTCCAATTATCTGTGGAGGTACTGGTTTTTATATTGATGCAATTACTAAAGGGACAGTTTTTCCAAAAGTTCCACCAAATTTGAAATTGAGAAAAGCATTATACTCAAAATCTGCGATAGCATTATTTGAGTATTTGAAAAAATTAGACCCTAGACGTGCAAAAGATATTAAAAATAAAAATGAGTTAAATAATAAAGTGAGATTAGTGAGAGCAATAGAGATAGCAAAAGCTCTCGGTAAAGTTCCAAAACTACAAAGTGATACAAACTCTGCCATGGCAGAAAGTGTATCACCATATAAATTCATAAAAATTGGATTATATTTACCAACAGATATTTTAAAAAAGAAAATAGAAAAAAGAGTTAAAAAAATGTTTGCAGATGGTTTACTTAATGAAATAAAAAAACTCAAAAAATTTGGTATATCAGAGAAAAGACTAAAAGAGTTTGGTTTTGAATACGATTCCCCTACTTATAAAAAAGTTGTAAAAGAAACTATAAAATACACAAAACGCCAAATGACATGGTTTAAACGCGATAAAGAAATTAAGTGGTTTGATGCATCCAAAAAGATAAATTTAAAAAAATTGATATAAGGTTGCTTTTTAAAGGATTTTATATTATTCTATATACATGTCACAAGAAAGACTTATAAAACTTGCATGTACTACCTGTAAACGTATAAATTACTGGTCCAGTAAAAATAAGAAACTCGTCACTAAAAAGATTGAGCTCAAGAAGTATTGCAAATGGTGCAAAAAACAAGTTAAGCATAAAGAGATTAAGAAGTAATTAAAGTCGTCAGAAAATCCCCCTCTCTAGGGGGATTTCTTTTTGTTTTTGTATGTAGTATAATAGTTATATAACATAATATATAAAATACTATTTTATGAAAAAAGACTTACAAATAAAAGCTACAGAATTGAGGAAGAAAGGATATTCTGTGAAAGAACTTCATAAAATGCTCGGGGTATCTAAAGGCACTATCTCTATATGGATACAAGGAATAAAACTTTCTGACAAAGCTCAAGCTCGACTAAAAAAGAATTATACAAACGGTCAACTAGCTTCTCAAAAAACAATAAAAGAAAAAACTCGTCAAAAAAATATTCAAGCTGATAATTTTGCAAAAGAGATACTTTCTAAAACTGATTGTACCAAAGCAGACCGAGCTATCTTATGTGCTATGATTTATTTTTGTGAAGGCAATAAATCTCTTAAAAGTCTTGTAACATTTACAAATTCTGACCCAGATCTAATTGTTACCTTCTTATATTTGTTTAGAAATTCTTTTGATTTAGATGAGAAGAAGTTTAGAATTTTAATGCATCTGCATAAATATCATAATGAAAAAATCCAAAAAGATTTTTGGTCAAAAATAACAAAAATACCAAAAGAGCAATTCAATAGAAGTTATTTAAAATCAAATAGCGGAAAATATAAAAAAGAAGGATATCAAGGCTGTATTAAACTTCATTATTCAGATGTTTCCGTAGCTCGTAAATTACAATCTATTGCAAAAGTTTTCATGAAAAGGTATAAATAAAGCCATGGGTGATTAGTTTAGTGGCAGAACGAAGGCCTCCAAATCCTTTGGCGGGGGTTCGATTCCCTCATCACCCGCTCTTGACTTTTTAATATAAAATGCTATACTTATACAAGTATTAAGGTTCTTTGATATTTTCTTTTTGTTTATATTAAATTAGTTTTCTCTGCTTCTTTTGGTGGTAGAGATAACTAATTTAATTAAATAATATAAAAGGAGTCAAACATGGTAACGCAACAAGAAACAAATTCAAAAACAGTGTTAAAAAGAACAGGGATTCAAAAGGATGATTTAGTGATAATGCATATTGGGCATGGTAATGCACTTCTTATGTCAGTTACTCGTCCAAGTCTAAATAGATTATACTTTGAAAATACAGGCGTACAATCGGAAGATAAAATAGAAATATTAAATCATTTACCAGATAAAGCTTATGCAGAGTCTTTTATGAGAGTAATATGCCAAATAACTGGACTTGAAGCAAAAATTGTACATGAAACAGAGAACTATATATCATTTAAAATGCAAAAAGGTAATAATATTTTTGCAAAAAAATAAAATGAATTTTTCTTGAGAATCTTGTAAAAAACCACTTAAAACTTAAAAAGTTAGACAGTGGTTTTTTTATTTAACCGTAGTCTTTAGTTTAGATTCTCTTTCAAATCGCTCTATTGCGAACTATTGACTTTTTATTATAATAACTGTATTATAAACATAGTTTTTTGATCTTTAAAAATATTTGTTGGGTTATTTTTGTCCCCTATTTTAGAGATAAAAATAACTCAACAAACAAAGAATAAATAACGAGGCTCAAAATGGAAAATAAAATATCAGAAATATTTACAATGGAAGTTGGTCAATTTAGAATTAAGGCTGATGATATTATCATTGTAGATATATTACTGTTACCTAATACCTATAGGTTAGGTAAGCATCTTGATTTTACTAAATCAACACTAGGTGATGATATGTCAATCACAGCTATGGTCAATGATCTAAAATTAAGAAACATCGACATTGGGAATAAAATCAATAAATTAATTCTATCTGGATTTTTCAAAAAAAGTTTCTCTAGCTCTATTAGAGAAATATTTGATAAAGTAGCAATTATCAAAGGCAGGGCAACTTATTGTAGATATCCTTCAGTTTTAATTAGAGATGGATTTCCTGCTGATTGTTATTTAATTCCACCGCAGATTACATTCCATGTTGCATATATAATTTCAAAGATATTTACTAAAGAATTTTTGAATATTCACAATATGGATCGTATATTCATCATGAGTGACCCCTTAGAGAAATTAGACCAAGATGATGATGATTTAATTGTTGTATATGACCCAAGTTATAATAAGGTTATTACTACTGGTTCATATAACAATCCTTATAGTGGTGATCAAAATGCAGGATATTTATTTTTTACTGTATAAATCAGAAAGATAAAAAGACCAAAAGCTACCAAGCCGTAGGTCTTTTTTTATTTAACCGTAGTCTTTAGTTTAGATTCTCTTTCAAATCGCTCTATTGCGAGCTCGATTAATCTATCTAAAAGTTTTGATAGAGGTATTCCACTCGCTTCCCAAAGTTTGGGATACATACTAATAGCTGTAAATCCTGGAATTGTATTAATTTCATTGACTATCACCTCCCCATTTTTTTTAACAAAAAAATCTACTCTACCCATTCCTTCACAATTTAATGTTTGAAATACTTTAATTGCTAAATTTTGAACTTTTTTAGATATTGTTTTTGAAAGTCTTGCTGGTATTAAAAGTACCGCACCATCTCCATCTATATATTTTGCTTTATACGAATAAAAGTCATTTTTAGGAACTATTTCTCCAACAATAGAAGCCATTGGATTCTCATTTCCTAATACTGAACATTCCACTTCTTGTCCATTTATATTTTCTTCAATTACAATTTTTGAATCATATAGAAACGCATCATTTACTGCAATTTCAAATTCTTTTTTATTTTTAACTTTATTAATACCCACAGAAGAACCCATATTTGCAGGTTTTATAAACATTGGTAAACCAAGAACTTTTTTAACTTTTTCAAAAGATATTTTTTCTCCAGCACAAACAGTAATAAATTTACCAATGGGAATTTTTGCATCTCTAAATAGCCTTTTCATCACATCTTTATCCATTCCGACAGCTGAGCCAAGCACACTTGGACCAACAAAAGGTATCCCAAGAATTTTTAACAATCCTTGCATACTTCCATCTTCTCCGTATGGTCCATGTAATACAGGAAAAATAAGATCCATTTTTTTTACAAAATTCAAATCAAATTCACCATTTTTTTCTATTTTTATTACAAAAATTTGATATTTATTTTTATCTAATGCATCAATTATATTTTTTGATGATGAAATAGATACATCATGCTCTGCAGACTTACCACCAAAAAGCACTCCAATTTTTAATTTATTTTTTAACATTTAAAATAATTTAACTACATCATGATAAGTAACAAAAAGCATTAGAATAATTAGTAATGCAAAACCTACCATATTAGCACCATTTGCAAATTTTGGATTTAAACGAGAACCTTTTATTTTTTCAATAAGTAAAAAGAGAAGTCGTCCACCATCTAATGCTGGAAATGGAATAAGATTTATTATGGCTAAATTAACTGAAATTAATGCTGCAAAAGATAGCAAATATACAAAACCAAATTGGTATGCATCTCCGACTATACCCACCATTCCGACAGGTCCAGTGACCGAAGAGAAGCTTCCTTTGCCTGTTATACCCTCCTTAATGAGCGTATAAAGCCCTATAACAGTGTTTTTAGTGACAGACCAATCTAATTTTAAACCTTCCCAAAGGGCACTTAAAATAGGCAATTTAACGATACCTATTTCATCCATAGCTATACCAATGCTGGGGTTTTGATTAGTCGCACTTATAGAAGGAGTTATATTTGTAATTCTTATTGTTTCATCTTTTCCACGTATATAGCTAAACTCAATTTCTTTATCACCATGAGAAACTATAAAAGATTTCAATATATCAGGATTGATATTTTGAACTAAATCATTTCCACTTTTAATTAAAACTATTTTATCCCCTGATTTTAATCCACCCATTTCAGCTGGTGAATTAGCTAAAACAGAAACTAAAACCAAATGTGGATCTTTCACTGTATATCCTTTCGGTTCACTTCCAACCGAAGTAGGAAGTCCAGACATAAAACCAACAGAAAACAAAAGCCAGGCAAGTAAAAAATTAGAAAAAATTCCAGCAAACATAACTAACGCTTGTTGATATTTTGGTTTATTCACCAAGCTCCTTGCTGAATCTATTTTTTCTACAGTTTCTTTTTTATCTAAAAATCCAACCTCCAACAGATCTGCTTCATCCATATCTTCACCAAAAATTTTTACGAATCCTCCGATTGGTAAAAGATTGATGCTATACTCTGTTTCACCATATTTCCAACTAAATAACTTAGGAGGAAAACCAAAACCAAATTCATCCACTCTAATACCAAATCTTTTTGCAGTAAAAAAATGTCCAAATTCATGAACTAGGACGAGGACAAGAAGAATGATTATAAATATAAGTATGTTCATTGTATTTCTCTATAAGCTAAAAGCTAACACCTATAAGCTGTTCTACCCCAATACCTCTTTTTCTTTTTTTTCAAAAATATCTTCCAATTTTTGATTTATTTCATCTATTACTTTTTGCAAATCTTCTTTTGCTCTAAATTTTTCATCTTCAGTCATCTTCCCTTCTTTCTCTAATTTTTGAACTTCATCCCAAATTCTTTCACGTTCTTTACGTACTGTTATTCTACTTTCTTCTAATTTTTCTTTTAATACTTTTACAAGTGTTTGCCTTGTATCAGTAGTCAATTGTGGAAAAATAACTCTAATGCCTCCACCATCTACAGCAACTGATAATCCTAAATTTGAGGATACTATAGCTTTTTCAATTTCTTTAATTTGGTTTTTATCCCAAGCTATAATACGTAAAGTTTTCGGATCTTCAATAGAAACAGAAGCAATATTTTTCAATGGAACACGTGAACCATATGATTCTACAGACACACTATCGAGTATCATAGGTGATGCTCGGCCAATATTAAGCTGAGTATATTCTTTTCCTAAATATTCTGCTATTTTATTTATTTCTGTCTTAAAATTTGAAAAATTATATTGCATATTTATATATCATAACATTTTATGATTAAAATTAAAAACTTGGTATTTTTAGTGCTAAAGATTCCATCAAGCTTTTTATTGATGAACCAGGTTGATTGATAAATTCACGGACTTTAAAAATATGAGCAAAAATACCACCACAGGGTAGCCCTGTGTAATTACACAGGGCTACCCTGTGGTGAAGCACAGTTTCTAATGCATTGAGAAACCTTAATGCTTTTGCACGAACAGAATCTTGTAATATATCTTTCCCGACCTCTGTCGGGATCCCGACTTCGGTCGGGACTTCTTCTATCAAAAATTCTTTAATATAGTCTAATCTATTTCTCAACGGCATTGAAATAAATTTTTCTGCTTCTTTCAATTCTTCTTCTAAGTCTGACTTAGTTTGAATTAAATAAAATCTAGAGAGTAAGGTCTTTAACAAAATATTTTTATTTGGCACAATTAAAAAGAAATGCGTATTTTCTATTGGTTCTTCAAAAATTTTTAGTAAAGTATTTTGTGCTTCTAACAAAAAATTATTAGCTGAAATCAAAATTATTTTTTTGCCCAAAGAAAAACTTTTTTCATATTGTATAGATTTTAAATTATGAGCATCCTCAATTTTAAATGTATCAAAAGACATATGATAAAAATCAGGATTGTTGGATGTATTTATTTTTAAATCTTTTAAAAATTCAAAAATATCTGGCACAATATCCTCTTTTCTACCTTCTATCAAATATGCATGATGTAAATTATTTTTATCTAAATGTTCTAGAATCATAAATTCTATTTTTTACTTAAAACTGTTTTTTTATATACATCTAGATGCTCTAATGCTACGCCTGTCCCTTTTACTACACAAAAAATAGATTCATCGGCTAATGTTGCTTTTACTCCAGTTTTTCTATAAACTAAATCTGTTAAATTACGCAACTGAGACGTCCCTCCTGTCATAATAATTCCATAATCCATAATATCAGAAGCAAGTTCTGGTGGAGTTTCTTGTAATACATCTTTTATAGCTTTTATTATCTGTTTTAATTCTCCATCTATTGCTTTCACTATTTCATTGGTTCCCACTTGAGCAGATCTTGGCAACCCTTGAATAAAATCTCTTCCTTTTATTGTAACCCTAAGTTCTTCTTCAAGTGGAACAGCTGCTCCAATTTTTATTTTTACTTCTTCGGCTGTTCTGTCTCCTATAGCCAAATTAAAAGTTTTTTTAATATAATCAGCTATAGCTTGATCAATTTTATTTCCAGCACATTTAACAGAAGTAGAAGCAACAATTCCTCCCAATGAAATAACAGCAACATCGGTAGTTCCTCCACCGATATCTACCACCATATGTCCTTTTGATTCATAAATAGGAATACCAGCACCAATTGCTGCAAGTATCGGCTCTTTAACTACATAAGCATTTCTAGCTCCAGCACGTATTGCTGCTTCTACTACAGCTCTTCTCTCTGTTGAGGTGACACCAGCTGGTACTGAAATCATCACATCTGGTTTAAAAAAATTAAATTTTCCCAATGCTTTATTTATAAAATAATGAAGCATTGCTTCTGTGACTCTATAATCTGCAATAACACCATCTTTCATAGGACAATAAGTAATTATTGAATCTGGTGTTTTTCCTATCATATCTTTAGCCTCAAAACCAATAGCTAGAATCTTATTGTCTTGTTCTGAAACTGCTACAACTGAAGGTTCATTTAATACTATTCCCTTACCAGGCAAAAAAACCAAAGTATTGGCTGTGCCTAGGTCTATGCCTAATTTTCTTGAAAAAATTCCCATCCCGTTAGAAGCAGGTCGCGGTCTATTTTTACATAAATTACGCCTACTAATATTAACTTAAATAAATAATTTTCTTTGTTTCCCGCTATACACCGTGACCGCGGCTTCTAACGGGACCCATTAATTAAATATATCATAAGTTATGTTAGAATAGAAACATGAAAATTGTGACCATAATACCACTAGAAAAAGGAGTTTTCAAAACAGATTTAAGTTATTTTACGTCAAAAGATATAAAAAATGGAAGTATTGTTTATGTTCCTGTTCGCAATAAAAAAATTCTAGGTTTAGTTGTTTCTTCTCAAGAAGTTACAGATATAAAATCAAAAATCAAAAATATGTCTTTTAAGTTGAAAAAAATAACTGAGGTAAAAGAGCATTCAATTTTTAGAAATGAATATCTAGAATCTACTTTTCTTTTAAGTTCTTATTTTATGACAAAAAAAAATAATGGAGTATTGTCTCTTATTCCGTCAATATTCCGAGAAAAATATGATGAAATATTAGAATTTTCTTCTAGTAATCAATTTTCTTTAAACGAAAATAATCAAAAAGAAAAAACAGCAGATATTTCTAATAATATAAAAACTGAAAAATTATTATTCCAAGCACAATTAGAGGATCGTATTTCCTATTATAAAACTCTAATTCGTGGACAATTTGCTCTAAAAAAATCTGTCTTTATTATATTACCTACAGAACATGATATAAATATGTATTATCAATCACTTTCTAAGGGTATTGAAAATTTTACTTTTTCTATACATGGAGGATTAAAACCTAAAAAAGTCATTGAACAATATAAAAATATAATAAATTCAGAACATGGCGTATTAATATTAGGGACTGCACCATTTTTGTCTATACCTCGTATAGACATAAGTGTAATAATAGTTGAACATGAAAGCTCAAATGTTTACAAGATGATTCCACGACCTCATTTTGATTTACGAATTTTTGCGGAACTTTTCGCTTCAAAAATTAATGCAAAATTTATATTAGGTGATACATTATTACGTTTTGAAACAATAGCAAGAAAAGAAATTGATAATTTTAGTGAAATATATCCTTTGTCTTTTAGAACTAATTTTAATCAAGTAATAACAAAGATAATAAATACAAATAAAGAAGAAAACTTAGAGGCCTTGCCTCCAAGCGGAGGCAAGGCCTCTAAGTTTAAAATATTTAATGATATAAGTATTGAGGAAATAGAAAATTCTTTAAATAACAAAAAAAATGTTTTCATCTTTTCACTAAGAAAAGGCCTAGCAACGTATACTGTATGTAAAGATTGTAATGAAACAGTCAATTGTGAAGAATGTTTAGCTCCACTTGTACTTTATCTTTCTAAGGATGGTAAAAAAAGAATGTTTATCTGCAACAAGTGCAATACGGAAAAAGATCCACAAACAAAATGTATAAATTGTGGAAGCTGGAACTTGATGCCACTCGGTATAGGAACAGATACAATTTTTGAAGAAATAAAAAATAAATTTAATAAAACAAAAATCTTTAAAATAGATAAAGAAATAGCAAAAACAGCATCTGGAGCAGAAAAAATAATAAAAGATTTTTCCGCCAAGGGCGGATCCGCCTCCGGCGGAGAGAATGTTGGTAAAATATTAATAGGCACAGAAATGGCTTTTTATTACTTAAAAGAAAAAGTTGATTTATCTATTGTAGCTTCATTTGATGCTCTTTGGAGTATACCAAGTTTTAGAATGAGTGAAAAAATAATTCAGCTTTTACTTTCTATTCTTGATAAAACTGAAAAAAAACTTATCATTCAAACAAAAAATAAAAATGACAAAACTTTACTTGCATTTAAATCAGAAAATTTACTTTCTTATGTACGTGAGGAATTAGAAGATAGAAAAAATCTAAATTATCCTCCATACAAACGTTTTATAAAAATTACATTTTTAGGAGAAAAAGAAGATTCCATAGAAGCAAAAAGAAATTTAAGTGAAATTTTAAAATTATATGAACCAGAAATTTTTAGTGGATTTATAAGTAAAAATAAAAATCAATATGTAACTAATGCATTAATAAGATTAAATCCCCAAAAATGGTCATTACCAGAAATTTCTAATAATTCAGTAATAGATCAGAATTTATATAATTTGTTATTATCTCTACCTCCTACTTACGAAATCTCTATAGATCCAGAGGATTTACTCTAAAAAACTACTATTTGACATAAAAAATAAAAAGTCTATATTAAAAAGAAAAAAGGAAGGAGTGTTCTTATGTATTTTTTATACTATTTTATAAATTCTCTTAATAAAGAAATTATTAGTTTTTCTTTTTCATCTGAAGAAGATGCAAAGAAAAAAGTTGTCGGATTATGTGGGGAACTATATAAAGAAGTTTTAATAGAAGATATTTTAAAAGAAGATTTTATTATATCTGATAAAGTATGCTTTTTTTTAGATAATCCAAAACTAGTTAAAAGTAATTTTTTCTTGCAAAGAATTTATAAAAAAGAACAAGTAAAAGAGAAAAAAGGTGGGCAATTCTTTATAAAAATTTTTTTTGAAAGAAGAATTGCATATAAGGAGTAGTAAAATACTACTCCTTATATTTATTTCAACAATTGAGTAACTAATGCAACCATTTGATCTTTCTTTTTTGGATCACTTTCAGCTATAAGAAGTGTAAGAGTTGTTAATGTTGCTGGATTTATATTTCTAAATCCTTTTGTTTTAGTTTTTCTTAAAAACCAAATAAAAGCAAATGCACCAGAACGCTTGTTTCCATCTATAAAAGGATGATTCTTAACCATAAAATATAAAAGGTGTGCTGCTTTTTCCTCTGTAGTTTTATAAAGTGCTTTACCTCCGAAAGTTTGCATAACATTTCCAACTATTCCTTCTATGCTTCCTTTCTCTCTTTCTTGTGCAAAAATTTCTGTAGCTTCTTTATTTTTAATTAATTTAGAACGTAAATCAATAATAGCATTAGTTAATTCTATACCACTAAATTTAATAGCTTTTTTAGTAGAACCAATAATTTTTAGTGTTTCTTTATCGTAAGCACCAATTGACATCCATGTGCTAGCAAATTCTTTAATAAGTTCTAGAACTGCTTTAGGATCAAGTGTAATATGCTCTGGTAATAAATTTTGAACATTAGCTACAGCTTGCATAAAAGCATTATAATTTTTTGCGATTTGTTTACGATTTATTGTATAGCCTTTTATGATATGTTCACGTAAAGTTTTCGTAGCCCAAATGCGAAAATTAGTTCCCATTACTGAACTTATACGATAACCTACAGCAATAATTGCATCTAAATTATAAAGTTTAATATTTCTTTTAATCTTTCTGTTTCCTTCGGTTTGAACTTGTAAGGATTCCTTACAAGTTGCTTTTATGTCCAATTCTTTGTCTTTAAAAATATTATTTAAGTGTAATGTCACATTTTGAGGGGTAACATCAAAAAGCTGAGCAATCTGTGCTTGTGTTGCCCATACTGTTTCTTTTTCAAAATCTCCACGAAGTTCAATAGCTCCAGATGAAGCCTGATATATAACTATTTTATTTTTATTTTCTAATTTCTTCACTCTTTAATTATAACATATCTTTTTACAAAATTTTTATAAATTCAAAAGATTTGTTGTAAAATTAGGAAACCAATACCGTAAACTCCCCTTTTTGTTTAATAGGATTTTTTGTTAGGTAATCTAAGAGCTCTAATGAAGAACCTGTTTTAAATTCTTCATAAATTTTGGTAATCTCACGAGCTATGCAAACTTTTTTATTTGGACAAAATTTATTTAATGATTCCAATGTTTTTAAAATACGATGTGGAGATTCATAAAATACCATAGTTCTCTTTGAGAGAGCTATCTCTTTAAATAAAGTTTCTCTCCCTTTTTTATGTGGAATAAAACCAAGAAAAGTAAATTCATGAGTTGGAAGCCCAGAAGCAGAAAGCGCAGCGATAACAGCTGAGGCTCCAGGTATTGGAATTACATCTACGCCATGGCTGAGATGTAATTTTATTTGAGAAATAAGCATTGCACCTGGATCAGAGATAGTCGGCGTACCGGCGTCGGAAACCAATGCTAAATTTTTACCTTCTTCTAATAACGTAACAATTTTTGCAAATTTACTCTGTCTGTAGTCTTTTCCGACTAAATCGTCGGATGGATAACTCATCGTCGGTGTATTAATATTATATTTTTGCAAAATTTTTCTAGTTTCCCGAGTATCTTCACACAATATCAAATCAACCTCTTTCAAAGTTTCAATAGCCCGAAGAGTAATGTCTCCCATATTCCCTATTGGTGTCGCAACTACATAAAATTTTGACATAATTTTTTATACTGAGCTTGTCGAATGTATTACTTCCTATACTTTTTACTTCTCCATTTATCGGCAATTTTTACGCGAGTGAGTGAACGTTCGAGTTCTGCGGCAAAATGTTCATAATCCACCACTTCTTTATTTTCCATTTGTTTTTTTAATTCTTCTGCACGAGCTTTAGCTTTTTCTATTTTATCATCTGTTAATTCAGACAAATGTTCAGCAAAATCAGCCAAAACAGCTACAACAGTAACATCATTTTCATCCTTCTTTATTTCTATAAAACCACCAACTACAGCCATTGGAACATATTCATTATTAATTAATGCAACAACATCTCCAGAAGTAAGACCAGTAACAAGAGGAATATGATCAGGCAAAACAGTAATTTCACCAAGTGTTGTTGGTAAACTTACCTGATCAACCATTTCTTCCAATACTAATCGTTCAGGTGTTATAATTTTTAATTTTAATTGTTTTGGCATAATATTTATTTTGAAAATTTAAAATAGTTTTCTGGAAAAGCCTTGCACAGGAGCTTAGAAAATAAAAATGATAATTCATTTATTATTTTCTTGAGCGACGAGCAGTTCGCTGGTGAAACTTCACCAGATAGATTGCTTTTCAAGAGAAGCTATTTTAAATTTTCAAAGAATCTAATTAAATTGCTCCCTTCATATAAAAATCTCCTTCTGGCTTATCATCATGTTTACCTTCAAGAATTTCCTTAAATGATCTGATAGTTTCAGCAAGCGAAACATAAACACCTTTTACTCCTGTAAATTGTTCAGCTACAAAATTTGGCTGTGAAAGGAATTTCTGAATTTTTCTAGCACGAGCAACAAGCTCTTTATCAGCTTCAGATAATTCTTCCATACCAAGAATTGCAATAATATCTTGTAAATCTTTATAGCGTTGCAGAACTCTTTGAACTTCACGAGCAACATAATAATGGTCTTTACCTACAATATTTGGATCAAGAATAGTTGAAGATGAATCTAGAGGATCAACAGCAGGATAAATACCTATTTCAGAAAGTGAACGATTTAAAACGACAGTTGAATCAAGGTGTGAGAATGTTGTTGCTGGAGCTGGGTCAGTAAGATCATCAGCTGGCACATAGACAGCTTGTACGGACGTTACAGAACCTTTATCTGTAGAAGTGATACGTTCTTGTAATATTCCCATTTCTGTCGCAAGAGTTGGCTGATAACCCACAGCAGAAGGTATACGTCCAAGCAAAGCAGAAACTTCAGATCCTGCTTGAGTAAATCGAAAAATATTATCTATAAAAAATAAAACGTCTTTATTTTCTTGATCACGAAAATATTCTGCCATTGTGAGTCCTGAAAGAGCTACACGTAGACGAGCTCCTGGTGGTTCATTCATTTGTCCGAATACCATTGCAACTTTATCTAAAACTTTTGAATCTTTCATTTCATGATACAAATCATTACCTTCACGAGTTCTTTCTCCCACACCAGCAAAAACAGAATATCCTCCATGGTTCGCTGCGATATTGTGGATGAGTTCTTGAATAACGACAGTCTTACCGACTCCAGCACCTCCGAAAAGTCCAACTTTTCCTCCTTTGAGAACAGGACAAATAAGATCTATAACTTTAATACCAGTTTCAAGGATTTCAACTTTTGTAGATTGAGAAACAAAACTTGGAGCCTTGCGATGAATTGGAGATACAGAACCTGTCACTTCTTTACCATTATCAATAGGAGCACCGAGTACATTAAACATTCTTCCAAGTGTTTCTTTACCAACAGGGACAGAAATAGGTGCACCAGTATCTATAACTTCCATTCCACGAGAAAGACCATCTGTAGAGTCCATAGCAACTGCACGAACAGTATTTTCTCCGATATGTTGTTCAACTTCTAAAACTATTGTTGAATCTCCTTTCTTAACTGTGAGTGCACTATATATATTTGGAACACCACCAGAAAATGTTACATCTACGACCGGTCCTATTATTCTTTTTATTATACCTGTTGTTTTCATAATTTACTTCTGTTATTAATAATTTATAATATTTTTTCAGCCATAGGCTGATCCGCCTTTGGCGGAAACTCAGTTTACACTCGCCATACCTGCACTTATTTCCGAAATCTCTCTCGTAATATTGCTCTGACGAGCTTTGTTAAATACTAATGTTAAATCATCTATCATTTCTCCTGCAGCCTCTGACGCATTTTTCATTGCTATCATTCTCGAAGATTGTTCAGAAGCGTTTGATTCAAGAAGCATTTGATAAATTTGCATTCGTGTTAATTTTTCTGCCAACGATCCTATTAATGCTTCTTGGTCTCCTTCAAATAAATAATCGGTGAATTTTGCGGAAGCCTTGCTTCCGCCTTGCGGAAGCAAGGCTTCCGCAAACTCTGTTTTAGAAACCGGTATTATTTGTTTAATGTTTGGTTTTTGAGAAAGGGCAGAAATAAAATCAGTATAAGCTACTAAAACTTTATCATAATGATTTAAATTATATTCATTCATAGCCAATTCTGAAATCGGCACAATATCAAAAAGAGAAACGTTGCTCGGTAGTTCAAAAAAACTGGCAATAATATTTTTACCTACTCGGCGCATCATAGTATCTCCTTTTTTCCCAATTGTTATAATATCTATATTTTTATTACCATCTCCATTTTTAAATAATGAAAGTACTTTCTTCATAATTTGTGTATTATATGCACCACAAAGTCCCCTATTAGAAGAAATCACAAGCAACAATATTTTTTTTACATCACGTTCTATAAAAAGTGGGTGTTCAATTTTTTCAATATTTTTAGAAATAGAAGTTAAAATCTCCCAAGAATATTCTGCATACAAACGAGAAGCTAAAGTAGAAGATACTGCTCTTTTCATCTTTGAAGCAGCAACAAGTTCCATCGCTTTCGTGATTTTCTTTGTACTCTTCACACTCTTTATTCTTCTTTTAATTTCTTTGGTACTTGCCATTTTGTTATTTAAAACTATTTTTAAAATCTTCTATTACTTTTTTAAGTTCTGTCTCACCTGCATCACTCCACATTTGTGTTTCTGTAATTTCTTTATAGAATTTTTTATTATTGTTTTCTGTATAATTTATTAAACCTTCTTCAAATTCTTTAATTTTTTCTACAGGAATATCATCCATATAACCCTTAACTAAAGCATAAAGTACAACTACCTGACGTTCTACTGCCATAGGAGCATATTGAGATTGTTTTAATACCTCTACTGCTCTTTTACCACGTTCTAGTTGTTGTTTTGTAGCATTATCAAGATCTGAACCAAATTGTGAAAATGCCTCAAGTTCACGAAACTGAGCTAAATCTAATTTCAAAGTTCCTGCAACTTTTTTCATTGCTTTAATTTGTGCATTAGAACCTACACGAGATACTGAAAGTCCAACATTTACAGCTGGACGAATACCTTTATAAAAAAGATCTGTCTCAAGAAAAATTTGTCCATCAGTAATAGAAATAACATTCGTAGGAATATAAGCAGAGACATCACCAGCTTGTGTTTCAATAATAGGTAATGCTGTAATAGAACCACCACCGTATTTTTCATTTCTTCTACAAGCACGTTCAAGTAAACGAGAATGCAAATAAAAAACATCTCCAGGGTATGCTTCACGACCTGGTGGACGTCGAAGTAAAAGAGAAATTTCACGATAAGCTACAGCATGCTTTGATAAATCATCATAAATTATTAATACATCTTTACCTTGATCCATAAAATATTCAGCAATAGATACTCCAGTATAAGGAGCAATGTAAGATAATGGTGCGGGTTCTGATGATCCTGCAGAAACAATAATAGTGTAAGCCATCGCACCACCTTCTTCTAAGCGAGTTTGAATTTTGCGAAGTTTAGAATCTTTTTGACCAATAGAAACATAAACACAAATCATATTTTGACCTTTTTGATTTAAAATAGCATCAATAGCAATTGCAGTTTTACCAGTCTGGCGATCACCAATAATAAGCTCACGTTGACCACGACCGATAGGAATGATAGCATCGATAACTTTAATACCAGTGGAAACAGGTTGAGAGACAGAAAGACGAGTAATAACACCCGGTGCAACTTTTTCTATTGGATAAGTTTTATCTGTTCTAATAACACCTTTGCCATCAATTTCTACACCTAAGGCATTTACAACTCGTCCAATAATATTATCCGAAACTGGTACTTCTAAAATTTTTCCAGTAGCTTTGACTTCATCCCCTTCTCTTATCTTAGAAAAATCATCAAGAATGATAATACCAACAGTATCCTCTTCTAGGTTAAGTGCTACACCAATTTCTCCATTGCTAAAAGTAACCATCTCTGATGATTTTATCTCTGAAAGACCAGAAACTTTGGCTATACCATCAAAAACTTCTAAAACATGTCCAACTTTTTCAGCTTTTATTTGTGATGAAAAATTATCTATTTCTTTTTTTAAATTTTCTACAATATTGTTACTCATCCCGTTAGAAGTTATACTAATTTACTTAACTTTTTTAATATATTAGATAAACTTAATTAATTTTTATAATTTATTCCCGAAAGTTAACTTCTAACGGGACTCATATTCTTCTTGTTAAATGTTCTTGTAATTTTTTAATTTTGTTTTTTACTGTTAAATCGATAATTTCATCATTCACCTCTATTCTCATACCACCTAACAATTTTTCTTCTAACACTTCTATAAAGACAATCTCTTTAGCTTTATAACGTTCTTTCAGAAAAATTATTAATTCTTTTTTTAATTCTTCTTTTAGTTTTTTAGCACTTAATATCTTTACAATAATTTTCCCTTCCTCTTTATTAATTATTTTATCTAAACGTTCTAAAATATCTGCAGTCTTTGTTAATAATCTTTTCTGTACTAAAAATTTTATTACTTTATCAAATACATCATGTAATTCTATTTTTGTTTTATCTTTCAAAATTAGATAAATTGCACGGGCTATATCATTGTTTGAAATAGTTGCCATATTTTTTATCCGCCTAAATTTTTTTAATATATATAATTTTAATATTTGTTAACATAATTTTATTTTCGTGAAAAATTTTGGTGGATTTATATATTATTTAATTCTTTCATTGTTTTCTCATCAAAATTTTTATCTAAATTTTTACCAAGTATTTTTTCTGCTATTTTTATGGAAAGAGTAGTGATTTCTTCTCTGGCTTCGGCTACCATTTTTATTTTTTCATTTTCAAGATTCTTTTTTCCATTATCTATCATAATATCAACTTCTTCTTTTGCTTTTTCTAACATTAAAATTTTTTTTGCTTCTGATTCTTTTTTTCCAACTTCCCATATCTTATATGCTTCATTACGAGCTTTTACTAAAACTTCTTCATATTCTGCTTTTGTATTATTTAAAATTTCTGCATTTATTTTAGCATCATCAATACCTTTTGATATTTTTTCAGAACGCTCCTTCATTAATTTATTTAATGGCTTAAGAGCATATATGTATAAAACAACAAAAACTATCACAAAATTAAAAATTTGAGCAATAATAATTTTAAAATCTATGTGAAATGTGTTAATGATTGAATCCATTGGGTTTATTCTCCTCTTGAGGAGTACCCTTTAGGGGGAGGTGGAAATATTCATCCACCCCGCCCGAGGGGCACCCCTCAAGAGGGGAATTTTAGATTGAAAATGCGATAACAAGTGCATAAATAGCGATTGCTTCAGCAAAGGCACAAGCTAAAAGCATTGGCACAAGAATTTTCCCAGCAGCTTCAGGATTACGGCCAATTGATTCCATCGCTTTTGAACCAATCATACCAATAGCTAAAGCTGGACCAACTGCTCCGATACCCATAACAATTGCTTTTGCGATAGTACTTAATTCCATATATTTCTTTTTCCCGACCTAGATCGGAATACTATTATTAATAATAATCGACTCTTCTTTGTGATGTGTTTCTTCGTGTTCATCGTGATCTGTAGATGCAATTGTAAAATAAACAACCAATAAAATTGAAAAAATAAGCGCTTGAATGACTCCAACAAGTATTTCTAAAAAAAGAAATGGTATTGGTACAACATATCCAACTAATGCCGCCATAGAAACGAGCAAGACTTCTCCTGCAA
Organism: Minisyncoccota bacterium; assembly: GCA_041648595.1. Classification (GTDB taxonomy): domain Bacteria; phylum Patescibacteriota; class Minisyncoccia; order Phycocordibacterales; family UBA9973; genus UBA9973. The sequence goes on along the minus strand of JBAZOQ010000001.1, from coordinate 75,761 downwards.
AGACATTACCAAAAAGACGAAAAGATAATGATGCAACTTTTGCAAATTCACCAACAATTTCAATTAATCCTACAAAGAACGTAATTGGAGCAACAATTATAATTGTTGGGTCTTTACGTAGTTTTTTCCCCATTTGTCCAATTACTTTCAGATTAACATATTTATTAAAAGTTTTCCATATTCCTATAGAAAAAACACCAAACATATTTGCACCTAAAACAGCCATCAAAGCCAATGCAATAGTTGTATTAATATCAGCTGTACCACCACGAAGAAATGGTATAAAAGCAAGACCCTCTTCTCCTTTTTCTATTAATCCCAAACCTCCTAGTGGAATCAATCCAATCCAATTATTAATAAGAATAAAAATAAATACAGAAATAGCAATTGGAAAAATTTTCAAAGAAAGAGCTCTATCGTTTGTAACTTGATCACATAAAGAAAGTGCTCCATCTATAACAATTTCAAAAAGATTTTGAATTTTTCCAGGAACTTCTCGAAGCTTAGAACGAAGTATGAAAGACATAACAATAATAAAAATCACAACTATCCAGCTCGTGAAAAGAGCATTTGTAATTGTAAAATTATTGAAATGATAAATAGGTTCAGCAAAAAGCGTAGAGTCGTGAGATATTTCTTCTGTTGCTGTTGTTTGTGTTACTAAATTTTTTTCTTGTTCCATAAATTATTTTTTCTCTTCTTCTTTTTTTATTTTAGCTGCATATTTTTTTACAGCTTTTACAATACCATAAGCTGAAAATAAAAAAGCTACACCAGACAATACTAGAAGTAAATATGGCTTTGTACCATAACGTTCATCTAGGGCTTTACCTCCTATCACTGCCAAAATTATTGGCACTGCAATCCAAGTTGATATTTCACTAAATATTTCAACTGCTGGTTTCCACCAAATTCCATTCTGGCGAGACAAATTATTGTTTTTATTTTTATTTCCTTCTGTCTCCATGTGGGCGTGGTAGGAATCGGACCTACGGCCTCTGTCTTATCAGGACAGCGTTCTACCACTGAACTACACGCCCTTAAAAAGACTATATCAAATATACCTTCTATCTGCAAACAAAAACCGCTTAAAAAGCGGTTTTTGTACAAATAAATCAGATTAATATTCTCGGCGTCCACCACGGTTACCTCCACCGTATCCTCCATTACTATTTCCACCATATCCACCACCACTTTGTCTTGGTGGACGAGCTTCCATTGGACGAGCCTCATTTACTGTAAGTTTGCGTCCTTCATATTCTTGATCATTGAACATAGATATAGCAGCTTGTGCTTCCTCTGCTGTTGCCATTTCTACAAATCCAAAACCTTTTGAACGACCAGACATCTTATCCATAATAATCACAGCAGATGTTACTAAACCTGCTTGTGCAAAGAGCTCTTTAAGAGCATCCTCTTGAACACTGTAAGGGAGTCCCCCTACATATAGCTTTGTAGCCATATTATTTTACTTCTCTCGTTTTTTAAAAAAATGAGCAAAAACTAATTATAATGTTTTGACTTTATGCCAAAACGTAGATACTCTTGTCGCTCAATGATCTCTTTGATGCAAAAACATATCACTAAACTCACAACGAAAACTTTAAAAGCTCTTTCGAGAAACTACACAATAAGTATTACATATACATAAATAAAAAGCAAAATCTTTTTTATTCTTCTTCATCCCCTGTCTCACCAGACTGTAAAGCATCAACAATTTCTTCAATATATCCTCCCATTATTTTAGGTAAGTTATGCCAAGATTTTTTGATACGATGATCTGTTACTCTATCTTGAGAAAAATTATAAGTACGAATTTTTTCTGATCTATCTCCAGTACCTATTTGATCTTTCCTTACACCAGCATATTTTTTAGCCTCTTCTTCTTCTTTTAACTGTTGAAGTTTTGCAGTTAAAATCATCATCGCTTTTTCACGATTTGCAAGTTGACTTCTTTCATTTGTTGAACGCACGTCTATGCCTGTTGGTTTATGAATGAGACGTACTGCTGTTTCAACCTTATTTACATTCTGTCCTCCTTTTCCTCCTGAACGAGAATATTCCATATCTAAATCTGCTGGATTAATTTCAAATAAAACTTTTCTTCTGATAGGAAGCACAGCGACAGATGCAGTAGAAGTATGTACTCGTCCATTTTTTTCTGTTGCAGGTGTTCTTTGTACCCTGTGCACTCCAGTTTCATAACGCATCATTTTATAAATATCTCTACCCTTTATTTCAAAACTCGCTTCTTTATAACCACCCAATTCACTTTTTGATTCATAATTTGTCTTCCATTGCCAACCTTTCATCACAGAAAATAATTCATACATATGTGCAAGCTCCCAAGCAAAAAGAGAAGCTTCGTCTCCTCCAGCTCCAGCACGTACTTCTAATACTATTTCATTAGCCATTTCTTCTTCTTCGATATCCTTGTCTAATATGTCTTGAATCTGTTTTTCTGTAACTTCTTTTTGTTCTTGAATAGACTTAAGTTCAATCGCTGCCATCTCATGCAAATCATCATCACCACCCATCATTTCACGAACTTGTTCTTCTTCACGCAAAAGACGCTCTAAAATACTAGCCAAATAGCTTGTATTATGATTTTTTTTTAATTCGTCTAAATTCATTTACTTCTTGGCTTTAACTTTAGCAACCAAAGCACGACGCTTATTGAAACGTTCTACACGTCCAGCAGTATCCATAACTTTATCATTGCCAGTATAAAAAGGATGGCAATGACTACAAATTTCCATTTTAATTTCAGGCATTGTTGAACCTACTTCAAAAATAGCTCCACATGCGCAAGTAGCTTTAGCTTTAATATCATATTTTGGATGTATTTCTTTTTTCATTACTAGGAGAGAGTATCACAAATTTAACTCGAAAGCAAATCTATATTATCTTGTATTGTAGATTTTAATTTCATAACACTATTACTATATGAACATGTTGCTCCTCCAGAACCATAATATTTACAAGCAGCTCTATTTTGAGCACTAGCACTAGTACCCACCGCTCCAAGATCTGTGAGATATAAAGATGAAGCCATAAAAGAATCTTTAGGAGCCCAAGGACTAGCAAAATATCCTAAAAGATTTTTTAAACGATTTTCAAATAATTTCCATGTCGAAGGAATAAATTGAGCTGGCCCCATTGCACCTCCCCATCCAGCTACTCCAGCAATAGGACAAGATACAGCAGTCTTAAATGCATCAAAACCAAGATTGTTAGTTATCTCCAAAAATGGTCCTACATCACGGGTTGGCTTCATTACATTTTTAAAATAAGTTCCTGTATTTTTACCAGCACCTTCTCCTGTATCAACATTAGTCAAATAACACTGGCCAACATTTGCTCCCAAATTACTTTCTTGTGTAAGAATAGCGAGTAAAAATGCAGGATCAATACCGGTTTTATTTTTTGCTTCATTTGCATATTCCAATGCTGTTCCAAATTCAATTTTTTGTGAAATACCAGCTAAGTTAAATAAAGCACTACGAATTTTTGCTGCTCTTGCTTTTCTGTCTGCAGCCAACAGTTGATAAGCACTTGCTGTTTGTGTACTTATTACTAAAAGTTTTTTCTTTTCAGCTTCACTTTGTACAACCTTTTTTTGTGCACTTTCAAGTTCAGCTTTAGCATCTGTTTCTGCATTCTGTTTTTTTTCAAGACCCTTTTTTTCTATTTCTGTTTCAGTTTTTATACCCCTAATTTGATCCACTGACATTTTTATAGCTTGTTTAATAGAAGCATAAGATTCAAGATCACTATAAAAAGTAGAAAGACTTTCGTCAGAAAATATTAAATAAATAAAATCCTGATTATCAAAATCATTTGTATTTCTTAATAATTGAGCAAGAGATACGTGTTCACGTTCTATTTTTCCAGACAGTGTTTCTATTTTTGAAACCTTGTCATTTATATCAACTTTTAATTCTGCTATTATTAACGCTCTTGCTTTTACTTTAGTTTTTAAAGCATTGATTTGAGTAGTAAGCGCTATCACATCTCCCTTAAGAGTACCTGTTTGTTTATTTTGTTCTTTTAATTTAGCTTCTAAGTCAGCTTGTTCTTGTAATAATTTATCAAGTTCATTTTGACAAGATCGCCTTTGACTAGCTGAAGAGCTACTATTTAAATCTTTTTCGCAATCAAAAGACAAAGATGCCTTTGGTGTTCCAAAAGTTAAAAGTAATACAAAAATAAAAACTATGGCAATCTTCTTGACCATAGTCTTTATTTTAACATATTTTAGAAAACCTGTCCGCCTTTGGAAGATTATTTCTTTTCTGCTTCTACTTCAGATTCTACTGCTTCTCCTCCTTCCTCTTCTTTCTTACCTTTCTTTTCAACTTCAATTGCAGATAAATCAATTGGAGCAATGACTTCTTCTTTTTCTTCTACTTGAAGAACAACAGAAGCAACAACTTCGTTTAGATCAGTAATTAAAACAACACCAATAGGTAATTTTATATCAGAGACAAAAACTTGGTCATCTATTGTTTCTAGTTTAGATATATCAATAATAAGATTATGTGGAAGATCTTTTGGTAATGCTTCAATTTCTACTTCATGAAGTACTTTTACAAGATTTCCTAAACCATTCTTTACAACATTAGATATTCCAATATATTCTAGTGGTACATTAACTTTAATCTTTTTATTCATATCTACAACAAGAAAATCTACATGAATAGGCTCATCTGTAACTGGATGTACTTGTACATCATGAATTAAAACATCAATGTTATTATCACCGATTGATACTTTTATAGTAGAAGATTCTCCTGCTTCTCTCCAAATTTTTTTAAATTCAACTGTCGGTATAGAAATAGAAGTAGTAGCTTTTCCCATACCATAAAAAACAGCTGGAATCTCTCCTTCATTTCTTAATGTATCTAAATTAATACCTTCGTTTCTTTTTTTAGCTTTAATTACAAACATAAAAACATTATATATAAAAATATAAAAAAAGCAAATATAAATTGATTTTTAAACTTTATGTATTACGCTATGTTCCAGTGCAATATGTGAAATCATATATTCTTTTGTTCCACCACCATCTTCTGAAAATGTTTTTTTACCTGGATTAAAAATATTTTTCAAATCAAATATTTTTTTTATTTCTCCAAAAATTGCAACCATCTTTTTCCCGTACATTTTTTCTAAATATAAAGTACGAACTATACCATCATTGTGTTCTGCTGTAATAGAACCATGATATTTTATAATAAGATCATACACTTTCTCTCCAAGTTCTATTATTATTTTAGGTGTATCAGGATGTTTAAAATCCATAAGAGGAATGACGTGAAGATTACCATCTCCTATATGTCCTGCTATTGTATAATTCAAATCATATTTTGAAAAAATTTGATTAAGCTCAGGAATAAATTTTGGCAAAAATTCTGGACGAACTATAATATCATCTATAAATGGAGCAGTATGAAGACCTTTGACATGTTTACGTAGTAAAGAAAAACTTTCTCTTCTAATATCCCAATATTTATTTGCTTCTATCTCTGACTTTGTAATATGAACATTTATATTTTTCCAGCCTGAGGCTGGTCCGCCTTTGGCGGAAATCTTTTCTTTTAAAGAAATACATTGCCTGTCTATCATAGATTCATCTTCACCAGCAAACTCTGCAAGAATAATTAATTTTGGGAAACCACCCCCAAAAAGACTATTGAACATCATTTTCAATTCAGGTAAAAAACTCCACATAAATTTTATCATACCAAGAAGACCTTTATTTTTAAGAAAATCTGGAAAAAATCTAACTGCTAATTTTATAGTTTTATCATCATATGTCTCAAGTGTTTCTGGTTTAAATTGTAAAATTTCATCCACAAGACGACCCAATGGTTCTAATCCATTAACAAAAATAACTACAAGTTTAGAATGTTTAGGATTTTTAACAAGTTTAAAAGTAATTTCGGTAGCTATACCCAATGTGCCTTGAGAACCAACTAAAAGTTTGTTTAAATCAAAAAAATCTCCAATTACATTCCAAATATAATATCCTGCAGAATTTTTACTGACCGCTGGTTTGGCATTTTTTATTTCTTCTTTATTTTCATTTATTAAATTATAAATATTTTTATAAATTTCACTCTCAAAATTTGACTGCATTATTTTTTTAGTTAATTCATTTTGAGTTAATGGTTTTATAATATATTCATTACCATCAGAAAAAACTATCTTTGTTTCTAAAATATAATCTTCTGTTTTCCCATATTTAAGAGTTCGCTCTCCAGCCGAATTATTACCAAACATTCCACCCATAGCATTCAAACTCTTTGATGCAGTGTAACAAGGCAAAATAAGTCCTTTTTCTAAAGTTATTTTTTCAAAATCTCGATAAAACATACCGGGCTGCACAGTGATGGAATAATCACCACCCCCAGCCCCCTCCTCACCAAGGAGGGGAGAAAAATCTTCTCCTCCTTTTGAAGGAGGAGTGCCCAAAGGGCGAGGTGGTCGTATCAACTTATTCATATGCCGAGTGAAATCCAAAATCAAAGATTCACCTATAGCACCACCTGACATATCTGTTCCTGCGCATCTGCAAGTAATGGAAAGATTTTTATAATCTTTATTTTTTTCAGGATCGGCATATTTATCTTTATTTTCACTTACCCATTTCACTAAATTCTGAACATCTTTTGAGTCCAAAGGGAAAAGAACAAGCTTTGGTCGTAATTCAAAAATACTCGCATCACGCGAATATTTTAAAAGTGTTTCTTCGCTATCTTCTACTTCCCCATTAAAAAATTTTAGTATTTCTTCTTTCACTTATTTTAATTTCTTTAACCAATTATCAAAAATTTCTTTTAATTGATTCAAGTGTTCTAAATCATGGAAAGTATGTGGTGCACCTTTAATAATATGAAACTCTCTCTCTATTCCTTTTGGCAGTAAATCAAAGAAATTTTTTTGATGCTCTGGTGGACAACTAGTATCATTTTCTCCAACAACAAAAAGTACAGGCATTGTAATTTTATTAACCATAGGTTTTAAGTCATGTTTAAGTCTTTCTTCCATATGAGACCATGGGAGTTTCATTTTTGTACCTGGCTTTGAAGTACTAGTCCTGTGTGTCCAACCTGTTTCTTTCCATGCTTTAATTTCTTCAGATTTGAATTTTTCTGATGCTTCAAAGCTATTTTTACCAGAATAGACGGCGGCATAAGGAAACACCCCCTTAACTTCTTTTGGAAATTCTTCTGCGTACTTTGCAACAGCAAATCCTCCTAAACTATGCCCTGCTAAAATAAATGGCTCTTTGTACCAATTCTGAGTTTTTGCCCAGTTAATAACATCAACTAAATCTTCATAGTGATTTTGCATTGTTGCTTCTTCATATTTGCCATCACTTTCACCAATAGAATTAGTTGCATCAAAATTAACTACAATATAATTATTTTTTAAAAGTGTATCTAAAAGAGCCATTATATGTATTTGTTCTTTAAAACCACCAAGACCATGTAACGTAAAAGATAAACCTTTCACATTTTCTGGCGTATTAATTTCAACAACTATTTTTTTATTTTTTCTATTTTGAATTTCTATCTTTTCTTTCATGCATTTTTTTAATCAAAAAATATTTGAATTATGTGTAAAAAACTTTTAATTGTGTTAAAAATCTGTGAAAACATTTTTATTTTTCTTTACTATGTAAATATTTTAATAATACAGCGACACTTCTATCTTCTTTCATTTGTCCAGAAAAAATTATTTCTAATAATTCTTCTTTCGATAATACTGTTGGTTCTATCTTTTCATGTTCTTCAAGACTTTGTCCAACTTCTTCATATTTTTTAACAATAAAATAATGTAAATCCCATTCAAAACTTCCACCGCAATGAGAGATATAAAATTCTTCCATTTCTGTTGGATTAATTCCTACTTCTTCTTTTGCTTCATTTATTGCTGCTTCTTTCGCTTTTTCTAAAATTTCCTTTAAATCTTTTTTTGATTTTAAAAATTCATTAAATTCAGAAAGCGAATTAAAAACCTTACCACCTGGCAATCTATAATCTAAACCAAATCTTGGCCTTTCTTCTTTACTTATTAAAAATTTTCCGTCAGGTGCTTCTATTATTAATCTAACACCTGGAGATCTTCTTCCTTTCTCTAAATTAATCTCTTTATCATTAGAAAAAAAAGTTTCTTGAACTACTTCAATGATTTCTCCTTGATATTTTATCTTTTCTTTTCTGAATTCAAAAGAAGGTTTTTCTATCTCCATAATTTTTTCTATTTTAAATTATTAAAAAGCTTCAATCGCGCTTCTACTACTTTTTCTACAGCCTCTACTGCATGTTGTAATATTTTATATGGTGCAACTTCATTTGGATTCTCTTTCAAATATTTTTCTATTGCTTCTTTATAAGCAACACGAATCTCAGTATTAATATGAACTATAGAAATACCTGCTTTTATAGCATTCGTAAAATCTTCATCCGAAATTCCTGAACCTCCATGTAATACTAGAGGTACACCACAAGTAGCACGGATTTTTTTTATTCTTTCTATATTAAGTCTAGGGTTTCCTCCTTTTACCATTCCATGAACATTTCCTACAGAAGGTGCCAACAAATCAATACCAGTTTTTTCTACAAAATATTTTGCATCTTCTGCTTTTGTCATAGTCGCTTCACTTACCCCTTCTGGAATTTCCTCTAAAATTTTTGAAGAAGTTCCAATGAAACCAAGCTCTGCTTCAACTAAAATATCTCTATTTTCTTTTTGAGAAAGTTCTTTAGCATAATCAACACATTTTTTTGTAAGTAAAATATTTTCTTCAAGTGGTAATTTTACTAAATCAATAATAGCTGCATCATAACCAGCATCTAACGCTTCTTTAACTTTTTCAAAACTATAATGATGATCTGCATTTAAAAAAATAGGAAAATCATCCCTCTCACGAATAGCCTTTATTAAAGCTACTGCTTCTTCTTTACCTATAAAATTTTCTTCCCCTTCTGAAAGACCAATTATTATAGGCACATTTAACTTCTTAGCTGCATTATAAATACCATGCAAGGCTTCTAAATTTGAAATATTAAAATGACCTATTGCTACCTTCTTCTCTTCCGCTTCTTTTACATATTCACGTAAGGTTTTCATCTCATTAGAAATTTTAAATTAATAACATTATCATTATAACATGTCCGCTGAATTTCTAACGGGACAAGTCTCTTTATTTTAACATTTCTTTCAACATTTTGATAACTATTTGTGGATTGGCACTGCCATTACTTTCTTTTATAATTTTTCCAACAAGAGACATAATTGCATTTTCTTTTCCACCTTTATAAATAGCCACTACTTCAGGATTTTCAGAAATTATCTTTTGAACTAAATTTCTTATTTCTCCCTCATCATTTTTTTGAAGTAAACCTTTTTCTGTTGCAATTTTGAGTGAAGATTCATCTTTCAATACAATCATCGCTAAAATGTCTTTTGCTGAACGAGAAGAAATTTTACTTTCAGTAACTAAGTTTATTAATTCAGCAAAATTTGCAGCACTTGGAGGCCTTGCCTCCAAGTTGGCTTTCTTTAAACCCAAATAATCAGAGGTAATATAATTTGAAGCAATTTTTATTTTTTCAGAATCATTTAATGATTTTGCTATTTCTTCAAACCATCCTCCTAATTCTTTATCATTAATATAACTTTCAATATCTTCCTTTTTTACTCCAAAATCATTTTTATATCTTAGTCTTTTTGCTTGAGGTAATTCTGGTAATACTTTTTCCATTGCTTTTAAATTAAAAACTTCATGCAATTTCATTTTTGGTAAATCTGGTTCTGGAAAATATCTATAATCATGACTAGATTCCTTTTTTCTTTGTGAGAATGTTTTCTGTTTACTCTCATCCCAACCTCTAGTCTCTTGCACTATTTCATCTGCTTTTCCTTCTTCATAAAGAGCAATCATTCTGTCTAATTCAAATTTGATAGCTTTCTCGACACTTTTAAATGAATTTAAATTTTTTACTTCTACCTTTGTACCTAAAGAAGCAATGGCTTCCATTCTTCCTGACAATCCGACTGGCTGATTAAGCTCAAAAGCTTTTATGTTATCAGAAACAGAAATATTCGCTTCTACTCGCATTTCACCTTTTTCCATATTTGCTTCAGAAACACCTAAATACCAAAGTATAAGCTGAAGTTCTTTCGCAAATAAAGATGCTGCTTTTGCTGCATCAGTATCAGTTTTAAAAGTATGTGGTTCCGTGACAAGCTCCATTAAAGGCACGCCTGCGCGATTAAAATCAACAAGAGAATATCCTTCTTTACAGACGTTGGACGTCTGTAACAGACGTCCAACGTCTGTAAATTTTTCATCTCTATGTTTATTATTTGCTGTATCTTCTTCTAGATGCACACGCGTCACATCAAAATCTGCAAGATGTCCTCCAGAAATTATTGGATATTTATATTGAGAAATTTGATACCCTTTTGGAATATCTGGGTAAAAATAATTTTTACGATCAAACTCAGTAAAATCTGCAATATCTCCACCAATAGCTAAACCAACTTTTATAACATTTTCTATAGCCTTTTTATTTATTACAGGCAAAGTACCAGGATGAGCCATACAGACTGGACAAATGTTTATGTTTGGTTTTTCTTCATCAGGATTATTCTTACAACTACAAAACATTTTTGTATTTGTTTTAAGTTCTGCATGAATTTCTAATCCAATTGTAGGATAATATTTTTTCTCCATAGTTCCATTATATAAAATAAAAATTAAATTGGCTAATATAAATCAAAAAATATATATTTTAAATAAATCTCATTTTTGTCTACTAAGTTTACATATGTAAAGATAGTAGACAAATTTTAAAAATTCTAATATTAATTAATCTTAATCAAAAAATTAATTTTTTGATTTTAAACTCCCATTTTTTGTAACTTCTAAAATTTCTAAATAATCTAAAATTCCAAGATTCTCTAAATCAACAATCAGCTCTTTTGGTAATTTTGTTTTCCCAACCCAAACACTCTTATGAATTAAATTAAAATCTAAATATCTCAACATATCTCTTAATATATTTCTCTCTTTATTAAATGCTATTGGTATATCATAACTAATTACAATTATATTTTCACTTTTTTCTCTTTTATATTTAGTTTTATTTAATAAGAAAGATTTTTTAAATACACTTAATTTATTTTTACCTTTTTGAGTCAGATTTATTTTCATTGATAAATTTTTCAATATAAGTCCTTCTTTTTCAAGTTTATATAAATATCTTTTTATTTTTCTTATTTTTTCTTTATCTATTTGATTATTAATTCTTTTTTTATTTTTCTTATTAAATTCATATTCTATTTTGTTAATATTTGCTCCATATCCTGAACTAACAAAAACATCAACTAAGTCTATAACAGAAAAAGTTTTTTCTTGTAAAACAGACAAAATTTTATAAATAATTTCTCCTTTCATAATATTCATTATATAGAAACTATTCCTAACTGTCTACTATCTTTTCATATGTAAGGTTGGTAGACAGTTGATTAAATTAATATTTATGTTAACCTCTAAATTAGAAATTCATAGTAAACTTACTTAAAAGGAGCTAAAAATGATATATTTTTCGGAAAGAGAGAAACAAGAAAAATACGAAAAGAAAAAGAAAAAAATGAATTTATTTTTCTTTATCGTCTTTTTTGTAGCACCAGTGGTATTTTTTATGCTATATTATGTTTTTAAATAAAAATATCCATAATCCACAGAGGCAACGCCTCTGTGGATTTTATTTCTTTTGTAGAATTTTCACTAGTTCATCTCGTAAATTTTTTACACTATCATCATCAAATAAAGAAAGCACAAAAACTTTTTTACTTCCACCAGAAGAACGGGCAAGTATTTTTTTAAATTTATCTTTTTCTCTTTCTATTATTTTTTTATCTTCTACAATATCAGATTTAGTCAAAATAATGATTTCATCTTTTAAAGATAACCCATCCTCTCCGAGTTTCAAATTCTTATCATATTTTTCTAATTCTTTACGAATTTCTTTATAAACTTTCATCATTCCCGTAGAACCCTTAGATAAATTCTCAAAAGAAACAAGGTGCGCAATCATTTTTGTACGTTTTATATGTCTCAAAAATTTAACACCTAATCCTTTTCCTGTATTTGCACCTTCTATAAGTCCTGGGATATCAGCAATGGTATAGTCATAAAAGTCTCCTAGGTTAGGATCTAGGGTTGTAAAGGCATAATCACCCACTTTTGCATCTGCATTCGTTATGGAGTTAAGTAGAGATGATTTACCGGCATTAGGAAGCCCAACTAACCCTATGTCAGCAAAAAGTTCTAATTCTATATGAAAATTAGCATGTTCACCTTCTTCTCCAGGACGCCATTCTTTTGGAGTCGTATTAGTAGAACTTTTAAAATGTTCATTTCCAAATCCACCATACCCACCTTTTAATAATAAAATTTTCTCTCCTTCTTTTAGTAACTGCCATCTCTCATCTGTATCTAAATTTGTAATGATAGATCCTATTGGTAATTCCAAAAAGAAATCTTCTCCTTTTTTGCCATGTAAACTTTTATTACCACCATCCTCACCTTTTTCTGCGTAAAAACTTTTTTTTGCTTTATATTTTGAAAGTATGTGTACATCGCGAACAGCCTGCGCATAAAAATCTCCACCACGTCCACCATCGCCTCCTGCAGGTCCACCTTTCGGTATAAATTTCTCTTGACGCCATCTAACAACACCGTTCCCACCAGTTCCAGCTTCTCCATATATTTTTATTTCATCTATAAATGCCATGTTAATAGGCACTAGGCTTTAGGCACTAGGCACTAGATATAATTTACCTTAAAATTGCTAATTCTGCTAATTTAATCGCTCCTTCTTTTGTTTTTGCCACTGCAATAAATAATGCTTTATGACAAAATACTGCATCTTTTACACCTGTAATATTTTGTAATTCTTCATCTCTAAATCCTCCCCATTTTGTTGGTAAATTTTTTTTATTTTCAAAACTTTTAAAATCCTTTCTTATTGCTTCAACACCCCAAGTATTACTAGTTTCTCTAGGATAAACTACAAAAAGAGTTCCAGTAAGCTTTTCTAAAATTTCTTTTTTTGCATAATTTTTATCTAAAACAATAAATCTTTTATCTTTTGTATTATTGTATATTGATAAAATTGCTTCATCAGCTAAGATAGCATCTTTTGCATAAATTATTTCCCGTAATAAAATTTCTTTCGCAATTTCTACACTTTTAAAAAACATTTCATTAATATTAGAATTAGTTTCTCTCCAAGTAGGTCGCATTATTCTAAAAAAATCTTGAATTAAGTATGGAAAAATTTTATGTTTACTTTCTACTAAATCAATACCATTATCTGATGCATCTATAGGAGCCACGAGATGTCTATCTACTATTTCAACTATCTTTTCTGATTCTGTTAGTTCTATACCATATTTCTTCCAAACCAAACCAAATGAAGAATATTCTATTTCGTATCTTTTACCAGCTCCACCTTTTTGATGATGATCAAATCTATTTTTCTCTTCATCATAAATTCCACCTACATCAAAAACATAATCACCATTTTTTATAATTTCCTCATCACGCGTACGAATTATTTCAAAATCTTCTCCCATTTTTTCTAACACTAAGGAAAGTGTCGCTGCAGCAAAAACATCATCCGTATGAAAAGATCCATTGTGTGTAATTAATTTTTTTAATACTGAGGTATTCGAATGTATTTTATTCATTTCCATTGTTATTACTAGTAGTATTCTTTAAAAACTCAAAAACTCTATAAAAAGCAGCCATTAATTTATCAAAAAGTAAAAATACTATCAATAAAACAAGAATAATAAAAGAGAACTTACTTATTTCCTTACTGAAAGCAAGAGCTGTCTGACTGAAAAAATATCCCAATGATAAAAGCGCTGGCGCCCAAATAATGGTAGAAATAATTTCTGCTTTTATAAAAGTCTTCATGCTGATTCTGTTATATCCAGAAAATAAAATAACCAAATAATTCGTCCCCATAATAAATTTTGAAAGAAAAATAGACCAAAAAGGTTTTTGTTTAAATCTCGGCATAAAATAAAATACTCTCCTTTCTATATATTGAAAAAATTTACTGTGACTAAATTTAGAATTCATTACTTCCCCTATATAATACAAAGCAAAAGTTTTTACGAAACTACCGGCAAAAATAAAAATAAGTGATAATGTAAAATCCAAAGCTCCAAGATAAGCTAAAACTCCAGTGCTAATGACAACTACCTCTCCTTCAAATATGAGCCCAAGAAAAATAACAAGATAAGCTAATATCTGATGGTTTTCTACTAAAGTAGTTAAAAAATTAACTGTATACATACTTTAAATTTTAAAAAGATTATCTACGACTTCTTTCACAACTGCTCCATCCGCTTTACCTTTCAATTCTTTCATTAAAGCTTGCATCAACATTCCCTTTTTTATTCCGTCATTAATACCAAGCTCTTCTTTTTTATCTTTCGCAATTTTTTCTATCTCACTTTTTTCCATCAATTTAGGTAAATAAGTCTCTAAAATAACCAACTGCGCTGATTCCTCATCAACTAAATCTTGGCGATTACCTTTTGAATATTGTTCTATAGAATCTTTTCTTTGCTTTGCCAGACGAGTTATCACTGCTATCACTTCTTCATTAGACAAAAATTCATTAGGTTTCCTCGACTTTGAAATAAGTTCATTCGTAAATGAAGCTATCATAGAACGTAAAGTCTCAAGCAAAACAATATTTTTTGCCAACATAGCGTCTTTTATATTATTTTTTATTTGCTCGTGTAACATTATTACATTATACCAAAAATATGCTAAAATAACACTATGCAAAAGATTATATTTTTTGATACAGAAACTACAGGTGTAAATAATACAGATTTTTTGTGCCAACTAGCTTATAAAACCAACAATGAAACATTTTGTGAGTTATATAAACCAGAAATAAAAATTCCTGCAGAAGCTTCTGCTGTACATCACATAACAAATAAAATGGTAGAAAACAAAGTATCTTTTCAAGAAAGTAATGATTACAAAAAAATAAAAAATCTTTTTGAAGATAAAGATTCTATACTAGTAGCTCATAATGCAAAATTCGATTTAGCAATAATAAAAAAAGAAAAAATTAATCCTAAAAATATTATTTGCACATTACGTGTAGCTCGTGCACTAGACAAAGAAAATAAACTTCCTCAACATAAACTACAATTCCTCAGATACTTTTTAGATATAGAAATAGATGCTATGGCACATGATGCATTAGGTGATGTATTGGTCTTAGAAAAATTATTTGAAAGACTTTTTGATAAAATAAAAAAGGAATCCACCAATGGGCAAATTAGTGATAAAGAAGTATTAAAAAATATGATTGATATATCTTCTAAACCTTCACTTATGTACTCGTTTTCTTTCGGCAAACATATGGGTAAAACAGTAGAAAATGTCTCAAAGATTGATCGTGGTTATTTACAATGGTTCTTAGAAACAAAAGAAAAAGAAAATGGAGAAGATGAAGATTGGATTTATACACTAAAATATTATCTGAGAAAATAGTATAGTTTATTTGAAAAGAATTTATGGAAAACATTTTAATAATTATAATAATAGTTTTAATAATAGGAATTATTCTATATTTTTTACTTGAAAAGAAAAATAATAAACCTGAAAATGACACTGGTTTAAACCTTATTCTAACTCAATTAAATGAATTATCTCGCACAGTAGATAATAAACTTGGAGAATCACACAAACAAGTCCAAGAAAGTTTAAAATTTCATTCATCTCAATCAAATGAAATAATCCGTGATGTTACAGAAAGACTCACAAGGCTCGATGAGACGAATAAACAAGTCATTTCTTTTGCTGATCAACTACAAAGCCTGCAAGATATACTAAAAAATCCAAAACAACGAGGTATACTTGGTGAATACTACCTAGAGACAGTTTTAAAAAATGTCCTTCCGCCTGGGTCTTATCAAATGCAATACCCATTTCCAGATGGCACTATTGTCGATGCTGTAGTATTTGTAAAAGATAAAATAATTCCTATAGATTCAAAATTTTCTCTTGAAAATTATAATAAAATGGCTGAAGAGCAAAATGTAGCTGAAAAGAAAAAATTAGAAACAATTTTTATAAATGATCTAAAAAATAGAATTACAGAAACTGCAAAATATATACAACCTGGAAAAGGTACTACAGACTTCGCTTTTATGTTTATTCCACATGAAGCTATCTACTATGATCTCCTTACAAATAAAGTTGGTGCAGCAAATATAAACGACAATGAAAATGAAAATTTGATTCAACGAGCAGCTGGAAAATATAAAGTCATCATCACATCTCCAACTTCTTTCCTTGCATATTTACAAACTGTATTACAAGGACTCAAAGCTCTCAAAATAGAAGAGTCGGCAAAAGAAATAATAAAGAAGGTGGAAGATCTCGGAAAACACTTAAAATCTTTTGATGAATATCACGACAAACTTGGTAATGCTTTAGGTACTGTAGTAAATCACTATAATGCTTCAAATAAAGAATTAAAAAAAATAGACAAAGACGTGCTTCGTATAGCAGGCACTTCACCAGAACTTTCTACTCTTTCAATAGAAAAACCCCACCAAAATGAAGATTAATTTAGGGCGGGCAAGCAAAACTGAAAGACTAACAAAAAAAAGACTTTTCCACAGTTTTTATTGCTATTTATATTAAAGTAATGTATAATCTTTACAGATTCAATATTCTATGTTCTTTTATATTGAGTCAAATTAACTAATTTTTTATTTTTTAAGGAGATACGTTATGCCCAAATCAAAAAAGGTTAATTTACCGAACAAGATTAAAAAGATGTTCTGTCACAGGAATATCAAAAGAGAGAAAAAAGAGGAAATTGTAATCCTCTTAAGAAGGTCAAGAGAAGAAAGAGAAAGAGAAAACAGAAAATCTTCTGAACTCTATTCTCAAAATATGCTTCTAAATTAGAAATTTTTAATAAGTACACCCACAATCGTACTAAAAAACGTATTTCCACACAATTGGTTATGCGTTTTTTCTTTTTTGCTAAAAAATGCTATATTTTTTACATGGCCCTATCGTCTAACGGTCAGGACGTATCCTTCTCAAGGATAAAATCAGAGTCCGATTCTCTGTAGGGTCACCAATTTATAATAATTCTGTTATTTTTAATTTGATATATTCAATTAGATCTTCTACTGTTTTAAATTTTTCATCTATCCATTTAAGTTGTGTTTCTAATTTAGATTTCAATTCATCATTTAAATCCATATCATCTGTATCTTTAAAATCTAATCTGTCCTCTAAAAATTTTTCTTTTATAGTTTCAAAAGAATCCTTCAACGATTCAAACTCTGACAAACTACCTTCAAGGAAATTTCTTAAATCAAAATTATCATCTTTTACGTCTAAAAGACTATCAATAAATCTTTCAAAACCTTTGGGGCTTTTCAATGCTCCTTTTACATTATTTGATACTTCTGCTATAAAAAAATGATCCCATATCTTTAAAAGATCACTAATTGCCTTTTTTCTTTCTTTACTTTCTTTATATTCTTTTTCGTTTTCAAGTATTTCGCAAAAAGGAATATTTCTTAAAACAATTCCACCATGTTTTTTTATCTCAAAACTTCCTTTTTCATTATCTTTTATATCATTTTTATTTTTTAATGATTCATTCATATATAATATATTATACTAAAAACTATAAAAATTAACCACTTTTAATTATTTAATTAAACTTTACTTATTGCATCTCTTAATATTGAAACAATTTCAGCATTGATTATTTATAAATTTATTTGATTTATATTTTTTTTTATAATATAATAGATATGTAGGGTAGATGCGTAGTAGTCTACGTATTTGTCGATGCAATTATCATTTAACTTACGCAAATTATGGACGAAGTAAAAACAAAATGTCCTGTATGTGGAAATGAACCATGTACTTGTCCTACAACTCCAGAAACTCCAACTCCTGAAGCAACACCAGCTGAATAGACACTTAAAATAGTCCTTATGGGGCTATTTTTTTATTTTAAAGTATAATATATGAATGAATAAAAAATTTATTATAGCAATGATAAAAGTTGCTACTTTGTGTATTATTATATTTTTAATAAGTGCTTTTTTTATTTATGATGTAAAGATTATTGGTTGGGTTATATTAACCTTAGGATTTTTATGTCTTGTTTCTTTAGAGTTTTTTAAAATTACAATAAAAAATGTCTGGCCAGACATTATATTTGGTATAATTGATAATGGTATTTTAGCTATTTTGGCAATCATTGGAGGATCAATAGCTGGTATAGCTGGTGCAATCATTGGTGGAGTCGTCGGAAATGCTATTACAGATGGCATAGCAGGTGTTTTTGAGGGTCATATGGCAGAAAGATTAAGGGAAAGCAAAATATCAGAAGAACGTACAATGCTTGGCTCATCTATAGGAAAAATGGCAGGATGTCTCCTGGGTGCTGGAATAGTGTTAATAATAGCAAACTTAATTAATCCTAGTTTATAAAAAAGTACCAACATATTATGTTGGTACTAGTATATTTAAAACATACAACACTATGGTTATTATTGCTGTACTTACAAAAAAAACAGCGAACATAATTACAAGAAATTTTATATAAAATGAATCTTCTGGTTTGTAAAAAATCTCTATAAAAGAAATTAATAATATAAAAGACATCAAAAAACCAAAAAATTCAATTTTAATAGATCCAAGAATTGAATTCAAAAGATGCATCTTTTCTCCTATTTGATTTGAAACTTCAATGTGTGTAAAAATTATTATAAAATTAATAAAAATCAATATTATTATTAATCTAGTAAGGATTATATAAGAGGCATAATTTTTATAAATTCGTCTTTTCTTCAAAATAATTATTCCCAAAAAGGAAAAAACTAAATTGAAACAAAAAATAATTTCTACGTGATTAATCACATAAAGAACATTTTTCATTTTTTCTCCTTTTTAAAAAAATTACTTTATTTCTGTTTTAATTATAACACAAGAGTTATTTTTTTACAAACTTAGAATACTTGACAAATAGATAACAATATGCTATACTTGTATAAGATTTATCAACAAAAAGGAGTTCAAGATGAGTTACGGAGATTTTGTTCTTGCTATTTATATTTTTAGTGCTTTAATAATTTTTTTAGGAATTGCATTCCTGACAGAAAAATTTGTTTTTAAAACAAATTTCTATAAAAAAATTTTAGATAAATTTGAAGAATTTTAAAAAAGGCGGACATTGTGTTCCGCCAATTTTTATTTCTTCTTTTTCCACTCTTCGTCTTGACGAACAAGAAGTTGATACTTATTTTTTTTATCTTTCAATATAGATTCTACTACCCTCTCCATTCTCATTCCTTGTGAACCTTTAATAAGAACAAGATCATTTTTTTGTACAAATGTTTTTAGAAACTTTCCTACTTCGTGTGAATTCAAAAATTCAAAAATATTCATATCGTTCATTCCAGCTTCTTTCGCACCTTCTTTTATTTTTTTAGCTCTAAGTCCTACTACAATAAGTATGTCAGAATTTTCTTTTGCAATTTTACCAATATTTTTATGCGCTTCTTCTGTGTGACGACCAAGCTCTAACATATCTCCTAAAATAGCAATCTTTCTACCTATTAATTTCACCTCTTTCAAAGTTTTAAGGGCAAATTCACAAGCATAAGGAGAAGAATTATAAGTATCATCTATTATAAGAGAATCATTTATACCATCCAAAAGACGCATACGTCCAGGTGGGACACTATAATTTTTAAGTCTATTAATAGAATCAAGCATATTAAATTTCAAACCGGAAGAAAGAGCAAGAGCACCAAGTGAAGCATATATGTGATTTCTACCAAATACTCCTTCTATAGTCACCGGCAAACTATTACCATCTTCGTCTATTCTAAAAATCAAACCTTCTGGTATCTCATCTTCTGTATATAAAATACTATCTTCTGATGCTCTTATATTAGAACCTTCTTTAAAACCAAAAGTCACAACAATGTTCTTTATTTTTTCTCTCATTTCAGATACTGTCTCATCATCATTATTCAATATTAAAAGTCCATCTTTTTTCAAAGTTTTTATAAGCCTACTCTTTTCTTCTATTAAATGTTTACGTGATTCAAAAAATTCAATGTGTGATGGAGTATCTCCTATTGCTGTAATTATCACTACATCACTTTGAAGCCAAGAAGCAGTACGATGCATATCACCTGGTTTACCAATACCAACCTCAAGCACTAACCATTTAGGATATTTATGTGGCCAAACAAAAAGCCAAAACCCCTTTAATATATTTAAAAACCACATAAAAGGATTATTCCATCCATTAGGACACCCCAATATCGTTAGAGGTAATCCTATTTCACTGTTATAACTTTTTTCACTTTTACGAACATAAGAAATGAGAGAAATAACAGCAAAAACTGCATCTTTTGTAGAAGTTTTACCCACTGATCCAGTAATAGATACAATTTTGGGTTTATATTTCCAAAGAACCAATCGTGATTCTATTTGTAATATGTATACTATTATTTTTTTAAAAATTGTTTTCATCCGCCTAAATTTTATACCTAACCTACTTATCTATTAAAAGATTATATGATTGATATAAAAAAATAAATTAATTTATAATATTTCTCTGTTAAAAAATTTTGGTGGATTCATCTTTTATCTGTCAGGTGGAACTTCATAATAATTAACTAAAAATTTTGCAACACTAACAAAAGGATCTGCCCATGTCTGAATTGAATAAAGCACACCTTTAGGATTTATTGCATAAAGAAAAACAATAAACTTAGGCTCATAAGCTGGAAAATATCCAAAAAAAGAATGCATATGCCTATCATCATAATACCCGCCTGTTTCTTTATCTGCAACTTGTGCAGTACCAGTTTTTATTGCAACACTATAATGTTCCAGTTCTCCATTTCCTATCTTGTCTTGATCCATAACATTTACAAGCATACGCGTAATCTCCGTACTAGTCGCTTCAGATATTTTTACAGGTTTTGTTTCATATACAATATTTTTCTCTGTACCATCATCATATTTTATAGTTTTAACAAGATGTGGTGTAACCAATTTTCCACCATTTGATAATGATGCCAACGCTCGCACTAATTCTATTGGAGTCATAGCTATACCTTGTCCAAAAGCAGCATTCGCATATTCAATCTCACGAGGACTAGTCATTATATTAGAAACTAAACCACTCGTTTCATTTGGCAAATCAATACCTGTCTTATCTTTTATACCAAAAGATAATAAATAATCACGTAATTTTTCTTTACCTAATTTTTGCTCTATAAAAACCATTCCAGTATTCAATGATTGTGTTAAAACATCTTGCATTGTTGTACCAGGTCCTCTAGCTTGTTTATCAAAGTTAGATATTGTATGTTTCTCAACGACTACTGATCCGTTATCATTATATGTCGTATCTGCCTTAATTACACCTGCATCTAATGCTCCTGCTACTACTAAAGGTTTTACTACAGATCCAAATTCAAAAACATTTTCTACTAATGGATTAGAAAAAGTAGAAGTTTTAACTTCCGAAAAATCATTTAAATCAAAATCCGGCTTACTGGAAAGTGCATAAATAGAACCATCAGTAGGATTCATTATTATTCCACCAATAGAGTCAATTTGATATTTTTCTTTAACACTCTCTAGTGTGTCTTCCAAGAAACTTTGAACATTCGGTTCTATCGTCGTTACAATATCTCCTTCTTTTGTATCATCACTAAATAATGTTTTATTAATATTAGAAAAAACTTCAGCAAAAAAATTTACATATGGATTATTTTTATTTCTAGAAAGTAAATCATTATATTGTCTTTCAAGCCCATAACGTCCAGCAAGATCATTATTATTATAAGCTACGAAACCCAATGACTGTGCTGCTAAATTACTTCCAGGATAAAAACGCCATTTCTCTTTATAAATAGATAAACCAGGAATTTTCAAAAGAGATATAGCATCAGCTTGCTCTTTTGAAAGATGGGTCGCTATCTCTTCATAAGGATCATTTTCTTTATTAGCCTTTATTAAATACTCATCGTGGTCTATTTTTATAACTTTTGATAATTCTTGATAAGTTAATTCTTTATCGAGTACTTTTATTGGGTTAATTGCTACTTTAAATCCTGTAGTCTGCATAGCAGCAGAAACAAGTTGATCATCTTTGCGTGAAAAATAAATAGTTCCACGTTCAAAAATATTTGAAGATGGCGTAGAATATTGTCTATCAGCACGTAGAGAATAATCGTTACTATGAACAACTTGTACTAAAAAAAGCTTTCCTATCAATATAAGAGCAAAAATAAAGATACAAAAAAATATAATTCTATTCCTTAAAATAAAACTAGATTTCATTTTTAGCGATACTTATACTACCAAGAGCTTTTCGTGTTGCAAATTTCGTTTTTGTTTCTTTAAAACCTAAAGAATATGCAAGATTAAGATCTACTTTTTGAGACAAAGAAAGGTATTCTAATTCTAGATTACCAACTTCGTTCTGTAATGTTAAAGCATGACTTTCAAGTGTTTTTCGTTCTACAATATTAAAAATCATATTTCCTAAAAGAAAAACATAGAAAAAAGCAAGTCCTGCAAGCACATAAAGCATCGTATATAAAATCCTCCTTTGTAAATTACCATTATCAATGATATTTACATTACCTGCAAAACTCTTTAATTTTAAACTTACTTCTTTCATATTTATCCACCTAAATTTTTAATATTATATTTTTAAATGTCTCGCCTTAATCTTGTGAAAAATTTTGGCGGATTAAATTTTTTCTAAAATTCGTAATTTTGCACTTCTTGATCTCGCATTATTTTTTATTTCTTTTTCTCCTGCTATTATTGGTCTCTTGTTTATTAAAAATACTTCTCCGTTTCTTTCTTTTTCTTTAAAAAATCTTTTAACAATTCTATCTTCTAAACTATGAAAAGAAATTACTGCCATCCTTCCTCCTTTATTTAAAATTTTCAATCCTTTTTCCAGTCCTATTTGAAGAGCACCTAATTCATCATTTACTGCTATACGTAATGCTTGAAATGTTCTTGTGGCAAAATGTAACCTTTGTTTTCTGTATGTCGATGGAACACTTTCACTAATTATTTTTACCAAATCTGTCGTCCTCTCAATTCTATTTTTTTTTCTTGCTTCTACTATACCCTTCGCTATTCTCCTAGAAAATCTTTCTTCACCATAACCATAAATAATATCTGCCAAACTTTTTTCACTCCAACCATTTACTATGTCTATGGCTGTAAGATCTTCTGGCAGAGGATTTTCTTTCATAGTCATGAGCAATGGCTCATCTTTTATAAAAGAAAATCCTCGTCCAGAATTTTCTAACTGATCAGAACTCAAACCTAAATCAAAAATAATTCCATCAAATTTATCATCTTCTTTAATATCTCTAAAATTAATATTTAAAAATGATATTCTTTTTTCTAAACCTTTAAATTTATTTTCTGCTTTTTTCCAAGTATCTTTATCTTGATCTAGTGCAACTATTTTTATTTCAGGATATCTTTCTAAAATTTCTCTAGAATGTCCACCACCACCAAATGTCGCATCAAGAATAATCTTTTCTGAAGCCATGCTTTTAGAAATCCCCAAAGCCTGGCTTCTGGAGAGCCCTAAACCTTCTATTGTTTCATTTAAAAGAACTGTCTTGTGTATACTCTCCCCTGCCTCATTAATCATCATCTTTTTGTCCCAACTTCTCTGCTAATTGATCTGCTTGTTTTTCCACAACATCTCTGTATTGCATCCATGTTTTATCATTCCAAATTTCAACTCTGTCTTCTACTCCTATTATCGCTGCTTTACCAGCAAGGCCAATTCTTTCTTTCAAAAAATCAGGAATTAAAATTCTTCCAATAGTATCCACTTCCACTTCTGCTGCTCGTCCAAACATAAATCTATTAAAACTTCTCTTGTCAGCTTTCAAAAAAGATAAATCAGAATCTGAATCAGAAAGTCTTTTTGAAACCTTTTTCCATTCAACTGCTGTAAATATAAATAAACATTGATCAAGCCCAGGTGTAATAATAATTTTTTTGCCAAGTTCCTTACGGAATTTTACAGGCAATGAAATTCTATTCTTTTCATCTATAGTGTGTATGTATTCGCCGATTAACATAAATTTATATAAAAAAGTTATTAACACTTTTCCCACCTTTTCCCACTTGATTAACATTATAAACCACAAGCAAAAAAGAAGCCAAGCCCTACCTGTGGATAACTCGAAACTGAAAAACATTGACTTTTATGTCAATTTTGTGTTAAACTATTGATGGAATTAAAAATTAAAATGGAGAAAAAATGAAAACATTAAAAGAGAAGATAGACATTCTCCTCAAAGAGGAGATAACAATTCTCCTTATTTTTGTTGAGTTATTCCTGTTCTTTTTAGGAATAATATTTGCCTGGAACCTACAGTGGGTAGGTACCGGAGTTTCTTTTTTGTTGTTCGCCATATTTTTGGCACTCTACTACGTGTATTTCTATTTCAACAAAAGTTAAATTTTGCGGAAGCCTGGCTTCCGCAATTTTTTTTTACCCAAAAGACGGTCTTTTGGATTTTAATTTAAGTCAGAATCCGAAAAATTAAGCCACTCCCCTATTTCAAAATCAAAATCTTTCATATTACGAAAGTATTCTGGAAATGCCTTTTTATTTAAAATTTTATTTGGGGAACGAGTAATTCCTTTATAATCTAAATAACTTGACCATATATATTTATTCAAAAAATCTTTTGTTTGTTTTTTATTTTTTATTCCATTTTCTTTCCATTTACTATCTATAAGTTTGACTGGATTCAAATGAATATAAGAAAAAAGATATTTTGCTTGATTATCATCCTCTATATGAACTGATTTAAATTTACCTTCAAATAATCCTCCTGTACGTTTATATTTTGTATTAAAATACTTCGAATAAGATGTCAAAAGTTTGTGCATAAATTCTGTAATTTCATTAATACGAACTTTGCGGAAGCCTTGCTTCCGCGGATTTATATTTAAATATAAATGAAAATGATTTGGCATTAATACCCATGCACCTATTGAAACTATAGATTCACCACGATCAAAATCCCAAGCATTAATTCCCTGTCTTACTATATCTTCACGAAAATCAATACTATATTCTGAATTACAAAGATATAATAATTTTATAAAACGATCATAATCATGATTATCTAAAAATATTTTTTGTTTACTATTTCCTCTATTATAAATATGATAAAATTCTCCTTCTACAAAAGATGCTTTTCTATACGCCATACTAACTATAGTACTGCGGAAGCCTTGCTTCCGCAAATTGTGGATAACTTTTAGATTTTAAAAAGTAAAAAGAGTATCATGTATATTAGATATAAAAATTTGTAAAAATATTTTTTAATTTTTTAAAAACTGAGATAAAAAATGAAAAAGAAAAAAGAAGAAATTTGTCAAAAAAAAGACAACCTGTTAGTTGTTTATTATAAATACCCAAGACAGTGGTATTATGATAAAAAAAATGGTCAAATTTCTCTATGTAAAAAATGTGAAAAAAACATAGATAAAGATTACCCTTTAACATCTGTTCTTTCTACTGCGGATTGCGACGAAAGAATAAAAAAAATTTTACTAGAAAAAAAATGTCCATTTTACTCTTTATTATAAAATATGCTTTATATGCGTATTAAATAGTAGAGAGTTTTTTTATTCTTCTTTTTTAGGACGCATTAATGGAAAAAATTGAACTTCACGAATAGGTTTATCTGCTAAAAAGGCAAACAACATTTCTCCAAAACCAAAACCACAAGTAGGAGGCATGCCGTATTCAAGCATTTCAACGAATTCCATATCAGGCATCATTGCCTCTTTATCCCCTGATTTCAAAAGTTCTTGTTGAGCTTCGAATCTTTCTGCTTGATCTATCGGATCATTCAATTCTGAAAAGCCATTACCAACTTCATTTCCTGCGATAATTATTTGGAATCTTTCTGTTAATAGAGAATTCTTCTCCATTGATTTTGAAAGTGGAGAAACGAGTTTTGGGTGCCCAATCAAAAAAACAGGCCCAGAAATTTGTTTTCTACAATGTTTCCAAAGAGTATCTACTAAACGTTCCATTGTATTCCCATCATAAACAATTTTTAAATCTTCTAATTTCTTTTTTACTTCATCATATGTAGTTAGAAGTACATCTATACCTGTTTCTTTTTTTACTGTCTCTCTATAATCAATACGTCCCCATTTTCCCCCTAAATCAAACTTATGTCCTCTTGTTTCAAAATCAGTTTTTCCAAAGACATCTATCGCTATTTTTTTATAAAGTTCTTCTGCGAGAATCATACCATCTTCATAATTTGCATAAGCCCAGTAAAATTCTAAATTAGTAAATTCCTGCAAATGATTTGCATCAGAACCTTCATTCCTATATGCTCTACCTATTTCAAAAGTTTTTGGAAATCCTGCAGCCATTAAACGTTTCTGCCAAAGCTCACCAATAGAAATTCTCAAATACAAAGGCAATTTAAAATCTTCATTATATGTTTTAAAAGGAGTCGCTTCAGCACCACCTGTCGTCACCTCAAGACTTGGGGTCTCCACTTCCAAAAATCCATGCTCTTTCATAAAAGTACGAGAAGTGTCCCAGAATTTTGTTTTTTTAAAAAGAAGTTCTTTTACTTCAGGATCCATTAATATATCTAAATATCTTTTTCTAAATCTTTCTTCAACGTCTTGAAGTCCATGCCACTTTTCTGGCAACGGACGCAAGCTTTTTGATAAAATATTCCAATTTTTCACCTCAACCGTTTTTTCTCCTCTCTTTGTAGTAAAAAAAGTACCAAGAATTTCAATAAAATCTCCAATATCAATTACTTCAGTAAAAAAATCAAACTTTTCATCCCCAATAATATCTTTTTTCAATAAGCCTTGAAAAAAAGCTGTACCATCATACAATGTAACAAAAATGATAGCACCTTGTCCTCTTATGGACATTATTCTACCTCCAATCCATTTAGAGACACCCTCCTTTTCTAAATTATCAAAACCATCAATAGCCTCTTTTAAAGAAAATTCTCTTTTTGAAACAGCTGGATAAGGATTAATACCCTTCTTTTTTAAAAGTTCAAGTTTTTTTATTTTTGTGTCCCTAATTTCATCAATTGAAGACATTTTAATTCTTCCGTTTAAAAACGGAAACTAAGATACATCCACGATTTTATAATTAACTTTACCACCAGGAGTTTTAAATGATACATTTTCTCCTTTTTTCTTTCCAAAAAGTACTTCACCAAAAGGAGACCTATTAGAAATTTTTCCTTGTAACATATCAGCCTCTTCAGAACCTACAATTTGATAAATTTTTTCTTCTTTCTCTCCTTCTTTAAGAACAACAACTTTTGATCCAATTTCAATTATATCTCCACCACCACCAGATACAACTTGAGAAGATTGCAAAATTTGTTCTATTCTCGAAATACGTTCTTCGAGTTTACCTTGATCTTCACGTGCTTGATGATATTCTGCGTTCTCAGATAAATCACCTAATGATTTTGCATAAGCTAAGCCTTCTAGAAGTTCTTTCCTTTTAGGGCCTTTGAGCTCCTTCAATTCAATTTCTAAAGCTTTTCTTTTTTCTTCTGTTATATAATTACCTGATTGTTGCATATTTTGAATCTTAACTTTTTTTTATAAAAAAGTCTAGCAAAAAATGAGAGCTAGTGCTTTTTTTGGCATACGCAATATTAGATAGAGTTACCACATTCAGGTTAGAGTGCGAGCCATAAAAAAGCACTAGCTCTCATTTTTTGCAAAACAAGAACTTGCCTAAGAAAGCAACTAATTTACATTTTTTAATACCCATATTTTGCATTTTTCAAAAAACTATGATAATCTACAAATATGGCAAAAACAGTAATAGAAATAAATAAAAATGGAAATGAGAATAATGCAAGCGTATTGCGTCGTTTTTCTCGTAGAATTCAAGAATCAAACATAATTCAAAAAGTAAAAGGTTCTCGTTATAACAAAAGAAAAGAATCAAAACTAACAGTCAAAAAAGGAACTCTAAAACGCTTAGGAAGAAGAAAGGAAATAGAAAAACTTCGAAAACTTGGAAAAATAAAATAAAATGAAATTTGAGAAAATAAAGCAGGATATATTGGGTAAAGAATACTCTTTGTCTATTGCTTTTGTGAGTGAAAAAAAATCTAGGGAAATAAATAAGAAATATAGAAAGATAGATAAACCAACTAATGTTCTTTCTTTCGCCTTACATAAAGATGTAGGAGAAATAGTTTTGTGTAAAAGTGTGATTAAAAAAGAACTAAAAAAGTTTGGCAGAACATTACCTCAATTAGTGGGTTTTTTAGTTATCCACGGAATGTTACATTTGAAAGGAATGGAACATGGGAGTATAATGGAAGAAGCTGAAAAAAAATATGATCAGAAATATTTCTATAGGAATAGACATGGGGTCTACAACGACAAGAGTTGTCGTAGCAGAATTTCTAAAAGGAGAAAAAAATCCTAAAATTATTGGTATTGGAGAAAGTGAAACAAAAGGCATAAGACATGGATATGTTGTCGATATTTCTTCTGCTGTAATTTCTCTAAAAAATGCATTGGGAGTAGCTGAAAAAAATTCAGGCCTAAAAATAAGGCGTGCTGTTATTTCAATCGGTGGCGTAACATTACGTGGTGATATGACAAATGGAATGTGTATCATTTCTAAGGCTGATGGTGAAGTAACAAAATTAGATGTAAATAAAACAATAGAAGATTGTGAAAATAACATAAATTTAAATAATAGAAAAACAATAAAAATATTCCCTATTTCTTTTAAACTTGATGGTAAAGAAATCCTTGGAAGACCAGAAGGCATGATAGGAACAAAGCTTGAAACTAAAACACTTTTTGTAACTTGTTCTAACTCACATTTTGAAGATTTATTAGAAGTTGTAACACTAGCTGGAATAGAACCAATAGACATAGTAGCGGCAGGAGAAGCCGAAAGTCGTATAGCACTATCTGAAAAACAAAAAATAGTCGGCGGAGCAATAGTTAATATTGGATCTGAAACAGTTTCTTTGTCTGTGTTTGAAAATAAAACACTTGTAGCTCTTCATACCTTTTCTATAGGTGGTGCAGATATTACAAATGATATAGCATTAGGAATGAAAATATCACTTGAAGATGCTGAGCGTTTCAAACTTGGTAACATAACTGAAGACTACTCAAAGAAAAAATTAGACGAAATAATCGAGGCTCGTCTTTCTGATATTTTTGAATTATTAGAAAATTATCTTAAAAAAATAAAAAGGAACGAATTATTGCCAGCAGGTATTGTATTCGTCGGTGGAGGTGCAAACATTCCAACACTTGAAGATTTTTCTAAATTTAATTTAAAACTTCCTTCAAAAATAGCTGCAACAGAAATTTTTGGTAATATAAAAACAAAACTTCGTGATCCATCTTGGTTTACGGTTCTTGGACTTATAATGTACCCCGACGACGATGATTCTTATTCTGAAAGTTCACTAAAAGTTTTCTTCAAAAAAATAATGATAATATTAAAATCAAACATTAAGCAATTAATGCCCTAAACACAGGCTTTAGGCACTAGGCTTTAGGCTACTAGCCAAAATATAATTTTCTGCTATTATATGAACATATAACTTTATTAATTAAATTTTGCTCTTAGTAGTTAGATTCTGAGTATTAGTATAAAAGCTAAAGCCTAGAGCCTAAAGCCTAAAGCCTTTATAAATATGCCTAAATTAAACCCTGAAATACAAAGTTTTGCTCGCATTATGGTCATCGGAATAGGAGGATCCGGTAAAAATGCCATAAATCATATGATCAACTCCAAAGTCAAAGGTGTGTCTTTTATTTGTATGAATACAGACACTCAAGACTTGCATCATTCTCTCGCAGATAAAAAAATCCACATTGGTAAAAATCTTACTAAAGGCCTAGGTGCTGGAATGAATCCAGAAATTGGAAGAAAAGCTGCTGAAGAAACAAAATCTGAAATTCAAGACGTCATCAAAGGTGCTGACATGATTTTTGTTGCTTGTGGTATGGGAGGAGGTACAGGTACAGGAGCTGCACCTATCGTCGCTCGTGCTGCTAAAGAGCAAGGCATACTCACCGTCGCTGTCGTCACTAAACCATTTTTCTTTGAAGGAAATCACCGAATGAAAATCGCAGAAAAAGGTATTGAAGAATTAGCAAAAGAAGTTGATGCTATTATAATTATTCCAAATGATAAATTAATACAACTAGCCGACAAAACTACAAACTTCAAAGATGCTTTTGCTAATTGTGATAATGTTCTACGTCAAGCAGTGGAAGGTATCTCAGATTTAATTACTACACCTGGTATTATAAATGTAGATTTTGCAGATATTAGAGCTATCATGTCAGACGCAGGAAGTGCTCTTATGGGAATAGGACTCGCATCAGGAGATGGCCGTGCTTCAAAAGCAGCACTTCAAGCTATCAATTCTCCCCTATTAGAAGTTTCAATCAATGGTGCAAAGGGAGTATTATTTGCTATCTCTGGTGGAGATGACATAACAATACATGAAATACAAGAAGCAGCTAAAATAATTACAGAATCTATAGATAAAGATGCTAAAGTAATCTTTGGTACTATTAAAGATGAAAAATTAAAAAAAGGTGAATTAAAAGTCACTGTCATAGCTACAAGCTTCACCAATGATGTTCCTCGTAAAAATCTTTTTAGCGGAACTAATATTTTAGGTCAAACATTAGTAAAAGAAGAAAATGCAGAAAAAGTTGTAAAAGAAATACATAATACTATTCAAAACTCAAATAAAAATAATAATACAAATATTAATGTTAATAATGATTTCCTAAAAAAAGTAGATAAGAAACCTGAAGTTGTAGAAGAAATAATTATAGAAGATGAGGGAGAAGACTGGAGCGCTGTTCCAGCATTTCTAAGACGCAAAAAGAATTAAAAAATTTGACAGGTGTGCTATAATACCTAAATGGTATATGATTTAATAATTGTAGGGGGTGGTCCAGCTGGCTCAGCAGCGGCTGTATATGCTTCTCGTAAAAGACTTAATACCTTATTTATAACATCCGAATGGGGTGGGCAATCTATCGTGTCTCTACAGATTTATAATTGGATTGGTTCTCCTTCTATCTCTGGCTCTGATCTAGCTCTAAATTTTAAAAAACACGTACTCGCTAATGCTGGAGTCGGACAAACATTAGAAGTGAAAGATGGAGAGAAAGTAAATACAATAACAAAATCTGATACTAACTTTTTAATTAAAACAGAATCTGAAGAAGAATTTTTAACTAAAACTATTCTAATAGCCACAGGTAGCGGACGCAGAAAATTAGAAGCAAAAAATGCAAATAAATTAGAGCATAAAGGACTCACCTATTGTGCTACTTGTGATGGTCCCCTTTTTGCAGATCAAGATGTCGTAGTGGTTGGTGGAGGAAATGCAGCTTTTGAATCTGCTGCTCAACTTTCTGCATATTGCAAAACAGTTACAATATTACACAGAAGTGAAAATTTTCGTGCTGACGAAATAACAGTTGAAAAAGTATTAAAGAAAGAAAATGTAAAAGCAATTAAAAATGTAGAAATTTTAGAAATAAAAGGTGAAAAATTTGTAGAAGGAATAATTTATAAGAACAAAATAAATAATACAGAGACAGAACTAAAAGTTTCAGGTATTTTTGTAGAAATCGGACAAATTCCAAATACTAATTTTGTTAAAGACATAATTCCATTAGATGAAGGAAATCGTATAAAAATAAATCAATCAAATCAAAAAACAGAAACATCTGGCATTTGGGCTGCGGGAGATTGTACAAATATCTTATATCATCAAAATAACATAGCCGCCGGCGATGCTGTAAAAGCTATTGAGGATATTTATCTATATTTACATACTAAATAAATATCTTTTCCACATAAAAAACTTGACAATTTACCCAAAAATTGTTATATTTTATGTGGAAAAAGTAAATTAAACAATAGAAAAGGAGTCAAAAAATGAAAAATTTTTTTTCTGAGATTCTTGGAATTAATAAAAAAAGTTCCAATTTTCAAATATTTCTTTTTAAGGTTTTAATAACATCAATTACCTTAAATATATTAAATATTTTTAAAAAAATATTTTTCTGAAAGGAGTAAAAAATGACAAAAGAAGAGTATGACAGTCTTCCAAGCCCTTTTGTTAGGATAGAAGATAAAAATGTTAGCTGTAAAGGTGATTATTCTTTTATAAAAATAATTATTGTTTACCTTAAAACAAAAATTATTTTTTACAGAAAAGATCATATTATCTTTTATACTATAATGACTATCTTAATTGGAAGTTATCTAGAAATAATAATTTCTAATTTACTACCAATTTTAGAAATATTGGGCGTTGGAGTTAGTATCTTGTTTTTTATTTTTCTTTATTGGTTTTTAAATAAAAAACCTTTAAAGAAAAAACAGATTTAAAAAAAACCCTTTACACAAACAAACGTGCATCGGGTTTTTCTTTTGCGGAGACGGGAGGATTTGAACCTCCGATACCTTGCGGTATGCCGCTTTTCGAGAGCGGTGGTTTCAACCACTCACCCACGTCTCCTCGCTATGCTCGTCGCCATGGCTTCGTGCCCTCTCGGACCCTTCCCTATGTCTTCATGCTAAAGCATATTAGACATTTCTGCAAAAGCAGAATCAGATTAAATATGAAGCAGTTCATACTTAATACCCACGTCTCCATACTACGTTCGTCATCATTATCTTATACCCTATCTAATATGTAATCTAACATTTTTTGCAGTTTTTTCAAAAATAATATAACATGTACTATATAGGCCCTATCGTCTAACGGTTAGGACGAGTGCTTTTCAAGCACTAAATCCGGGTCCGACTCCCGGTAGGGTCACCAATAAAAAAGCCCCGTCGCAATGACGAGACTTAAAATCGATATCAGGAAGCTGGTGTCGCATAATAAACCAAAACTTCCCACCAAAGAATTATTGCTAAAATAAATAATATAAAAGCAAAAATATGTGACTTATTAGATATATTCTCTAATTTTTTTATTTTTCTGTCTTGTAATTTTTTATAATCCTTTTGGATATATTTAAAATATATCCAGATACTCCAAAAATAAGAATCAAAAAATATTTTTATAAAAATAAAAATCCCAACTGTATAAGCTGAAATTTTTCGTAATAAGTTAAACTCCATTGTTTTCTCCCAAAAAAATTAATAAATAACGTTTCTAAAAATACCATAACATATTTTACTAATATCACCAAATATCCTTCATAAATTCTTCATATTTAATCAACTTATTTACCTTTTGTTTGTTTTACAAAAAACTCGTCAAATTTTAAATAAAATGCTAATATATTCAATATAAAGCCTTCGGGCTTATTTTTATGGAAAATTTAAAAGATATAAAAATAATAATATTAGCAGCAGGAAAAGGTAAAAGAATGCAGAGTGATTTGCCAAAAATTTTATTGAAACTAAACGGTAAACCAATGATAAAATACATTTTAAAATCAGCAAAAAAAGCATTCAACCAAAAACCGATAGCAATAATAGGACATAATAAAGAATTAGTGGAATCCGAACTTAAAGATTCTTGTTTTTATGCAATACAAGAAGAACAACTAGGTACTGGACATGCTGTATTTTGTGCAAGAGAATATTGTAATGACGCAAAACATATAATCGTCTTATCTGGAGACCAACCTTTAATATCTTCAGAAACATTAAAAAATTTATTAAAAAAACACCTAAAAGCAAAAACTAAAATAACATTTACAACGACGGAAGTGTCAGATTTTAAAGACTGGAGAAAAGGATTTCTTGCTTTTGGAAGAATTTTAAGAAAAGATGGGAAAATTACAGGCATTCGTGAATACAAAGATGCTAATGAAAAAGAAAAATTAATAAAAGAAGTAAATGCTGGAAGTTATGCTTTTGATGCAAAATGGCTTTGGAAAAATTTAGAAAAAGTAAAAAATAATAATATACAGAATGAATATTATTTAACAGATCTCCTTCACTTAGCCTCAAAAGAAGGAAAAAAAGTGGAAGCCATACAAATAGAATCTCATGAAGCATTAGGAGCAAACACAAAAGAAGAACTTGAAATATTAGAAAAGTTCGCTGTATAATTACAGTTTGGGCGGTTAGCTCATTTGGTTAGAGCGCGTCGTTGACGTCGACGAGGCAACAAGTTCGAGTCTTGTACCGCCCACATGAAAATATTAAGTATAGAAACTAGCTGTGACGATACAGCCATAACAATAATGGATGCAAATCTCAATAAAAATGGTTTTGCTTCATTTAATATTTTATCTAATTTTTCAAATTCACAAATAGCAATTCATACTCCTTATGGTGGAGTATTCCCTATGCTCGCAAAACGTGAACATATAAAAAATTTACCAATACTATTAGAAAAAGCTCTTAAAAAATCCAAATTAGCTAAAAAAGAAAAACCAGTTGATCTAATAGCAGTCACTTATGGACCAGGGCTAGAACCTTCACTTTGGAGTGGAATAGTTTTTGCAAAAGAACTTGCAGAAAAATGGGATGTACCACTTATACCAGTTAATCACATGGAAGGACATATAGTATCTGTATTTGCTAAAAGCAAGGGTAGTTTTACAATTCCTAAAATAGAATTCCCTATTTTATCTCTTCTCGTTTCTGGTGGGCACACAGAGCTTGTACTCTCAAAAAATTGGCTACAATACAAAATCATTGGTCAAACATTAGATGATGCTGCAGGAGAAGCATATGACAAAGTAGCTAGAATGATGGATCTGCCTTATCCAGGAGGACCAGAAATTTCAAAATTAGCTGAAAAAAAAAGAGCTACAGAAAAACCAATCTTTCTGGGGTCGCTGTCTCCGCGTGCTCGCGGAGCGCTGCCTCTCGGCTCGTCAGCCTGCGAGACACCCCACAAAGATTGTTTTTCCTTCGCTCTTCCCCGCCCTATGCTCTACAGTAAAAATTTTGATTTTTCATTTTCAGGATTAAAAACTGCAGTACTTTATTTAATACGTGACCTTAAAAAAGAAAATCCTAATATATTACCTGCCCGAAATGCTTCGCATAACGAGGCAGGCGGGCAAAATGAAAAAATAAAACAAGCTATTGCACTAGAATTTGAAAATGCTGTAGTAGAAACTCTTATTTATAAAACAATTAAAGCAAAAGAAAAATATAAAGCAAAAACAATCATAGTAGCTGGTGGTGTATCTTGTAATGAACATTTACAAAGACAAATGAAAAAAATTGTAGAAAAAAATACTATATTACTTTTCCCAGAAAAAAAATTAACAGGAGATAATTCAATAATGATAGGTGTAGCTGGATATCTACAATTTATAAAAAATAAGAAAAAAGTACCAAAAATCTCGAGCATAAAGGCCAAAGGAAACCTTAGCCTCTAACAAAAAAAGACAAAACATCTTTTAAAAACCGCACATAATTTTCTGCTGAAAATTTGCTATGCTCGGCTCGTCAGCCTGCGCAATGCTTTTTAAAAGATGTTTTGTCTTTTTTGTAGGTAGAAAACCCTTTTATTTTATGATATTATTTAAATATGGATGAAAGATTGCTAAAACCCTACGACCCAAAAGAAATAGAAGATAAAATTTATAAACTCTGGGAAGAGAGCGGTTTTTTTAATCCAGACATATGTATTGAGAAAGGCATAATTAAAAAAGATGCTCCAAAATTTTCTATCGTTCTCCCCCCTCCAAATGCCACTGGTGTCTTACATTTAGGTCATGTGCTTGAAGATTCAATGCAAGATACAATGATACGTTACCACCGTATGCGCGGAGAAAAAACTCTTTGGCTTCCTGGCACCGACCATGCAGCAATTGCAACAGATTCTAAAATAACAAAAATTCTAGAAAAAGAAGGATTAAAGAAAAAAGATATTGGGCGAGAAAAATTCTTAGAACGAGTAAACACATTTGTTGCAGATAGTCGCAAAACAATAGTAAGTCAATTGCGTAAAGTTGGTGCATCTCTTGATTGGTCACGAGAAGCTTTTACTTTTGATGAAAAAAGGAATTTAGCGGTTCGCACTGTTTTCAAAAAAATGTACGACGACGGTTTAATTTATAGAGGTCATAGAATAGTAAACTGGGATCCAAAGGGTCAAACAGTCATATCTGATGATGAGTTAGTTTATGAAGAAAAAAAGAGTAAATTCTATACTTTTAAATATGGGCCTTTCGAAATAGGTACCGCTCGTCCAGAAACAAAATTTGGTGATAAATACGTCGTAATGCATCCAAAAGATGAAAGATACAGTAAATGGAAACATGGCGATAAATTAACCGTAGAATGGATAAATGGCCCAATAGAAGCCACTATAATCAAGGATGAGATAATCGATATGGAATTCGGCACTGGGGTTATGACCATTACTCCTTGGCACTCCCATGAAGACTTCGTATTGGCAGAAAAATACAAATTAGACAAAGAACAAATTATTGATAAATACAGCAAACTTTTACCCATCGCAGGAGAATTTGCCGGCATGAAAATCTTAGATGCTCGAGAAAAAATTGTTGAAAAATTAAAAACAAAAGGATTACTTGTTTCTATTGATGAAAATTATATAAATAGAATTGCGACGGCTGAACGAACTGGTGGAATAATAGAACCACAAATAATGCTCCAGTGGTTCATTGATGTAAATAAAAAAATCTCCTCTCGAGGAAATAAAACACTTAAAGAATTAATGCTCGAGCCGGTACGAGATAATAAAATAAATATTCTACCAGACCACTTTGAAAAAGTTTATTTCAACTGGATAGAAAATCTACGCGATTGGTGTATATCACGACAAATTTGGTATGGACATAGAATCCCAGTTTGGTATAAAAACAAAGAAGTATATTGTGGAATTGAAACACCAGAGGGTGAAGGTTGGATTCAAGATGAAGATACTCTGGATACTTGGTTTTCTTCTGGACTTTGGACTTTTTCTACACTTGGATGGCCATTCGACTACGCTCATGGTAAACCAAAAAAAGGAAGTGACTTAGAAACATATCATCCTACGAGTGTCATTAATCCTGGTTATGAAATTTTATTCTTCTGGGTGGCACGTATGATTTTAATGTCCCAATATTTAATAGGAGAAATTCCTTTTAAAGTGGTATATCTTCATGGAATACTCAGAGATGCGAAAGGACAAAAATTTAGTAAATCTCTAGGTAATGGTATTGACCCAATAGAAGTTATCAATGAATATGGGGCAGACGCTCTCCGCATGTCAATGATTGTGGGTATAGGTCCTGGAGCAGATAGTAAATTTGATATTCAAAAAGTTAAAGCATACAGCAAATTTACCAATAAAATCTGGAATGCTGCACGTTTCGTATTAGAAAACACAAAAGACTTTGATTCAACAAAAGAAACAGAACTTGATGAAGAAGATAAAAAATCAGAAAAAGAATTACAGAATTTAATAACAGAAATTACAAAGGAAATGGACGAATATAAATTCTACATTGTAGCCGAGAAACTTTATCATTATTTCTGGCACACTTTTGCTGATATAATAATTGAACGTTCAAAGAAAAAAATTCTCGAAAACAAAAATACTATTTCAGCACGAGTATTATTACTTTCACAACTCACTACACTTCTTAAAGCTCTTCATCCTTTTATACCATTCATCACAGAAGAAATATGGTCCATGATGCCACTACAAAAAGACAAAAAACTTTTATTAGTAGAAAAATGGCCCTTCGACTTTGCTCAGGGTAAACCCAATGACAACTGATCCAAAAATTTTATTTTTAGCACTTTTAGGTGGTGTTATTCCTGCCCTTCTTTGGCTTTGGTTTTGGTTAAAAGAAGACAATTTAAATCCTGAACCAAAAGGACTCATTGCTTCTTTGTTTTTTGTTGGTATGATTTCTGTTATTTTTGTTATACCAATCCAAAAATTTATACAAAATACTGTAAGTTCATATGAGTGGCAAATTATTGGCTGGGCAAGTGTAGAAGAATTAATAAAATATTTATGTGTAGTAATTCTTCTTTCTAAAACAAATCGTATAGATGAACCGATAGATTGGCCTATTTTTTTAATTACTGTGGCATTAGGATTCGCAGCTCTTGAAAATACAATGTTTCTAATAGAACCATTCTCACTTAACCAAACTACGGTAGGCCTACTCACAGGTCAACTCAGGTTTTTAGGATCTACGCTACTCCATGCTGTTTCAACAGGTACCATAGGAATAGCTTTAGGACTTTCGTTTTTTATGGGTAAATTTGTAAAAAAATTATATCTTTTAGGGGGTATAATATTAGCTATAGTCTTGCATAGTACCTTTAATTTTTTTATAATGGAAGATAATGGAAACTATTTTTTAAGAGTACTAGGTTTTCTTTGGGTCGTTACAATTATTATTATATTACTTTTTGAAAAACTAAGAAGAATGGAAGTAGAAAATTA
The DNA here is from genome assembly GCA_041648595.1 of Minisyncoccota bacterium. GTDB lineage: Bacteria > Patescibacteriota > Minisyncoccia > Phycocordibacterales > UBA9973 > UBA9973. The sequence goes on along the minus strand of JBAZOQ010000001.1, from coordinate 37,142 downwards.
AAAATTAAATAGATATTATATATTTAATATCTGGATTAAAAAAATATGGAAAATAAAAAAAGAAGTTTTTTTGATAGATTAACTGGAAGCAATCATGTTGAAGAAGAGAATGAAAATGTAAAAAATATATCTGTTAATAAAATAGACAAAAAAAACAGCAATAGTTGGATGGAGGAAGAAAATGAAGAAATGGAATTAACTGTGGATGTCTATCAAACACCAACAGATATTATTTTGCAAACTATGGTTGCTGGTGTTAAACCAGAAGACCTAGAGATCACTATTGCAAGAGATATGATTACTATAAAAGGTAAAAGAGAAGAAAACAAAAACATAGATGATGAAAATTATTTTGTTAAAGAACTTTACTGGGGAAAATTCTCTCGTGCAGTACTGTTACCACAAGAAGTAGAACCAGAAGAAGTTGAAGCCACAGAAAAACATGGCTTGTTAACTATAAAAATACAAAAAGTAGACAAAGAAAAAAGGAATACTATTAAAGTTAGATCTATTTAATCTGGATAATTTTATTTTGTGCCTAGGGGGTGAATCGCACACCCGACCTGTCCCTCTTCAGGGGAACGCTCTACTACTGAGCTACCTAGGCATATTTAATATTTTAAAATTTCTTTAATAAACCTTGAAATAAAGAATCATTTGAAGCACCATTTACTTTTTGCTCTACACCCGAAATCGAACTATATAAATCCATTATTTTATTTAAATATGGTTCTAAATAATAAAAAGATCCAAGTGTTATACCTATTATTACAATAATTTTTAATGTTCTCCAAATAAATTCCCTCTTCTGAACTCCTCTAATCTTATGCAAAATAAGATTGTTTTCTTCAGAAAGTGCTAATGTTTTCTGAAGCATTTGCTTTAATTCAGGATCCATAAATAACATTTTAGCATAGCTCTTTTAAAAAGCCAATTTCCAAATTTCTTTTTTTTGTGTTAAATTAAAATAGTTCTTAACTGAAGTCCTCGTAGTTCAATGGATAGAATAGCTCACTCCTAACGAGCTGATCCAGGTTCGACTCCCGGCGAGGACACAAAAAATATTATTATATAGGTAAATCACAATACTCTTTTAGAGCAAGAATGTCTTCTATCATTAATGTTTCATTTATACCATTATTAAAACGATACATAACAGCTTTAGGATTTTCTATATGCTGGAGTCCCAGGGCATGTCCAAATTCATGTGTTAAAACTCTTGCCAACTTCCCTTCATCGTTAAATTGATATATGTCAATTTCTTTGCCTGTTGAATTTTCTTTATAAGTACCTTCTTCAAATTCTCCACCAAGTTCATCTCCAATTGTATTAAATTTTTTTACATCTATATTTAAAGAAGAAACAAGACGATTTAAGACAATAACTGTCGCATTGACATCATCTGCTTTTAAGTTAAGTTCTGCCTGCAATTTATTTATTTCTAAAAATTTTTGATCAAGATATTTTTTTTCTTTATTTAAACGATTATAAATATCTTTAGATGCACCACCATTTTTATTTAAATACGCAACTTCTTCTTCGTAAGCTTTTTGACGGTTTTTAAATAACACAATTTCCGATTCAAATGCATTTTTAAACTTCAAATAATCAGATTGCATAGCGTCATATTTCAACTTTAAGCTATTAAAAGATGCTCTATTGTCATCTACTGTTATACCTATATCTTTTAATTTCTGTGTAGCTTCTTGTCTTGTGTCATAAATTAAATTTATTTTTAAAGCACCAGCACCGTTTGATTCATAAATAAAAAGCTTCTTATCAATAGACTTTTCCCATATTATTTCTGCAGTATTTACAACCTTAAGAAATTCTTCTTTTGATATACCAAATTTTTCATCAAAAGAACCTAAAGAATATGTTATAGGTTTACTACATGGAAAATATTTATTTTGTAAATCAAAAAAAATTTGTTCAAATTCTGTACGAAATAAAAAAACTGTAACACTTATTATAATTACAGAAAAGATTATTTTAAATATTTTTTTCATAGCTCCCACGATGATACCAAGCTTATCAAAAAGGTTATTAAGACAACCTAAACAAGTCCTAACATCTTTGCTAGCTCTGGTTTATCAAAACCAACAACAATCTCATTATCTATGATAATTACTGGCACACCCATTTGTCCACTTTTTTCTACCATTTCTTTTCTTTTTTCAAGATCACTAGCAACATTATGCTCTATATAGACAATACTATTTGCAGTAAAAAAATCTTTAGCCAAACGACAATAATGACAAGATGGTGTTGAATAAATTATTACATTTTTCATATGTTTTTAATCCCGATAATCGGGTGCCCCAATTAATATCGGGATTATTTTTAATACTTATATTATAGCATATGCGTTAAGCGAAATTTACTTGACATTTTAGACTAAAAGTGCTAATATATACAAATATAAGGTACTTTGACAATATTAGAGATATTCTCACTAATTTGATGGCGTATTATCCCATTTCACCCTTAAATTAGTGGGAATATATCTCACTACCCATACCAAACAGGTTGGGTAAAAAATAAATTTATTTCAAGGAGTTCTAAAATGAAAAAGTTACTTTTTCTTTCATTGTTCATTTTGTTTTCTATGGGCATTTTTGCACAAACGTTACCATCATCTGATAGTTATTTGCAAATTAACAATGCACTGATGGTAGCCGGTGGTCATTATCAGGTACCTGTCATTTTTTCTGGAGATAGTATAGTCGGTGTTGAATCGACAATATTTTCTTCAGACAGATTAAGTTTTGACTTTGAAAGTCGAAACACAGTTACGTTGAATGAATGGTATTGGAATGATAATTATTCATACCCATTATTATCTTATGACCCAACAACAAATCACAACACTATTCATTGGGGATTATTCAGTGATGGAATTTTTCACAGCTATTTTACTCCTGTAAGAATTAGTGTAATCGCTAATCAATATCCAGATATGGCTAATAAAACGGAAGAATATATTATTTTTGGACAAACTATTTTCACAAAAAGTAATCTAGAACATACTCAATACTATGCTTCTGGAAGTTCGGCAAAAATAACCGTATTTAACGATGGAGTGTGGGGTGGAGATAATGGAACACTGGATATTTTTAGAATTCTTGATTTTTCTACAGGGAAAATCATGGTAATTGATCAAAAAAGTTTAGCCTATTACGATGTAACCGGCGACCTACAAGTATCTAGCCAAGATGCTTTGTATAGAACTTGGAAACATTTTAATGTGATTAGTTACTATCCAGTTGAAAATGGATACTACTATGAAGGAGGTTGTGGCCTTGGTATTAATACCACTAAAGGTGAAGTCGCACTACAACAACTGTCAAATAATACTATTAAACTAATCTTCTCTGACAGCTTAACTAATGGAGATCTTAATCTTAAGCTCCCAAAAGGAGCTTGGATTGAAAAAGGTTCACTATCCAAAACACTGAATTCTGTAAACACAAAAGATGGCGTTACAAAAATCTCTTTTGCAACAAATGATGCTCTTGATAAAGGTTCTTATGTTATTATTAATGGAGCAAAATTATCAGAAATAGAAGTGAATGGAACTTTGAATAATGGAAAACCAATTATTCTTAAACCTTCAGGAGTTACAGATGTAACCGAAGAAGTAACTTCTGTACCAACAAAATTTGATCTGTCGCAGAATTATCCAAATCCGTTTAATCCTTCTACAACAATTAGTTATGCACTTCCTGCATCCGGCTTCGTAACTCTAAAAGTTTACGATATGCTCGGCAAAGAAGTTGTTGAGTTAGTTAATGAAGAAAAACCTGCTGGAAGTTATGAAACCAAGTTTGATGCTTCTCAGCTTGCTAGCGGAATGTACATCTACAAAATTCAATCTGGCAACTTCAGCCAGACAAAAAAAATGATCTTAATGAAGTAAAAGTTAAGGTTTGTAATATAAATAATTACCACCAAGAAAAGCCATGCTCTTCTCGGTGGTTTTTCTTTGCTAAATTTCTAAATTCTGTGCGGGATGGGGTAATCGAAACCCCGTCTAATCCTTGGGAAGGACTCATTCTGCCACTAAACTAATCCCGCAATATTTGCGGAAGTCTTGCTTCCGCAAGTCTAAGCTAGATTTCTAAAAATTCTTTTTTAGATGTTTCCAAGATGCGTGGACTTCTTTTTTTAGATTTTCTAAGTCTTCTTTACTGAATTTCTTATTTTTATTATAACTAACTAATGCTTTATTTATAAAAGCTTTATATTCTTGCTCCCCCATCTCTTTTGCTTTCTTTATTTGTGGAGCAATATATTTATAAAATTCTACTGATTTATTTTTTACTTCTTTTGTAATTTCTTTTCCTTTTTTTGATGTTGCAAAAAGTCCTGCTGCTACACCAAGTGCTGCACCTATCAATGCTCCACTCAAAAACTTACTACTTTTTTCTTCTTTTTTTATTTGTTTTTTCATCCCGTTTAGAAATCATACCATTCGTACATATATTATTTATATATAAAGATAGTTGATTTATGTTATTTTTATAATTTTATCCCCGTTTTGTAAATTTCTAACGGGACTCATATTTTTATTGAATTAATAATCTTCTTTATATTTTTTTTAGTTTTTGTATAAGTATTTACAATATCATCAGAAATACTACGGGTATTTTTTAAAATACCTATAAAATAATATATCACAATAACAAACATCACAAGAACAACGATCATTGCGACTGAAGCTACTATATAAAATATTGTTTGAGATATTATAAGCATCCTATTAGAAATTTTAAATTAATAATTTTTATCATTATAACATACCTGTTGAATTTCTAACAGGACAAGTACATTTATATTATACTTTTTTTTCACCTAAAGCCATAATAATTTTAATGACAGTATCAGGATTAAGTGACATGCTCTCTATACCTTCATCTACAAGGAATTTAGCAAATTCTGGATAGTCAGATGGAGCTTGCCCACAAATACCTATATACTTCCCTTTTTCTTTACATTTATGAATAATTTCTGCTACTAGCTTTTTAACAGCAGGATTATTTTCATTTGATATGTGAGTCACTATTCCAGAATCTCTATCTAGCCCCAAAGTAAGCTGGGTCAAATCATTTGAACCAATAGACATACCATCAAATATTTCAAGAAATTCATCTGCCAAAAGAATGTTTGAAGGAATTTCACACATAACATATACTTTTAAATTCTTATCTTTTGTACGATCCAAACCATATTCTTTCATCACATCTATCACCTTTTTTCCTTCTTCTGGAGTTCTACAAAATGGAACCATCGGAATGACATTCGTGAGGCCCATATCTTCACGTACCATTTTCATAGCCTTACATTCAAGACCGAAAGCATCTTTAAATTTAGGATCATAATATCGAGATGCACCACGCCATCCCAGCATTGGATTCTCTTCGTGTGGCTCATACATATCTCCACCGATAAGCGTACGATATTCATTCGTTTTAAAATCTGAGAGACGAATAATAACTTTTTCTGGATAAAAAGTAGCACCAATCTTTGCTATTCCAAGTGCAAGCTCGTCAACATAAAACTGAGTCTTATCTTTATATGCATAAGTGATGTTATCAATTTCTTTAAGTAATTTTACTATTGCAGGAGTCTTCTCCCCTCTATTTAATTTTTTATAATTAATTAAAGCATTTGGATGAATACGAATATGAGAAGCAATAATAAATTCTAATCTTCCCAAGCCCACTCCTTGCGCTGGAAGATGACAACTCTTAAATGCTTCATCTGGAGAACCAATATTTACCATTATCTTTGTATCTATTTTAGGTAGTGCATCTAGTCTATGTTCTAGTATTTTAAATGGCAATATTCCAGTATATACATTACCAACTTGTCCCCCTGAAGAGTCTACCGTAACATCTTGTCCATTTTTTAATACTTTTGTAGCATTATTTGATCCAACAATACAAGGAATACCAAGTTCGCGAGAAACTATTGCGGCATGGGATGTACGTCCACCTTTATCTGTAATAATAGCACTTGCTATCTTCATTATAGGCTCCCAGTCTGGATCAGTAATCTCTGTAACCAAAACTTCTCCTTTTTTGAATAAAGAAATATTTTTTGCACTAGATAAAACACGAACTTTTCCACTTCCTATTTTAGAACCGACAGCAATACCACTCACCAAAACTTTGCTCGTTTTTTGCAATTTATATTCTCTTAATACATTTCTGTCTTGCCCAGATACAACTGTCTCAGGACGTGCTTGCACAATAAAAAGCTCACCTGTCTTTCCATCTTTAGCCCATTCTATATCCATCGGTTGATAACGATTGTGTTTTTTAGAAAAATATTTTTCTATTTGTAAACACCATTTTGCAAGTTTTACAGCTTCTTCGTTTGTAATACAAAATTTTTGTTGTTCTTCTACAGAAACTTTCGCTTCTTTTGTACCATCTTTCGCATAGACAAGTTTAATATTTTTCTTACCAATATTCTTACCAATTATTGGATTTTTACTTCCATTTTCCAATGTTGGTTTAAAAACAATAAATTCATCTGGAATAACTTTCCCCTGCACAATAAATTCTCCTAAACCATAAATACCATTTATTAAAATAACTTTATCAAAACCTGTCTCTGTATCTATGGTAAATGCTACACCAGAAGAAGAGAGGTCAGAACGCACCATACGTTGTACCCCCACAGACAAAGCAGCATCAAAATGTGAGAATCCTTTATCTGCTCTGTAAGAAACAGCTCTATCTGTAAATAAAGAAGCGATACATTTCTTTGTTGCTATAAGTATGTTTTCAATACCGTGTATGTTTAAATAAGTCTCTTGCTGGCCTGCAAAAGAAGCCCCCGGAAGATCTTCTGCTGTTGCAGAAGAACGCACTGCGACATCACTATTTTTACCATATTTTTTTCCAAGTTCTGCATAAGATTTAGTCACTGCATCTTGTAAATCTTGTGGCAATTTAGCTTTTAAAATAGCTTCACGAACTTTTTTTGCACGAACTTGAAGATTTCTAAGATCACGAGTATTTAAATCAGAAAGAATTTCTTTTATTTTTTCATCCAATCCTGTTTTTTTAAAAAAATGACGATATGCATCTGCTGTTAAAGCAAAACCATCTGGTACATTCACCCCAAGTGGTACGAGATTAGAATACATTTCTCCTAATGCAGCATTTTTACCTCCCACAGATGGAACATCATCAATACCTACTTCATTAAACCATTTAACAAAAACATCCTTTTTTTCTTCTACCATAATCACTAAATTTTATATTATTAATAATCAATACTTTTTAGTATATATAAAGATATTATAGCATATTTTACAAAATCTATATTTTAGAAATTTTTATTAACCTATCATATTTTACTTTTCTTTCAGATTTTTCTGGAGCCCCTGATTTAAGACCAAAACATCCAAAAGCATATGCTAAATCAGCTATAAAACTATCCTCAGTTTCTCCACTCCTGTGGCTGACTATGAGCTCTACACCATTTAAGCGAGCCAATTGCATCGTTTCAAGTGTCTCTGTCAAAGTGCCTATTTGGTTTGGTTTTATAATCATTGCATTTATACTATTTTTCTCAATTGCTTCTTTTAAAAGAACTTTATTTGTCACAGTTAAATCATCTCCTACCACTATTAAATTATTTTGATTTTCTTTTAATTTTCTAAAGCTTTCAAAATCTTCTTCATCAAATGGATCTTCAATAGAAAGTAAATTAAATTCTGTAATTAAAGAATTATAAATATCCATTAATTCTTCTTTTGAAATTCCTGCCCCGTAGGAAGCTTGCTTTCCTTTGGGGTCTTTACCATCAACTTTATATTTTCCATCTTTATAAAAAGAAGAACTAGCTACATCGAGCGCGAGCCTAACTTTATCTTCTAAATTATTTTCTTTTATTGCTTTACTTAAATATTCAAGTGGTTTTCTAATATCACTTATCTTAGGAGCAAAACCTCCTTCATCACCTAATACAAGAGACTCTTCTCCTAGTTCTTTTAAAATTATTTCTTTAAGAGAATTTTGTATTTTAATTCCAATTTCAACTGCTTCTACTGCATCTTCTGTATTTGGGACAACGTGATATTCCTGAAAAACTAAATCATTCTTTGCTTGCCCTGAGCCTTGTCGAAGGACATGCTTTCCTCCATTTATCAAATTCATATAAAGATGTGGAATCCTCTTAGCTTGCCCTGAGCCTAGTCGAAGGGATGGTTTTATCTCCATTAAAGTACGTAAATGTTCAAATATTTCCACATTAGACACTTTCGCAGCTGTCTTTGCACAAGCAATACTTACACCTATCATAGAGTTACCTCCTAAATTATCTTTATTGGCAGTTCCATCTAATTCAATCATTATTCTATCAATTTCTTTTTGATTTAAAATATCTTTACCAATTAAAGCTGGTGCAATAATATTTTCTACATTCCAAATAGCCTTCTTCATACCACCTTTTCCATTATCACCTGCCCCGTACCGAGCTTGCTCTGGTTCGGGGTCTCTTAACTCATGTGCTTCATGGGCTCCAGTAGATGCACCAGAAGGTACAGAAAAACTATCAAATACATATTCTGCACCCTCCAAAGGCGGGCAAGCAAATACTGTAACTTTAATAGTCGGATTACCACGCGAATCTTTTATTTCTTCTGCAATAATTTTCGTAATTTTATTTTCCATCTTTTTTTGTTAAAAGAATCATCAAATCTGAAACGTTTGCACCTGTAGGACCTGTCATTATTAAATCACCTGACTTTTCAAATATATTATAAGAATCAAAACGATCTAAATAATCACCAATATTTAAACCTAATTTCTCTATTTTTTCTATTGTATTTTTATCTACAATTGCTCCTGCGGCAATACTATTATCCATACCATCAGAAGCAAAAGATATAAATACAGAATCTTTTTCAATAATCTTCTTTTTGATTGCTCGAAGCGCCATATGTAAATTCCTACCTCCCTTTCCTCCATCTTTTGTGACTATTATACGAGGTTCTCCCGCAGCTAAAACTATAAAATTTTCTTTTTGAACTACAAATAATTTTTCAAGTACTTTATCTATATCATCATATAGATTAACTGAAGCAACATTCACATTTAAATCAAATTCTTTTGCCTTCTTTTCCATAGCTTTTACGGCAGTCCTGTTTGAAACAAGAACAAAATTATAAACTTTTTCAAAATATTTATCTTCTTTTGTAGTTTCAATTAAATCAAACTCTCCTAAATTATTATTTAATATAATTTGTTTAGCATCATTTATGGTAGATCTATCTTTATATGTTGGACCAGAAGCGACATCTTCAAATACATCTCCTGGTACATCTGAAAAAATAAGACCAATAACCGTTGCTCCATATGCTAATTCAGCTAATCCACCACCCTTTAGGGAAGATATATGTTTTCTAACTGTATTAATTTCAGATATTGTTTTCCCACATTTCAAGAATTGATCATAAAGTTTTATACCTTGTGTACATTCACTTTCTGGATAACAAAGAAGAGCAGAACCACCACCTGAAACGATAACAATTATAAGATCATCCTCTGTTGAACCCTTTACTATTTCATATATTTTTTTACTAGCTTCTACATTCACCAATGATGGTTTTGGATGTGTACCAGCAAATGTTTCTATATATTTACATGGAACCTTCGAAAGTCCTATAACAGCACCTTCACTTATTTTAGGTCCTAAAATTTTCTCTAAGGCCAGTGCACCGTCACAAGAAGATTTACCAAAACCAATTACTTTTATTTTTTTATATTGAGATAAATTAAAACTTTTTTCTTTTATAAATAAATTTTTTCCTACGAGATTTATAGAAGATTCAATAACTTTCGCTGTATTAATAGCATTTAACCCAGATTCCATTATCTCTAATGTTATTTTACGATTTGGAGTCGTAGCTAATTCATCAAAATTTTTTATAAATCTTTCACTCATTTTTTATTTTACTAAATTCTGTAAATTACCAGACATAAAACCTTTTATATTATCAACCGTGGTTTCAGCTATTCTATCTACCGCTTCTTTCGAATAAAAAGCTATATGTGGTGTGACTATAACATTAGGTATTTCAAAAAAAGCAATCTTGTCTCCTTTTTTAAAATCACGCTCACCTTCCAATACGTCTAATCCTACACCACCCACAATACCTTCTTTTACTCCCAATATCAGGTCTTCTGTATTTATAAGTTCACCACGGGCAGTGTTTATGATATAAACACCTTTTTTCATTTTTGAAATACTTTCTTTATTTATAAGATGATAATTTTCTTTTGTAGAAGGAGTATGCAACGTAATAATATCAGATACAGATATCACTTCATTAAAATCTTTATATTCAAAATTATTTTCTTTCGCAAAATTTAAATCTGGATATAAATCATAAGCTAAAACTTTCATATTAAAAGCTTTAGCAATACGTATTACATTCTTACCTATTTTACCAGTACCAATGACTCCAATAATTTTACCATCTAAATCAAAACCTTGTATGTTTTTTAATGCTTCAAAAATACCTCCTTCTTTCAATTGTCTTAGAGCTTCACTAATTTTTCTAGAAAGATTTAATATCAAAGCAAAAGTAAATTCAGCTACAGTACTAGAGCCATACACTGGAACATTAGAAAATGCTATTCCCTTACTTTTTGCATATTGATAATCAACATGATCAAATCCAGTCGAACGAGTAGTAATAAATTTTAAATTAGATAAATTATCAATAATATCTTTATCTACTATCGAATCTACGAAAACAGAAACAACTTCAAAATCTTTTATTTGGTTCAATTTTTCTTTAGTTAATTTTTCTTCAAAACAAAAAACTTCATCTTTTGAAAATGAATTATTAAAAAATTCTTGATATTCTTTTAAAACACTAAAAAATGCTATTTTCATCCCGTTAGAAATTTAAAATTAATTTTTAATATATTTTCGACTCCCGTTAAGTGAATTTCTAACGGGATTCATATAGATAATTATAACATTACATATTATTTAAGCCAACTTTTTATAATAGACCAAAAATCTTTATTATTTTCTTCTTTTTCTTCTACTAGTGGATTTTTATCATCTACAACCATCATTAAATTCTCACCTTCTTTTACTACACCAAATTTTTCTCTTATATTTTCTTCTATTCCTTCTTCTGTTTTTAATTTAGTAATTTCAGAATTAAATGTTTGTTTTGATTTTTCCAATTCTGCAATTTTATCTTTTATTATATCTTTATTTTTTTGAGTATCTCTCATTTTATCAACAAAACTAAACATACTAAAAAAGAAAACAAGTATAACAATACACAAAAATATCAAAAATATTTTTGATTGCATAAAATGTTTCTTTTCTCCATTTTTTTGAAAATTTCTCATTATATGCTATTATTATCTCATGTTTTTCAATAAAAAACATCAAAAGAAAATCCAGATGATTTGGTCAGTGCTTGTTATATTGATAATAATCAGTATGATTTTACTTTATTCTCCAATATTTAGTATAAAGTAAAATTTAAGCCACTATTAAAAGATTTTAAGAGTCGTGTTGGTCCCCTGTCCTTATGTCCCCGAGGGCGAAGGCTCAGAAATCTTTTGAATAGGGGCTTAAATTAATATTAATCATTTCCTCCACGCATCATTTTCAAAAATACACTATGTGGAATATTCACTTTTCCACGTTCTTTCATTTTCTTTTTTCCTTTCTTTTGTTTATCTCGAAGTTTATTTTTACGAGTAACGTCTCCACCATACATATGTTGAGTCACATCTTTACTAAATGCCTGCAATGTACGAGATGATACTATGCGTCCTAACACTTTACCCTGAATTTTAGTAACAAACATTTGTCTTGGTAAAATATCATGTAATTTTTCAACTATTTTTTCTGCTTCTTCTTCTGCCCTTTTTTTTGAAACAACTCTACAAAATGCAGGAACCACTTCTTCAGCGACTAACACATCAAGTCTAGTAACATTTGCTTTACGCATTTCATCTATTTCATAAGAAATAGATCCATATCCAGATGAAACACTTTTCAATTCATCGAAAAAATTACGCATAAGTTCACGAAGTGGCATTTTAACAGATACAGAAGAACGATTATTGCCAAAATTATCTGTCTCACCAATTTCAGCTTCATGGTCAAAAAGAATTTGCATAATATTGCCTATATATTTGATTGGAGTAATTATTTTCAATTTTACCCAAGGTTCAAATACTGTATCTATATTTCCATCTTCAGGAAAAAAGTAAGGAAAATAAATTTTTACTCTTTTTCCAGCTTGCCCTGAGCCTGTCGAAGGGTTTCTCAATAATACTTCATAAGTAATAGATGGAGTAGTTATAACAAGCTCTAAATTAAATTCTCGTCTTAATCTTTCTGTGATAATCTCTAAATGCAGCATTCCAAGAAAACCACATCTAAATCCTCGCCCTAGTGAACCACTTGATTCTTCTTCGTATGAAAAAGATGAATCAGATAATTTTAATTTTCCTAAAGATAATTTCAGTTCTAAAAAATCATCAGCATCTTCTGGAAAAACAGATGCCCAAACAACAGGCATTGGTTGCATATATCCAGGTAATGCAGGTAATGGATTTTTTTCTTTTGTAATAGTATCTCCAACAGAAGCAATACCTGGTCTTTTTATGCCTGTAACAATATAACCCGTATCTCCTGCAAAAAGAAAATCTCTTGGTGTTTCTTCTGGAGAAAAAGTACCAACTTCCAGAGCACAAAATTTTTCACCTGAAACTGAAAAAAGTAAATTATCACCCTTTTTTACTTTTCCATCTAATAATCTAATAAAAACTATAACCCCTTTGTGATTAGAATATTTAAAATCAAAAACAAGAGCACGTAAAATATTATCACCTTGTGGATAACTTTCAACTGGTGGTGGAATACGTTTTATTATTTCATTTAAAAGATTTTCTACTCCTTCACCCGTACGTCCAGAAACCATCAATATTTCGTCAGAATTACAACCTAAGAGTTCTATAACCTCCCTTTTTACTTCTTCTACTCGAGCAAGTGGTGAATCAATCTTTGAAAGTACTGGAATAATTTGTTTGCCCCCTTCTTTGGCTCCCTCACGTGCCATATTAAGTGTAGTAAGAGTTTGAGCTTGTACTCCCTGTGTCGCATCAACTAATAAAATAGAGCCCTCTACTGCTTTTAATGCTCGAGAAACTTCATAAGAAAAGTCTATATGCCCTGGGGTGTCAATCAAATTCAGAATGTATTCTGAATTTGAATTTTCAATTTTTAATTTAGAATTTTCATTAGAAATTGGATCATTGATTGGAAATTGGAAATTGGAAATTGGAAATTTTGGTCGATAGACCATCCTAACTGGTTGCATTTTAATAGTAATTCCACGTTCACGTTCAAGATCCATAGAATCAAGTACTTGATCACGCATTTTACGCTCAGGAATAGTATGTGTAATTTCTAACATTCTATCCGCCAAAGTACTTTTACCATGATCAATATGTGCGATGATAGAAAAGTTTCGTATGTGTTTTAAATCCATCCCGTTAGAGATAGGAAATCTTTAGATTTCCGTACCTTAAATTAATATTTAATAATAAAATTAGTTACAAGAGCTAACTTAAATAAATCCCGAAAAAATAACTATTTAATCTCTAACGGGATCCATCGTTTTAATATAACACAAATATATAAAATATATTATAAAAATTATTTTTTAGTAAATGCTTCCTTTGGAGACAAGCCAGCAGCTCTGTGGGCTGGCCACCAACCAGAAATAAAACCAATTACAGCCGAAAAAGCCAAAATCAAAAAAACAAACCACCATGGTGTAAGAAATAGATCAATCGAACCACCTCCAAATTTTATTGATAAAGCACTAACTAAAAAATTCAAAATTTTACCCCCTCCAATACCAATTATAATACCCCCAAAACCACCTAAAATACCCATTAGTGATGCTTCAACCAAAAACAAGTTACGTACATCATAATCAGTAGCTCCAATAGATTTTAAAATTCCAACTTCGTAAATACGTTCCAAGAAACCGACAAGCATTGTATTAAACATACCAATTGCAGAGACAACCAATGCAGTCACTCCAAAAATACCTAAAATAATAGTTATAATATTTGTGATTTTTCTAGCTTGTGTTACAAGATCAATGCGAGCAGAAACTAAAAAACCTTCACTTAAAAATTTATCACGAAGCGCTTCCAGCACATCAATACTTTTTGCTTTCACAAGAGCTTTCCTATAAAAAGGTGGTTCTTGAGAAAAAGATTTTGCAAAAACTATAGTGGTTGGTGGCATTGATTCATCACTAATAATACCTTTTATTTTTATCGGAGCTAAAGAATTTGTTTCTTCAAAAGTATTATTTTTATCATCCTGATAAAAAACTTTAAAATTAAAAGGTTTATCTAATGAAGTAGCATCACCAACAAGATTAAGTGGTATTAATGTTTGACTAGATATCACAAAACCTTGTTCTTGATCTCCAGGCAAACTACCAATATTGGGAAGCAACCCAGATAATCTAAAATAAGCTGGTTCAACAATACTTGTATTAACTAAAAGCCCAGAACCTCCCTCTCTACTTATTTCACCAGGAAATTCAGCAACCGGGCTAACTTCTGCAACGTCTCCATATGTTCTTATTTCGTCTAATAATGGCTTTTTAATTAAAGCATTACTTTCTGATGGATAAGAAATCTCCATAGTTATTAATGAATCTTCTGTGGTCATAAGCTTACCAATCAAAATATATTGAAGACCATAACCAAGAGAAACCAACAAAAGAACTGTCGCTATACCGACAGACATACCTAAAATAGTCAAAATAGCTCTTTGGGGTTTTATACGAAAAGTTCTAAGAGAAAGAGACAATAATTCAATTATTTTTAATTTCTTATCAGACATCACTAAACTATTATAACTTTTTTTCAAAATCTTTGCTATCAGTTTCAGTATTAATTTCTGTATTATCTTCACTAAACAATAATTCTAATTTTTCAGATATTGTTTGAGCAGCACGGAAAGATAGACCAACACCAAATTTATTTTTTGAAAGATCTAATAATTCAACAACTTTATCTGCTGGAATAAAATTCCTAATTCTATCAGAAATAACTTGATCAAGTGCTGCCGCTTGAGTTGGTGTTATTTTACCAGTATAACCTTCCAATACCCAATTACGTATGCTGAGGATTTCATCAAAAATAGACATTTCTGGATTTTTCTCTAAAACACCATATATATGTTCAACGTTCTTTTTTTCTTCCAAAATTTCTTCTAAATATTGTGTCACTCTTTCAGCTTTTTTCTTCCAAAGACCAACACCACCATCTTTAAATGGCATATTAGCAAATTTATGAAATTCTTTTTTATCTATTTTATTTTCAAATCTTTGATTTACAAAAGATTCAAAACGTCTAATCTCATCCATAGAATATCCACGGAGTAAAAAGTTGGCTAAAATACGAGCTGATATTTTCTCTTCAGGATATTCTTCTTTTTTATCATCAGATGAGGACATATAAGAAAGTTGTTCATTTAGATGTTTAGATATTGAATCAGCTGTAGTAGTATTTTTTACTTTTTGAATATCAGTAACAGCACTATCTTTCATATGAAAAATAGTTTTAACGTCACGCAAACTCCAAGCTTCGTGTGTAACCATTATCACAGTTCGTCCATCTTTTTCATTTAATTCTTTCAAGAAATTTAATACTTTTTTTGCATTAACAGAATCAAGGTTTCCTAATGGCTCGTCGGCTATAATTATAGGTGGGTCATTCGCAAGTGCGCGAGCAATACCAACTCTTTGTTGTTGTCCACCAGAAAGTTCAAAAGGATAACGATCAATATAATCAAGAATATCTAATCTTTCAATAAGTTTACGTGCTTCAATATCAGCTTTCTCAGAAGAGATACCCACAAAAAGCATCGGCAAAGCAACATTTTTTAAAACAGTCAGAGATGGTACTAGATTAAACTGCTGAAAAACAATACCTATACCAGTCTGTCTAAAAATTGCGAGTTCTTGATTTGTAAGTCCTGATATATCACGATTATTGATAAAAACCTTTCCTTCTTGAAAACGATCAATACCAGAAATAGCATAAAGTATACTGGTTTTACCACAACCAGATGGTCCGAAAAAAGATACATAGTCACCTTTGTCTATGCTTATATTTACATCCTTAAGAGAATGAACCTCTGTTGGTTTCCCCTTGTCATACCATAAATTTAAATTTTCAGTTTTTATTATTTCACTCATAAATTTTATCAACAAATTTTATTATCTCTTTTGGCATTAATTCTCCTTTTATCAAATAACCTTCAATGCCTAATTCAGCAACTTTATCCTTTATTGCTTTTTCTTTCTGGTCAGAATAAATAATTATCTTTATATCTGATAAAGTTTTATCATTCTTTATTTTTTTAATAAAAGATACAGATCGATTTATTTCATTTTCAATACTATTTTTAGCTCCTTTAATTGACATTACTACATCCAAAAAAATAATATCAGGTTTAGAATCCTTATATTCTAATTTTTTTTCTGCTTCTTCGAAAGAAGAAACAACCTCAACTTCATAGAGATTATTATTACCGTGTATCCAAAATATATCACGGAAATAGATACGTAATATTTCATTACTATCAATTAATAAGATTTTTCTTACATTTTGCTTAACATTCATAACAATAATTTGATTATAACATATGAAGTAATAATCTTTAAAAGATTAATATTTTTTATAATTTAACTCTATCTAACATTATTTATAAAATTAAATGTTTCATTAAAGTTTTTAAATATAACATCAACGATTGATTCTATCTTTTTAGGAGTAATTATTGTACGAATTGGTGGTTTAGATACATTGTTTGCATCATCCATCGATTCTACTGTAAATCTATAAACAGTTCCTGGTTTAAGAGAAGCCAATATAACAACGTGATTTTTTGTAAATTCTACTTCCTCTTGTTTGTTCGAAAGTGCTTTTTCTAAAGACCCAGAACCTTCTTCATAATAAACAGAAGAAGTCGAAGGTTCATCAGTCTGCCAAGAAATTATTGTTTGAACTTTATCTGTTCGTCCAGAAAGAAGAGTACTATTTACTTTCAAATTAAAAATTTCTGGTGCAGTATTGTCGGTAGATGTCTTAACATTTAACGAAGAACCACTTTCTACTGTATTACCTTTTTGGTTAATACCTGAAATATTAACCTGATAAGAAGTTCCAGGAGAAAGATTTTCAATTCTTACTGAATGAGAATTATTTTGAACATCATCAATAGTACGAGAAATTCTTCCAGTTTTCATATTTTTGTATTCAATAATAGAAGAAGTAGGTTCATCTGTAGTCCACATAACTGTAAACATATCTTTCTTAACATCAACAATAGATCCCTGAATCTTTGAAGCAGCTGTTATAAATGTAAAGTCTTCCGATTTACCAATAACTTGAGGTAAGGAATATGCTTTTGCCATTACGTGATATTTTGTATTAGATTTTAATCCAATAAGAGACATTGTATGAGAAACACTTTTTTCTGAAGTATCTGACATTTCTCCATCATATGGATTAGTCTTTGTTTTATCATAATTAGCATCAGTTGTATAACTTAATACTGGGTAAGATTTAATGTTTGTACGGAATGTTACTGTTGCACTACTCTCTGTAATATCAGATACGACTGGTTTATCAATAAATGGTGGAACAAGAGATGGAAGTATTGATTCTATCGTTGCTTCTATTTCTGCTTGGAATTGTTCTATGTTTTCTATCTTTTTTAATTCAGCAAGATCTTCACTTAAGAATTTAGTGGTGAAGGTCTGATTATCAGAAAAACCAAAATCATTTGTTCTATCCATTGCACTAATTTTAAAATCATATTCTGTACCTAAATTTAATCCTTTCACCTTTATTATATGATTTTTTGACCAATTTTTATCTGCTGCTATAAAACCGTAATCTGTATCTTTACCATATTCAATAAATGATATTGTATCTTCACTTGTTTCATACGAAATAATTGCACCAAAAGCAGTAATACTATCAACTTTAATATTTGTAATAACCGGGATATTAGTATCACTACCAAATTTAGCTATATATTTTTGATTCTCAGCAAGCAAAAGATTATAAATTTCTTGAGCAACACCAATAATTCCACCTCCACCACCTCCACCGCTACTTACAATTACTTGCTCAACTTCAGCTGTTGTTAATTCTTTTTCATCAGATGTTACGGTATTACCGTTTGCATCAGCTGACACAACTACATAATAATATTTTGTCGTAGCTGTTAAATCACTAATGATCGCTATGTGATTTAATAATGGTGTTGATATCAAATCTGTTTCATCATCATAAGTATCAGCACTTGTTCCATACATAACCTTACCATTTGCAACTTCATTAGTTGTCCATAAAATAGCAGCTTGAGTCGCAGTAATGATAGGTGTAGTAATCTCTCCTGTAATCACGGGAGCTGTTTGATCTGCCCCTGTTGCAAAATTATAATAACTGCCACCATTTGCATCTTCACCTACATTTGTATCTGCATCTACTCCATACACTAAATAATAATAAGTGCTATCAGAATTTAATCCTGTTAAAGTAACAGTATGTTCGGTAACTAATTCTTCTGAAACAGAAGATAATGTAGGACTTGCTAAGTCTACATCAGTAGAATAACTAACATAAGATGTTGTAGGAATATTTGAAGTCCAAGTGATAACAACTCCTATATCAGTAGCACCACTTGATGTAACATTACTAATAATAGGTCCAGGAGTAGTTGTAAATTCTGATTCGTAAATTGTTGTTTCTTCTGCTAAATTAACTGAAGTTAATTTATAATAATAAGTTGTAGAAGGAGTTAAATTTCCTAAATAAATATTATGAGATAATACTTTCTCTGAATTTGACTTAGACAAAGTATATGGCAAAGACCCTTCTGTACCAGGAGGAGCTACTGTACCATATTCTATAGTACTATCAGTGTAATCAGCTGTCGTCCAAACAATACGAGCACTTGTTGATTTAATATTACTACCACTTGCTGCTGTAACAGCTATTTCATTATCTAAGATAGAGTAAGCATGAATTGTATTAGCTCCAAGAGTAGCATTCGTTGGATTTGAAATAGTTATTACGATTGTTTCTGTATTTTCAGAAATCTCATCATCAAAAACAGTTATATGAATATTTGTAGATGTTTGACCTGCTGTAATTGTACCTGTTCCATTTTCTAGTAAATAATCAACTGATCCACCTGTAGCTGTACCACTTGTAACAGCATAAGAGAAAGTTACATTTTCTGGATATATAGATGTAATAGATACAGGAATATCTACAGTGTTAACGTCTTCATTACTTTGACTTGTTGTAGCGTTGAAACTTAATGTTGGAAAAGTGTCATTATCTGTAATGGTATAAGTATGAGCTGTATTTGTTCCCAAAGTTGCATTTGAAGGAGTAGATAAAGTTACAATTACAGTTTCATTTGATTCCTTAAGAGTATCATTTATGACAGTGAGTGAAATATTTGTTGTAGTTTGTCCTGCAGTAATTGTTGCTGTTCCTGAAGCAAGAATATAGTCAACACCTGAAGTTGCAGTACCTCCGGTAACTGCATAACCAACTGTTATGTTTTTAGAAGAAGCTGCTGCTATAGAAACTTCAAGATTTACTGGAGTTACACTTTCTAATCCATTTGAAGAAGCTGCCGTGAATGCTACTGTAGGATCAGTGTCGTTGTCTGTAATTGTATAGGTATAAGTTGTGTTAACTCCGAGAGTTGAATTAGTTGAACTGGATAATGTTAAGATAGCAGTTTCGCTAACTTCACTAAGTATATCGTCTATAATAACCAGAGAAATACTTGTAGTGGTTTGTCCAGCTGTAATTGTTGCTGTTCCACTTGCTAATGTATAGTCTGTTCCACTTCCTGTGGCTGTACCTGTTAGAGTATAGGCAACAGTTGTATCTAATCCAGAAACTGCTGAAAGAGTTACTCCAATACTTACTGGAGTTACGCTTTCTGCTCCAATTCCTGAGGTTGTGGTAAATGCAATTGTTGGAGTACTATCATCATCGGTAATTGTATATGTATGAGCTGTATTTGTTCCCAAAGTTGCATTTGAAGGAGTAGCTAAAGTTACAATAATAGTTTCGCTAGATTCTTGCAAAGAATCATTTACAACCGTTACTGAAATATTTGTTGTAGTTTGTCCTGCAGTAATTGTTGCTACCCCTGATGCAAGAGTATAGTCTGTTCCACTTCCAGTGGCTGTTCCACCTGTGACTGCATAGTTAACAGTAATATCTTGATATGAAGCAAGAGAAAGAGAAACTGGAATAGTTACTGCTGTTACACTTTCTAAACCATTTAATGTTGCTGCAGTGAATGCAATTGTTGATGCAGTATCGTTGTCTGTGATTGTATAAGTATGAGCTGTATTTGTTCCGAGAGTTGCACCACTTGGATTAGATAATGTAACAATAATTGTTTCATTAAGTTCATTAATAGCATCGTCTACAATAACTAAAGAAATATTTGTAGTAGTACTTCCTGCTGTAATTGTTGCAGTTCCATTTGCTAATGTATAGTCTGCTCCACTTCCTGTGGCTGTACCAGTAACTGTATAATCAACGGTTGTATCTGCTCCTGAAACTGCTGAAATAGTAACTGGAATAGTTACTGCCGTTACACTTTCTAGGCCGTTAGATGAAGTTGTATTAAATGCAATTGTTGAAACAGTGTCATTGTCTGTGATTGTATATGTATGAACTGTATTAGCTCCCAATATTGCGTTTGTTGGACTTGAAATTGTAACTATTATTGTCTCACTTGATTCATAAATAATATCATTAACAATTGTTGCTGTGATATTAGTAGTTGTACTTCCAGCAGTAATTGTTGCAGTTCCATTTGCAAGAGTATAGTCTACTCCGCCTCCGGTAGCTGTACCAGTGACTGTATAGTTGACGGTAGAATTAACTGGATACGCTCTAGCAAGAGTTAATCCAAAGTTTACAGAGGTTACACTTTCAGCTCCAGTAGAACTTGTTGCATCAAACGTAATAGTCGGTACAGTTAAATCAAAAGTATTTAATATTCCATTTTCTGAATAGTCATTTTGACTTGAAATAGGACCAACTCCAGGATCTTGATTGTCGTGAACTAACACTCTTATTCCAACGTTAGTATATGAACTTCCCGCGAGAGAAGGTTCACCATATGTAGACCATGTTATTGATCCATCTTGTCCTGTAGATATTGTAGTATTTGTGATAGCTGTAGGTGTCGTCGTAGTCGCCATCACCCATACCGGAGTACCAGCAAAGAATGTAAGATTCTGTCTTGTTGCACGAGGTGCTGTAGGCCATGTACCACGAGTAAGACCAGTCAAAATATTTCCAGTCTTACCTGTATACTGTATTACTTCATTATTTATTTGAATATATCCAGAATCTTTTAACTTAGACGCATCAGATACTGTAAGATTTCCTCCAGAATATGCATTAGATGGTAAAGTAATTCCTATATTATAAAATACTCGAGCTTGATAAGAAACACTAACTTTTTGAGCCAAAGAAGTATCTGTCAATCTATAAGTAACAGTGACATCTTTAGTTGTAGCATTTTGCGTTGGAACAACATTTTCTACTTTTGATGCAGTAGCCACACTTCCACCTCCTCCTTCACCATAATTTTGAACTCCATCTGGTTTAGCTGTAGTAAATGATCCTGCACGAATAGAAGTATTTCCATCAGTTCCTGTTACTCCAAGACGATATCTATAAAACTTTGTAGAATCCAAATTTCTATGAACATAATAATTTGTGACAGGATTAGACATTCCATCACCAACTGGTGAATAAGATCCATAAGTCACATTATTAGTAGATGTCGCATATTCTAATTTATAAGAAGAGAAACCTGTAGTATCTACTAATGCTTTCCACCCGATATACATATCATAAGATGGAATAGTTATGTTAGAAGTATCTTGCACTAAAAATGAACTTGCAAGAATTGGAGACAAAGTAGATGTTATAGTTTCTGTTGTCGTGTTTCCATAAGCATCTCTATATTGATATTTTAAATTCTTTATTTCAATACCAGAATCAAATGTCCAAGGTATAGTCGTGCTAGTCGTAATACTTGTCCATCCACTCGTCGTTCCATCTGCCTCTGAAGCACCATCAGTAATTAAATATTCTACCGCTGAAATATCTGTTGGCATTGGGATGGTAATAGTTGCACTATCTACCACACCTGCACTTCCAGCATCAAATGTGACTACCGCAGTAGGTTTCTTTGCATCAAAAATAAATGCAGAAGAAGCGAGTGACCCTATCATAGATCCAGCAGATCCATCATTCGCAACAACCTTAATTGTTTCAGTTGCATTTTCATATCCATCTGCATCTGTTCTAGCTGTCCAAGTTATTACTTTTCCAGTTCCTTTATTAGACAATCCAATACCAGTACCTGTAGCAGAAGCTGCATTTAAATAAATTAAAGCTCCTGTAGTATGTGCAAATGCTGTAGTACTATTTGCTCCTCTTGTAAGAGTCTGTAAAATATTTCCCGACTTACTTGCATAAGATATCATCTCATCATCTATCAAAATAGTTCCAGAAGCTCCAAAAAGTGTCGCATCAGAAACTGTAAGTGATGTTGCTCCACTTGTTATTGTTCCATTAAGCGTAGCTCCAATTGTATAAAATAAAGAATTTGTAGTCTGCGTTGATTCAACATCTGTGACATCATATCCAACTGTCACTACTCCACTTAAAGCCATAGAAGCTGTCACATTAGAAACTACTGGAGGAGAATTTACAAATTTAAATGAAAGAGCTTGAACAGGGCTCTCTTCATTTAATGCACTATCTATAGATTTGATATGAACTAAATAAGTATGATCTATCACTAATGGTACTGTTGAAGAATTAAAACTCCAAGTATTTGTACCTGTAGTAGTAATATATGTTTCTGTAACATCTGTAAAAGATGTCCCACTATACCATTTGGCGACAGATACATCTGTATCTTTTATAGAAATTTTAACAGAACCAATTCCTGAACCACCTACATTATCTGTCGCAGTTCCTGAAATTGATTGCACACTATATATTTCTTGTGGGCTTAATGCTTGTCCGGGAGTAGTACATCCATTTCCTCCCGTAGTACAAATTGCTGTTACAGTAGAAGTCGGTAAAGTATTATCTACTTTGAGTGTTGCAGTAGAAGCAGTAGAAATATTCCCTGCTGAATCTAACACAAATAATTTATAATCCCCTGCAGTTGCTGGAGCAAGAATAGAAGTTGCTACACCATTTGCAGCTTTTGTCATAGTTGCACCAGCACTAAATGAAACTGTTCCAGATGGAGCAAACCAAACATTGTTTGTAGTATCTCCTGAACTTACAATAGTTGTACTAGCTCCACCTTGTTTAGAAACACTTGTAGCAAAAACTGTATCTTGATTTATTGGAGCAGTATTATCAATTGTTAACCAACCAGCAAGTGGGTTTGATACATTTGAAAATCCATCAACTGCAACTATGTCATATACTCCATTGACTGGACCTGCTGGTATATCTACTGTATATGGAGTACCTGCTACAGCAGAAGATTTACCAACGAAAGCTTCATTATTAGAAACAATTGTATCTAAATCTGCTTGAACAGCATTATTCCAATTAAAAATTGTAGTATAAATAGCACT
Organism: Minisyncoccota bacterium; assembly: GCA_041648595.1. Lineage (GTDB taxonomy): Bacteria > Patescibacteriota > Minisyncoccia > Phycocordibacterales > UBA9973 > UBA9973. The sequence goes on along the minus strand of JBAZOQ010000001.1, from coordinate 13,375 downwards.
TCCAGCCGCATTATTATATCCTGATTTTACTGCAAGAGCTTTTACTGTTACAGATGAATTAATAACAAGAGGTGTCGTCGCTTGATTTGTTGATGATGTCGTAGGAGTATTTCCATCAGTTGTGTAATAAATAGCATCAGCTCCAGCAGATGTAATAGTTATTGTTGTACCCACCGCTACCGCACCTCCAGATATACTAAATGTTGGTGTTGCTTGAGTAGGTGTCGTTGGTGCTGAAATATTTCGAATAGCACGGACATTACTAGAATCAGTTTTAAGCATAGCACTTAAATTACCATTATTAAAATTAACAATTTTAACATAACGATTATCTGCATGTTCTGATGAAGACCATAAAACAGTAGTTTGTGTACCATTCCAAGTACCACCAACAGTAACTTTGTATGGATAAAGAGCAACTAGCTCATCTTGACTTGGTAAATACCAATCAGAATAACCTCCTCCTGTATATGCTCGAGCAAGAGCAGCAGCTCCACCACATCCTGCTGCAACTATATCAAGTGTATTTTGATATCCTGTCCCTATTGCTGTACCATCGGCTCCAGGAACAGTATAACTAGCACAACCCCAATTAATAAAAGTACTTTGATTATCAAGCGATGCGATTAAACCACCACCCACACCATCCAAATAAAAAATCTTACCACCTTGATAACTTAGACCAATAGATAATGCTGCTGCCCTTGTCACTCTTATCGTATAAATTTTTGGTGACTTATCTGTTTCTGTCGCTACTATATCAATGGCACTTTCTACTCCAGCAGTTAAAGCGATAGATCCTGAAGCAACCCCTGTAGCAACAGTTACTCCATTAACTGTAATTACTCCTGCACCAGTCGGTGTCACTGTAACACTAGATGTAGTATCCGGTACTGTTACTCCATTGTAATTATAAGTTCCAGCCGAAAAAGTATAATTAGATGGTGTTCCAGAAAGAACAAGATTGGTTAAATTAGCACTAGCTGATTGTGCTCCTGTTGGTACGGCTCCATTTTTTACTAAATAAATATTACCTGCTTCGTTGGACTCTATCGTTGAAGTTGAAGTTGCTCCACTTTTTAATGTTTGAGCAGTAGAAGTCGGTGCAGATGGAGTTGGAGGAGTCACATCTGCTGCAATAGCTAAATTAGGATTATAAGAAAAAGAAATAAAAGAAAAAATTAAAATAAAAGAAACAACTTGAATCATTTTTATTTTTCTAATTTGTTTAATAAAAGAAAAATTCTTTTTTATTTCTCTATTTAATTTTTGTATAATATTTTGCATTTTTTTATTTTCTTCTTTTTTATTTGTTAATTTTCTTAATTTTATTTTCATCTCTAATTTTAATTTTATCCTACTAAAAAATCTTCCCACATTAGGGGGTATTTTATCTGGCAGTTTTATCCCGTTAGAGGTAGAGGCTCGCTGCGAGCCCTCGCGACCTCTAACGGGATTTATTAATTTATTTTTTATTTTTATCAAAATATTTTTTTCTTAAAAAAATTATCTGTAGCTCATTTATTACCTAAATTATATCATAAAAAAACACTATATTTAGAAACAAAAACTGTTAATAACTCTGATTTTCTAATATTTAAAATCAAATTTAGTTTTTATTAAAAATTTAGAAAAGTTATCTTTAAAATAAAAATTTATCTAGAATAATTCAGAAAGTTTATAAAATTATGATTTTTTTAAAAAATAGACAAATAAAAAGTAACCGTTTATGAGAATTTCTTAATTTTTTATCATATTTAGTAAAAATTAATTATAAATTAGTAATTTTAAAATATATAGTTTTATATAGCTTTTTTGAAATACAAAAAGATAAACATTAATAAACAATAATAATTTGCTTAGTAATGTTTATTAATGTATACTATGGTTATGGACAAACAATATATAAATATAAAAGAAGCAGCAGAAATGTTGGGGGTATCAAGGCTCACTCTCCGCAATTGGGATAGAGATGGTAAACTTTCCGCCCTAAGACACCCTATAAGCAACTATAGAGTTTATAAAACAGAAGAGATTAAGAAGATACTTGAAAAAATAGAATCTGGCGAAAAACCCATAAGAACACCTAAAATCAAAAAACCAAAATTTTTTAAAGTAAATGTCGTCCACTTAAAAGATTAAAAGAGAAGGGCGGTCCTTCTGAGAAGGACAGCCCTTCTCTAGTTATGCATATATTAAAGTTCCTCTTGTGGGGCAATGAGAATCTTTGTATGCCTGCGCCAGAATTTGGTTTGGATAGTTTTTACAAGATCTTTCAATTCTTCATTTTTCAAAAGATATAATACCAAAACACCAACACCAATACCTAAAATTCCTGAAATAAATCCTTGAAGAAATACTCCTATCAAAGTAGTAGTACCAAATATTGGAGAAAGAATATTTAAACTTACATAAGACACTACTCCAATAAAAAATGAAGCACCTAAACTTTGAAAAAAAGTTTTTGTAATAAAAGATTCATGTTCCATAAAATCTCTTCTAACAAAGTACCAATGCAAAATAAAATTTAAAATAGTTCCTACAGAGTATGCAAGTGGAAGCATTAAAACTTCTGTACCCTTTATATCTGTAACTTTTAATAAAGATTCTACAAAATAATGAAACATTGGAATATTTTGAAAAATTTGCAGAAAAATAAATGACAAAATTATAATCAAAATAGAACAAAATAAATTAACTGTAAGTGGTCTTTTTGTGTTCCCTGTCGCGTAGTAAGCACGAGACAAAAGTGCTACCATTCCTTGAGCTAAAACTGATACAGAAAAGATTGCGAGAGACGCTGCTACAAGTCGAGTGTTATCCCAAGAAAAAGATCCTGAACCAAGTACCACACGCACTATCTGCGCACGAAGCACAATAAAAAGAAATATTACAGGAAGAGACCAAAATACTATAGCCCTTGCAGTAGACTGTAAATGATTTCTAAATTCCTCTTTCTTCTGAGAAGAAAAAGATTTTACTAATGTTGGAAATGCTGCTACGGCATAAGATATCCCAATGATATTAAGTGGCACAGACTGAAGATTAAACGAAAGATTAAAAATTGATATAGAACCACTTGAGAGATATGAAGCAAATGCAATGATTGCAATAAGAGAAATATTATTAAAAGAAAGACCTAAAGTTCTTGGAAGTGAAGTGAGTGCTATTTTTTTTATTTCTTTAAAATTAATATTAAGTGAAATTTTTGGTGTAAAACCACATCCGAAAGAAGCAAAAATTTGAATTACAAAATGAAGAAATGCTCCTAATACAATACCAAAGACTAAACCATTAATACCAAAAATTGGATATAAAAATACAATACCAACTATAATTCCTAAATTATAAAAAATAGGACTTAGAGAATAAATAAAAAACTTGCGAAAAAGTTGAGTAATAGTACCAAAGAGATTTGAAAGACCCATTAATATAGGAGAAAGCAACATTATTCTAGAAAAAAGAACTACTTTAGCTTGCATTATAGGAACAAAGCCTGGTGCTATAAAAGAAATTAGATATGGCATAATTAAAAAAGCCAAAAAAGAAATAATTACCATTGTCACCAAAAAAACAGTAAATACATCGTTCAATAATTTACGTGCTTCTTCCGTAACAATACTTCCATTCATCTTTTCAACGATGAATGGAATAAGTACAGTTATAGAAGCAAGAGATGCAATAGAAATAAATATAAGATCAGGTACACGAAAAGCAGCATAATAAGCATCAAGACCGGCAGAAGGACCAATAAAATGAGCAATAAATCTATCACGAAAAAGTGCTAAAATTTGAGAGAAAAAAGTGAAACAACCTAAAAGAAGTGCAGCCTGATTTATATTTCCATATTCTTTACTGAAAATTTTTAAAATCTTCTGCATAATTTAGTCCTTAAAGTTTTTAAAGTTATAAAGTTTTTAAAGTATTTTCTTTTTAACTTTATGAACTTGATGACTTTCAACTACTTATATTATTGTTTTGCTTTTATGTCTTTTGTTGTATCAGAAGAAGGTGTGACAACAGGAGCTAATACAGAACCTCCACTTTTTATAGAGTTAACAAAATCAATTAAATCTTTATTATCAGGAGCTAAAGACAAAGCTTGTTCCGCATAAGAAACAGCACTAGCATTATTTCCTTCACTCTTTTCTATCTGAGACATAGTGATTAAAGCTTCTATATAGTCTGGTTTCAAGGTAAGAGCTTCCTTAACAGCGTCTTTTGCTTCTTTAACTTTACCATCAGCAAAATATACACGTGCTGTGGCAAGTTTAATTCCTGGATTTAATGGATTTAATTTTCCAGCATTAATATATGCTTCAACTGCTTTTGTGTAAGCATCTTTAACGCCAAGTAATCCAACCGTATTATATACAACACCCAAAGAACTATAATTCAAATAATTTGTATTATCATAAGCGACAGCTAGTTGAGCACCATTTACTGCTTGATCAAAACTCGTTTGCAAATCAGCTTTATCGGCATCGGTTAAAGAAGTAGTACCCTTTGATACTATTGAATTTATTTTTGTAAGATAAACTTGCGCATAAGTACGTAAATATAAATCATTTTGATGTAATGATATAGCTCTACTTATAGACTCTTCAGCAGAAGCAATTGTCGTAGCAGAAAGAGTGTTACCAAAGTATGACACAGAAGCTAATTTCTCTACATATTTAAATCCTGTAGCTGCAGATATAATCATCAATACAACAAGAATAAGTATAGAAAAGAAACTTTTTCTAGGATCATCTAAGAATGAAATCGAAACTTCCCCATTCTCACGATTAGCATTAGACAAACCTATAAATGCACCGATGAAAGCAAAAGCCAATAAGAATAGCACGCCTCCTGTAGAATAGAAGAAAGACGAAACAAACAAATAAAGAGATGCTACAAAGAATGCTACTACTTCCCAACTTGTATTATTTTTAATACTAGAAAAGAGAGACTTTGCACCAGCAAGTAAAAATAAAACAAAGAATGCAATCCAAGAAAGAATTCCTAGTGCTCCTGTAGTAGAAGCGAATGATGGCAACAATCCTGAACCAGAATTAAAAGAGGTATCCCAGAATTGTGTAGAATTAATAACTTGTGGTTTATACATTGCCCATACTTCTCCAAATTTATTTGGACCAACACCCAAAACAGGACTCTTCATCAAAGCTCCACCTGTGACTGTCATCGTAGCACCAAAGGAAGGTCTAATTTCAAGATTTGATAAACCTAAACTGTTTGGTAAGAGTCCTCCAATAAATTGAATAGACATAAAGAAAAGAAGTGAAACCATAACTACAGCAAAAGAAAAAGCTGGAAAAATTACCTTTTCACCTTCTTGTCTTTTACTTGAAAAGAAAGAAATTTTGTAAACAAAAATAATTAAAGCAAAAATTCCGAGAAGCTCCCAAACTAATAGAAAATTAACAGCCGCTGCTAATATAATCGAAAATACAATCAATACTCCTAATAACCATTTAGTTAATTTTGGTATTGAGAAAAATTCAATTATAAAGAGAGACATAATTGTAGAAAATCCAGCAAAAAGCCCAAAAGCATTCCATGATCCTAAAATACTATCTGTCTTTCCACCTAAAACTCCTAATGATAATAAATCAGGCATAAATAAACGCAAACCTTGAAATACAAATAATACAGTAGAAGAAACGATTACACCCCAGAAAACCATTTTTGCATTTGTTTGATCCTTTAAAATTATAGAAGAAAGAAGCATTAAGAGAAAAGCACCTAACATAAAATAGAAAGTACCAATGTCAAGCATTATTCCAAAAAGAGATACACTTAATGTCTTAGAAAATAAAGCAGAGACAAGAGATATCAAGATAATACCGGCACCAGACAATAAAAGCCAAGATCTTGGCACACTAATTTTTCCATCCGAAAAACGAGCAGCTATCCAGAAGATTATTGAAACGACTAATCCTACGACCAAAAGTAAACCTTTTGAAGTCTCAACAGGAATTTGAGTAAAAGGTAGAAAGAAAACTGGTAATAATACGACTACTACAAAAAGTGCCCAAAACGAAATTCTATCTAAAATATTTGATAACATATATTTTTTATTTGCTAATTAATAATTTCCGCCAATAGGCGAATCAGCCTCCCGGCTGAAATAAAAAAACTCAACGACTTTGTTTATACTTATATAGTACTACAAATTGAATATAATTAGCAATATAATATACAATAAAAATGTTAATATCTATTTAAATAAACTATCAACTGCTCCAATAACAGAAGCCTTATAATTTATTGAATATAAATATACAGAATTATACACACCAACAGCTAAATTACCTGTTTTATTATATAAGTTTGCAAAAGATGATAAAATAGAATTACTTGTGCTACTTATATAGTATCCTGTTCCATTAAAGAGATTTGCGAAAGATGTATATATAGAACCTGAGGTATCAACAATTAAATATCCTGTTCCACTATATAAGTTTGCAAAAGAATAAGATATAGAATTACTTGTGCTACTTATATAGTATCCTGTTCCATTAAAGAGATTTGCGAAAGATGTATATATAGAACCTGAGGTATCAACAATTAAATATCCTGTTCCACTATATAAGTTTGCAAAAGAGTAAGACAAAGAATTATAGGTACTTGTGATAAATAATTTTATTCCATCAAAAAGAGTAATAAGAGAATAAGAAAAAGAATTAAATATACTCTCCATCGCCACTTGGACATTCAATGTCCAAGTAGCGATTAATGCACTAGCTCCTGTAACAAATCTTCTAAAATAAGATACTCGATCCGAGCTGAATGAGGTCGAACCTTCTTCTTTTTCAACCTGTGTATAATTGAAGGAAGACTGGCCTTCTCCAGTTTTAACACAAGAAGATGCATCACTACAATCAAATTTAACCCATCCACCATATGGCCCCATTGCCCAAGCCCAACCATTCCATTCCCCTGTCTTCGGATCAATAACTACTTTCTGTCCTGTAACAGAAAAATTGATAGCGCCAGATGTTTCACTCCAAGCTGTGCCCTTCAAAAGCCCTGTCACTGAGTCAGTAAAAAATACACCTCCGTATGGCGGATTAAAAGTAATCCAACCAAGTTCCCCACCCCAAACCTTTCCACTAAGACCTTTTTCAATATCTATAACAAGCGGATTGCCTTCAGAAATATTAAAATTAATAATTTCTGGGTCCTCACAAGCAACATCTCTGCATACTTTTGCTTGACTATTTGCGACAGCACCAGCATTTACAATAAAAGTATATCCAAAATATATTATAAATATAAATACCATAAGAATTATTTTTTGAATATATATTTTTTGTTTTTTCATATTAATGTTCAAAGTGTTCAAATGTTCAAAGCTCGGTTTTAAACATAAACATTTTTGTAAGTGTGACATATTGTTATTATACCATATCAAAATCAAATTTAATACTTAAAACCACCAGCTCCTTTTTTCTCTTTTTCATCGCCATATTCTGTACGAAAACGTTTCCAAGATTTTTCAAGATGAAACATTTTTGTGCGACTTTCTGTATATCTCCCGATAAGGTCTAGAACTAAGGTTTGGTCAATTTTTGAACCATAAAGTCCTAATATATGCTCTAAATACACAACCATCTTATTTGATGTCGACATTGCTTTTTCTAAATAACCGACGCCAAGCGCAAAATCAGCAAAACGTAACGAATGTGATTCAGCAACTAAAAGTGGCACAGCTAGTGAACAATCCATAAGACGCTCTGTGTAAGCATATTTTAACTTAATAAGAACAGGCACAATATTTTTTGATATCAAAACTGCACATTCTATTGGCTTTTGATAAACTTCTAAATCACGAAATGTTTTTACCGGACGCTTTGGCGTAAATGCTTTTTTATATGTTCCTGCACCGAAATTACCTGATGGTTTGTATCCTCCCACATATTCATTTCTTGTTTTATCCCATTTTTTTTCTTCCATAATGTTTTTAGACAATAATAACTTTTCTGTTATTTCTTAAGAAAATTTTTCTTTGTAACTATTGAACGACCCAACCTTTTTTCTAATTTCTTTCGAGCACCACCAGCAATATTTCCTCCAGCACGAGCATCTGCTTTTAATTTAGAGACCCCTTTGGAATTTTCAGTACGGTGTATTTCGGTGGTAGCTTTCTCACCGAGCATATTAAAAATCAATTCAAAATCATCCATATGATCACGCAAATTTTGACGTTTTAATCCCTTTAATTTTTTGTATTCACTTGGAGTAACACCAAAGGTTGCTTTAGAAATCTCGGCAGTTAAAATTTCATAATCTCTATTTTCTTTGGCTCCTCTATTTTTCCATTCATCGGTTAATTCTTCACGAATAATAATTCCTCTCATTCTTTTTTCAATCCAATCATCACCATAACCTTTTAGCTTATAAAGCATTCTGGTTCGTTTGGTTGCTAGTTCTGGGTTTTCTATTTCTTGAATACGCTCATAACCCACTTTCGCCAGCCATCGCTTAAATGGTTCAGCTTTAGGTGATGGGATTGATTGAACTATACGAAACGTATCTTCAGTATTTGTACAATCGGTTTCTCTCATTTTTCCGTCAGGAGCCAATAATTTCAACTGTCGACAAATTGTAGACAGTTCAATTCCATCTTCAAGTTTTACTCTAGTTTTCATTGCATACCAATAATCTCTAGGCTTATTACTATCCGTCAAAACTTCAATGATATCAATAACAGAAAAATACCACTCATTATTATAAAGTATTTTGCGAACTTGTTTGTTTTTAAATAAAACTATTTTCGTTGTGTTCTCCATTTTTTTATTTTAACACATATCACACAATAATTACTTTACCATTATTATCTCGTGGTACTTCGACATTAGTACCATCTTTAAAATGAATAATACGTCTTCGTGGTTTTATTGCTTTAGCGTCCCCGTGCCGAGATTGCCTGTGCGTTAAGCCGATCTTCTTTACCACATGCAATGGGAAAAATTGAAAATAATCTTTTTCATCAAACCAAGCACAAGTAAATTCAAAAAGTCGTAAACCTGTCAAACGTGAAAGTGCTAACGCATACCAAGTGAGTTGTTCTATTGGATGTTCTTTAGCAGCATTTGGTTTATAGTCCATAATATGCACTTGACCATTTCTTATTTGAATTAAGTCTATATGCCCCGTCAGCAGACGAGGCAGGTCCTTCGCTGCCGATTTTGATTGCGTGTTGAGCCGATTCCTTCTTTCACTTTGTTCCTTATCCCCTTTGAATTTTAGACCTTCTTCTCCTAATATTTTAAATTTAAGCACATTTTCCATATATTCAATATCTTCTTTTCTAATATAAACAGGTACTTCTGTCGCTACTGTGCAAGAATCATTAGCTATAAAAAATCGCTGGAGTGCTTCGTGTCGTGCTTTATTTTCAGAAACTGTCTGTAAAACAAATGCCGCTAAACGATTCGCATAATTTGTCTTTGACCTTACTATCATATCAGCAGTGCTAAATTTGCTTCGCACATCACTCATTCTCTCGCCATCTTGAAAATACTGATGTGGCGTCTCAGAAGAAACTGCATTCAAATATTCTTTAAGACGCCCAAGATTGCGATTTCTAAATTCTGTGAGCATTAGGGTCGTTTTAGGGCGATGATAACGAAAACGATAAAGTTGACGATGCGCCATCGTAACGACTTCAATCGTATCTTTTGGTTTACACATTTTGGTCGCATAAGGACGTAATCGACTATAACGACAGAGTTCACTATACTCTTCTATCCATTCCGAAAGTGTAGCGGGAGTTGGGGCAACGAAGCTTCCCGCTGCCGAAGTTGATGGATTTAAAGCATGTCCCTCTGGCTCAACGCTACCGGCAACAACAGGCAAACTCGGCACGGGGGCGCCAAATTTCTTTTCAATTATCCTACAAGTTTCTGCTAAACTAAACCCTAAATTATAATAACTCATAGCTTCAATCACCACATTCAATGGAAAATGTTTACCTTTCACATCTTGTGCAGTAAAAGTGCGAGCACATTCTTCATTCTTGCATAAATAAAGCTGAACTACTTGATATTGGTTTTGACGAGTACCACGTTTGACGAAATTTTTAGATTTGCAATAAGGACAACATTCAGCAATTTTGCTTTCGCCAATTGTGGATATATCTGGAATAATTTCTTTTTGTTCTATTTTGCTTGACATTGTGTTTGTCTGAAAATAATTCAAGCATTATTCCAATCATCTTTAGAAATTCCTGCTTGACGTAAAATTTCTGCAACTAAAGACCTAGATATATCGCCTTTGTGTGGATTAGGAACACGAACTTTAAAATTTCCCTTGGACATAAAAAGATGTCGTCCTCCAGCATGCGGACCATTAAAACCAAGATGTTTAAATTTAATTACGAGATTTTTAAACGAAATATTGTTAAGCATAAGCTCGAGTTTGCATTTTTATATTTGTGCTAACAGGAAAACCGGGAATATTTTTCTTTTCCCTAATATTCAAAAAAAGCCAATCTTCTAAAACTTCTGCTAACTCAAGTCTACATTTTTCTAATGTTTTAGCGTTTGCCCAAACCCCCTTGACCGATGGTATTTCAGCGAAAAAGGTACCATCCTTCAAAAGTTTATATTTTGCCATTTTAAGTTTTTGCTCAATAAATTTTGATATCATAAAATAAATTATATATAATTTATTAAAAAAACGCAAATTTCTCCATCTAAATAAAGTTGAACTACTTGATATTGGTTTTGACGAGTACCACGTTTGACGAAATTTTTAGATTTGCAATATGGGCAACACTCAGCATTTTTACTTTCACCAATTGAAGATGTATTAAGATTTTCTATTTTTTCGCTTGACATAATTTTTTCTATTGCTATACTTTATTATAGCGTTTGGAAGGGTTCGCCCTCTCACGGCTTTCAAGCTGTAGCCAAGCGCTTACAAAATATGTCACCAGTTTGGTGGCATTTTTTGTTTTAATCCTCTTCTGGAATACCATAATTCATTCTTTTATTTTAATTCTAATTTTTCCACACGTATAGTTAAATTTTCAATTTTTCTATCATAAGATGAACCATCTACGTTTAAATTAGAAATACTTTGTCTAAAATATTTATTATCTCCATGGATAGTTTTTAGTTCCTTTATCATTACTTCAAAAATCTTGTCATGCTGGTTGAGTTTTTTATCAATACTTTCAAATCTTTTATCAGCCCTATCGAAACCATCTTTAGTTATAATAGCTAGTTTGTTAATGGTTACTTTTTTTTGTTTTATTTTATTCTTGATCATATTTTTATTTTTCTTCATCTAATAATTTATGTTTTTTTAAAAAATCTAAAACTGGTTTTCCATATTTTAAACAAAAATCTTTATCAGCAAAGTAACCAATACCAGCTTTCACTGGACTATCTTTTAATTTCTTTTTACAAATGTCACATTTTACAAGATTCATATACTTACATTATACCAAGTGTTATTTTTAACGCAAATTTTGTTACATTTTTCCATCTCACGAGCTAGGGGGGTTAAAATATCATTACTTTCCGTGTTTTTAATGCTTTCATTTGCTATTCGTGAGACGATTTTGTATAAATTTTTAATTTTTAATTTTACAATTTTCATTGAATTTTTATTCAATTTTTATTCATTAATTTTCAAACTAGACGTAATTTTTTGAAAAATCAATGTAAGCTCCTGAGCCTCTTTCCATAATTTCTCTATTATTTCTAATTGTTCTAATGAAAAACTTTTCAACATTCTAAGCCAATGTTTTGTTTCTTGTGCCTCTTTTTTACATATAAATATTTTATTTTTAAAATCTTTTTTTGAACTTGCCCCATTTGCTTCCATATAATTTGCTCCAATACTTGTACCAGAGCGAATTAATTGATTTAAAATTGGATCACTGAGTTTATCACTTTTTATTGTTCTACAAAGTTTAATTATTTTTTCCCCAAAAATTGCTGTTCGTTCTTCAAGATTATATTTGTTTGAAAATTGATCATTTGTCATTGATTTTTGATTAAAAATTGTAAATTGTTAAATTGTAAATTATTATTATTTTTCATTGTTCATTGATGATTGAAAATTGAATTTTGATTGTAAATTGATAATTGTTAAATTGAAAATTATCTCTACGGTGCTGGTTCTAATACTGGAACAGGTTCTGGTGATGGTTCCGGAATTGGTGTTGGTTCAGATACTGGAACTGGTTCTATGACCGGTGTAGGTTCTGGTTCTGGTACAGAAGTTATTGATAATACTGGAGCTGTCCCTATGCCAACTATTATCGTCCTTGTCATACTCGCACTATTCCCCGCAGTGTCTGTTGCAGAATAAGTGATAGTATAAGTGCCATCTACAGCTGTATCAACTCCACCACTTATTATAACAGCTACATCACCATCAACGTCGTCTACTGCAGTGGCACTTTCTTCATTATATACATCCCCTACCGCTAAATTCATTGAACTAGCACCATTTAACGTGATTACTGGGCTTCCCGCTGCCGGAGTTGACGGAGGTTCTAACGCAGAGACAGTGGGACTTCCACCACCGACAGGTTCTGGTGGAGTTATTACCATACATTCTCCTGCTACTGTTTTGGTTGCGCCATTGGCCACTGATACGCAATATGGGTCGCCCGTAATTTCATCATAGAAAGTAATACCCGTACGCTTCGTTGGACTACCTACTTTTAATGTATCTACCACAAGCGCTTTTAGATATGCTGTACTTTGATCAACACTATATAATACATCACTAAAAAACATACTTGCATACTGTCCAAGTGATGTTGCAGGTGTTCCTATTTGTGTATTTGATAAATTATTTATTTTTAAATTCAATTCTTTTATAGAAGCCATCAATATTCCATTGACAGATACTTGGTCAATACTGTTGCCCCACATAAAAACTGGATTAACTTCATCTGCGATATATCCGATGCGTATTTTAGCAAGAGGAGAATCTGTGCCATAACCATTAACTTCATTCTTGTAACGGAAAGCATGAAGTGGAGCATCCAGTACCATTTTCAGAGCATTACTGTAATCAGTATAATCATTAATATCTTGTTTTGTATCTCGGGTGGAAGTCTGAGTGCCGATGACAGTGCCGGCAACATCATTGGCGTTGGTCGGAGCTAATGTGTTAATTCTCATATTGCCAGCCGCGTCTTGCCAAACATATCCAGCAGTGCCGGCTTTACCTAAGAAATTAAGAGAACCGGCGCCGGTGGCAGTGGCGTTAGTGTTTCTGCCTAGGGTAATTATCGGCCCGGCCACTCCGTTTCCGAGGTCTGAACTGCCAATTTCTAGAATTGTGCCAGGATTCGCCGTCCCGATGCCGACGTTGCCGGCACTCGTAATTCTCATTCTCTCCG